>JAIOJF010000028.1 GCA_019911965.1 Paracoccaceae bacterium | reverse complement strand
CATCGTGCGGCCCTGATCCGCCAGATGCCGCATGACACGCAGCACCTCGCCCACCAGTTCGGGATCGAGCGCGGATGTCGGTTCGTCAAACAGCAGAACTTTCGGCTTCATCGCCAGGGCGCGGGCGATGGCGACGCGCTGTTGCTGGCCACCCGACAACTGGCTGGGATAGGCATCGTGCTTTTCCGCGATGCCGACCTCGGCCAGAACCGCCATCGCATCCTTGCGGGCGGTTTCCTTGTCAATGCCCAGCACCTGCACCGGCCCTTCCATGACATTGCCGAGCACGGTCATGTGCGACCACAGATTGAAGCTCTGGAACACGAAGCCAAGCTGCATGCGCAGGCGCTGGATCTGCCTGGCATCGGCACCGATGGCGCGGCCCTTGCGGTCGCTGCGCACGATCACTTCCTCGCCGTCCAGCACGATACGGCCGCTGTCGGGGGTGTTGAGAAAATTGATGCATCTGAGGAAGGTCGACTTGCCGGAACCGGAAGACCCGATGATCGAGATCACGTCGCCCTCATGCGCCGTCACCGAAACCCCTTTCAGGACTTCGAGCGTGCCGAAGCTCTTGTGAATGTCCTCGGCAATCAATGCGGCGGGGCGGTCGTTCAATCGCTGTCCTTCCTTCCTGGTGATCTTTTGTGCGCCTTCGGAAGCCGACACACCCTCTTGCAAAACACGGGTTTTATCAAGCGGCAATTGGGGCGCGATTGCCGCAACGTCAGCCAGGGCGGCCATCAGGCGGCGCTGATCGCGGGTGCCGCGCGGCCCAGCATTCCGAACAGATCGCGCGGATCGTCGGGGTCGGCCAGAAGGTCGATCTCGACAAAGGCACCGGTTTCGCCCAGATGGTCGCGCACGTAGCGCAGGGCGCTGAAATCCTCGACCGCGAAGCCGACCGAATCAAACACCGTCACCTGATCCGCATTCTGCCGGCCCCTGGCGGTGCCGTTGAACACCTGCCACAATTCGGTGACCGGGTGATCCGGGGAAAGCTGCTGGATCTCGCCCTCGATCCTTGTCTGCTCGGGGTATTCGACGAAGATCGTGGCGCGGTGCAGGATATCGGCGTGCAGTTCCGTCTTGCCCGGACAATCGCCGCCGATGGCGTTGATATGGGCGCCGGCCCCGACCATGTTGTCGCCCAAGATGGTGGCATTGGCCTTGTCGGCGGTGCAGGTGGTGATGATGTCCGCGCCGGTAACCGCCTCCTGCGCCGAAGCACAGGCGATCACATTCAGCCCGCTGCCCGCAAGATTGCGCCGGACCTTGGCGGTGGCCGCCGGGTCGATATCGTAAAGCCGCACGGTCCGGATGCCGACAATGGCGCGGAACGCCAGGCACTGGAATTCCGACTGCGCACCATTGCCGATCATCGCCATCGTGGTTGCGTTCTTCGGGGCCAGGTATTTCGCCGCCAGCGCCGACATCGCGGCGGTTCTGAGCGCGGTCAGGATGGTCATTTCCGTCAGCAGCACCGGATAGCCGGTGGCGACATCCGCCAGAAGGCCGAAGGCGGTGACGGTCTGCAAGCCGCCGCGGGTGTTTTTCGGATGGCCGTTCACATATTTGAACCCATAGGTCGCGCCGTCGCTGGTGGGCATCAGTTCGATCACCCCTTCGGCGGAATGGCTGGCGACGCGCGGCGTCTTGTCGAAGGATGGCCAGCGCAGGAAATCCTGTTCGATATAGTCAGCCAGCCCGATCAGCATGGTGTCGATGCCGATCCGGTGGATCAGCTTCATCATGTTGTCGACTGAGACAAACGGCACCAGCGCCTTGTTCGACGGGGTCTGCATCTCAATACCTCCTTGTCGGGCGGTCCAGCACCTTCTTGCCCAGCAGGCTGGCGGTCAGGTCCACCATCAACTGCGCGGTGCGGCCGCGTTCATCGAGAAACGGGTTCAGTTCCACGAGGTCCAGCGAGGTCACAAGCCCGCTGTCGCACAGCATCTCCATGATCAGATGCGCTTCGCGGAAGGTGGCGCCGCCCGGCACCGTGGTGCCCACCGCAGGCGCAATCGCGGGGTCCAGGAAATCGACATCGAGGCTGACATGCAGCATGCCGCCTGCCGCCGCCACGCGCTCCAGAAAGGCCCTGAGCGGTGCGACCACGCCCAACTCGTCCAGCGCACGCATGTCGTAGACATCAATCTCCAGATCGCCCAGCCGGGTGTTTTCCGCCGGATCGACCGAGCGGATGCCCATCATGCAGATATTGGCAGGATCAACCGGTGCCGTGACCGGCGGAAAATGCGGCTGGAAGCCGTCCAGCCCGGCGAAATAGGCCACCGGCACGCCATGCAGATTGCCGCTGGAAGTGGTGTGCGGCGAATGCAGATCGGGATGCGCATCCAGCCACAGCACGAACAGCGGCTTGCCCCTGGCGGCAGCGGTGCGCGCCACGCCGGAAACCGTGCCGGCGGCAAGGCTGTGATCACCGCCCAGAAAGATCGGGAAGCCGGCCGCGGAAACGGTTTCGGCCACATCCGCCAGCGCCGAGGTCCAGCCGATCATCGCCTCGGGGTGGCGGGTGCCGGGCAGCGCGCCCTCCGGCAGGCTGACCGGATCGGGGGCGATATTGCCCCGGTCCTCGACCCGGTGGCCAAGGCTTTCCAGCACATGGCGCAGACCGGCGGTGCGAAACGCATCCGGCCCCATCAGGCAACCGGCCTGGCTGGCCCCGGTTTCCACCGGCGCGCCGACGATGATGCAGTTCCTGGCCATGACGGATACCCCCTGTTTCGCGGTTCCGGTGACAATAGCCTGCGGTATGGCCAGCGAATATCCGGTGTTTTGTTCAATTCTGCTGGTAGTTGATGGTTTTGACCAGTAACATTGACCATTATGGATGAAACCGATCAGCGCATTGTCACCGAGCTTCGCCGTGATGGCCGCGCCGGGGTATCGGCGCTGGCCGACCGGCTGGCCCTGTCACGCACCACCGTGCGCGCACGGCTGGACCGTCTGATTGAGTCCGGCGAGATCGTCGGTTTCACCGCCATCTTGCGCGGCGATGCCGCCCATGCCCCGGTGCGCGGGCTGATGCTGATCGCCATCGAAGGGCGCGGAACCGAGCGGGTGATCCGCCAGCTTGCAGCGATGCGGGCGGTCGAGGCGGTGCATACCACCAACGGCAAATGGGATCTGATCGTGGAACTTGGCGCGGACAATCTGGAAGAACTGGACGGTATCCTGCGCCAGATCCGCCTGCTGGACGGCGTCGCCACCAGCGAGACCAACCTCCTGCTGGCCACCCGCAAGCTGGTGCGCCCGGGGTCGGGGGCCTGAAGGTTACTTCCCCGTCCAGACCGGATCGCGTTTCTCGGCAAAGGCCCGCGCGCCTTCCAGATTGTCGTCAGACCCGTACAGCACATCGACCGATTGCAATTGCCGCTGCGTGACCCGGTTCATCGCATCCTGGAATTTGGCATCCTCGGCATCGCGCACGATCTCCTTGATCGCGGCATAGACCAGGGGCGGCCCGCTCGCCAGCAGCCCTGCCATCGCGCGCGCCTGATCCATCAGGTCCGCCGCCGGCACCACCCGGTTGACGAAGCCCCAGCGATGCGCCTCGCCTGCATCCAGCCAGCGCCCGGTCAGCAGCATTTCCATCGCGATGTGATAGGGGATGCGCTTGGGCAGCTTGATGCTGGCCGCATCCGCCACCGTGCCCGAGCGGATTTCCGGCAGCGCGAAACTGGCGTGATCGGCGGCCAGAATGATATCCGCCGACAGCGCCCATTCCAGCCCGCCACCGCAGCAAATGCCGTTGACCGCCGCGATCACCGGCTTGTTCAGGCCGCGCAGCTCCTGCAAGCCGCCAAAGCCGCCGACGCCGTAGTCGCCATCCACCGCATCGCCGCCGGCCGCCGCCTTCAGATCCCAGCCGGGGCAGAAGAACTTGTCACCGGCCCCGGTGATGATCGCCACCCGCAGATCGGGATCGTCGCGGAAATCGCGGAACACCTCGCCCATGATGCGGCTGGTGGCCAGATCAATGGCATTGGCCTTCGGGCGATCAAGCGTGACCTCCAGAATGCCACCCTCGCGGGTTGTGCGGACGGGGTTGTCGGTCATCTCAAATCCTCTCGTATCAAGGCGTCGGCGGCGATGGCGCCATCGGGACCGCATAGCAGCGGGTTGATCTCGATCTCGTCCAGCGTTCGGGCATGCGCGATCACGTAATCCTGCACCGCCAGCACGGCACTGACAATGGCAGCGCGATCCGCGCCCGGCTGGCCACGATAGCCCGCCAGCAATCGCGCGATCTTCAAGCGGTCAAGCGCGGCCTCGATATCGACGGCGCGCGCCGGGACCAGCAGCGAGGCACTGTCCTGCAGCAATTCCGTCAGCACCCCCCCCGCCGCCAGCGTCAGCACGAAACCATGCGCCGGATCACGCACCACGCCGACCAGCAGTTCCGCGACGATGCCGGTGACCATCTCCTCGATCAGGAAACTCTCGCAAGGCATCGCGGCAGCAGCATCGCGCACCGCGCCCGCATCCAGCAGGTTCAGCCGCACCGCCCCCGCCTCGGTCTTGTGGGCAATGCCCTCGCCTTTCAGCACCACCGGAAAGCCGATCCCGACCGCCGCTGCCGCCGCCGCGTCCGGGCTGTCGGCGCGGGCGGATCTGGGCACGCGCACACCAAAAGCCGCCAGCCGCGCCTTGGCATCGGCCTCAGCCAGCACCCCGGCCACCCGTGCACCGCCCGCCGCCAGCAAGGGCGGCAGATCGTCCGGCTCCACCGATCCGGCAAAGGCGGCAGCCTCGGCAGCCGCAATCGCCTCGGCCAGACCGCAGAGCGGCACCACGCCACCGGCAATCAGCCGCGCCGCCACCGCTTCGGGCATCAGTTCCGGCAGGCTGGCCACCATCGCCACATTCGCCCCGGTCCGCGCCTTGGCCGCCAGGGCCGCCCCGATGGTGCAATCCCAATCCGACGGATCGCAGCGGTCGGCACGCGGGAAATCGACGACCAAAAGCGTCAGCGCCAGCGACGGGTCCATCATCGCCGCCCAGGCATCGGTCATCGCGCCCGTGTCGCGCCAGATATAGGTGTGGTAATCCAGCGGGTTGGCCAGCGCCACCATCGGCCCGAGCGCCGCCCTCAGGTCCGCCTTCTGCACCGCATTCAGCGCCGGAAACACCACATTGCGCCCCACGGCGGTATCGGCAGCCAGCGACGCCTCGCCCCCCGAACACGAGATCGAGGCGATGCGGTTCGACGCCAGCGGCCCGGCCACATGCAAGAGCTTCAGGGTTTCCAGAAACTCCGGCAACGAGGCCAGCCGCGGAATCCCGAACCGCGCCAGCAGCGCCGCCGCCCCGGCATCGCCACCGGCCAGCGATGCGGTATGCGAGATCGTCGCCGCCCGCGCCTGTTCCGACCGGCCCACCTTCAAGGCCACGATCGGCTTGTGCAGGCGGGCGGCATGACGCGCCAGCGCCTCGAACGCGGCAACATCGCCGAAGCCCTCGATATGCAGCCCCAAGGCGGTGACTCGGGGATCGTCCAGCAGCGCCATGCCAATCCCGGATATCCCGGTCTGCGCCTGATTGCCCGCCGCCACGATATAGGCCAGCGGCAAGCCGCGCATCTGCATGGTCAGGTTGATCGCGATGTTCGACGATTGCATCACAAGCGCCACCCCGGCCCCGACGCGTTCGCCGCCATGCTGGTCCGGCCATAACAATGCGCCGTCCAGGTAGTTGATGAAGCCGTAACAATTCGGCCCCAGGATCGCCATTTCCCCCGCCGCCGCCAGCAATTGACGCTGCAATTCCGGCCCCTGTGCATCCTCGGCCTCCGCCTCCAGGAAGCCAGATGCGAAACAAACAGCGCCACCAGCACCCATTGTTGCCAATACGCGAACAGTCTCGATGGTCGCATGGCGATTGACACCGATGAACGTGGCGTCGGGCGGGCCCGGTAAATCCGCGAGATTCGCAAAAGCCGGCAGGCCCGCCACCTCGGACGCGGTCGGATGAACCGGCCAGATCGGCCCCTGAAAGCCCATCTTGCGGCATTGCGCGATCACCTGGCGGCACCAGGCCCCGCCACCGATCACCGCGATGGAGTTCGGGCGCAAGAGGCGCCCCAGATCGCGGCTCATCGCCTTGCCCTTCCGCCAAAGGCCTCCGGCGCGAGTATTTCCAGAACAGAGTTGACGAAAGTTTTATTCAATTTATCGGCTTCTTTTTGGTCAAAATACTCCGGGGAGCGCGAGGGGCTGGCCCCTCGCCTGCTGCTCCTGACCGCGCGTGTCATCCGCCGACCGCACGCAGAAGTGCGCGGCTGATGATGTGGCGCTGGATTTCCGAAGTACCTTCCCATATCCGCTCCACCCTTGCATCGCGCCAGATCCGTTCCAGCGGCAATTCATCCATCAACCCCATGCCGCCGTGAATCTGGATCGCCTCGTCGGCAATCATCGCCAGCACTTCGGTCGCCTTCAGCTTGGCCATCGCCATGTCTGCATCGGTGACGCTGCCGGCCTCGAATTTCCACCCCGCCTCCCAGGTCAGCAGGTTCGCCGCCTTCAGCTCCATCGCCATATCCGCCAGCTTGAACGACACGCCCTGAAACTTGCCGATCTGCTGGCCGAACTGCTTGCGTTCGGCGGCGTAGGATACCGCATGGCCCAGCGCGCGATCCGCCCGCCCGAGGCAGGTTGACGCAACCTGCAGCCGGGTCGCCCCCAGCCATGTATTGGCCACCTCGAAACCCTTGTGGAGCTCGCCCAGCACCGCCGATTTCGGCAGGCGGCAATCGTCGAATTCCAGCACCGCATTGGTGTAGCCGCGATGCGAGACGTTGCGGTAGCCGTCGCGGACGGTGAACCCTTTGGTGCCCTTGTCGACAAAAAACGCGGTGATGCGCTTTTTCGGGCCGCGCGGGGTGTCCTCCTCGCCGGTGGCCATGAAGACGATAGCGAAACCGGCAATATCGGCATGGGAGATGAAATGCTTGGTGCCGTTCAGCACGAAATCGCCGCCATCCTCGCGCGCACTTGCCGTCATGCCGCGCAGGTCCGAACCGGCACCCGGTTCGGTCATCGCCAGGCAATCCCAGGTCTCGCCCCTGATGCAGGGGTAGAGGTATTTCTGCCGCTGTTCCTCGGTGCCTGCCAGAAGGATGTTCGAGGGCCGCGCCACGCAGGTCCAGTGCAGCGCGTAATTGGCGCGGCCAAGTTCCTTTTCATACAGCAGCCAGGACAGGGTATCGAGGCCCGCTCCGCCGACCTCTTCCGGCATGTTGGCGGCATATAGCCCCGCCGCCATCGCCTTGGCCTGCAAGTCGCGGATAAGGTCCATGTCCAGATGGCCGCTGCGTTCAACCTCGGCCTCGTGCGGATACAACTCCTTCTCGACGAAGCTTCGGGTGGTATCGACGATCATCTGTTGTTCTTCGGTCAGGCCGAACTGCATCTTGGGCTCCCTCGTTTCGCCGCGAAGCGGGTGTCTGCGCAAATGTCCCGGCAATTCGGCCGGAGTCAATCTGCGTAAGTGCTGCCTTCGTCATCGAGGATCGCCTTGATCTCGGCGAAGTGGCGTTCCGACTGGCCGGGATAGGTTTCGATCTCCTGCGCGACCTTTTCCGCCAGCGCATCGGACATCACGCGCAATTCACGCCCGGTCTGCAACGCGCGGATATAGGTTTCCGCCGCGCGCTCGAAATAATAGAGGCGGTTGAACGCCTCGGCCACGCTGTCGCCCAGCACCATCACGCCGTGATGGCCCATGATGACCGTCTTCTTTCTGGGATCGCTCAGCAGCGCCGCGCAGCGTTTGCCCTCATCCTCGAAGGCCAGGCCGCCGAAATCCTCGTCGATCACGTAGCGGTTGAAGAAGGTGGCGGTGTTCTGGTCGATCGGCGGCAGGCGGCTGTCCTTCAGGCAGGCCAGCACGGTGGCGTGGATCGAATGCACATGCAACGCGCAGCGGGCCTGCGGACACAGGCGGTGCAGCGATCCGTGCAGCCCCCAGGCGGTCGGATCCGGCGCGTCCGGGCGGGCCAGCGTTTCGGGATCATTGGCGTCCAGCAGCAACAGGTCCGAGGCCCGGATGCGGCGGAAATGCATCTGGTTGGGGTTCATCAGGAACGTCGTGCCGTCGCCGTTCACGGCCAGGCTGAAATGGTTGGCCACCGCCTCGTGCAGGTTCAACCGTTCCGTCCAGCGAAAGGCGGCGGCGAGGTCGACGCGTTCCTGCCAATACTCCATGTTGCGCTTGGATTGTTGCATCTGTGCTGCGCCGGCCATTTCGTGCCCTCCCTGCCCTTGTCCGGCGGCACTGTCCGCCCGGCACCCGCCGAAGGCTAGCATGTCCCCGACAGTTACGCGGCGGAAAACGAAAAACCCCGGGCCGCAATGGCCCGGGGCTGCCAGCATGTCCTGCGATCAGAAGTGGTAGGCGCTTTCGCCGTGGGATTCGATATCGAGGCCCTTGCGCTCGGCATCCGCTTCGACACGCAGGCCGATGGTCTTGTCGATCAGCTTGTACAAGGCGTAGGAAACGATACCGCACCAGATGATGGTGATCGCCACCGCCTCGATCTGGATCCAAGTCTGGCCGGCAATGGAATAATCCGCATCGCCGGTGCCGCCCAGCCCGGGCGCGGTGAAGATGCCGGTCCCGACCGCGCCGATGATGCCGCCGATACCGTGGATGCCGAACACGTCCAGGCTGTCGTCATAGCCGAACCGGTTCTTGACCACCGCAACGAACAGGTAACAGGTGGCCGAGGCAATCGCGCCCAGCGCAATGGCACCGACCGGTCCGACCGATCCCGCCGCCGGGGTGACGGCAACCAGCCCCGCAATCATGCCCGAGGCCGCGCCCAGCATCGACGCCTTGCCGCGTGCCAGCCCTTCGATCAGCGACCAGGCCAGGATCGCGCCGGCGGTGGCGGTGAAGGTGTTGATCATCGCCAGCGCCGCGCCGCCATTCGCTTCCAGGTTGGACCCGGCATTGAAGCCGAACCAGCCGACCCACAGGATACCGGCCCCGACCAGCGTCAGCGTCATCGAATGCGGGGCCATCATGTCCCGCCCGAAGCCGATGCGCGGCCCGATCACCAGCGCGCCGACCAGCGCCGCGATCCCGGCATTGATATGCACCACCGTGCCACCGGCGAAATCCAGTGCGCCGAGGTTGAAGATCAGCCCGGCCCCGTCCCAGACCATATGGGCAACCGGGAAGTAGACCAGCGTGACCCAGAACAGCACGAAGACCAGCAGCGCCGAGAACTTGATACGTTCTGCGAAGGCCCCGACGATCAGCGCCGGGGTGATGGCGGCAAAGGTCATCTGGAAGGCGATGAACAGATATTCCGGGATCACCACGCCTTCGGTGAAGGTGGCGGCCATCGAATCGGGCGTGACACCGGACAGGAACAGCTTGCCGAAGCCGCCCCAAAATGGGCTGGTGCCGCCGCCAAACGCCATCGAGTAGCCGTAGACCACCCAGATCACCATCACCATCGCGGTGATCATGGTGCATTGCATAAGTACCGACAGCATGTTCTTGGAGCGTACAAGCCCGCCGTAGAACAGCGCCAGGCCGGGCAGGATCATGAACAGCACCAGCAGGGTCGAGACCAGCATCCAGGCGACATCGCCCTTGTTCATTGTCGCGCTTTCGGCGGCGGCGGGCAGGGCCAGCATGGCCGGCAGAATGGCGATGGCCGGAATTTTCAGACATCTTGGCATGGGAATTTCCTTTGTTTCGGGCCGCGAAGATGCGTCAGAAAACCGGCAGATAACGCACGGTGGCAATGAATCCGGTGCGAAAAACCGTGGTGAATCCGTCAATGTCGCATAATTTTTGCACAATTCGGCATCAATGGCGAAAAAACAGGCAGTTCATCATTGCGCGAGGAGACATACCTGCACTCCACATCTCCGGCGGAACCCTGTATGGTGGCGCGAAAACCGTCAGGGGCAGGCGCGCATGAGTACGAATGGCCGAAAGAAGGCGAAACTGGTCGCGCCGCGTCGCAGCAGCGCCGCACCGGCAAAAACCGGGTCGCGACGCAATGCAACCGCCGGCAAGCGGCGCAAGGGCGGCAATTTCATCACCCGGTTCTTCGGCTGGATCGTCCTTGGCCTCTGGCGCATGGTCTGGTGGCTGACATGGCGGGCGGCGGGGCTGGTGTTCCTGGCGCTGGCCATATCGACCGGCTATTTCTACCTGCAATTACCGGCCCCCGAGGCGCAGGTGGACGGGCGGGTACGCGGTTCGGTCACCATGCTGGACCGCGACGGCAATGTCTTCGCCTGGCGCGGCGAACAGTTCGGCGGCATGATCCGCGCCTCGACCGTATCGCCCTATCTGAAGAACGCCGTGGTGGCGACCGAGGACAAGCGCTTCTACCGGCATTTCGGCATCTCGCCGCGCGGCATCGCCAGCGCCATCCGCATCAACCTGGCCGAGGGGCGCGGGCCGTTATCGGGGCATGGCGGCTCGACCATCACCCAGCAGGTGGCGAAGATCCTGTGCCTCGGGCGCAATTACGATCCCGATTCCGGTATCAGCGAGCGCGATTTCGAGGCCGATTGCCGCCAGACCTCGATTGCCCGCAAGCTGAAGGAAGTGCCCTATTCGCTGGCGATGGAGCTGAAATACACCAAGGACGAGATCCTGATGATCTACCTGAACCGGGTGTTCCTCGGGGCCGGGGCGCAGGGGTTCGAGGCCGCCAGCCAGCGCTATTTCGGCAAATCCTCAAGCGCCGTGTCCCCCGCCGAAGCGGCGATGCTGGCGGGATTGCTGGTGGCACCATCCTATTACGCGCCGACCCGCGATCTGGAACGCTCGCAGAACCGGGCAGCGGTGATCATCGGGCTGATGCGCGAACAGGGTTACCTCAGCAAGGCCGAGGCCGAATCGGCACTGGCGACGCCCGCCGAATTGTCCGAAGCCGCCGAGGCGGTGGCAGGGGGCTATTATGCCGATTGGGTGATGGAGACAGGCCCCTCCTTCCTGACCCGCAATACCACCGAGGATGTGCTGATCCGCACCACCTTCGATGCCCGTATCCAGAAAGCCGCCGAGGATGCGCTGGCACAGGTATTTGAAACCCAGGTCCGCGAAGGCTCCAAGGCGCAGGCGGCGATCATCGTTATGTCGGCGGATGGCGCGGTGCGCGCGATGGTCGGCGGGCGGCGATCCAAGGTGGCCGGGCAGTTCAACCGCGCGACCCAGGCCCTCAGGCAGACCGGATCGTCGTTCAAGCCGTTTGTCTATGCCGCCGCACTGGACCTTGGCTATCGCTTTGATTCGCTGGTCGAGGATGCGCCTTTGACACTTGACGTGCCCGGCTCGGGGCCGTGGTCTCCGAAGAATTACACCGGCGATTATCTCGGCACGATCACCCTGACCGAGGCGCTGGCGAAATCCATCAACACCGCCGCGGTACGCATTTCCGAAGACGTGGGCCGCGAGGCGGTGCGCACGGTCGCCCGCGATTTCGGCATCCACAGCGAATTGGATATCGGCCCGGCACTGGCGCTTGGCACCTCCGAGGCGACCTTGCTGGAAATGACCGGGGCCTATGCCGGTATCCTGAACGGCGGCACCAGCGTCAGGCCCTACGGCCTGCTGGAACTGTCCCTGCAGGGCGACAATGCGCCCCTGATGGGCAAGTCCGGCGGGCTGGGCGAGCGGGTGATCAGCACCCGCGCGGCGCGGCAGCTGACCTACATGATGAACCAGGTCACCGAATACGGCTCGGGGCGGCGCGCGAAACTGCCGGACCGCCCGGCAGCCGCCAAGACCGGCACGACGCAGGGCGCCCGCGACGCATGGTTCATCGGCTTCACCGCCGATTATGTCACCGGCGTGTGGATGGGCTATGACGACAATTCCAAGCTGTCCGGCGTGACCGGCGGCGGCCTGCCGGCGGAAATCTGGAGGGAAACCATGCTCCGGGTGAATGACGGCGTGCCACCCCGGCCCTTGCCGATGATCGACCCGGCCGAGGAAGGCCCGCCTCCGCCCGGCACCCCGGGTGCGGCGGCACCGAATCCGCCGCCGCAGATGGACCCGGCGCAAAGCATTCTGGACGAGGTGCTGGGGGCGATCTTCGGGCGGCGGCAATAGGGCACGCGACGCAGGCATTGCCGGCACGAATCGCTCTTCGGGCCTTGTGGCGACGGATGACTGTTCCGTTTTCTGAAACAGTCCCGCCCGATACCCCCGGACTAACCCGAAATCCCCGTTCAATCGGAGATAAAATTGCCGCAATTACAACAAGTTATTAACAAAGTGCTGGTACGCACCCCCGCCTGGGCGTAATCTGCCGCCATCTGGGGATTCTCATTGACCGGTTTCAGCGGGGGCTGCGCCGGACGAAGTGCAGGAGAATCAAGCGGGGCCTCGTGGCTTGCCGAATGGCAGGCGGGAGGGACCTGACAATGCTGTCGCTCTTTTCACTGGCCGGGTTCGGCGCAGGCAGTACGGCTGTACCGGCAGAATACATCCCGGACGAGGAATTCCTGTATCAAAGCGAAGGCTGGGCACAATCCGGCGATGCCAGCATGGCCGACAACCTGCTGCACGCCGATGATGACACCGTCGGCGACAACGACGAAAGCCAGGATTACCAGCGCGGCGACCGGATCACCGGGTTCGATCCCGCGACCGATACGCTGGAACTGGAATATACCCGCGCGCTCGGCCGCCCCGACATCACCGTCACCGATTTCGCCGATGGCACCGGTGCGTCCATCGCGCTGAACGGAGTGGTGGTGGCCGAGGTCGCCGGTGCGCAGGGGCTGAACCCTGCAAGCATCGTGCTGGTCGCGGTCTGACCGTCCCGGCCTCCATCCTGAAAGGATAGTATAGTGGAACTGTTGTTTTTTGCCGGTGTGTTGGTGACCGGGCTTATCTTCGATGCCATCTGGGATCACTTCCGTGACGATGATGACGATTCGACCGCTTCAGGCGACGAAACGCTGACCGGTACGCCCGGCCCGGACCTGTTGCAGGGTTTCGGCGGCAACGACCTGATCTACGGCCTTCAGGGCGACGACGATCTGCAGGGCGGCACAGGCGATGACATCATTGCCGGCGGCGATGGCGATGACACGATCCAGGGCGGCGCGGGCAATGACCGGCTTTGGGGCATGCGCGGCGACGATTCGATCAGCGGCGGCTTGGGCGACGATGTGCTGGGCGGCGCGGGCGGCGATGACATCATGAACGGCAATGAAGGCAACGACGTTCTGAGCGGCGGTTCCGGCGTCAACCTGTTGTCCGGCGGCGCGGGCGATGACCGGCTGTTCGTCGATACCAACGGCTCGATGGTGGGCGACGGCGGCTTTGGCGACGATATTCTGACCGGCGGCGACCGGGGCGACCTCTTGATCGGCGGCGACGGTGAGGACGAGCTGAACGGCCTGCTGGGCAATGACCTGCTGATCGGCGGCGATGTCGGCAACCACAATGCCGTAATTGATAGCGGTGACATCCTGAACGGCGGTGGCGGCAACGATGTGCTGGTGGGCAATGCCGGGGATGACGTGCTGAATGGTGGCGACGGCGACGATACGCTGATCGCGGGCGGCTCGGACCGGCTGAACACGGTGCTGACAGGCGCGACAACCGCTTACAACTTCAACGACTGGGTGGATCGCAACGACGACACGCTGAATGGCGGCGATGGTGACGATCACCTGATCTTCGATCGCCACGACACCGCGAATGGCGGTGCCGGAAATGACAGGTTCGACCTGATGCAATCGCTGGATCAGACCGGCGTTGCGGTGATCCAGGACTATAATGCCGCCGACGACGTGATCGTGCTGTCCTGCAAGGCCGCCGATTATCCCATCGCGCCGGTGGTCACGGTGACCGATGTGGCCGGTGATGCACAGGTGCGGGTGGATGGAGTGCTGGTGGCCAATGTGATCGGCGCTGCCGGTCTGGCACCGGGCGACATCGTGATCAACTCGTTCGCCAACGCGGTCTGAGCCTGAACCGGGCTGAGACGTTTCAGCCCGGCCAATCCACCGGCTGTACCGCATAGGCGATGTAGAGGGGATGCCTGGGATGCCCCGCCTGCGACAGGCCGAGATGGCGCAATTGCAACCCGGTGCCGCGCAACAGACGCTCGACCGCCGGGCCGCGATCCAGATGCGCGCCATGTGTGCCCCAGGCGCAGACGATATCGTCCGCCCAGGCGGCGGCCGCGCGGATCGCCGCATCGTTGCCGGGGCCGACCGGATCATCGGCGGCGCGCATGTCGCGCGGATCGGTCGCGCGCCAGGCGAATATGTTGCAGACCTGAAACGCCCCGTAGCCCAGCGCCCGCGCCCGGCGCTCGCAACGCTCGACCGTCGGGTCGTTCTGCATCTCGGTGGCGGTCGAGGGGTTCAGCATCACGAACAGCACCCTGCCGCCACCCGGTTGCCAGACCCGCGTTAGCGCATAGCGATAGCGTTCGCAATCGGAATAGATGGCGACGGAATGGGCATCGCCCTTCTGGTGGGTGCGGGTAATCATCGCGTGGTTTGTGCCGTGCCGGGCGCGGGAATGCAATCGGGCGATCTGGCTTGGATGCGGGATGCGGCCCTGCCTGTCGTCATTTCCTGCCGGTGCCAGGCTTTCCGAGCGGTATTGATCCGTCGCCGGGCTTACCCCACGAAAACCCGCCCGGGATGCAATTCGCCGCTGCGATAGATGCCGATGGCCACCGCCTGCCCGTTCAGCGAGGCCCAGGCCTCATCGCCATATTCAACGCCACCGGCATTCAGCACCATGCCGGGATTGCCGTTGCGCATCTTGCTGGCGGCCTCCACCGTGCAGCGCAGTTCCGGCAGGTCGGCCAGCCCGGTTTCCAGCGGCAGCAGGTATTGATCCAGATCGGTCGACTTCGCCAACTGGTCCAGCAGATCGAAGCTGATGCCGTCCTCGGCCTCGAACGGGCCGGACCAGATGCGCCTGAGGTCCGCGACATGCCCCTGGCAGCCCAGCAACCGCCCCAGATCGCGGGCAATCGAACGCACATAACCGCCCTTGCCGCAGACCAGTTCCAGCACCACGTGATCGGCGTCGGGGCGTTCGATGAAATCCAGCGCATCGACATAAAGCGGCCGCGCCTCGATCGCCGGATCGTCGCCGGCGCGGGCCAGCTTGTAGGCGCGCTCGCCGTCGATCTTGACGGCCGAGAATTTCGGCGGCACCTGCATGATATCGCCGACAAAGCCGGGCAGCGCGGCGCGGATCGCGTCGTCATCCGGGCGCAGATCGCTTTCGGCGATCACCTCGCCCTCGCCGTCATCGGTATTGGTCGCCTGTCCCAGCCGGATGGTGAAGCGGTACGCCTTCAGCGCGTCGGTGATATAGGGCACGGTCTTGGTGGCCTCGCCAAAGGCGATGGCCAGCACCCCGGTCGCATCGGGATCGAGCGTTCCGGCATGGCCCGCCTTGTTCGCATCGAAGGCCCATTTCGCCTTGTTCACGACGGCGGCAGAGCTGATCCCCGCCGGTTTGTCCACCACCAGCCAGCCGGAGATATCCCGGCCTTTCTTCTTTCTTGCCATCGGCTTATCCCTGTTGCGGGGTTTTGGTCGGGCCAGGGCCCCAATCATCCCGGGCCTGCCGGTAGGTTGCATAATCCAGCGCGTAGACACGTTCCGCCGCCGCCTCGATCGCCGGGGTGACGATCTGGTCGCGCGTGAACGGGCGCACCGAACGGTTGCGCACCCGCACGGCGGCCATCTTGTCGGCGATATCGGGAATGACCGGGGCCAGATGCGCCGGCAATTGCCACGACAGCCCGTCCAGCGTCAGCAGTTTCGGAGCCAGCGCCTGCACCTGTTTCAGGCGCACCGACTGGCGCTGCCAATGCGGGTTGGGCTTGCCCTCGGTCCTGGTGTCAAGGTTGCGGCCGATCCAGTCCAGCGCCTTCAGGCAATTCGCGCGGTGGCCGGCGATATCCTCGGCCTGCACCATGCCGGAAGCCGAGGTCACCCGCGCCCGCATACCGGCATCGCGGTCGTTGTCAGGATTGGCCAGCTTGTCCCAGTAAAGCGACAGGAACCGGTCCAGCGGATCGCGGACGATGGAAAACAGCCCGGGCGGGCGTTGCAGCATGGGCGCCGGGATCAGGGCGGCCTTCAGAAACTCGTCATCATGGGCATGGATCCGGTTGCCCGCCGGATGCAGCGCGTCGTGATCCAGATACCAGATCAGGTTGCGCATGAAGGTGCAGCCGCATTTCAGGATTTGCAGGTAGAACAGCGGATATCGCCTCGTCGTCAGCAGGACACGCCCCGGACCGGGGGTTTCCAGCAACGCACCGTCATACCAGTCGAACGGCTTAGTCGTCATCACCCTCGTCCGGCTTGTCCGGCGCGGCCAGATCGCGTTGCACCGCCTCCAGCGACAGCAGGCGGCGGGTTTCGTCCATCTGATCGAACGTGGTGTCGGCCACGAATGTCAGTTCCGGCGAATATTTCAACTGCACGTTCTTGTTCAGGTACCTGCGCAGCGCGCCCTTGTGCCGGTTCAGCGCCTTGATGGCGATATCGGCCCCCTGCCCACCCAGCGGCATCACATGCACGGTGGCGGATTTCAGGTCCGGGGTGGTGCGCACCTCGCCGACGGTGATCGACATATGCGCGATATCGGCATCGTAAAGATCGCCGCGCGCCAGCACCTCGGACAGGGTGCGGCGGATCAGTTCGCCCACGCGCAATTGCCGCTGCGAGGGGCCGGAAGGTGTGGAAAATCGGCGGTTGGCCATGCGATCGGGTCCTTTTCGCCTGATCTATGCGAGAATACCGCCTGTTGCAACCGGCCCACCGGTCTGCCAATGCTCTGCCCGTTGATCGGTTGATCGGGGGATTGGAACATGAGCGGATTGCCGGGAATTGCGGTTGTGGGCGCGTCGGGGCAGATGGGCCGGATGCTGATCGCCACCATTCAGGCCAGCGACCGCGCCGTGCTGTCGGGGGTGACGGAACGGCCCGGGCATCCTTGGATCGGGCAGGACCTTGGCACCGCGATGGGCGGGGCGGCGAACGGGGTGATCGTGTCGGACGATCCGCTGGAGGTGTTCGCGCGCTCGCAGGCGGTGCTGGATTTCACCGCACCGGCGGCAAGTGTGGCGCATGCGGCGCTGGCGGCACAGGCGCGGCTGGTGCATGTGATCGGCACGACCGGGCTATCGGAGGATGACCTGGCGAAGTTCCGCGCCGCCGCCCGACACGCGGTAATCATCCGCGCCGGCAACATGAGCCTTGGGGTCAACCTGCTGGTGCAACTGACGAAAAAGGTTGCCGCCGCGCTGGACGAGGATTTCGATATCGAGGTGGTCGAGGCGCATCACCGCCGCAAGGTCGACGCACCATCCGGCACAGCGCTGATGCTGGGCGAAGCCGCCGCCGAAGGGCGCGGGGTGGATTTGCGCGAGGTTTCGGATCGCGGGCGCGATGGCATGACCGGGGCGCGCCAGCGCGGCCATATCGGATTTTCCGCGATCCGGGGCGGCGATGTGGTGGGCGAGCATGACGTGATCTTCGCCGCCGATGGCGAGCGCATCGTGCTGCGCCACCTGGCCAGTGATCGCGCGATCTTTGCCCGGGGCGCACTGAAAGCCGCCCTCTGGGGGCAGGATCAAAAGCCGGGCGAATACAATATGCTGGACGTGCTGGGGCTATAGGTGATCACGGGGGTTCTCCCGCCGCTTGTTCGATCTTCGATCAAAAAGCGTTGGGCCGGGCCGGGGGTGCTGCCCCCGGACCCCCGGGAGTATTTCCAGAACAAACCCGAATTGGGGCTGCCCTCAGAAATCCGAAATGATGCCCTTCTTTTCCCAATCGCCAAAACGGGTGGGTTCGGGGCCGTCGCGGCCACCAAGCTCGGTTGGGCGGGCCTCGGGCCGGGCGGCCTTGCGGCGGGCTTCGGCCTCGGCCAGGGCACGCCTTGCTTCGGGCGGCAGGTCTTGTTCGGGATCGGGCATGTGGCGCGGCCTTCTTGCGGTGGGTCGGGGCATGATATAGGGCCGCGACAGGAAACGCCAACAGGGATGCCCATATGTCTGCCTTGGGAATTGATGCACGGCTGGCCGCGACGCAGATCCTGCACGGGGTCTTGTTCGACAAGCGGCTGATGTCGGACCTGCTGGGTGCCGATGACGGGCCGATTGCCCGGCTGTCAGGGCCGGAGCGGGCGCGCGCGCAGGCCCTGGCCACCGGCGTATTGCGGCATCTGGCAGCGCTGGATGCGGTGCTGGACGCCTTTCTGGACCGCCCGACGCCCCTGAAGGTGAGGAACGCCTTGCGGCTGGCGGCGTTCGAGATGCTGGCCGAGGGGGTTGCGGCGCATGGGGCGGTCAATGCGGCGGTGGCCATCGTGCGCGGCTCGGCCAAGGCGGGCAATCTGGCCGGGCTGACCAATGCGGTGGGCCGACGGATTGCCGAAGGTGGTGCCGCGATCTGGAAGGCACAGCCGCCGCAGGCGCTGCCATCATGGCTGGCCAAGCCGGTGGCGAAGAATTTCGGCAGGCAGGTGGTTGGTGCCATCGAAGTGGCGCATGGGCGCGGGGCGGCGTTCGATCTGACGCTGAAGGCTCCGGCTGAGGCGGCGGACTGGGCGGCGCGTCTGGAGGCGGATATCCTGCCCACCGGATCGCTGCGGCTTAAGGGGCGTCCGCAACTGACCGCACTACCGGGATTCGAGACCGGCGATTGGTGGGTGCAGGATGCCGCAGCGGCGCTGCCGGCGCGGCTGCTGGGCGATATTGCCGGGGCAAGGGTGCTCGATCTTTGCGCGGCACCTGGCGGCAAGACGCTGCAACTGGCCGCTGCCGGGGCGGCGGTGACGGCGCTCGATCTGTCATCCGAGCGGCTGGACCGGCTGTCCGAGAACCTGCAGCGTACTGGCCTGAGCGCGAATGTTGTCACCGCCGATGTGCTGAGTTGGACCCCCGATGCGCCGTTCGATGCGGTTCTGCTGGATGCGCCCTGTTCGGCCACCGGCACCATCCGCCGCCATCCCGACCTGCCCTTCGCCCGCGCCGGGGCCGATATGTCGGGCCTGTTCCAGGTGCAGGCCGACATGATCGACGCCGCTTTGGCGATGCTGAAACCGGGGGGGCGGCTGGTCTATTGCACCTGTTCGCTGCTGCCGCGCGAAGGCGAGGTGCAGATTGCCGACGCCCTGAAACGCCATCCCGGCCTGACCGTCATGCCGCCGGATCTGGCCGCCCTGGGGGTTGAACCGGGCTGGCTGACAGCGGAAGGCGGTCTGCGCCTGCGCCCGGATTACTGGGCCGACCGGGGCGGCATGGATGGCTTTTACATGGCGCTGTTGCAGCGCGGGGCGGCATGATTGCAGGCAATGACCGGGTGACAGCGCCGGGGCGGCTGACTATGCTGGAAACAACCACCACACCCGAAGGACCGGCAACACCGAGATGAGCGACAAGTCCCTTGCCGGCGGCGCGCTGGCGGCGCAGTTGGATCAGGTGCGGGGCCGGTGGATGAACCGGCTGCACGCCCGGCTGGCGGGGTTCGCCTCGCCCGTCACGGCGTTCGTTTCGATGCCGGAGCCGAAAACCATCGGCTCGTATGCCCGTGGCCGCCAGCTTCGCGCCGGGAACTTCCGCTTTGCCGGGCAACTGATCGAGGCACCCGATCAATCCATCTGGTCGCTGGCCAATCCCGATGCCGCCTTCGAGGCCGAGCTGCAGAGCTTCACCTGGCTGGACGATCTGGCCGCGCTGGGGGATCGGGGGGCGCGGTTACAGGCGCAGGCCTGGCTGCTGGAATGGATCGATCTTTTCGGGCGCGGGCATGGCCCCGGCTGGGACCCGGCGCTGACCGGGCGGCGGCTGATCCGCTGGATCAACCATGCGGTGTTTCTGCTGAAGGGCATGGAGAAAGCGCAATCGGACCGCTATTTCCGCAACCTGGCACGCCAGACGCAATTCCTGAAACGGCGCTGGCAGGCGGCTCCGGCGGGCCAGCCCCGGCTGGAGGCACTGACCGGCCTGATCTATGCCGGGCTGGCGCTGGAAGGCGCGGATGATCTGGTCCTGCCCGCAGCACATGCCATTGCCGAGGAATGTGCCATTGGCATCGCGCCCGATGGCGGCATCCCGTCGCGCAATCCCGAGGCCTTGTTGGAAACCTTCGACCTTTTGACCTGGGCCGCCTCGGCGTTGAGCGAGGCCGGGCATATGCCGCAGCCTGCGCATCTGCTGGCGATCGCGCGGATCGCCCCGACCCTGCGGGCCTTGCGCCACAGCGATGGCACGCTGGCGCGGTTCCACGGTGGCGGGCCGGGCCGCGAGGGGCAGTTGGATCAGGCGCTGGCGGCTTCAGGCGTTCGCGCCAGTCCGCTGGACGGGCTGGCGATGGGCTATGCTCGCCTCGCCTCGGGGCGAAGCTCGGTGATCGTCGATGCGGCGGCACCGGCCAGCGGTTTGGCCTCGGGCAATGCCCATGCCTCGACGCTGGCGTTCGAGCTGATTTCGGGGCGGCATCCGCTGGTTGTCAATTGCGGATCGGGTGTCTGGTTCGGCGGCGAATGGCGGCGGGCGGCACGTACCACGCCGTCGCATTCCACGCTGGCGGTGGATCGCTATTCATCCTCGCGGTTCGCGCCTAAAAGTGACGCGGGCCGCAGCGAATGGCTGACGGAAATCCCCACCAAGGTGGAGGCGCAGCGTTCAACCAGCCTGCACGGCCAGACCCTTCTAGCCACGCATGACGGCTATTCGCCGACGCATGGCCTGATCCATGTGCGCCGCCTGGAACTGGGCAGCGGCGGGCGGCTTCTGAGCGGGCAGGACACGCTTGGCGCCTTGTCGGAAAGCAACCGCATCCGGTTCGAGGAGGTGATGAACCAGACCCGCCTGTCCGGTGTGCAATTCGCCATCCGCTTCCATCTGCATCCCGAGGTGGTGGCGAAGATCGATCTCGGCGGGCGGGCGATCTCGCTGGCGCTGCCAACCGGCGAGACCTGGATTTTCCGCTCGGAAGGGTCGGCGGATATGGCGCTGGAATCCAGCATCTATCTGGATCAGTCACGGCTGAAACCCCGCGCGACAAAACAGATCGTTTTAACCGACACGGTTCTGGATTATTCCAGCCAGGCAAATTGGTCGCTGTCGCTTGCCAACGATGCCGACCCGCCCGACCGATCGCTCTGACTGCGCCCCGCACCCGTGGCGCGACCCCAAAATAAGGTTCCCTGAAAATGCCGAGCAAACCGACGCCTGTGCGCCGCGCCCTTCTGTCCGTATCCGACAAGACCGGCCTGATTGATCTGGCCCGCGCGCTGGTCGAACGCAAGGTCGAGCTGTTGTCCACCGGCGGCACCGCTGCCGCGATCCGCGCCGCCGGATTGCCGGTGCGCGATGTGTCCGAGGTGACGGAATTTCCCGAGATGATGGATGGCCGCGTGAAAACCCTGCATCCGATGGTGCATGGCGGATTGCTGGCGCTGCGCGACAATCCCGAACATCTGGCGGCGATGGATGCGCATGGTATCGGCGCGATTGATCTGCTGGTGGTCAACCTCTACCCGTTCGAGGAAACCGTGGCCAAGGGTGCCGATTATGACACCTGCGTCGAAAACATCGACATTGGCGGCCCGGCGATGATCCGCGCCGCCGCCAAGAACCACGCCTTCGTTACCGTGGTGGTGGATGTGGCCGATTACGACCGCCTGCTGGGCGACATGGATCAGCATGAGGGCGGCACTTGTGCAAAATTCCGCCGCAAGCTGGCGCAGACTGCCTATGCGCGCACCGCGGCCTATGATGCGGCGGTCTCAAACTGGCTGGCGGGCGCGCTGGATCTGGCCGCGCCGCGACGCCGCGCCTTTGCCGGAACCCTCGCCGAAACGCTGCGCTACGGCGAAAACCCGCATCAGGCGGCGGCGTTTTACAAGGACGGCTCCAACCGGCCCGGCGTTGCGACGGCCTTGCAGCATCAGGGCAAGGCGCTCAGCTACAACAACATCAACGATACCGATGCGGCGTTCGAGCTGGTGGCCGAATTCGATCCCGCCGATGGCCCTGCCGTGGCGATCATCAAACACGCCAACCCCTGCGGCGTGGCGCGCGGGGCCACATTGCTGGACGCCTATCGCGCGGCGTTTGACTGCGACCGCACCAGCGCATTCGGCGGCATCGTGGCGCTGAACGGCGAGCTGGACGCGGCGACGGCAGAGGAAATCGTGGGGATTTTCACCGAAGTGGTGATCGCGCCGTCTGCATCGGACGCGGCCCGCGAGGTGTTCGCCGCTAAAAAGAACCTGCGCCTGCTGACCACCGGCGGCCTGCCCGATCCCGGCGCGCCCGGCCTGACCTTCCGGCAGGTGGCGGGTGGTTTCCTGACGCAAACCCGCGACAATGGCCATGTCGCGGCGGCGGATTTGCAGGTGGTGACGAAGAAGGCCCCGACACCGGCACAGATGGCGGATCTGATGTTTGCCTGGCGCGTGGCCAAGCATGTGAAATCGAACGCCATCGTCTATGTGAAGGACGGCGCGACGGTGGGTGTTGGCGCCGGGCAGATGAGCCGCCTGGACAGCGCCCTGATCGCGGCGAAAAAGGCCGAACGCATGGCCGAAGCCCTGGGCCTGCCGCAACCCTTGACCATCGGGTCGGCGGTGGCATCTGATGCGTTCTTCCCGTTTGCCGATGGCCTGCTTGAGGCGGCGGCGGCGGGGGCCACTTGCGTGATCCAGCCCGGCGGGTCGATGCGCGACGACGAGGTGATCGCGGCGGCGGACGAGGCCGGGCTTGCAATGGTGTTCACCGGCATGCGGCATTTCCGGCATTGAGAGCGCTGCGATGATCCGTGTCCTGGCCACAACCCTGCTGATCCTGATCCTCGATCAGGTGTCGAAATGGGCCATCGTGCGGGCGATGGATCTGCGCAATCTCGGCCAGATCGAAGTCTGGCCGCCCTTCATCACCTTCCGCATGGCCTGGAACCAGGGGGTGAATTTCGGCTTGTTCGCCAATGATGCCCAGGCGATGCGCTGGGTGCTGATCGCGCTGGCGCTGGCGATCTCGGGCTGGATCATCCACTGGTCGCGCAGCTTCAAACGCCCGCTTGCGCAGGTTTCCGCCGGTCTGGTGGTCGGCGGGGCTTTGGGAAACGCTCTGGACCGGGTCGTTTATGGCGCGGTTGCGGATTTTCTGAACATGTCCTGTTGCGGGATCGCCAATCCATATGCTTTTAATGTTGCCGACGCGGCGATTTTCGCCGGTGCTGCCGGGCTGATCCTGTTCGCAGGAAAAGACGACGCGAGGGCGTGACGCGCCGCAAAAAACCCGCTAAACCCCGCATCAGGGGTCTTGGAGGATGAGATGGCCAAGGTGAAGATAACGCTGCTTGTCACGCTGGTTTCCGCACTGGCGGTCACGGGCTGTTCGCGCGGCGAAGGCAAGCTTGGCGGCATGATGAACCTGCGCTCGGGCTCGGGTCCGGATGAATTTGCCATCCTGCCGACCAAACCCCTGGAAGCGCCGTCGGATTACACCGCCCTGCCCGAACCCACGCCGGGCGGCAGCAACCTGACCGATCCGACGCCGCAGGCGGATGCCGTGGCCGCGATGGGCGGCAACCCGAAGCGGCTGAACCGCACGGGCATTGACCGGGGCGATCAGGGTATCGTCGCGGCGGCTTCGCGCTATGGCGTGTCGTCGGATATCCGCACCGTTCTGGCGGAAGAGGATATCGAGTTCCGCAAGCGCAACCGTGGCCGGCTGCTGGAGCGGATTTTCGGTGTGACGGTCTATTTCGGCGCTTACGAACCGCAGACGCTGGATCGTTATTCCGAACTGGAACGGATGCGCCGTTCGGGCATTCGCACCCCCGCCGCGCCGCCGGATGTTGCGAACTGACAAACGCCATGCCCGACCGCATCGCGCAACGTAGCTGAGACCCCCTTCTCAACGAACCCGAATCGCGTATGATCGCCATCATGCGCGACCGAACCTTCACCCCTGATCCCGAACAGATGGCGCTCTGGCCGGATGCGTCGGGCAACCAGATCAACGGCCTGAACGAGGCCGGGTTCCGCCGCCCGCGCCATGTCTACTGGCACGATCCGGACCAGATCACCTTCGGTCAGGTGCAGAAGTGGTTCTACCAGAAGAACGCCGATCCGAGCCTTGACGAAAGCCGCCGCGAACGCGCCCGGCTGACGGCCATTCCGCTGCCCGAACAGGCCGCCAAGGCCACCAGTCGCAGCGCCACCGATTGGACCGCCCTGATCCGCGAGAAAGCGTTTGCATTCGGGGCCAGCGATGTCGGCATCACCCGGCTGGATCCGAACTGGTTTTACGAAGGCTACAGCGCACCGTTCAGCCATATCATCGTGCTGGCGATTGCGATGGATTACCAGAACATGAAAGCCGCGCCGGAAATCTCGGCCGGTGTCGAGGTGGTGAACAAGTACACCAGGGGGATGCAGGTCTCCAAGAACCTGGCCGGATTTCTGCTGGAACAGGGCCATGCGGCGGAGCCGGAATTCGGCCCGCTGGCCGGCCCGATGACGGTGATCCCCGCCGCCTTGGCCGCCGGTATGGGCGAGTTGGGCAAGCATGGCTCGATCATCCACCGCAAGTTCGGCTCGTGCTTCCGGCTGGCGGCGGTGCTGACCAGCCTGCCGCTGGAATGCGACAGCCCGGACGATTTCGGCGCCGCGGATTTCTGCGCCGCCTGTCAGGTCTGTTCCAACGCCTGCCCGCCGGATGCGATCATGCCGGAACGCCAGATCGTGCGCGGGGTCGAGAAATGGTATGTCAATTTCGACAAATGCCTGCCGTTCTTCAACGAAACCGCCGGATGCGGCATCTGCGTGACGGTCTGCCCGTTCTCGCGCCCCGGCGTGGGCGATAACCTGGTGGCAAAACTGGCACGGCGGCGGGGCGGTACCTGACGGTTGCGGTCGGCGGCGATGATGCGCTATCAGCCCTTGACCCAACAAGGATGCCACCATGCCCCGATTGCTTGCCATCTCCGGCAGCCTGCGCAAGGCCTCGCGCAATACCGCCCTGCTGCACGAGGCGATCCGCCTGTTCGGTGATTGCACGGTGGATATCGCTGATCTGCGCCTGCCGCTTTACGATGGCGATGTCGAGGATGCGCATGGCCTGCCGGACAAGGTGCGCATCCTGAACGCGCAGATCCGCGCCGCCGATGCCATCGTCATCGCCACCCCGGAATACAACAAGATGATCCCCGGCGTGCTGAAGAATGCGCTGGACTGGATCAGCCGCGACAAGCCGCAGCCCCTGATCGGCAAGCCGGTGGCGATTGTCTCGGCCGCCGGGCGATCAGGCGGCGAGGTGGCGCAGTTCACCCTGCGCCACGCGCTGGCCAGCTTCAACACCAACCTGCTGCAGGGCGCGGCCTTTGTCGTGCCGGATGCCGCCGCGGCGTTTGGCGAGGATGGAAGGCTGCTGGCGGAAAGCCAGCAATCCGGCCTGCACCGGCTGATGGCGCGGCTGCGGGCGGAAATCGAAGGCGGTCAGGCACCGGAATAGGCCCGCGCGGTACGCACCGCCCGTTCGGCGGATCGTGCCCATTGCGGATGATCCGGGGCCAGGCGCGGCATCACCCAGCCGAGCGAGGCAAAGCATCTCAGCATCGCAAACAGGGGCATCAGCGCGGCGGCCTGCCTGTCCAGCGGGCGAGCACTTGCATAGCCCTGAAGCACCGCCGCTGTCAGCGAAGGGTAGGACGTATCGTCAATCGCCTGCGACACGGCGGTGGCCAGATCATACAGACGAAAGCCGAAACCGGCATCGTCGAAATCAATCAGCGTCAGGGTGTCGCCATCGCGGAAAATGTTCTCGCGCAAGCCATCGGCATGGATCAGCCCACAATCCGCGCCACGGTCCAGATAGGCCGCCAGATCCGCCCGCGCCCTGGCACGCGCCTGCAACACCACCGCGCGGTCGCTGGCCGACAGCGCCGGATTGTCCCAGAACCGCCCCCAGAGCGGTTCCTCGCCAAGGAATCCGTCGATATTCCAGTCGCGGCGGGTGAAGTCGGCGGGCAGGACCAGCGCATCGCATTCATCGTGAAACCGTGCCAGCAACGCGCCGACCTGCCGGTAGAGCGCCTCCTGCTCGGCCAGCGTCCCGCCCAGCGGCTCGCCTCCGCTGCCGAGCGGCGCACCCGAGGCCCAGTCCAGCATGGTGGCCAGCCGGTCCCCCGCCAGCGGCACCGTCAGATCGCCCGACCGCGCCGCAACCGGCGAAGGCACCGGGAAACCGCGCGCCGCCAGCGCCTGCATCCACCACAATTCCGAGGCAATCTCGGGCGTGGAATTGTAGCCGGGGCGATGCAGCCTGAGGGCGGCACGCCGACCATCCGCCAGCCGCACCTCGTACACCGCGTTCTCGCGGTGTGAAATCAGGGCGGGGGCGCTGCCGTCATTGTCCCAATGCGCCAGCGCGGTTCCTGCTTCGGCCTCGCTCACGGGGCGACCGGGGTTTCGGCCAGGACCTTGCCCAGCGTGTCGATCAACTGATCGGCATTGTCGCGGCTGAACACCATCGGCGGGCGGATTTTCAGGGTGGCGTAATCCTTGCCCAGACGGTTCAGCAGGATGCCGCGCGCCTTCATCCCCTCGACCAGCCGCCCGGTGTAATCGCCCGCTGGCGTCATGTCGGAATCCAGCACCATCTCGGCCCCGAAGAACAGGCCGGAGCCACGCACATCGCCGATCACCGGATGTGCCCTGGCCAGTTCCCGCAACCCGGCCAGCGCATATTCACCGACTATGCGGGCGTTTTCCACCAGCCCTTCTTCCTCGATGATCTCCAGCACCGCCATCGCGGCAGCGCAGGAAACCGGGTTGCCGCCGAAGGTGTTGAAATAGCCGAACGCATTGCGGAACGCCGCCAGAGTGTCCTGCCCGGCGACCACGGCGGCGACCGGATGGCCATTGCCCATCGGTTTGCCGATGGTCACGATTTCGGGGCTGAACCCGGCGCGTTCATGGCCCCACCAATGGCTGCCAAGGCGGCCGAAGCCCGGCTGCACCTCGTCGGCGACGATGACCCCCCCGGCCCGGCGCACCGCCGCGATGGCCTTGTCAAGGAAACCTTTCGGCAGATCGGGGAAACCTTCATTGGCGAAGAACGGGCAGATGATCAGGCAGGCAGTGCCGAACCCGGCCTCATCCAGCGAGGCAATCGCCGCCTCGACCCCGGCCGCGAAGGCATCGGCAAAGGGCTGGCCCGGCTGGCCACCTTCGGGGCGTAGCGAATCCGGGGCGGTGACATGCCGCAGGTTCGGGGCAAAGCCACCGATTGGCGGCTTGCGGGTGCTGAGCTGACTGACCAGCGCGGTATTGCCGTGATAGGTCATGTCGGTGGCGATAATGCCGGTCTTGCCGGTGGCCGCCTGGGCCATGCGCAGCGCGATATCGTTCGCCTCGGAGCCCGAACAGACCATGATCGCCGAGGTCAGGCTGGCATCGAATTTCGCCGTCAGCGCCTCGACATAATCCAGAATGCCCTCGTGCAGATAGCGGGTATGGGTATTCAGCGTCGCCGCCTGTTTGGCAATCGCCGCCACCACCTTCGGATGGCAATGGCCGACATGCGGCACATTGTTGTAGCAATCGAGATATTGCCGCCCGTCGGCATCCCACAGCCAGACGCCCTCGCCCTTCACGATATGCACCGGCTCCTGATAGAATGCGGTGACGTTCGGTCCCAGCAGGCGCTCGCGCCGTGCCATCATTGCCTGGATATCTGACATGTCTTCCTCGTCCGGATTTCGCCGCGACGGTCTCAGAATTCACACCCGAAGACAAGCGCCCGAACGGCGGGTTCGCCCGATAGCCGCGCGAATGCCGCGATCAGTCTTCGCTCACCCGGCCCCGCATCGCCTTCACCCCGGCGCGCTGGCTTTTGGCATCGAGCCGACGGCGTTTCGAGGCCAGCGTCGGGCGGGTGCGGATGCGCTTTTTCGGCTGCACCAGCGCGGCGCGGATCATCTCGGCCAGTTTTTCTGCCGCCAGTTCGCGGTTCATCGCCTGCGAGCGGTGCTTTTCGGCGGTGACGATCAGCGCCCCGTCGCTGGTCCATTTGCGCCCGGCAATCCGCCTGAGCCGGGCCTTGACGGCGGGCGTCAGCGATGGCGAGCGGGCCGCCTCGAACCTGAGTTCCACCGCCGTTGACACCTTGTTGACGTTCTGCCCGCCGGGCCCCGAGGCACGCATGAACGTCTCGGTCAGTTCCCAGTCCTGAAGGGTGATATCGTCGGTCACGCGGATCATGCCGGCTTTTTACCCGCGCGCGCCCGGAAATTCCATGCCGGACGTGAAAAGGGCCGTACCTTGCGGCACGGCCCGAATTCTTAGCAAGAGCTTTGGAGGTCGATCAGACGGGGCCTTTCACCCTCTTGCGATCCGATCCATCCGAAGGGCTGCCTTCAGATTTCGCTTCTCCGCATTGACCTGACTACTCGCTCCATCATCTCTTTAGACACTGGGCACCTCCTCTCGCTTGTTGCTGTTAAGGCCGATGGTGCCACATCCTGTGGATATGTCAAAACATTTTTTCACGAGGCCTGCGCCGTCAACCGGGCAACGATCAGGCGGAACGGCACCAGCGCAAGGAGCGCCACCGCCAGTTTCACCAGCCAGTCGGCAAAACCCAGCGTCACCCAGAGCGGCACCATCGGCCCGATGGTCATGAACGGCGCGGAACCTTGGGCCCAGGCGATGGCGGCATCGGCGTCGGGGCCGAACAGGGTGATCGACGCGGCAAAGGCGATGGAAAAGAACAAGGCGGTATCCAGCGCCGAGCCGAACAGCGACGATACCAGCGGTGCCCGCCACCAGCGCCCGCCACGCAAGCGGTTGAAGATGGCGACATCGGCAAGCTGCGCCACCAGAAATCCCGTGCCCGAGGCAACCGCGATACGCAGCGGCACGGCAGGCCCGAATTCAAGCATGATCCGGCTGCCGATCAGCGAACAGGCAATGCCGGTCAGAAACCCCGCCAGCACCACCTTGCGGGCGGCGGAAACACCGTAGACCCGGTTCATCACGTCGGTGACAAGGAAGGCAAGGGGATAGGTGAAGGCCCCCCAGGTCAGCAATCCGTCAAGGATCAGGAACTGGACGAGCACGTTCGAGGCGACGACGATCGCCGCCATGGCAAGGATGCCGGGCAGAAGGGAGCGGTTCATGTTCGGGTCCGTTTTGAAAAGGTCGCGGAGACTTTCCCCGGCACAGGCAGGGTGGCGGCGCGTTTAGGCGGTTTTGGATGGCGATGCAAGGGGGGTGGACCACAGGTGCGCAGGAGGGCTGGTCGTGGCAGGGTGCGGTGCGTCCGGCAGGGGCCTGTCGGGGCCGGATGTCCTCAGGCGCTGACCCCGGCCTCGGCCAGCACCGCTTCCAGCGCCGTCCAGTCGGCAATCTGCAACCGCACCGGCAGCGTTATCACCTTCAGGCGGAAATCCTCGGGCAGGCGCACCGCGTCCTTTTCGGTTGTGACCAGTTGCGCACCGTTGAAGAACGCATCCGTCTCCAGCCGTCTGAGCAGCGGCGCGGTCAGTTCCTGATGATCCGACAGGGCCTCGCAGCGGAACAGATCAGCCCCGAGACCACGCAGGGTGGCAAAGAATTTCTCGGGTCTGCCGATCCCGGCAAAGGCCAGAAACCTGCCGCTGGTCCAGTCCATACCGGTTTCAAGGGGCTGCAATTCCGCTTCGATCAGCGGGCGCGACGCCAGCATCGGCCAGGCCTCAAGGCAGGCGCGGCGGGCGCGTTCCGGGCCGATCAGCAGCACCGCATCCGCCCGCGCAAGACCGACCCCAGGCGCTTCGCGCAAGCCCCCCGCCGGAAAGACACGGCCATTGCCGAAACCGGCCACCGCATCGACAACCACGATCGAGACATCCTTGTGCAGGCCCGGATTCTGGAACCCGTCATCCAGCAGGATCACATCCGCCCCCGCCGCCACCGCCGCCCGCGCACCGGCAGCGCGGTCCTTTGCCACCCAGGTTTCACAGAAGGCCGCGATCAGCAGCGGCTCATCCCCGACATCGGCGGCCTTGTGCTGGCGTTCGCGCACCTGCACCGGCCCCGCCAGCCGCCCGCCATAGCCGCGCGAAACCACTGCCGGATTGCGGCCCAACGCCTTCAGCCGCGCCGCCAGCGCGATCACCGCCGGGGTCTTGCCGGTGCCGCCGATATTGATATTGCCGACACAGATCACCGGCGCGCCGACCTTCAACCATTCGCCACGCGCCAGCCGCCGTGCCGCCAGCCGCGCCACCACCCAGGCCAGCGGCGACAGCAGCCGCGCCGCCAGCCCGGGTGACATGGCCGGCCTGGCCCAGAAAAGCGGCGGCTGCATCAGCTTTCCCCGACAGGTTCGGGCAGATGGCGCAGCAACAGATCGAGCGCCAGATCCGTCACTTCGGCCCCGGACGAGGACACCTCCCACGCCGCATGTGCCATCGCCGCCGCCTTGTCGGGCGACAGCACCTGCCCCACCGCGCGGGCCAGCCCCGAGACATTCTTCACCTCGACCGTGGCACCGGCCTCGGCCAGCCGCGCGTAGATATCGGCAACCTTGTGGATATGCGGGCCGTGAATGATCGCCGATCCCAGCGCCGCCGGCTCGAACGGGTTATGGCCACCGATTTCCACCAGCGAGCCGCCCAGAAACGACACCGGTGCCAGCCTGTACCACAGGCCCATCTCGCCCAGCGTATCGGCCAGGTATATCTGCGTGCGGGCATCGGGCATCTCGTCATGCGAGCGGCAGGCGATCTCCCAGCCATCGGCCCGCAATTTGGCGGCAATCTCGGGGCCGCGTTCGGGATGGCGCGGCGCGATGATCAGCAACAGCCTTTGCGCCGCGCGCGCCGCCTGTACATGCGCCGCGGCAACCATCGCTTCTTCGCCCGGATGGGTCGATGCCGCCAGCCAGACCGGCCGGCCCGCCAGCACGGCGGCAAACCGCGCCCGTTCGCTTTCATCGCAGGGCAAAGCCGCCGAGCCTTCCTTCAGCGTGCCGGACACCTCGATCCGGTCCTTCGGCAGGCCCAGCCGCTTCAGGAACCGCGCGGTTTGCTGATCCTGCGCCAGCACATAGGTGAACCGGCGCAGCAAGGACCGCGCCACGCCGGGAAACCAGCGCCATTTGCGGTGGGTATCGGGCGAGATCCGGGCATTGATCAGCAGCATCTTCACCCCGAAGGCGCAAGTTTCGTGCATCAGCGACGGCCATAATTCGCTTTCGGTCCAGATCGCCAGATCGGGTTTCCAATGCGACAGGAACGAGCGGATGAAGGGGCGCGCATCCACCGGCGCGTATTGGTGAATGCCGCGTTCGGGCATCCGCGCCTGCACCAGCGCGGCGGATGTGACGGTGCCGGTGGTGATCAGGAAATTCAGATCGGGGCGGCGGTCGCCCAGGCGGCGGACCAGTTCTAGGATCGACAGCGATTCCCCGACGCTGGCAGCATGGAACCACACCAAAAGCCCCTCGGGGCGCGGGCGCGAGGGCTTGCCGAACCGCTCGTCGATACGCGCGGCGTCTTCCTTGCCGCGCGCGCTGCGCTCGGCCAGGCGCTTTTCGGCGAAACCGGTCGCGCGTTCGGCAAAGGCCAGATAGCAGGCAAGGCCCAGCGAATGCCCCATACTCGTTCCCCTCAGGTCTCGGTCCGGTATCTACGGGATCGGGCGTGCATTTGAAAGCCCGGTTGGCACCAGATGCCGCAGGAACCCGGCATGCACCGCCGCGCCGCCCGCCAGCACGCCCGCCTGTTTCGGCACCGGATTGTTGAACCTGAGCGCCGCGCCCAGCCGGTCGGTGATGGTCACGCCAGCCTCGCGGCAGATCAGATCGCCCGCCGCGATGTCCCATTCCCAGGCGTCGCGCAGCGTGACCATGCCGTCGAACCGCCCTTGTGCGGTCAGGCACAGCCGGTATGCCAGCGACGAGCGGAAATGCCGGGTGACCGGCGGCACCCCGCCGGGCCAGAGACCCGGCTCCAGTTGCGGGCGCGCCGCCAGCACATCCGCTGCCTCGATACCCGCGCGGCGGCTTCCGCGCAGCGGTTCGCCGTTCAGGAACGCGCCTTCACCCAGGGCCGCCGCATAGGTCAGGCCGCGCATCGGCAGATGCACGCAGGCCGCCACCACGCGCCCGGCTTCAGCCACCGCCAGCGAATGCGCGAAGGTCTTGTCGCCGTTGACAAAGGATCTGGTGCCGTCGATCGGATCGACGATGAACACCCGCTCACGGCTCAGCCGGGCAGCGCTGTCTTCGGTTTCCTCCGACAGCCAGCCATAGCCGGGCCGTGCCGCCAGCAAGTCCGCCCTCAACATACGGTCAATCTCTATATCCGCCTCGGTCACCGGCCCCTGCCCGTCGCCCTTGTCGCGGACATCGAAAGCCTGGCGGAAATAGCGGCCCGCGATCTCGCCGGCGGCCAGTGCGGCGTCGCGCAACAGGTCCAGATCACGCCCCGGCAATGATCAGCCCTTCGACCAGCAGGCTGGGCACGCGCGTGGACAGGTGCGCGCGGGCATCATCCGCCGCCACGATCGTCTTCAGCATGGCCCTGAGATTACCGGCAATGGTGCATTCGTTGACCGGGCGGACGATCTCGCCGCCCTCCACCCAGAAGCCGGAGGCCCCGCGCGAATAATCCCCCGTGGTCGGATTGATCGACGCGCCGATCAGCGAGGTGACGACCAGCCCGGTGCCCATATCCGCGATCAGATCGGCCCGGCTGCGGCTGCCCGGCGTCAGGGCCACATTGCCGCTGGACGGCGAGGGCGGACCAGCGGTGCCGCGCGTGGCATTGGCGGTGCTCTGCATGCCGAGGCGCCGTGCGGTGGCCAGGTCCAGTATCCAGCCCTGCAGCACGCCATCTGCCACGATATCGCGCGGCACGGATGCCAGCCCCTCGGCATCGAAGGGCTTTGAGCCTGAAATCCGCCGCCGCAAGGGATCATGCGTCAGGCTGATCCCAGCCGGCAGAACCGGCTGGCCCAGCGCATCGCTCAGCCAGCTTGCGCCGCGCACGATGGCGCTGCCGTTGACCGCCGCCAGCAGATGGCCGATCAGCGAGGCCGCGACCCGTTCATCGAACAGCACCGGATATGCCCCGGTCGGCGGCTTCTTCGCCCCGAACCGCGCGACGGCGCGTTCACCGGCCAGCCGGCCAATTTCACACGGGTCCGGCAGATCGGCCTGAAAGATGCGCGATTCGCCGTTGTAATCACGCTCCATCGCGCTGCCTTCACCGGAGATGGCCACGCAGGATACCGACCGCCCGGTGCGGTCATAACCACCGGCAAAACCGTTGCTGGCCGCCAGGTACATTGACCGCAGCCCGTAGGACGCCGATGCCCCCTGCACCTGCGCCACGCCGTCAACGTCCCGCGCTGCCGCCTCGGCCGCCAGCGCGTCCTGTTCCAGCAAGGCGGCATCCGGCTCCGCTGCGGGATCGGCCAGGTCCAGCCCGGTCGCATCCCGCGCGGCGGCGAATTGCCCGGGTTCAGCCAGCCCGACCGAGCTGTCCTCGGGCGCTTCGCGGGCCATCGCCACGGCCCGCGCCGCCATCTCGGCAATCGTTTCATCGCTGGTATCGGAGGAGGCAACACTGGCCTGCCGCTGGCCGACCAGCACACGAAGGCCGATATCCACGCCTTCGGCCCGTTCGGCATGTTCCAGCCGGCCCTTCAGCACCTCGATCGAGACCGAGCGTGCCGACATGGCCAGCGCATCGGCGGCATCGGCCCCGGCGCGGGTCGCCGCGTCCAGCATTCTGGCGGTCAGGTCGGCAAGGGGTTGGGGCATGGCTGGGCCGTTCTTCGGTGGCGATGCACCGGGATTAAGGCAGGTGCCGTGGAATTTGCAAGGCGAAGCGGGCGGCACCAGGCGCCGCCCGCCGCCATCGGATCACTGAATCCGCTGACCGTTTGCCAGCAACGCGCCTTCGGGCGTCATCTCGATCTTGGATTCAAACTCGTCCTCGCCGACCGGACGCGCGAACGCGCCCAGCATCGCCCGCATGCCCATTCCGGCATCCGGCGGGATCAGGCCCATCGCCGTCAGCTTGTCCATCAACCCGTAGGCACCTTTCAGATGCAGGTTGATCTCGCCCACCGGCAGCGGCACACCGTCGATCTTGATCGGGCTTTCGGGATCGAATGTCGCGGCGCCGGTGCCGGTCAGTTCCGCACCGCCAAACAGCGCCGTCAACTCGTTCAGTGCAACTTCCAGCGGCATCCAGGGCGATTCTTCCATATCGTCCAGCCTGTCCAGGTTTTCCGGTGCCAGCAGATCGACCAGCACCTGCACCTTGCCGGAAATGTCGATCGCCACGGTCGCCGGATCGCGCGGCAGCAACTGGCCTGGATCAATCATCGACCAGACCGCTTCGGCCACCGTCAGGCCGCGAAGCGCGGTGCGGTAGTGGAAATCGCTGGGCGACCCATCCTCTGCCGCCGCCAGCGGCGCGGAGATGGAAAAGTCGATCTCGCCATAAGACAGGCTGACCGACGGGATCGGCAGTTCCGATGACGACAGGTTCACGGTTACATCTGTCTGGTGGATATCATAGGCGAATTCCTCGTTCGATATGACAACACCGAACAGACCGCCGGACATGCCCGACGTCATGGCGAACCGGTCGCCCCGGTCCTGGAAATTCACGTCGATATCGGCGGCACCGTATTCAAACAGTGTCGCCACTTCGAATCCGGCCTCAAGCATCGCCACCGGGTTGAACATTTCCGGGTTCGCCATATCCGGCAGATGCGCCGCGTCAAAGGAAAACTCGGTCGTCATGTCGGCGATATTGAACGCCCCGGTCAAGAAGCCGTCGCCGCCCGGTTCCTTGACATCAATCGCCATGCCGAAGGATGCCACCGAAGCCGAGCCGGCCATCATGATGCGTTCGTCTTCGCCCTGCATCAGCGTCAGGGTCTGCGACAGGGCACCGAACTTGCCGGTCGCCAGCACCGGAATGGTCTCGCCATCGACAACCAGCGTATCCAGCATCAGGCCGCCACCGTTGCCGGTGACCTCGACAGTCATTTCCTCTGTCGTGCCGGATACCATCGCCACCAGATTGTCCAGATCGGCATGGGCCGCGACCTGGACCCGTTCTTCGCCGGGCGGTGCGATTTCGGCATTGATTCCAAGGCGCGGATCGAACCGGATTTCGACCGTGCCGCTGACTTCAGACAGCACCACATTGCCATAGGACATGGTGATAGTGCCTGCATTTTCCGGCAGGTCCATCGCCACGTCGACGCCGCTCAGCGTCAGCACGCCACCCGACATGTCCTGACTGGCGATGGTAACGGTATATCCCACCGATTCGTAAAGACCGAGGATGCGATCCCGGACCTCCTCGGCGGTGACATCGGCACTGGCGGGGAACGCAATCAGCGCCCCGAAGACGCTAGCGGAAACTGCGGAATGGAAACGCATTCTCATGACAACCTCATTACTCAGGAAACGGTTGGCCACCAGCATCCCCGCTTGTCCCTTTGCCGTCAAGTTCTATACCCGCGCATTTGATGCACAGGCGGGCGGCATTTCGCTTGCAATCAGCCCGGCCCTCGGTTTTGGTCCGGGCGGATCGCAAACCGACAGGAGAACGGCATGACCTGGAGCCCCGACACCGCAATCGTCAATTCGTGGAACGAATGGGACCCGCTGCGCCATGTCATCGTCGGGCGCGCCGATGATTGCCACATTCCGCCCGCCGAACCGGCGCTGGATGCCAAGGTGCCCGAAGACAGCGACATGCGCGGCCAGTGGGGCCGCCGCCCGCAGGACAGTATCGACCGCGCCAACGAGTTGCTGGACAACTTCGCCGCGCTGCTGGCGCGCCGCGGCATCCGGGTGGACCGCCCGACCCCGACCGATTTTTCCAAACCCGTGACGACGCCGGATTTCCACACCGACAGCCAGTTCGGCTGCATGCCGCCACGCGATGTGCTGCTGACGGTGGGGCACGAGATTCTTGAGGCGACGATGTCCTATCGCTGCCGCTGGTTTGAATATCTCTGCTATCGCCCGCTGATGCAGCAATACTGGAGCGAAGACCCGAATTTCCGCCACGAGGCCGCCCCGAAGCCGCGCCTGAGCGATGCCGATTACCACCCCGACTATCTGTCGGACAAAATCGGCGTGGAAAAGCGCCTGCAATGGGCCGAGGAGAAATTCTTCGTCACCACCGAGGAGGAACCCCTGTTCGACGCCGCCGACGTGCTGCGCTTTGGCCGCGACCTGGTGGTGCAGCACGGCTTTACCACCAACCTCAAGGGCATCGAATGGCTGCGCCGGCATTTCCCCGATCACCGGGTGCATGGCGTAAATTTCCCCGGCGATCCCTATCCGATCCATATCGACGCGACGTTCACGCCCTTGCGCCCCGGCCTGATCCTGAACAACCCGCAGCGCCGCCTGCCGAAGGATCAGCGCGCGATGTTCGAGCGCAACGGCTGGCAAATCGTCGACGCCGCGCAACCGGCCCACAACCAGCCGCCGCCCTTGTGCTATTCCTCAACCTGGCTCAGCATGAACGTGCTGGTGCTGGACCCCGGGACCGTCTGCGTCGAAGCCTCCGAGGTCTACCAGGCCGAGCAGATGGACAAGCTGGGCATGGAGGTGATCCCGGTCGAGCTGCGCGACGCCTATGCCTTTGGCGGCGGCCTGCATTGCTGCACGGCGGATGTGTACCGCGAGGGCGGGTGCGAGGATTATTTTCCGGTGGGGTAACCTTCTTATTCTAATTGACCTTGGCAAAGAGACAACTATAGGTTACATTCACATAGGAGATTTGCGTTGACTCCTTCAAAGTATGCTGGTATGGGTGCCGGTTTTCTGGACTGATTCTTGAAAAGGTGTCTCTGTGAACTTGTTGATAGACTTGCTGAAGTGGATCACTTTCTCGGACTACGAGGAAGCAAAAAGTGCTGCAACTAAGCGAATTGTAATGAAGCAGTCCCGAGGGAATATTGCTTCTCAGAACGGCTGGTTTATGACATCCGGAAGACTCAACGCTTTTTCGAAGAAGGCCGACGATGCTGCCGAGCGCCTTAGAAAACAACTCACGCAAGTCTCATAGAAAATCTGGCAAATGGCATTTCAAACCTTCGATGAAGGGGTCGAAACGATCCTTATTGAATGGAATAAAGCCGAAGGCGCAATCAAGAAGGCAGAACAGGTCAACGGTGAGGTAATTAACCCCGCTGTTTATGAGCTTAGATATGCTGGGCGGCGCCTTGTCGAAGCTATTCACCAGCAGAAAACTGAACCGGAAGTTGCGCTCCGCTTACTAGCTGATGCTCATTTTGATTGCTGTCGTGCGCGCCATGATGCAATAGATGCAGCGACTTCGAAAATAGCGGAAGACCTTGATATTGCGACAAGGAAAATTGGCGCGCATAATATCCTCACCTATTTTCCGGAGTGGACAATCCTTGCACATGAACTTCTTGAAGTTCGTGATTTAATTGTGCAATCACGAAAAGATAGAGAAAATCGTGATACAATCTACGCCGTACTTGAGAAAGAAAAGCTTGATAGTATTGTTGGAATCTATGACAAGTTTAGGGCCAACGAAAACACGATGAAAAAAGCAGCTGTGGCTCAACGGCGAACTATCATTGTAAGTATCGCGATTGCAGTTGTGGGTGTCATTGTTGGAGTAATTGGGCTTTCCCTTTAAATCCAAAATGGCTGTGGCCTCCATTACGTTGTTTCTGGCACTTTGAACTACCTACCTGACGACTGGCAAGACAAGCAGAGGACAAGCTGGGCATGGAGGTGATCCCGGTCGAGCTGGGCGACGCCTATGCCTTTGGCGGCGGGCTGCATTGCTGCGCGACGGATCAGTACCGCGAGGGCGGGTGAGAGGATTGTTTTCCGGTGGGGTGAGTGCGGTCAAAACCGGATGCGCCGCGCCTGAACCGCGTCAGGAATTCAGATACCCGGCCGAAATGGCGATGAAGGCCCCGACATGCACGACCATGATCGCCCGGTCTTTCCACATCACTCCGACCAGGAACCACAGGATGATTCCGATGATGAATGCGAATACGTTCCAGGGAACGACATTCAGCCCGGTCAGGGCATAGCCGACCAACTGAACGACGGTGGCAACCCACTTCACGATATCGACGCGCTGCATTCTGATCCTCTGCCTCAGGGTGGCGCACGCCTAATCCATCCGGCCCGCCCGCGCCAGCCATACTTTTCAGCGGTCGAATTACCGTAATGCTGCCACCTGATTCACCCTTCAACCGGCGTGCCGGGGCCGGCCGGCGGATCATCCATCGCGCCGTCCCAGTCATAGACGACGATATCTCTGGTCTCGCGGGCGCGAAGCCGGTGGTAGAGCGCCCGGGCCGCATGATTGTCGGTTTCGGTTGCCAGCCAGATCCCCTTGCAGCCGCCATCGCGCGCCGCTTTCAGCAGCATCTCACAGAGCGTTGTTGCAATGCCCCGCCGCTGGAAATCCTCGGCAACCCCGACTTCGTTGATGAAAAACGCCGGTGGCTTGTCCGGGTGAAGCATGATGTTGCCTGAGGCAAATCCGGCGATTCTGGCACCAATCGCTGCGAATACCAGCATATGCCCGGGGTCGGCCAGAAACGCGGCAAGTTGTGCCGGATCGACATCATTGTCGAACACATCGCAACCAATCAGCAATTCCGCGTTGTGCGGGCCAGCCAGGTGGCAGGTTATATCCTCGCTCATGGCAGGCAGGATAGGTTCGATCCGGCAGCCCAGCAAGGCTTACGTGTCTGCGCCCCTGCCGGACAATTCCCGATCAGGTGCCGGAACGGCTTTCCCGCGCCGGGCAGGCATGGTTAGAATGGGCGCAACCAGAAACATAGGGATTTGATCGGAACATGGCGGATTTGAACGGCAAGACGGTGCTGATCACCGGCGCCTCGCGCGGTATCGGCGAGGCGGCGGCGCGGGAATTTGGTGCGCAGGGGGCGAACGTGGTGCTGGCGGCGCGCTCGCTCGATGCGGTATCGGCGATTGCGGACGAGATCGGCGACAAGGCGCAGGCCCTGGCCTGCGATGTGTCCGACCGCAACTCGGTGGAGGCGGCGGTGGCGCAGGCGGTGGCGCGGTTCGGCGGCCTCGATATCCTGATCAACAATGCCGGGATACTGGCCCCGATCGGCCATATCGGCGATACCGACCCCGACGATTGGGGCCATGTCATCGACGTGAACATCAAGGGCGTGCTCTACGGTATCCACGCCGCCCTGCCGCATATGTCTAAGGGCGGCACGATCATCACCATCGGCTCGGGCGCGGCCAGTTCGGCGCTGGAAGGCTGGAGCGCCTATTGCACCTCGAAAGCGGCGGTGCATCACCTGAACGCCTGTCTGGACCGCGAATATCGCAGCCGGGGCATCCGCGCGCTGGTGCTGTCGCCCGGCACCGTCGCCACCCAGATGCAGCGCGACATCAAGGCCAGCGGCATGAACCCGGTGGCGGCGATGGACTGGTCCGATCACATCCCCCCGGAATGGCCGGCCAGGGCGCTGGTTTGGATGTGCACCCGCGCGGCGAACGATTTCCTGGGCGGCGTGGTGGCGTTGCGCGAAGACCCCATTCGCCGCCGCATCGGGCTGATCAAGTGATCAGGCTGGACCGCGGGGCCGGGCGCTGGACCGTCACGCTGGACCGCGCCGACAAGGCCAATGCGCTGTCGCTGGCGATGCTGGAGCGGCTGGATGCGGTTTTTGCCGAGGCACAGGCCGATCCGGACCTGCGGGTTTTGGTTGTTACCGGAGCCGGTGAGCGGGCATTCTGCGCCGGGGCCGATCTGGCCGAGGCCCGCAATGCCACCGCCATCACCACCAGCCCCTTGTGGGACAGCGTGTCGCGCCGTCTGGCGCACCTGCCCTGCCTGACCATCGCGGCACTGAACGGCACGCTGGCCGGTGGCGGCTTCGGGCTGGCCCTGGCATGTGACCTGAGGCTTTCGGTGCCGGGCGCGAAGTTCTTCTACCCGGTGCTGCGCAACGGGTTCCTGCCGCAGCATATGGACGTGCAAAGGATGCAGGCACTGATCGGGCCGTCACGCACCCGGCTGATCCTGCTGGCGGGGCAGAAACTGGACGCGGATGAGGCGCTGGCGATCGGGCTGATCGACCGGACCGTGGAACGCGCGGACATGGCAGCCGAGATCGACACGCTGGCGGCGGCGGCGCTGGCGGGCAGGCCCGAGGTGCTGGTCGCGATCAAGCGGATGGGGCAGTCCGGGGCCGATGTGCTGGACGATTGTTATGCCGCCGTCTATCGCGGCGATGACAAGGCCCATGCCCGGCTGCGCGGCTTGGTCTGACGGGGCTCTCCCGCCGCGTCGCCGATCTTCGATCGCTCGGCGTTGGGCCCGGCGCAAAGCTGCGCTTTGCGGAATTTCTGGCCTCCGGCGGGAGTATTTTTGCCAAAAAGAAGCCGATGGGGCGTGCCTTGATGCCTGCAACCGGCTTAGTGTTGGATATGGCGGCCGAGGCTGCCGACAGGACCGTCCATCAGGAGCCACGCCGATGCAGTATCTGAAATCCGCAAGCGCGGCGCAGGTTGAAGCCGCCTTTCCCACCGACGCCGTCCGCGCCATGCTGGACAGCATTCGCGAGGGTGGCGAGGAACGGGTGCGCCAGTTGGCGCGGGAACTGGACCATTGGCAGGGCGATATCGTGGTGACGCCCGAGGCGCTGGATCGCGCGCGCGCTTGCGTCTCGCAGCGGCTGAAGGACGATATCGCCTATGCGCATGACAATATCCGCCGCTTCGCCGAAGCACAGCGCGAATCCTGCCGGGAATTCGAGGTGGAACTGCGCCCCGGCCTGATCGCCGGCCAGCGGCTGATCCCGGTGGAGAGCGCCGGCTGTTACGTGCCCGGCGGGCGCTACAGCCATATCGCCTCGGCGATCATGACGGTGACCACCGCCAGGGCCGCCGGGGTCGGTTTCGTTGCCGCCTGTTCACCGCCGCGCGAGGGCGGGATTCCGGCGGAAATCCTTTATACGCTCGATCTCTGCGGCGCGGATCGCATTCTGGCGCTGGGTGGCGTGCAGGGCATTGCCGCCCTAGCCTTCGGGCTGTTCGGCACGCGGCCCGCCGATATTCTGGTCGGCCCCGGCAACCAATATGTCGCCGAGGCCAAGCGGCTGTTGTTCGGCGCGGTGGGCATCGACCTGGTGGCCGGTCCGACCGACAGCATGATCCTGGCCGATGGCAGCGCCGATCCTGAAACCGTGGCGATGGATCTGGTCGGGCAGGCCGAGCATGGCTACAACTCGCCGGTCTGGCTGGCCACGGATGACGAAGCACTTGCCCGCAAGGTGATCGCCCTGGTGCCGGGCTGCATCGCCACCCTGCCCGAGCCGAACCGCGAAAGTGCCAGGCGGGCCTGGGACGGGATGGCCGAGGTGGTGCTGTGTACCGGCCGCGAGGAGATGGCGCAGTTTGCCGACCGCAAGGCGCCCGAACACCTGCATGTGCAGGCGGCTGATCCCGATTGGTGGCTGGGCCGGTTGCGGGCCTATGGCTCGTTGTTTCTTGGCGCTGAAACCACGGTGGCGTTCGGCGACAAGGCGGCGGGGCCGAACCATGTGCTGCCGACCTCGGGCGCGGCGCGGTATACCGGCGGGCTGTCGGCGCTCAAGTTCCTGAAGATGGTGACCTGGCAGAAGGTTTCGCCCGCGGCCTTGCGCGATCTGGCACAGGCGACCGCCCGTATCTCGCGCCGCGAAGGGATGGAGGGGCATGCCCGCACCGCCGATATCCGGCTGCGCAGGCATTTCCCGGGCGAGGATTTCGATCTGGGAGGCTAGGCGCGGGCGCAATTCCGCGCCATATTGGGCGTGAAACCCAGCGAGGCTCCGATGATCCTGAACGACCTGAGCGAACTTGCCGCCCGCATCCCCGATGGTGCGAAAATCGCCATCCCGCCATCGCGCAGCGGCGTTGCCATCGCCGCCACCCATGCGCTGATCGCCCGCAACGCGCGTGGCCTGCACATTGTCGCCATCCCGACCTCGGGCATGCAGGCGGATATGCTGATCGGGGCGGGGGCGGTTCAGGTGATGGAAAGCGCCGGTGTGACGCTGGACGAACAGGGCCAGGCCGGGCGCTTCGTGGCGGCGGTCAAGGCGGGAGCGATCAGGTTGATGGATTCCACCTGCCCGGCGCTGATCTCGGGCCTTCAGGCGGCGGAAAAGGGCGTGCCGTTCCTGCCGATGCGCGGGCTGATCGGCTCGGACCTGCTGAAGAACCGCCCTGATTACAAGGTGGTGGACAACCCGATGGCCGATGGCCCCGACCCGATCGTCCTGTTGCCCGCGATCCAGCCCGATATCGCGCTGTTCCACGCGCCGCTGGCGGATCGCCGTGGCAATGTCTGGATCGGCAAGGCGCGGGAATTGATGACGATGGCACATGCCGCGCACACCACGCTGGTGACGGTGGAGGAGATTACCGAAGGCGACCTGATGGCCGATCCCCTGCGTGCGCCCGCCACTATCCCGGCGATGTACATCACCGCCATCGCCCGCGCCAGGGGCGGCGCGATGCCGCTGGCGCTGGAGGGGGTTTACGAGGCCGACAGCGCCGCCCTTGCCGCCTATGCAAATGCCGCCCGCACCGCCGAAGGCTTCGCCGCCTGGCTGGCCGACGCGCCCGGAATTGCGGCGGCCTGAATGGAATATCTGCCCGAGGAACTGCTGATCTGCACCATCACCCGCCTGCTGGAGGGTACCGGCCATATCGCGGTGGGCGTGTCGTCACCTATCCCCGGCTCGGCAGCGCTGCTGACCCGCGCCCTTTCGAACGGCAAGACCGGCGTCACGGTCCTCAACAGCGCCAATCTGCAAACCCTGAACGATGGCGCGGGAGAATTGTTTGACCGCGCCGCGCAGGGGCGCATCGGCGCGTTCTTCCTGTCGGGCGGCCAGATCGACGGACAGGCCAATATCAACCTTGTCGGCGTCGGCCAGTACCCGCAACAGGATGTGCGCTGGTCCGGCTCGTTCGGCTCGGCGATGCTCTATTACCTGGTGCCCCGCGTCATCCTGTTTCGCGAGGAACATACCCGCCGCACGATGGTCGATCAGGTCGATTTCATCTCGGCCCCCGGCACCAGCCCGCCCGAGGTCTACCGCCCCGGCGGGCCTTACGCCCTTGTCACCGGCCTTGGCCTGTTCCATTTCGACAAATTGCGCGCCCGCTTTCGGCTGACCAGCATCCATCCCGGCCACAGCCTTGAGGAAATCCTGGACAATACCGGCTTTGGCTTTGATTACGAAGGCGAAATCCCCATCACGCCGACGCCGGAACCGGACCGCCTGAGCCTGCTGCGCGGTCCGATTGCGGCTGAAATCGCCGATCCCTACCCGAAATTCGCCGCCGCGATCTTCAAATCCTAATCGGCTTCTTTTTGGTACAAATACTCAGGCCGCCGCGCCACCGGCCACCAGTCCGGCGATCAGCGCGGGCAGGTTTGCAAAATCCGCAAAAGCCACATCGTGCCGGATCTCGGTAATCGGCGACTTGCGATAACCTTCGGTGAACAGGACGAACGGCACCGCCGCCGCCTTGGCGGTTGCCGCATCCACCTCGCTGTCGCCGACATAGATCACCCGCGCTTCGCCCAGCGCCTCGGCGGCGGCACGCAGAGGCGCGGCATCGGGCTTCTTCACCTCCAGCGTATCGCCGCCGATCACCGCATCGAACAGATGCGCCAGGCCGAAATCGGCCAGGATGGCCCGCGCCGGTTCCTCCGGCTTGTTGGTGCACAGCCCCAGCGCATGGCCTTCGCCGTACAAATGTTCCAGTGCCGCACGAACGCCGGGATACAGGACCGTCAGTTCCGAGGATGCAGTGGCGTAGAACCCCGATACCCGCGCCGTGAGGTAGCCATGCCGCGCCGGGTCCAGATCGCGCGCTGCCATGACGCGCTCCACCAGCTTTGGCAGACCATTGCCGATGAACGAGGTTATGGTGGCCAGATCGAGCGGCTTGCAGCGCTCGGCCTTCAGCATCCGGTTGGCGGCGGCCTGAATATCGGGGGCGGAATCGACCAGCGTTCCGTCCAGATCGAAGATGATTGCCGTCACGCCGCGCCCTTCCATTTGATCGAACAGCCCATGGACGGCACCTGATCGCGCGGTCCCTGCCCGGTTTTCGCCACCTCTTTCATCGCCTCGAACAGATCGCGGCGCAGATTGCCCGGCCCGGCGGACCGCGTCGAGGCATCCAGCCGCCCGCGATACTGCAATTCGCCCTGCGCATTGAAGCCGAAGAAATCCGGCGTGCAGGCGGCACCATAGGCCCGCGCCACGTCCTGGCTTTCGTCGTAGAGATAGGGGAAGGGGAAGCCATGTTTCGCCGCCAGCTCCGCCATCCGCTCGGGGCCGTCCTGCGGATAGGCCATCACATCGTTGGAACTGATCGCCACCACGCCGACCCCCAACGCCTGCAGGTCACGCGCATCGCGGATGATCCGGTCCAGCACCGCCAGAACATAAGGGCAGTGATTGCAGATGAACATCACCAGCGTGCCCTTCGGCCCGGCAATATCGCCAAGGCCGAGGGTTCTGCCATCACTGGCGGGCAGGCGGAAATCCGGGGCTTTCCAGCCGAAATCGCAGACAGGGGGGATAGCGGCCATTTCAGGCTCCTTCTTTTCAGGCGGAAACGAACATTGCATCCAGTGCGGCCATGCCGGCAACCGCCTGGTAGCTGTCCACGATCGCGGCCGCACCGGTGAAATCATCTGCCCTTGTATACCAGCTTGGGCAGACAAGACAGGCCAGCCCGGCGGCTTGCGCCGATTTCAGCCCGTTCGCGGAATCTTCAAAGGCCAGACACTCCGCCGCCTTCAGGCCCAGCCCGTTCAGCGCCAGCAGGTACACATCCGGCGCGGGCTTTTTCGCTGCCACCATGTCGCCCGCCGCGATCACCTCGAACACGTCCTTTGCGGCCAGCCCCAGCGTGCCCTGCATCAGGGCCTCGACATTGGGCAGATTGGTCGTCGTCGCCACCGCCAGACGCATGCCTCTATCGGCGGCATCCGCCAGCAGATCCGCGATGCCGGGGCGCAGCGGGGCCGCGCCGGCAAGGATCATCTCGCCATATCGCGCGGTCTTTGCCGCGTGGATATCGGCCACCGGCACGCTGCCGGGATCAATCCCCAGATGGCGGTGTGCGTAGATGCGCATCCGTTCCTTGCCGCCGGTGGTTTGCAGCAGGTCGCGGTAAAGATCGCGGCTCCAGTGCCAATCAAGGCCGAAGGCGGCAAAGGTATCGTTGAAGGCCAGGCGATGCGCCTCTTCGGTTTCCGCCAGCGTGCCGTCAACATCGAAGATCAGGGCGCGGATCATTACGTCAGGGCGGCCTCGGCGGCGGCGCGGATCGCGCGGATATTGTCGCCATAAGGGGCCGGATTGACCACCGAGCCGCCCTTGAACACCGCCGATCCCGCCACCAGCACATCCGCCCCCGCCGCCACCACCAAGGGTGCGGTTTCCGGCGTGACACCGCCGTCGATCTGGATATGAATCGGCCGATCCCCGATCATCGCCCGCAAGGTTCGGGTTTTCTCGACCCCGGAACGGATGAATTTCTGCCCGCCAAAGCCGGGATTGACTGTCATGATCAGCACCATGTCGCAGAGGTCCAGCACATGCTCGATACTGGCTAGAGGCGTGCCGGGATTGAGCGAGACCCCGGCCTTGCACCCGGTGGCCTTGATCGCCTGCAAGGTGCGGTGGATATGTGGCCCGGCCTCGACATGGGCGACGATCATGTCCGCCCCGGCCTCGGCATAGGCCTCGATATAGGGATCGACCGGCGCGATCATCAGATGCACGTCCATGAAGGTTTTCACATGCGGGCGGAAGGCTTTCACCGCCGCTGGCCCGAAGGTCAGGTTCGGCACGAAATGGCCGTCCATCACGTCCACATGCACCCAGTCGGCACCCTGCGCCTCGATGGCCTGAATCTCGCGCCCGAAATCGGCGAAATCGGCGCTGAGGATGGAAGGTGCGATCTTGATCGAACGGTCGAAGGTCATCTGCAGGGGCCTTTGTCTGGTTGGGGAAAGGTGGGCAAGATGCCCACCCTTGTGTCAGTCACGCAGCCGAGTTGATGCGCAGCGCCTTGCGCCAGCCGGGATAGATCCTGTCGGCATCGGCGGGGAAACTTTCAAACGCGCGGGCGAATTCCTTGTGATCGCGTGCAAATTCCAGCGGATCGGCGCCTTCTTTCCAGCAATGTTCCGCCTGGCGAAGGCTGGTCGCGCCCGCCGCGGCACCATCAATATGCCCGAACGAGCCGCCACCGGCGGTCAGGATCAGGTTGGAATGGCCGAGATTGGCAAAGAATCCCGGCATCCTTAGCGCGTTCATCCCGCCCGAGATGATCGGCGTCGTCGGGTTCATGCCGAGCCATTCCTGATGGTAGAACGGCCCGTCGGCGGCATCGTCGGTGATCATGTAGGCCATCAGCTTGTCCGCGGCCTCGCCCTCCATCTTGCCGAAGCCCATCGTGCCGGTATGGATACCCGACGCACCCTGCAACCGCGCCATCTTGGACAGAACGAAGGCGGTATAGCCACGCATGGATTGCGGCGAGGTCACCGCGCCGTGGCCAGCCCGGTGATAATGCAGATACTGCTTGGGGAAATTGCGCCGTGCCGTGGTGATCGCCGCCGGGCCGGTCACGTAGCCATCCACCAGAAACGCCACATGGTCGGCGTTTTCCGCGAAGGTTTCCAGAATGAACTCGCCGCGCGCCAGCATCTCGTAATGGTCATCGGCGGTGATGTTGGCCGAGAACAGCTTGGCCTCGCCGGTCTTGTCCTGGGCGCGGCGCATCGCGTCGGCGACCAGCGGGATGGTTTCCTTCAGCGGCGCGAAAATCTGGTTGCCCTGGGGTTCGTCGTTCTTGATGAAATCCCCGCCCAGCCAGAAATCATAGCAGGCATTGGCGAAAGGCTGCGGGCGCAGGCCCAGCTTCGGCTTGATGATGGTGCCGACGATGAAGCCGCCATCGACATGCGGCCGCCCCAGCACCCGCCACAGATCGCGGATCGTGGTGGACGGGCCATCAAACAGGCGCAGATAGGCGGGCGGCACGTAGAAATCGTGCATCTTGGCATATTCCACATCGCCCATGCCCTGGTTATTACCGATGCACAGCGTCAGGAACGACGCGATCATCGCCCGGCCGTCAATGATATTGCGATCGAACAGGGCGATCGGATAGGCGATCTTCATCACCTCGTTGGCCTCGTCGATCTCGTAGACCAGCGCATCGACGCCCCGGGTGAAATCATCGGTGGTGGATACGTCGACATTGGTGCCGGTCGAGCTTTCGGCGGCGAAGTGGGCTGCGGTGGCCAGATAGCCGTCAAATCCGGCTTTCGGCTTCATGATATAGGCCACCAGAACATGCTGGCCACCTGCGATCAGGTCTTTCTCTTTCAGATCAAGACGTGCATAACGATTTGACTGGTCCATGATGAATCTCCTCTGACTGGACTGTTCAAGCCGGTGGCGGGGGTCGAAGTCTGCCACCGGCTTTCCGTTTTCTTCCCTTAAGCAACCTTCGGATCGAGCGACCCGTCAGCATAGCGTTTCGCCATGTCATCCTGCGGGATGACCTTGATCCTGCCGGCATTGCCGGCGGTGCCGAAGCGTTCAAACCGGTCCCGGCACAGCTTCTGCATCTCGGCCATTGCCGGGATCATGAATTTCCGGGGATCGAACTCGGCCGGGTTTTCCTGGGCAATTTTGCGGAACGTGCCGGTCAGCGCCATGCGGTTGTCGGTGTCGATATTGACCTTGCGCACGCCCGATTTGATGCCACGTTCGATCTCCTCGATCGGCACGCCGTAGGTCTGGGGCATGTTGCCGCCGTATTTGTTGATCAGGTCCTGCAGATATTGCGGTACGCTTGACGAGCCATGCATCACCAGATGCACGTCCGGGATCTTGGCATGGATCGCCTCGATCTGGCTGATCGCAAGGGTCTCGCCCGTCGGCTTCTTGGAGAACTTGTATGCCCCGTGCGAGGTGCCGCAGGCAATCGCCAGCGCGTCCACCCTGGTCAGCTTCACGAATTCCAGCGCCTCGTCGGGATCGGTCAGAAGCTGGCTGTGATCCAGCTTGCCCTCCGCGCCCGAGCCATCTTCCTTGGCCGCCATGCCGGTTTCCAGATTGCCGAGCACACCCAGCTCGCCCTCGACCGAGGCCCCGACCCAATGCGCCATGCGCGACACGCGTTCGGTAATGGCCACGTTGTAGTCCCAGTCCGCCGGGGTCTTCATGTCTTCCTTGAGCGAGCCGTCCATCATCACGCTGGTAAAGCCATAGCTGATCGCCGACAGGCAAGTGGCTTCGTTATTACCGTGATCCTGATGCATGCAGACCGGGATATCGGGATACATCTCGGCCAGTGCCTGGATCATGTGTTTCAGCATGATGTCCCCGGCATAGGACCGCGCACCGCGGCTGGCCTGCATGATCACCGGCGCATCGCAGGCCGCCGCTGCCTTCATGATCGCCAGACCCTGTTCCATGTTGTTGATGTTGAACGCCGGTACGCCGTAATCGTTCTCTGCCGCGTGGTCGAGCAATTGCCTGAGGGTGATAAGTGCCATGATATGTACTCCGATTATGCTGCTTTGGCGCGGTCAAGCGCGGCGATGCCCGGCAATGTCCGGCCCTCAAGCCATTCCAGAAACGCGCCGCCTGCGGTCGAGACATAGCTGAAATCCCCCGCCACGCCTGCCATGTTGAGGGCGGCAACGGTATCGCCGCCACCGGCCACGGATGTGACCAGCCCGCTGCGCGTCAGTTCCGCCGCTTCCAGCGCCACCTGCCTTGTGGCCTGCTCGAACGGACGCATCTCGAACGCGCCAAGCGGGCCGTTCCACAGGATCGTCTGGGCATTCGCCAGCACCGAGCGGAAGCGGATCACCGATTTCGGCCCGGCATCCAGGATGATGCCATCGTCCGGGCATTCATCCACCGGCGCGATGAAGCTGCGGGCATTGTCGGCGAATTTGAAAGCGTAGACGATATCGACCGGCAGAACCAGTTCGCAGCCCGCCCTGGCCGCAAGCGACCGGATTTCACGAACCGTTTCGACCTGATCTTCCTCGCGAAGGGATTTGCCGATGCTCAGGCCATCGGCGAAGAAGAAGGTGTTGGCCATGCCGCCGCCGATGATCACCGCATCGACCTTGTTGACGAGGTTTTTCAGCACCGCGATTTTCGACGATACCTTGGCCCCGCCAACCACCGCCACCGCCGGGCGCTTCGGCGCTTCCAGCGCGGCGGCAAGCGCGGCGGTTTCCTCGTCCATCAGGGGGCCGGAACAGGCCGGCAGAAGCGCGGCAATCGCATCGGTCGAGGCATGCGCGCGATGCGCCGCCGAGAACGCATCGTTGACATAGATATCGCCAAGCTTCGCCAGTTCGGCTGCAAAGGCGGGATCGTTCTTTTCCTCGCCGGGATGGAAGCGCAGATTCTCCATCAGGATCGCCTGCCCGTCGCCCAGCGCCGCAGCGGCGGCCTGGGCTTTCGGGCCGATGCAATCGTCGATGAATGCCACCTCCTGGCCCAAAGCCGCGGCAAGGGCCGGGGCAATCGGCGCCAGCGACATTTCGGGCACCACCTTGCCCTTGGGCCGGCCGAAATGCGACAGCACCACCGCCCGCGCACCCGCCGCCAGCAAGGGCTTCAGACCGGCGGCAAAACGTTCGATCCTTGTCGCATCCGTGACCACCCCGTCCTTGCAGGGCGCGTTCAGGTCGGCGCGGATGACCAGCACCCGCCCCTTCACGTCCATATCCCGGATCGAGGCGATGGCCATCAGATCGTTCCTCCGACCACCAGCGCCGCTTTCAGCATCTGGTTGGTGAAGCCCCATTCGTTATCGTACCAGGCCAGCACCCGCACCAGATCGCCATCCATCACCCGCGTCTGTGGTGCCGCGAAGGTCGAGGCGGCGGTGGAATGGTTGTAATCCACCGAAACCGTCGGGTCGGTGTCGTAATCCAGCACCCCGGCCATCGCCCCGAAGGCGGCGGCGCGGGCGGCCTCGTTCACCTCGTCCACGCTGGTCTTGCGCGACGGCGTGAAGGTGAGATCGACGCAAGAGACATTCGGTGTCGGCACACGGATCGCTGCGCCATCGAGCCGCCCGTTCAGCGCCGGCAGGACCAGGCCCACCGCCTTGGCCGCGCCGGTGGTGGTGGGGATCATCGACATCGCCGCAGCACGCCCGCGATAGGGGTCCTTGTGACGGCGATCCAGTGTCGGCTGATCGCCGGTATAGGCGTGGATCGTGGTCATGAAACCTTTTTCGATACCGAACGAATCGTGCATTACCTTGGCCACCGGGGCCAGGCAATTGGTGGTGCAGCTTGCCGCCGAAACCACCAGATCATCGGCGGTGATCACCTCATGGTTCACACCGTAAACCACCGTCTTGTCGGCATTTTTCGCCGGGGCCGAGCACAGAACCCGCTTCGCGCCACGCGCGATATGCGCCTGTGCGGCTTCCTTGGAGTTGAACGCGCCGGTGCATTCCAGCACCAGATCAATGCCGTCCCAGTCCAGCTTGGCCGGGTCGCGTTCGCCGCTCAGGCGCACCACCTGATTGCCGATCTTCAGATTGTCGCCATCCGCCCCGACGCTGACCCCGAACCGGCCATGCACGGAATCGTATTTCAGCAGATGCGCCTGCACCTCCGGCCCGCCCGATGCGTTCAGCGCCACCAGTTCCATCTGGTCGCCAAAGCTTTCCACCATCAAACGTGCAGCGCAGCGGCCAATGCGGCCAAATCCGTTGATCGCAACTTTCAGTGTCATGTCAGGTACTCGTCCTTATCGTCCAATCAGGTCCCTTGCCGCCTTGGCGGCGGCGTCGGCGGTAATGCCGAAATGCTCGTACAGCGCCTCGGCCGGGGCGGAGGCACCGAAGCCGGTCATACCAATGAATGCGCCCTGGCCGCAAAGGTATTTGTCCCATCCCTGCCGGATGGCCGCCTCGACCACCACGCGGGGCGCGTCACCCAGAACCGAGGCCTGATAGGCGTCGTCCTGCTGGTCGAACAATTCAAGGCACGGGGCCGAGACCACGGCGGCGCGGATGCCGTCTTTGGCCAGCGTATCGGCGGCGGCCAGGGCGATTTCAACCTCGGACCCGGTGGCGATCAGGGTGACATCGCGCTTGCCGTCCGCGTCCCGCAGCACATAGGCCCCGCGTGCCGTCAGGTTTTGCGAAACATCGCTGCGCAGGGTCGGCAGGTTCTGGCGTGACAGCGCCAGCACGTAGGGCGTGGTATCCGAGGCAATCGCCAGTTCCCAGGCCTCGGCGGTTTCCACCGCATCGGCGGGGCGGACCACGTTGAGGTTCGGCATGGCCCTGAGCGACGCCAGCGTTTCGACGGGCTGATGCGTCGGGCCGTCTTCGCCGAGACCGATCGAATCATGCGTCAGCACATATGTCACCGGCAAACCCATCAGTGCCGACAGGCGGATCGAACCCCGGCAGTAATCGGCAAATACCAGGAAAGTGCCGCCATAGGGGCGCAACCCGCCATGCAGGCTGATGCCGTTCATCGCCGCCGCCATGCCATGTTCGCGCACGCCGTAATACATGTAGTCACCGGCGTAATTGTCGCGCGTGATGGTCGTCATCTTCGAGGTCCGGGTGTTGTTCGAGCCGGTCAGATCGGCAGAGCCGCCAACCATGCCCGGTACAGTGGCATTCACCACTTCCAGCGCCATTTCCGAAGATTTGCGGGTTGCCACCTTTGGTTTGTCCGCCGCCAGCCCGGCCTTGTAGGCGGCCATTGCCGCGGCCAGCCCGGCCCGGTTGCTGCCATCCTGCGCGGCGGTGAAATCGCCCTTGCGGGCCGAGGCGTTCAACCGGCCATCCCAGGCCTTGCGCGCCTTCGCGCCCCGCGCGGCAATCGCGTGCCAGTCGGCATAAACCGCATCCGGCACCTCGAATGCAGGCGAGGTCCAGCCCAGCGCCTTGCGGGTGGCGGCGATTTCCTCGGCCCCCAGCGGTGCGCCGTGGGTCTTGGCGGTGCCCTGCTTGGTGGGTGCGCCGTAGCCGATGATGGTCTTGCAGGCGATCATCGACGGGCGGCCATCTGCGCGCGCGGCCGTGATCGCCGCCGCAATCGCCTCGTTGTCGTGGCCGTCAATCGCCTGGGTATGCCAGCCGGCGGCATTGAACCGCGCGACCTGATCGGTTGAGGTCGACACATCCGTCGCGCCGTCGATGGTGATCGAATTGTCGTCCCACATCACGATCAACCGGCCAAGGCCCATATGTCCGGCCATGTCGATCGCCTCGTGGCTGATGCCCTCCATCAGGCAGCCGTCACCCGCGATCACATAGGTGTAGTGATCGACCAGATCATCGCCGAACCGCGCATTCTGCATCCGCTCGGCCAGCGCCATGCCGACCGCCGTTGAAATCCCCTGGCCCAGCGGCCCGGCGGTGGTCTCGATGCCGTCCGCATGGCCATATTCCGGGTGCCCGGCAGTGCGATAGCCCATCTGCCGGAAATTGCGGATCTGATCCATGTCCATATCGGCGTAACCCATGAGATGATTGATCGAATAGATCAGCATCGAGCCATGCCCGGCAGACAGAACGAACCTGTCCCGATCCGCCCATTTCGGCGTGGACGGGTCAATAGTGATGAAGCGGTTGAACAGAACCGTCGCCACATCGGCCAGCCCCATCGGCGCGCCGGGATGGCCGGAATTGGCGGCCTGAACCGCATCCATCGACAGCGCGCGGATCGCGTTGGCCATCATCTTTTCATTGGCTTTGGGCATGGGTAACTTCCTTCAGGCGCGGCGCGCATTATCGCGGAGACGGTGGATCAGCGGGGTCAGGATCAACTGCATCGCCAAGTCCAGCTTGTTGCCGGGAATGACGATGGAATTGGCGCGGCTCATCCAGGAGCCGTTTATCATCGAGATGAGATAGGCGAAATCAATGCCGCGCGGATTGGCGAAGCGGATCACCACAAGGCTTTCATCGGGCGTCGGAATCCACCGCGCCACGAACGGGTTCGAGGTATCCACCACCGGCACCCGCTGGAAATTGATATCGGTGCGGGCGAATTGCGGTACGATGCATTTCACGTAGGCATCCATCCGGCGCAGGATCACATCCGTCACCGCCTCGGTGGTGTAGCCGCGCGAGGCCTTGTCGCGGTGGATTTTCTGGATCCATTCCAGGTTGATCACCGGCACCACACCGATCTTCAGATCGGCATGGCTTGCGATGTCGATGCCTTCGGTCTTGGCCTTTACGGCACCGTGAAGTCCCTCATAGAACAACAGATCGGCACCCGCCTCCAATTCCCGCCATTCGGTGAAATTGCCGGGCTCCACGCCGTGTACCTCGGCTTCAATATCATCATGAACATAGGTGCGGGTCTGGCCGGTGCCGGTTGCACCGAATTCGGCAAACACCTTTTGCAGGGCGGCAAGATCGTTGGCCTCGTAGCTGAAATGGCTGAAGGAATTATCGCCCTCGGCCAGCCGGCGGGCAAGTTCTTCCTTCATGTCGGCGCGGTTGTAGCGGTGGAACGCATCGCCTTCGATGGACACCGCGTTCACACCCTCGCGGCGGAAAATCTGATCGAATGTATGCTTGACGGTCGAGGTGCCCGCGCCGGACGAACCGGTAACAGATATGATCGGATGCTTTGTGCTCATGCGCGTTTCCTTAATCTCTGAACAGGCCGCGATCGCGGAACAGGGCCGATGTCTCGTTTTCGGGCAGATCGTGATAGGTGGCGACCCGGCCCACCTTGTCCGGCGTGCCGAATACCAGCGGCGTGCGGCCATGCAGGGTTTTCACCTGCAATCCCAGCAGGCGGTCGCAGCCATCGGTGGCCTGCCCGCCGGCCTGTTCCACCAGCATGGCAATCGGGGCGCATTCATAGACCATGCGCAACCGGCCGTTCTCGTATCCCTTGCGGGCATCGCGCGGATACAGGAACACACCGCCCCGCGTGATGATCCGGTGCGTTTCCGCCACCAGCGAGGCAACCCAGCGCATGTTGAAATTCTTGCCGCGCGGCCCGGCCTCGCCGGCCAGACAATCGTCGATATAGGCGCGGACAGGTTTCGACCAGTGGCGGTAATTCGAGGCATTGACCGAGAATTCCGAACTGGTGAGCGGCACCTTCATGGCCGGATTGACCAGCAGGTATTCGCCGCAATCGGGGTCCAGGATGAACGACGCGGTGCCGTTGCCGAAGGTCACGACCAGCCCGGTCTGCGGGCCATAGATGATGTAGCCCGCCGCGATCTGCTCGGTGCCGGGGCGCAGGAAGCTGGCCTCGGCATCGTCCCTGGCGTCGAAGATGGAGAAGATCGTGCCGATGGAGACATTCACGTCGATATTGGAGGAGCCATCCAGCGGATCGGTTGCCAGTGCCAGCCGGGCACCGGGATTGGCCTCGATCACGTCTTCGCGTTCTTCCGAAGCATACCAGCGCACGGCGGAGCCTTTGAGCGCGTCAAAGAACATCTCGTCGGCGATCACATCGAGCGCCTTTTGCACATCGCCATCGGTATTGTCGCCAACCGCCGCGCCCATCGCGCCTTCCAGCGCGCCGCGGGCGATCTTGCGCGACAGCGTCTTGCCAACCCGGCACATGGCCTGCACGACATCCCCAAGATCGGCGGGAATCTCGGGATGATCCGCCAGGTAGGTCGCAAGGGTCACGGGGTTGGCCATCTGATAAATCCTTGGTGCATCTCCGTCGTGTGGCGCAGAAGTGACCGGGTTCGGGCAAAAAGGAAATTGAAAAAAATCTACGGCGCGTTAAATAAAACTAATGATCAACGAATCCGCGATTTCCCTGAAGCAACTCCGCGCACTGGCCGCGATCACCGCCCACGGCTCGCTGACCGCAGCCGCCGAAGTGCTGGGGCTGACGCCGCCGGCAGTCTCGACGCAACTGAAACTGCTGGAGGAAAACCTGGGCACCAAGCTGCTGATGCGCGGCAATGATGGCAAGACCAGCCTGACCTCGGCCGGCCAGGAGGTCAGCCGCTGCATCCGGCAGATCGAATCTTCGCTAACTACCTGCTATGAAAAGGTAAAGGCGATCCGCCAGGGCAAGTACGGCTTCATCTCCATCGGCGTGGTCAGTACCGGAAAATACTTCGCACCGCGCCTTGTTGCCAGTTTTCAGGCGGCCAACCCGGATATCCAGGTCGGCCTCCGGATCGGCAACCGCGAGGAGATCATCACCCAGATCATGGAAGGCGCGGTCGATGTCGCGATCATGGGTCGCCCGCCGCGCGCCAGCGTCGTGACCGCCGAGGTTCTTGGCCCGCATCCGCATCTGTTCATCGCCCCGCCCGGACATCCGCTGGCCACCGGCTGCGACGTTTCGTCCGAGGATCTGCTGGAACAGACCTTCCTGACGCGCGAGCGCGGCTCGGGCACGCGCATCCTGATGGAACGCCTGCTGGATCGCCTCGGCGAAGGCCGCCCCTACCAGACCCTGAGCGTCGGCACCAACGAGACGATCAAGCAATCGGTGATGGCAGGGCTGGGCATCGCGCTGATCTCGGGCCACACGGTTGCCAGCGAACTGGCCGAGGGGCGGCTGGTGCAGATCCGCCTGCCCGGCGTGCCGATCATCCGGCAATGGTTCCTGATGCACCGCCGCGACATGCCGCTGACCGCCGTGACCGAGAAATTCCGCAAATTCGTGGTGGACCAGAACGGGGCTTATCTGCCGGTTGTGCCGGATTAGAGCGTTTCGGGTTTGACCTGAAACAACACGCATCGGATTTCGCGTTCGACCAAAGGGAGAGGCAGCGAATATCCGATCCAGGTTCAACCCGAAATACTTTGAGGCATTGCCTCGCCCTGTGGGCGACCGCGATATCCGATGCCAGTAATCCCAGGTAATTCCCGAAGCGCTTTGGGCCGAAATCGGAACGGCCGCAAACAGGTGCGCCGGTGACCTGGCGCCTGGCGCGATCGGACCAAGGCGTGCAATATCAGCCGCCGCGCCTTATTTCGCCTTGCCCCCCAAGACCTCGTCATTGTGCTCGCCCAGTTTCGGCGAGGGCTTTGACAGGTTCATCTCCGCCCCGGAAAACAGCATGGGCGAGCGCACCGAGGGCACGCCGTCGATTTCCAGCTTCAGACCGCGTGCGATGATCTGGGGATCGTTGAACACGTCCTTCAGATCGTTGATCGGCCCGGCGGGGATGCCGCCAGCCTCGCAGGCGGCCAGCAGATCGCTGCGTGTCCGCCTGGCCGTCGCCGCATTGATCCGCTCGTTCATCGCCTTGCGATGCGCGATCCGCTGCGCGTTGTTGGCATAATCGGGATCATCGGCCATGTCGTCCAGCCCCAGCACGGCGCATAGCCGCACGAACTGCGCATGATTGCCGGTGGCAATGATGATGTAACCGTCCGAACAATCATAGACCTGATAGGGCGTCAGGTTCGGATGCGCATTGCCCATCGCAACCGGGGCTACGCCGGTGGTCAGGTAGTTCATCGCCTGATTGGCCATCGTCGATGCCGCCACATCCAGAAGCGCCATGTCGATATGCTGACCCACGCCGCTGCGCTGGCGCTGCAACAGCGCGGCCTCGATCGCGATCACCCCGTAAAGCCCGGTCAGGATATCGGTCAGCGCCACCCCGACCTTCTGCGGCTGCCGGCCGACCTCGCCGGTGACCGACATCATGCCGCCCATCCCCTGCATCAGGAAATCGTAGCCCGGGCGATGCCGGTACGGGCCTGTCTGCCCGAAGCCGGTGATCGAGCAATAGACCAGCCTTGGATTGACCTCGCGCAGGCTGGCATAGTCCAGCCCGTATTTCGCCAGCCCGCCAACCTTGAAATTCTCGATCAGGACATCGGCATCGGCCACCAGCCGGCGCACGACCTGCTGGCCTTCGGGGGTGCGGAAATCCACCGTCACCGATTTCTTGCCGCGATTGGTCGAGTGGAAATAGGCGGCCGAGACATCCTCGCCCCTGGTCACGAAGGGCGGGCCCCATTTGCGGGTATCGTCGCCCTCGGGGCTTTCGACCTTGATCACCTCGGCCCCGAGATCGGACAGGGTCTGCCCGGCCCAGGGACCGGCCAGAATGCGCGCCAGCTCAATGACGCGCATGCCTGCCAGCGGCGAATTCGGCATGGTCACTCTGCCAGCAGCCCGTCCAGCGTGTCCTTGAAATCGGGATAGGCCATGTTGGCGTATTTCTTGCCGTTGATGACGAAAGACGGGGTGGAGTTGATGTCGTCCGCCTCGGCGTTCTTCTGGTATTCAGCAACCAGCGCCTGCGCCATCGCGTTGTCCTGCAAACACGCATTCATCTGGTCGTCTTCCATACCGGCCAGACGGCCCAGCTTCATCAGGTTCTGCACGATTTCCGCGTTGCTTTCGCCGCTGGTCCATTCACGCTGCCGGTTGTAGATCAGATCGGACACGCCGAAGAACTTTTCCGCACCGCCGCAGCGCGCCAGCATCGCGGCCCAAAGGCCGAAACGGTCGAAATAGACATCCCGGATCACGATCCGCGCCTTGCCAGTATCGACATATTCCGCCTTCAGCCTGCCGAAAACGTCCTTGTGGTAGGTGGCGCAATGCGGGCAGGTGAACGAGGCGTACTCGACGATGGTAATCGGCGCATCCTCGGCCCCGAGGCTCATCTCGACCACTTCGACACCATCGGTCGCCTGCACGTCCACAACCTGTTCGATGGCGGCCAGATCGGCATATTGCGGCTCGGCCGGGCCGCTGCGCGACTGCACCCAGGCGTATGAGCCGCCAACCGCCAGTGCGAGGACGATGAGTGAGGGAAACAGGTTCCTGAACATTGCTCCAGCCTTCATGATTATTTGTTCTGTGGTTTTGTTAGGATATTATACCCTAATGCCGCAAGGGCCGATCGAAGGCCCTCGTCGCCGACACCGGCGGTTTCGCCGTTGATCCGCGCGGCTTTTTCGGGGTCCGGCGCGGGCTTTCGCGCCGGTGGGGCGAAGGCCGCCTGGGCCTCGGCAAAGCCGGCCTCGGCGGTCTGGGTCAGGCGGATATGCGAGATCGCGGCATAGCCGTAACAGGCGTTCACCCGTTCCTTCAGCTTCGGCAGGTCGGCCTGAAGCATCGGGGCGTTGGCACCGTTGGTCAGCAGGGTCAGGGTGGCGCCAAAGCCCTCCCTGGCATAGCCGATCTTGACCGGACGGCAGATTGCCGCAGTCGCCGCCCCGGCAATCTCGGCCCAGTGGGTCAGCAGCCTTGTCTCGGCAAATCCTCGCTTTTCACCGGCCTTGCGGATATGGGTCTGCAGGATGCCACCGGTCTGGGTGAATCCCCTGGCAAATCGTTTGGGCGGCGTGGCGCTGGGCTGATAGGGCTGGCGGCGGGTCATGGCTGGGCATTCCGGTTTCAGCCGCTATTCTAGCGCGCGAAGGGTCCAAGACCAGCTTATTCGCAAATACGGGGGGATAAAGATTGCGTGACACGGCCCGCCCGGTGGCGGAACTTCTGCTTGCCTGGTACGACCGCGCCGCCCGCGATCTGCCCTGGCGGGTGCCGCCGGCGGACAGCAAGGCAGGCATCCGCCCCGATCCTTACCGCGTCTGGCTGTCCGAGGTGATGCTGCAGCAAACCACCGTTCCGGCGGTGATCGGCTATTTCCACCGCTTCACCGAACGCTGGCCGGATATCCACGCGCTGGCCGCCGAGCGTGACGCCGAGGTTATGGCGGCCTGGGCCGGGCTTGGCTATTACGCCCGCGCGCGCAACCTCTTGAAATGTGCCCGGGTGGTGGTGGCGGAACATGGCGGGCATTTCCCCGACACGCGCGCCGGTTTGCAGGCTTTGCCGGGAATCGGCCCCTATACCGCCGCCGCGATTGCCGCCATCGCCTTTGGCCGTGCGGAAAACGTGGTGGATGGCAATGTCGAACGGGTGGTGGCGCGGCTGTTTGCGCAGCAAAAACCGCTGCCGGGGGTTAAGCCGGAGCTGGTCCGGCTTGCCGCAACGCTGACCCCGGAGGCCCGGGCGGGCGATTTCGCGCAAGCCATGATGGATCTCGGCGCGACGATCTGTACGCCGAAATCGCCCTTTTGTACCACCTGCCCGCTGCACGATGCCTGCCTTGGCCGCGCCGAAGGCATGGCCGCCCGCCTGCCGATGCGCGCGCCGAAAACCGCCCGCCCGGTGCGCCGCGGCATCGCCTACGTGGCCCGGCGCAGCGATGGCGCGATGCTGCTGGAGCGCCGCCCGTCGCGTGGCCTTCTGGGCGGGATGCTGGGCTGGCCCGGCAGCGACTGGGGGGATGCACCGCTTGCCGCGCCGCCGCTGGTGGCCGACTGGCATGTCTGCCCCGGCGAGGTGCGCCACACCTTCACGCATTTCCATCTGCGCCTGGAGGTTCGCGTGGCCGAGGTGCCGGTGGGCACCATTGCGTCAACCGGCGCGTTCCTGGGGCCGGACGCCTTCGCTCCGGGCGATCTGCCGACGCTGATGCGCAAGGTCCATGAGCATGCGCTTGCCAGCTTTCAGGTGGTTTGAGTTGCCGCCTGAACGGCGCTAGGATCGCGCAAGACAAGGAGTATCGCCATGACCGAGGCCGAAACCATCGCCCGCCCCGCAAACGCATTGCCGTTCTGGATGTCGCTGAGCTTCGTGCCGCTGATCGCGCTGGCGCTGTTTCTGGGCGGCTGGTGGCTGATCCTGATCCCGCTCTACACCTGGGGGCTGTTCGCGCTTCTGGACCGGATCGCCGGGCTGAACCTGGAAAACGCCGATCCCGACACGCCCGAGGCCGATCTGTTCTGGTATCGCCTGATCACCCTGATCTGGCTGCCGGTGCAGGCGGTTATCGTGTTCGGCGGCATCTGGATCGCCACCCGCACCGACTGGTTTCAGGGCTGGGAACTGGCGCTGATGTTCTTCGGCATCGGCGTGTCGACGGGTACGGTCGGGATCAATTATTCGCACGAGCTGATGCACCAGACCAACCGGCTGGAACGCTGGCTGGCCGATCTGCTGCTGGCGATGGTGCTGTACAGCCATTTCCGCTCGGAGCATCTGCTGGTGCATCACGCCTATGTCGGCACGCCGCGCGATCCGGTGACGGCGCGTTACAACGAAAGCTTCCACCGGTTCTTTCCGCGCGTGCTGTGGCAATGCCTGCACTCGGCCTGGCGGGCAGAGGCGGCGCGGCTGAACCGGGCCGACCGTCCGGCAAGCGACCGCGCCAATCCGTTCTGGCGCTATGCGATCCTGCAGGCCCTGATGCTGTCCCTTGCCTTCGCCATCGGCGGCGGCCTTGGCGTTGTGTTGTTCGTCTGGCAGGCGCTGGTGGCGATCTGGCAGTTGGAGCTGGTCAATTACGTCGAACATTACGGGCTGACGCGCAAGCATCTGGGCGATGGCCGCTACGAGCCGGTCCGCCCGCGCCATTCCTGGAACTCGGCGCATAGGGCGTCGAACTGGCTGCTGATCAACCTGCAGCGCCATTCCGACCACCATTACAAGCCGAACCGCCGCTTTCCCTTGTTGCAGAACCACAATCAGGACGCGGCACCGCAATTGCCGCATGGCTACCCGGTGATGACCGTGCTGGCGCTGTCGCCATTTCTGTGGCGGCGGTTCATGAACCCGCGCGTACGCAAATGGCGGGCGATGTATTATCCGGAGATCATCGACTGGTCCGAGTACAAGTCAGGCAAACTGCCGCTGCCCAAAGGCGCAAGCTGATCCGGCACAGGCTTGCCGCCGGATTTCGTGGTAAGTTGCCGGGATCATGCCGCAATCGAATCGGAGCGCCCGATGACCATTCCCGCCAACAGGATTTGCCTGATGTTCGACAAGGACGCCGAAGCCGCGGCGCGGTTCTATGCCGACACCTTCCCGGACAGTTCGGTTGATGCCATTCACCGCGCACCCAGCGATTATCCGTCGGGCAAGGCGGGTGACGTGCTGGTCGTCGATTTCAGGGTCATGGGAATGCCCTGTGTCGGGGTGAATGGCGGCGCGTATTTCAAGCATTCCGAGGCGTTTTCCTTTCAGGTCGCAACCGACACCCAGGAAGAAACCGACGCGTACTGGGACGCCATCGTGGGCAATGGCGGGGCGGAAAATGTCTGCGGCTGGTGCCAGGACAAATGGGGGATTTCCTGGCAGATCACGCCAAGAACCCTGACCGAAGCGATGAGCGCCGGCGGCAGCGAGGCCAAACGCGCCTTTGACGCGATGATGACCATGACGAAGATCGACGTGGCCGCGATCAACGCCGCCCGCAAGGGATAAGCGCGTGTCGGCCAGCGCGTGACGGTTCGCAAAAGAAAACCCCGCCTCGTTGGGCGGGGAAGTTGATGCAAGGGATCAGGCCCCAGGCACCGGCGGTGATTTCGGTTGTTCAGTTTGACTGCATCTCTGCCCTGATCTGCTGGCGCAGGATGTCGATCGGGATGGTCTGGCCGTCGCGCTTGAAATGCCAGTAGGTCCAGCCGTTGCACGAAGGCGCGCCTTCCAGCGCTGCCCCGACCTGGTGGATCGAGCCGCGCGCATCGGCCGAGATCAGCGTGCCATCGGCGCGGATGCGCGCGGTCTTGCCGCGCAGCGATGTCAGCACCTCGCCGGGGTTCAGCATGCCGCGTTCGACAACCTGTCCGAACGGCACCCTTGGTTCGGCGCGCCTGGAAACCGAAACATCCAGCGAGGCGCGGTCGAACCGGCGGGCATTGTCGATCCGGCGCTGGGCGACCTTGCGATAGGCTTCCTCGCGCTCGATACCGATGAAATCGCGGCCCAGCTTCTTGGCCACCGCCCCGGTGGTGCCGGTGCCGAAGAACGGGTCCAGCACCACGTCGCCGGGATTGGTCGAGCCGACCAGCACCCGGTGCAGCAGCGCCTCGGGCTTTTGCGTCGGATGCGCCTTGTCGCCGTTGTCGTCCTTCAGCCGCTCGCCGCCATTGCAGATCGGCAGCACCCAGTCCGAGCGCATCTGCAACCCCTCGTTCAGCGCCTTCAGCGCCTCGTAGTTGAAGGTGGTCCTGGCCTTTTCCGATTTCGCGGCCCAGATCATGGTTTCATGCGCATTGGTCAGCCGGGCACCGCGAAAATTCGGCATCGGGTTGGATTTGCGCCAGACCACATCGTTCAGGATCCAGTAACCGGCATTCTGCAACTCGGCTCCGACCCGGAAGATGTTGTGATATGATCCAATCACCCAGATCGCCCCATTGGGTTTCAGCAGGCGGCGGGCGGCGGCCAGCCAGTCGCGGGTGAAGCTGTCATAGGCGGCGAAGCTGTCGAACTGGTCCCAATGGTCATCGACGGCATCGACTTTCGATGAATCCGGGCGGTGCAGATCGCCCTTCAACTGCAGATTATAGGGTGGGTCGGCGAAGATCAGGTCGATCGATTCTGCCGGCAGCGCGTTCATCACCTCGACGCAATCGCCGTCAAGAATTGTGTTCAAAGGCAGCTTGTCGCTGCCCTTCATGGCCTTCTTCGTCGTCATCTCTGCCCCATGCGCTTTGCGCTATTTGTTGTGGCCAAGATGAGTCAAACCGGATTCGCCGTCAATTTCTTTTTTGAATCAAGGGGTTATTTATTTGTCTTGATACAAGATATTGTGCACCGGCCGGAACGAGACTCTATGGTGTGGGGTGACCCCAAGGCGCGCCAGCGCCGCCAGATGCTCCGCCGTGCCGTAACCGGCATTGGTTTGCCAGCCATAGCCGGGGAATTGCCGCGCCAGATCACCCATCAGACGATCCCGCGTGACCTTGGCAATGATCGAGGCGGCGGCGATGCTGCACGAGATATCGTCGCCCCCGATCAGGGCGGTTGCATCGCAGCCAAGGGCGGGCGGCAGGCGGTTGCCATCCACCAGCGCATGGCCCGGCGGCACCGGCAAGGCGGCGAGGGCGCGGCGCATCGCCTCGAACGTGGCCTGCAGGATGTTCAGGCGGTCAATCTCGGCAACCGAGCATTGGCCAAGGCCGATGGCGGCGGTTTCGCGGATGGTGTCGAACAGGGCATCGCGCCGCCTTGGCGTCAGTTTCTTGGAATCGCGCAGGCCCTCGGGGATGCGGGCGGGGTCCAGGATCACCGCTGCCGCCACCACCGGGCCGGCCAGCGGGCCACGGCCAACCTCGTCAATCCCGGCGATGCGCGAGGTGCCGGTGTCGATCAGGGATTGTTCGCGGGTGAAATCGGTCATGGTCCGCCCCGGGGTTGCGAGGTGGCATTTGTTCCAGATCGCCACGCACAACAAAAGGCCAAAACGAAATGAGGGGGCGGATCAACCGCCCCCTCGGGGGAAACGCGCGTTCCGGGATCACCGGGACAGGTTGGGGACCAGCGGAGAGGCAATCCCGGATCGCCGCGCTTCAGTGCCGGCTGGTGGGATGCCAGCCCAGCCCACCGTGGCGATGCCAGCCATTGCGCTGCATGCATTTCGGGCGGAACGAGGTTTCCCAGCCACGGCGTGTCTTGGTGGTGACCACGCATTTGCGCGGCGGCTGCGGGGCGTGGGAAACATGATGGCGCGGCGGATTCGGGCGCACATGATGATGGTTGCGCGGATTGTGGCGGTTATAGCCGTGCTGATGCTGGTTGCCCCGGCTGACGGTGACGCGGGTATTGCCGTTTGCCTGGCTCGCTATGGCGCCAATGATGACGGCCCCCATCAGCAGGCGGGCGAATTCATCGGCCTGCCCGGCCTGAACCGGGGCCGAGATGCCACTGGTGGCGATTGCGCCTGCGGTGAAGAATGCGATCAGTTGCTTTTTCATGGTGTGGTTTCCTTGTCTCTGCGGTTGGTGCCTTTATCGGCGTTGACAGGCACCTAACCGGGGGAGGGAAGCGATCCCGATCAGTGCCGATGCCCAACCCTGGCCGAGCCGCGGGAAGTTATGCAATTTCGCCTGGATGTTATCGGATAACTGGCCCGGAACGGCATCCGGGCGGGGTGTTGTTATTGAATAACATCGCGCCCCGGCCCTATGGTCTGGCCATGATGAAAACGCTTCTCCTCACTCTCGGCCTGATAATCTCGGTCACAACGGTTGCCGATGCAGCCTGCGTGGCCGAGTACAAGGCCAAACGCTCGAACCCGACGCAATACGAACACGGACGGATGAATGTTCCTGACTCCGCCTGTACGCAGGATGCCGCGATGCCCATTGTCCGGGCGGCGCTGGCGGATCGCGGCTGGACCCTGATGGCTATAGTCAAAGTGGCCAAAAGCAACTAGCATTCGGGGTATGAGCCTCGTCGATAACGGACCTGACATTGCAACTACCCGGCGCTCCGGCAGTCGGGTAGTCGCGTTTGGCATGGCGGCCATCGTGCTGATCCTGCTGGCGGCGGCGGCGCTGCTGTTCATCAACCTGCCCGATGCCGATGCCTTCACCTCGCGGGTGGACCAGATCTTCGTCAAATACGACCTGACCTCCGCTGATTCGGATGGCGCGACCAAGCTGCTGGGCATTTTGGCGGAATCAGGCGAAAGCTTCTCCAAGGTGCTGGAAAGCTACCGGGTGGTGATTTTCGTGCTGCTGGTCTTTGCCACGGCACTGCTGATCGCCTCGCTGGTGTTTCTGATCACCATCATCACGCTCAACCGCCGGGTCGGGCAGATCGAACGTTCGGGCATTCAGGTCTCGGCGCTGATCATCAGCCGCAGCGAAAAGAAGGTCTACCTGAACAACATGGAGTTCACCCTGACCGAGGCCCTGTTCGAGGCGCTGGCGGTCCTGTGCGAGGCGCGGATGGATGATGAGTTTGTCTCAGGCATTGATATCGAGGCGATGATCACCGGCAAGGACCGCACGGATTGCGACGAGGCCGCCGGGGCCACCCGCATCAAGCGGCTGCGCGATGCGCTGGGCAATCAGCTTGTATCGGAACTGCTGATCAAGACGATCAGCCGCAAGGGCTATATGCTGGGGATCGACAAGGACGTGATCAAGATCATCTGAAGGATGGGGGTGGCTGTGCAGGATATCGACGCGCAGTTGCGCAGCGTCGCGGATCAGGTGGCAGGACTACTGGAGCCGGGGCACGATCAGGACGAATTGCAGGCCGATATCCTGAAGCGTTCGGATCACGCCACGGCGCTGCTGGTGCGGGTTGGCGATCACCGGGGGTTTCTGAAACTGTTCGCCGATACCGATGCCGCAAAGGCCGCCTTCGGGCGGGAAAAACAGGCGCTGGACCTGCTGCACGGCACCCATGTGCCCCGGCTGCTGATGGTGGGCGACGACGCGCGTGCCGTGCTGACGGTTTTCATCGAGGGCCGTCCGCTGGGCGATCTGCTGACCGCCAGCAACCTGATGCAACGGGCCGAACAGATCGGCCAGCTATTCGGCACGCTTGCCAGCCGCGCCCCGGCACAAACAGAAACCGCTGACTGGGCGGCGTATCTGGGCCGCTATGAAACCGGCCTGTCCAACAGATTGCTGGCCCAGCAACGCCCGGTGCTTGAGCAAAACAAGATCAAACGCCTGCATCTGGCGCAGAACGACGCCGCATTGTCGAATTTCATTCAGGGCAAGGACAAGCGCCTCTACCTTGTCGATTTCGAAAACGCCCGCATGAAACCCGAAGGCTGGGACCTGGCGATGGCGGCGCGGGCGCTGTTCGGGCGGTTTCCCGACCAGTTGAACGTGATCTCCAATTCGCTGCTCAGGGGCTACCGGCTGGCGGCGAAGGATTGCGGGCTGGCGGACAATTTCGATCAGGTGATCAATGTCCTGGTCGTGGCGATGATCGCGTCTGAGGGCTGAAAACTACCTCGAATCCGACCCATTTTGCCTTTTTGCCACCATTAAATGTTCAAGTTTCCGGACGACATTGACGCACCCGAATTGTGGTGGGGGCGTATCAGTGGTTCCGGAGTAGGCGGATGGCAACAGAAACAATCACGATCCCGCTGTCAGGATCGAAGCTGAAAGGCAGCGATTGGGTCGCCAACGTAAATGATACGCAATACGTCACGCTGACAGATGGCGGCAGTCTTTCGGAAATCGAGATATCGAAATTCGGCAAGGGCAGCCCGACCGAACCCGGCGACGGGCCGGGCGGCGACGATGAATTCTACATCGACCTCAGCGGCTTCAACGACGATTTCGAGATCGAGATCAAAAGCATGGATGCCGGCGACACCTTCTATATCAGCAAGGCGCTGTCGTGGTCGAATGTCGGCAACGAATACACCATCCACTATCTCGGCTCGGACGGGCTGCCGCATGTTCTTGAGATTGATGTCGAATCGCAGAACGGCACCGGCATCGCGGCAATCGTAATCACCTGTTTCGCTGCCGGTACGATGATCGACACGGCGAAAGGCCCGGTTGCGGTGGAAGATCTGCGGCCCGGCGATCCGGTATTGTGCAGCGACGGCATCGCGCGGTGCATCCGCTGGGTGGCCCGCCGCACGATCAGCGCCGCCGAGCTGGAACGCCATCCCGAATATCGACCCGTCCGCATCCGCAAGAATGCGCTGGCAGCCGATATGCCGGATGCCGATCTGGTGGTCTCGCCGCAGCATCGCATCCTGCTGAACGACTGGCGCGCCGCACTGATGTTCGGCGCGGACGAGGTGCTGGTGCCTGCCGTGCATCTGGTCAATGACCGCGACATCACGCGCGATCATGGCGCGATCGAGGTGACGTATTACCATTTCATGTTCGATCAGCATCAGATCGTCTGGTCGAACGGGTTGCAATCCGAAAGCTTCTATCCAGGCGCGCAGGCGATCCGCGGGGTCGAGGCGGCGGCGCGCGATGAACTTTTCGCGCTGTTCCCGGAACTGCGCGACCGGCCCGAAGCGTTCGGGCCGACCTGCCGCCAGACCCTGAAAGCCCATGAAGCGATGGCGATGCTGGGGGCCTGAGCAGCCATCAGGCGGATATCGTGCCGTCGCCCCGAGCAAGAATTTCCCTAAGCCAAACCCTTCCGCACCGACCATCATCGCATGATTGGCGGGGCGCGTTGCGTTCGTTAGTCTTCTGGCCATGCGAATCGACGCGAAACCATGCTTTCCGGCGGCGGCATGATGCATTAAAATGCATCTGCGCAGTCAGTTTTTTGGGAAGGGTGGCCAAGATATTGAAAATGTGGAATTCTTATTATGCATTATATAGCACTATCGGGTTTACCCGGCTGCAAATCTGCATTATAGTGCAGAAACCGACGCGCTTACAGGAGTGAGACATGACCAAAATCATAGATTTCCAGACCGACCCGAGCAAGTATCGCCACTGGCGGGTGGAATATGATGGCGATGTCGCCAATCTGTTCATGGATGTGGACGAGGATGGCGGCCTGTTCGACGGCTACCAGCTCAAGCTGAACTCCTACGATCTGGGCGTCGATATCGAACTGGCCGATGTGGTGCAGCGGATGCGGTTCGAGCATCCCGAGATCGGCGCGGTAGTCATGCAATCGGCCAAGGACAAGGTGTTCTGCGCCGGGGCCAATATCCGCATGCTGGGCGGTGCCGCGCATGCGCACAAGGTCAATTTCTGCAAATTCACCAACGAGACCCGCAACACCTTCGAATCGGCGCTGGCCGATAGCGGGCAGAATTACATCTGCGCCGTGAAAGGGTCCTGCGCCGGCGGTGGTTACGAACTGGCGCTGGCGTGCAATTACATCATGATGACGGAAGACGGCTCCACCTCGGTGGCGCTGCCGGAAGTGCCGCTGCTGGCGGTGCTGCCGGGCACCGGCGGGCTGACCCGGGTGACCGACAAGCGCAAGGTGCGGCGTGACCTGGCGGATGTGTTCTGCTCGATCGAGGAAGGCGTGCGCGGCAAGCGGGCGCTCGATTGGAACCTGGTGGATGAGGTGGTGGCGAATTCCAAATTCGACGAAACCGTCACCGAACGGGCGCATGAAATCGCCGCCAAGGCGGGCCATGCCGGGCGCAAGGGCATCGCCCTGACGCCGCTGAAGCGCGATTTCGGCGATGACAGCGTGACCTATTCCACCGTGGAAGTGGCGATTGACCGCAAGGCCGGGATTGCCACGATCACCATCCACGGCCCGGCGGACGCGGCCCCGGCATCGGTTGCCGATCTGCACAAGGCGGGGGCGGAGACCTGGATGCTGCGCGCCGCGCGCGAACTGGACGACGCGATCCTGCATCTGCGCCTGAACGAACTTGAAACCGGCGTGCTGGTGTTCAAGACCGATGGCGACGCGGCGACCCTGCTGGCGCATGAGGCGCTGGTGCTGGACAATCGCGATGACTGGCTGGCCAACGAGATCGCGCAATACTGGAAGCGGGTGCTGAAGCGTGTCGACATGACCTCGCGCTCGCTGGTGGCGCTGGTCGAGCCGGGCTCGTGCTTTGCCGGGACGCTGGCGGAACTGCTGTTCGCGGCGGATCGCTCGTATATGGCGGATGGCGAGTTCGAGGGCGATAACCGCCCGGTGGCGGCGATCACCCTGTCGGCGGCGAATTTCGGCCCCTATCCGATGTCGAACGACCTGACCCGGCTGCAGACGCGGTTCCTGGGCACGCCCGAGGCGGTTGAAAAAGCCGAGGCGCGCAGGGGCGAGGCGTTGGAGGCGGAAGATGCCGACGCGCTGGGCCTTGTCACCTTCGCGTTCGACGATATCGACTGGGAAGACGAGATTCGCGTGTTCCTGGAAGAACGCACCAGCTTCTCGCCAGACGCGATGACGGGGATGGAGGCGAACCTGCGTTTCGCCGGCCCGGAAACCATGGAAACCCGCATCTTCGGTCGCCTGACCGCCTGGCAGAACTGGATTTTCCAGCGCCCGAACGCGGTTGGCGAAAACGGTGCGTTGCAACGCTATGGCACCGGCAAGCGCGGCGAATACGATATGCGCCGCGTCTGAGACACCGGGGTGCGCCGGATTTGCGCACCCCACCGCAACCCCGTAGGGTGTGCAAATCCAGCGCACCCCCCCTCCGAGGAGACACAAATGCTCGATCTCATCAATGTCAGCTACGACACCCAGATTCCCAACAATGTCGGCCTGTCCAGCGACCGCCGCGTCCTGAAAGCGCTGGAAAAATGGCACCCCGGCTATATCAACTGGTGGAAGGGCCTGATCCCGCAGAATTTCCAGGAATCGCTGGTCTATCTGCGCACCGCCATCTCGGTTGATCCCAAGGGCTGGGCCAAGTTCGGCTATGTGAAGATGCCGGAATATCGCTGGGGCGTGTTGCTGGCACCGCAGGTCGAAGACCGTCGCATCCCCTGTGGCGAACATGTCGGCGAACCGGCCTGGCAGGAAGTTCCGGGCGAATACCGCGCACTGATGCGCCGCCTGATCGTGATCCAGGGCGATACCGAACCGGCCAGCGTGGAACAGCAGAAGTTCCTGGCGCTGTCCGCGCCCTCGCTTTACGACATGCGCAACCTCTTTCAGGTGAATGTCGAGGAAGGCCGCCACCTCTGGGCGATGGTTTACCTGTTGCACAAGTATTTCGGGGCCGATGGCCGCGAAGAGGCCGATGAATTGCTGCTGCGCCAGTCGGGCTCGGATGAAAAACCCCGGATGCTGGGGGCGTTCAACGAGGAAACGCCGGACTGGCTGTCGTTCTTCATGTTCACCTATTTCACCGACCGCGACGGCAAGATGCAGCTTGAGGCGCTGGCGCAATCGGGCTTCGATCCCCTGTCGCGCACCTGCCGTTTCATGCTGACCGAGGAAGCGCATCACATGTTCGTCGGCGAAACCGGTGTCGGGCGTACCATCCAGCGCACCTGCGAGGCGATGAACGCGGCGGGCATTACCGATCCCTACGACATCAACGCGGTGCGGGCACTTGGCGTGATCGACCTGCCGACGATCCAGAAAAAGCTGAACCTGCATTACACGCTGTCGCTGGATCTGTTCGGCCAGGAGGTTTCGACCAACGCCGCCAATGCCTTCAACGCGGGCATCAAGGGGCGCTACCAAGAGCATAAACTGGAAGACGATCACAAGCTGACCAACGACACCTACCCGGTGGCGGAATATCTGGACGGCAAGATCCTGCTGAAGGATGCCCCGGCCCTGACGGCGGTGAACATGCGTCTGCGCGACGATTACACCAAGGATGCCGCCGGTGGCGTCGGGCGCTGGAACGCGATCATCAAGAAGCACAATATCGAATTTGCCCTGGCCCTGCCGCATGAAGGCTTCCACCGCCAGATCGGCATCTTCAACGAAGCGCCGATCACCCCGGACGGCAACGTGATCAGCCGCGACGAATGGGACGCCCAGCGCGATCAGTGGCTGCCGTCTAAGGCGGATGGCGATTATATCGCATCGTTGATGAAGCCGGTCAGCGAGCCGGGCCAATATGCCGGCTGGATCGCCCCGCCGCGTGTCGGCATCGACAACAAGCCCGGCGATTTCGAGTATGTGCAACTGCACATGGCCTGAGGCAAACAGGCGGCCCCGGACCTGATCCGGGGCTGCGTTGGGAGTAGCCCGTGAACAAGCCCATCAAACAGCACCTGATCGACCCGGAAATCTGCATCCGCTGCCATGCCTGCGTCGAGGCCTGCCCGAAGGATGCGATCACGCATGACGATGTGAATGTCGTGGTCGATGCCTCGATCTGCGATATGGAGATGGCCTGTATCGGCCCCTGCCCGACCGGCGCAATCGACAACTGGCTGGTGGTGATGCAGCCCTATACCCTGGAGGAACAACTGGGCTGGGAGGAATTGCCGGCGCAGGCTGACCTGTCGGCGGCCGGTGGCGATACTTCAGTCGAGGCGCTGGACGATGCGGTGGCGGCATTGCTGGCCGAGGCGCATCAGGGGGCGGGCGGCGCGGCCAAGGCGCCGGCGTCGGCCTCGCATCCGACGGTCAACGTGAACGGCGTGAAGAACCCGATCGAGGCGGTCGTGCAGGGCAATTACCGGCTGACGGCGGAAGACGCGGATGCGGATGTCCGCCATATCATCCTCAATCTCGGGCCGGGCAAGTTCCCGATCCTTGAGGGCCAGACGGTGGGCATCCTGCCACCCGGTCAGGACGAAAACGGGCGGCCGCATGGTCCGCGGCTATATTCGATGTCCAGCCCGCGCGATGGCGAGCGGCCCAATACCAACAACCTGTCGCTGACCGTGAAGCGCGAGGACGGCGGGGTCTGTTCCAACTACATCTGCGATCTGAAACGCGGCGACAAGGTGAACCTGACCGGGCCGTTCGGATCGACCTTCCTGATCCCCGAAGATCCGGCGACGCGGCTGATCATGGTCTGCACCGGCACCGGATCGGCCCCGTTTCGCGGCTTTACCATGCGCCGGCAGCGTACCATGCCGGCAGCAAAGGGCACGATGAAGCTGTTTTTCGGCGCACGCACACCGGAATCGCTGCCGTATTTCGGCCCGCTCGGGAAGGTGCCGCAGACATTCCTGGAAAAACACTTCGCCTTCAGCCGGGTCAAGGATCAGCCCAAGACCTATGTGCAGGACAAGTTGCGCGAGGACGGCGAGGCGATTGCGCCGATGCTGACGGATGGTGGCACGCATATCTATGTCTGCGGCCTGAAGGCGATGGAGGCCGGTGTTGACGCGGCGTTCGAGGATATCGCGCACGGCGCCGGGTTGAAATGGGCCGAGGTGAAGGCCGCGATGCGCGAGAGCGGGCGGTACCACGTCGAGACGTATTGAGCGGGCCGGGACAGCCCGGAGCGTTCCGCTACCCCGCTACGCCACCGGTCGCAAATCCAGCATCCGCCGCGCCTCGGCCACATCGGCGACGGGGCGCTGGTATTTCTCGCAAAGCTCGACCGCCCGCGCCACCAATGCCGCGTTTGACGGGGCAAGCGCGTTGCGGTTCAGCCGGACATTGTCCTCAAGCCCGGTGCGGGTATGGCCACCGGCGGCGATGCACCATTCGTTGACCATTATCTGCCCGGCCCCGATCCCGGCGGCGCACCAATCGGCATCGGGGGCAATGCGGTTCAGGGTGCGTATGTAGAAATCAAACACCTCGCGATCGACCGGCATCGCGTTCTTCACCCCCATCACGAATTGCACATAAAGCCGCCCGGCAATGCGGCCATCAGCATTCATCGCCGCCGCCTGGAAGATATGGCTGAGGTCGAACGCCTCGATCTCGGGCTTGATCGCATATTTGCGCATCTCGCCGGCCAGCCAGTCCACCAGATCGGGCGGGTTTTCATACACCCGGGTCGGGAAGTTGTTCGACCCCACCGACAGCGAGGCCATGTCGGGGCGAAGCGGCAGCATTCCCCCCCGCGCGGTGCCCGAACCGGATCGCCCGCCGGTCGAGAACTGGACGATCATGCCGGGGCAATGCTGCTCCAGCCCCTCTTTCAGCCGCGCGAACCTTTCGGGATCGGATGTGGGCGAGCCGTCGTCGTTCCTGACATGGCAATGGGCGATGGCGGCCCCGGCCTCGAATGCGGCATGGGTGCTTTCGATCTGCTCGGCCAGCGTGATCGGCACGGCGGGATTGTCGGATTTCTGCGCCACCGATCCGGTGATGGCAACGGCGATGATGCAGGGTTTGGGCATGTCGACCTCGGAAAGCTGGTGGCGATGCGGCATCACATCAATCCCGCTCGTGCCCGCTTGATCTCGCGCAGCACGACATTGGTTTGGGCACTTTGCACGGCGGGCTGGCGGAACAGGAAATCCTCAAGCAGGCGGTTATAGGCCTCGATATCGCGGCAGCGGACGCGCAGGTGATAATCGGCCTGGCCGGTGGTGGCGAAGACCTCCTGCACTTCGGGGCGGGCCTGCACGGCGTGGATGAAATCCTTGATCTTGTCGGGGTCGTGGCGCGCCAGATGCACCAGCACGATGGCGTGAAAGGTCAGGCCCAGCTTGCCAGGATCGAGGGTGACGCCGTAATTCTCGATGATACCCGCCGCTTCCAGTGCGCGCACCCGCCGCCAGCAGGCCGAGGCCGACATGCCCGCCTGTGCGGCCAGTTCGGCATTCGAGATTCGGCAATCCGCCTGCAACAGCGAAAGGATTTTCCGGTCGCGATCGTCAATCTGCATCGGGTGGATAATCCTTTCGGAAATGCGCAAGGTTTCGGTCAATTCATCCAGAATACTAGATACCGGCACATCATTAGGCAAGTTTTCCCGCCCTGAAAAAGCTATCCTCCCCAGATCGAAATCCCCTGCACCGGATTGAACCATGACCCAGCACGAACGGCATTTCCCAACCTATCAACTGTCCGACCGTTACCAGCGCACCGAAGGGCGGGTGTTTCTGACCGGCACGCAGGCGCTGGCGCGGATCATGATGGATCAGGCGCGGCGCGACCGGCTGGCGGGGCTGAACACGGCTGGGTTCATCTCGGGCTATCGCGGATCGCCGCTTGGCGGGCTGGACCTGGAATTGTGGCGCGCCAAGGACCGGATCGCTGAGGACAACATCACCTTCATGCCGGCGGTGAACGAGGATCTGGGCGCGACCGCCGTTCTGGGCGCGCAACAGGCGGTGCTGGACCCCGATTGCCAGGTCGAGGGCGTGTTTTCGATGTGGTACGGCAAGGGGCCGGGGGTGGATCGCTCCGGCGACGCGCTGCGCCACGGCAACGCCTATGGCTCGTCGGCGAAAGGCGGCGTGCTGGTGGTGGCGGGCGATGACCACGGCTGCGTGTCGTCATCAATGCCGCACCAGTCGGATGCGGCGTTTCTGGCCTGGTTCATGCCCGTCATCAATCCCGCCAGCGTGGCGGAATACCTGGAGTTCGGCGAATACGGGCTGGCACTGTCGCGGTTTTCCGGCACCTGGGTCGGGTTCAAGGCGATCTCGGAAACTGTCGAAAGCGGCCAGTCGGTGGAGCTGCGCCCCGACCGCGTCTTCGCCAAACCGGATTACACGCCGCCGCCGGGTGGGTTGCATGTACGGCGCGGCGATCTGCCGAGTGCCGAGATCGAGACCCGCATCGGCCACAAGCTGAAAGCGGTCGAGGCCTTTGTCGAGGCCAACCCGATTGACCGCGCGATCTATGATCTGCCCGATGCCACCTTCGGCTTTGTCACCACCGGCAAGGGGCATCTCGATCTGATGGAGGCGCTGCGCCTGCTGGGCCTGGAAGAGGCCGCCTGCCGCCGCCTTGGCATCGACATCTACAAGATCGGCATGGTCTGGCCGCTGGCGCGGCGCGATGCGCTGGAATTTGTCCGCGAAAAGCAGGAAATCCTGGTGGTCGAGGAAAAGCGCGGCATCATCGAAAGCCAGTTCAAGGAATATTTCTACGACTGGCCCGGCCACAAGCCGCAGCGCATGGTTGGCAAATACGACAGCGAGGGCAAGCCCTTGATCCCCTGGACCGGCGAGTTGAGCCCGCTGAAGCTGGTGCCGGTTGTTGCGGCCCGGCTGGATGCGTTCTTTCCCGGCGAAAACCTGCCACAAAAGGCGCGGGCGCTGACGGAAAAGCCGCCCGTCCTGCTGAACGTGCCGGGGGCGACGCGGACGCCCTATTTCTGCTCGGGCTGTCCGCATAATACCTCGACCAAGGTGCCCGAAGGCAGCAAGGCCGGATCGGGCATCGGCTGCCATGTGATGGCAAGCTGGATGGACCGCAACACCGACGGTTTCGCGCAGATGGGCGGCGAGGGCGTTCCCTGGACCGCCGCCAGCAAGTATAATGGCGGCAAGCATGTTTTCCAGAATCTGGGCGAAGGCACCTGGTATCACTCCGGGTCGCTGGCGATCCGGCAGGCGGTGGCGGCGAAGGCCAATATCACCTACAAGATCCTCTATAACGACGCGGTGGCGATGACCGGCGGCCAGCCGGTGGATGGCCCGGTTTCGGTACAGGGCATCGCCATGACCTGCCGGGCCGAAGGGGTGGGGCGGATTGTCCTGGTCTCGGACATGCCCGGGAAATTCAAGGCGTCCGACTTCCCCGCCGGCACCACCATTCATCCGCGCGGCGAACTGGACAAGGTGCAGCGCGAGTTGCGCGACATTCCCGGCGTGACGGTGCTGATCTACGAACAGACCTGCGCCACCGAAAAACGCCGCCGCCGCAAGCGCGGCAAGATGGACGATCCCAAGCGTTTCGTGATGATCAACGAGGCGGTCTGCGAAGGCTGCGGAGATTGCTCGATCGAAAGCAATTGTTTGAGCGTCGAGCCGCTGGAAACCGATCTCGGGCGCAAGCGCAAGATCAATCTGGCGACCTGCAACAAGGATTTTTCCTGCCTGAACGGGTTCTGCCCCAGCTTTGTCACGATCGAGGGTGGCACGCTCCGGCGCAAGCAGGCGGCGGATGTCGATCTGCCCGCGCTGCTGGCCGGATTGCCCGCACCGCAGATGCCCGATCTGGCCGAGCCGTTTGATCTCCTGGTCACCGGCGTTGGCGGCACCGGGGTGGTTACGGTCGGGGCGCTGATCTCGATGGCGGCGCATCTTGAGGGGCTGGGTGCGAGCGTGCTGGACTTCACCGGCTTCGCGCAGAAATTCGGCACGGTGCTGAGTTATCTGAGGCTGGGGCAAAACCCGGCCGCGCTGAACCAGTTGCGGATTGATACCGGCGCGGCGGATGCGGTGATCGGCTGCGATATCGTGGTATCCTCGGCACCGCGGGCCTCGGTGCATTATGGCCCGGCCACGCGGATTTCCCTGAACCGCGCGGAAATGCCGACCGGCGATCTGGTGCTGCACCGCGACGCCGATCTGAAACCGGCGATGCGCGAGGCAGCGATTGCCGGGATTGTCGGGGCGGACAACCTGTCGGCCTTCGATGCCAACAGGTCGGCGGATGATCTGCTGGGCGATCCGGTTTTTGCCAATGTGATGATGCTGGGCCATGCCTGGCAGCGGGGGCTGGTGCCGGTCAGCGAAGGGGCGATTAAACAGGCGATCCTGCTGAACGGTGTCGCGGTCGAGGCGAATGCAAAGGCCTTCGATCTTGGCCGGGTGATGGCGGTGGCGCCTGAGCGTCTGTTGCCGCCGGTGCAGGCGGTGGAGCCTGACACCGCCGATGCCTTGATCGACCGGCGCGCCGATTTCCTGACCGGCTATCGCAATGCTGCTTACGCGGCGCAGTATCGCGCCCGGATCGCCGCCTTCCGCGCCGCGCTTCCGGCTGACGCGCCCGAGGCGCTGACCATCGCCGCCGCCAGTGGCCTGTTCCGGCTGATGGCCTGCAAGGACGAATACGAGGTGGCCCGCCTGCTGACCGATGAAGCCTTTGCCGAAAAGCTGCGCCAGACCTTCGAGGGCGATTTCAAAATCCATTACAACCTCGCCCCGCCGGTGCTGCCGCTTGGCCGTGACGGGCGCGGGCGGCCGCAGAAAAAGGCGTTTGGCCCGTGGCTGCGCCCGGTGCTGGGGGTTCTGGCGCGGGCCAAGGGGCTGCGCGGCACGCTGTTCGATCCGTTCCGCTACACGAAGGACCGCCGACATGATGGCGAATTGATCACCTGGTTCGTGGGCGTGCTGGACAAGGTTGCCGCCGATTACACGCGCCTTGGGGTCGAGCGGGTAACCGAAATCCTGTCGGAAGTTTCGGAAATCCGGGGCTATGGCGTGGTGCGTGAAAAAGCTGCCGATCAGGTGGTGGCACGGATTGACGGCTGGCTGGCCAGGGGGTGAACGCGGTCCTTGCCGGGGGCCGGGTTCAGCCGCTACCCTGCGGTACCAAGCGCGGAGAAGCCCCTTGACCCAGCCAACCCCAAAACCCCGCGCCCGCGATCTGGGCCTGCCGTTTCCCGGCACGCCGGGTGCGTTCAACGCCATCACCGATGTGGCCGGGGTGCAGGTCGGCTTTGCCACGCTCACCGATCCCGCCCGAGGCATCCGCACCGGCGTGACCGCCATCGTACCGCGCCAGGATGCCAACGATCCGCGCCCGGTGCGTGCCGGGCATTACGCCCTGAACGGCAATGGCGAGATGACGGGCACCCACTGGATTGCGGATGCGGGGTATTTCATCGGGCCGGTCCTGATCACCAACACCCATTCGGTCGGGGCGGCGCATCACGGTGCCACGGCTTGGATGATCGACCGCTACGCCGATCATTTCCGGCTGGATCATGCCTGGGCAATGCCGGTAGTGGCGGAAACCTATGACGGGGTGCTGAACGATATCAACGGGATGCATGTAACACCCGATCACGCCATCGCCGCGCTGAATGCCGCGCAGGGAGGGCCGGTGGCGGAAGGCTCCAGCGGTGGCGGCAACGGCATGATCTGTTACGAGTTCAAGGGCGGCACCGGCACCGCCTCGCGCCGGATCAATGTTGCGGGTACGGGCTATACGATGGCCGCTTTGGTACAGGCCAATCACGGCATCCGGCCCTGGCTGAACATCCTTGGCCAGCCGGTTGGCCTGCTGATGCCGGAGGGTCGGATGCTGGCGTCCGAGACCGGCTCGATCATCGTCATTCTGGCGACCGACGCGCCCTTGTCGGCGCTGTCGCTGCGTCAGGTGGCCAAGCGGGCGGCAATCGGTATCGGACGTGGCGGTTCGCCCGGTGGCAACAATTCCGGCGACCTGTTCCTGGCGTTTTCGGTGGCGGATGAGGCGGCGCTGCCGCAACATGCCGGGGCGCTGGTCGAACGTCTGGAACTGAACCCGGCCTTCATTGATCCGGTCTACCTTGCGGCGGTGGAATGCGTGGAAGAAGCGGTGGTCAACGCCATGGTCGCGGGCGAGGATGTGGCCACGTTCAAGCCGCAGGGCTTCACCTGCAAGGCGATTGATACCGCCCGGCTGGCAGGCATGTTCGCTGGGTGATGGCGGAAACTGCACTGGCAGGGGCGGAGGGTCTCGAACCCCCGACCTACGGTTTTGGAGACCGCCGCCCTACCAACTGAGCTACACCCCTAGGGCCTTGTGCGAGGGATGACATACGCAAGCCGCGATGCCTTTGCAAGCGGGAATGCTGGCGTTGGTTTCGGGGGCACCGGGCCTCGTCGGGGCCGGGAAACCGTATATCGACGCCCGATCCAGCCATCACTTTGGCACGGGGGGCACCCCCGGGCCGCGCCCGACCCTCCCCACGGGAGGGCGCTCTGCGAATTTGCAAGCGGCTGTAATTCCTATATTTTCGCCATGTTTTCGCAAAGCTCGACTGCCGCGAACGCCCTCCCAGGTTCGGGCACGGCCCTCTACAACAGGCTCCTACGGATGCAGCCATTTCAACTGCGTCAGCAGCACCCAGGGGAACTGGCTTACATGGCCGCCGCCGACATTCACCCCGATGGTGAAGATATTGGCGTTCAGCACCAGCACCACCACGAAATGCGGCCAGCTCAGGGCCACCTCCAGCCGTTCGCGCGCTTGCGGCAGATGGCGGAGCAACAGCACGATCACCATAAACCCGACCAGAACCGAGGCCGCCCCGAACCGCACCACATCGAACGCGATGATGTTGAGGCTGAGCGGGGCCGCGATCACCCCGATAATGAACAACCGCATCAGCCCATTGCCATCGCGCCCGGCCACCTGCATCGCCAGCCAGATCAGCCAGAGGCTCATCGCCGCCAGTGGCACACCGTCAAACAGCACCCAGGTCCAGTACTTCGGGGTCTGCCGCAACTCGGCCATCAGCGCGAAATTGTCGGAAACCGACCGCCCGGCCACGATGGTGGCGTTGGGGTCCAGCGCAAACTCGGCCTTTGATTGCAGATGTTCGGCAAAGGCGGCGGCATCGGTGATCGGCGACAACACCGCCATCGCCACCAGCACCAGCGCACCGGTCAGCACCGGCGTTGCCGCCAGCAGCAGCGCCCTGGCATCACGCCCCCGCGCAAGCCACAGGTCAAACGCCAGCAGCATTGTGAAATAGGGCAGCATGTTTTCGTGCACCAGCATCGCCAGCGCCACCAGCGCCAGCCGCAACAACAGCCCCGGCAGGCGGCCGGCATCGAGCGACAGCGCCAGCACCGTCAGCGCCACCAACAGGGTATCGAGATAGCCGGAATTGCCGGTGAAACTGGCAAAGCCGAAGCTGTTCAGCGCCAGGATCAGCAACAGCCAGCCGGCGATACTGTCACTGGCAGGCCGCAGGAAGCGCCAGACCGCCAGCGTGCCTGTCAGGCTGATAATTGCGGCGGCGGCCAGGATTTCCCTGACCGAAACCGCCTCGCCGAACAGCGGCGACAACAGGCTGCCGACCAGACCGCGCCGGATCAGGCCGAACTCGTAATCAAACAGCAACTGCGTCGCGGCAAAGGCCTTGGGCGGCAGCAGGTGGTTGACCAGAAGCAGCAGCAACGAGATCGCCGCCGCCATCCGCAGCAGCCGCAGGATTGTGGTATTGTCCATCCGCCCGATCCTTGTTTTGGCCCCGTTATGGCGCGGGCAGGGGTGGTCCGGCAAGCCCCGGCAACCTGCTCGACTGCAAGCGCCTGCGCCTCAGAACCACCTGAGCAGCCGGAAGATCAGCAATTGCAGCCCGCCGATCAGCACCAGCGCAACCACGAAGCCGATGAAGGCGGCCGAGTTGCTGGCCCCCGGCATGCCCGCCAGGTTGACACCGAACAGCCCGGTCAGGAATCCCAGCGGCAGGAACAGGGCGGTGATCACCGACAGGATGTACATGTTCTTGTTCAGCCGGTCGTTCATGATGCTGGTCAGCTCTTCCTTCAGGATCTGCAGGCGCTCGCGGATGGCGTCCAGATCCTCGACAATGCGGATCAGGTTGTTATGCGCCTCGTGCAGGCGGCGGCGGTCCTCCGGGCCGAGCCAGTCGATCGGCGCGCGCAGCAACTGGCCGATTTCGTCGCGCTGCGGCGCGATATAGCGCCGGAAGGTGATGGTTTTCTGCCTCAGATCAAGGATCGGCAGGCGTTGCTGTTGCCCGGGTTCGGCGATCAGCGTTTCCTCCAGATCGTCGGTGGCGTCGTCCAGGTCGTGGCGGAAAGTCTCGATCCGGCTGTTCAGCGATTCGATCATCGCGCACAGGAAATCGCCGCTATTGGCCGGGCCCTTGCCGGCCAGGATACGATCCTTCACCTCGTCCACCGAGATCAGCCGCCGCCGCGAGACCGAGACGATGCGGTTGGCGTCGACCCACAGCCGGATTGATATCATGTCATGCGGATCGGCGCCCTTGTTGTGATTGACGCCGCGCAGGATGATCAATGCGCCGTCGCCGATCTGGCTGACGCGGGGGCGGGTTTCATCGGCCAGCAGCGCGTCGATGGCGTGGCGGTCCAGATAAGCAAGATTGCTGGTGATCCAGTCGCGGCTGGCCTTGTGATCGCCGCGCAGATGCACCCAGGCCAGATCGTCGGCATCCACCAGCCGCACGATATCGCCGCCCTCCAGCGCCTCGCCGGAACGGCTGCCGTTCAGGGCCACCGCGAAAGTCATGAAATCGCTCATGGCGCGATCATGCAACCTTGCGGGCCGGTTCGGCAACAAGGATCATTGCGGCACAAATGCAAAGGGCCGCCCCGAAAGGCGGCCCCGGCAATCTGTCCAGCCTCGCGGCCTATTCGATGATCTTGGAGACCACGCCCGAGCCGACGGTGCGGCCGCCTTCGCGGATGGCGAAGCGCAGGCGGTCTTCCATGGCGATCGGGTAGATCAGTTCCACGTCGAACTTCAGGTTGTCGCCCGGCATCACCA
>JAIOJF010000027.1 GCA_019911965.1 Paracoccaceae bacterium | reverse complement strand
GGGCAAGATCGAGACCCGCGTGACCCTGGAGGTCGCCGGTGCGTCGGCGGCCGCCGTCGCCGCGGTCGAGGCCGCCGGCGGCAAGGTCGTGATCGCGGCGCCCGCGACGACGGCCTGACCAAGGGGAATTCATGGCCTCCGCCGCCGAGCAGCTCGCCGCCAACATCAATTTCGGCGCCTTCCGCAAGGCGACCGAGCTGAAGAAGCGCCTGTGGTTCACTCTCGGGGCGCTGATCATCTATCGGCTGGGGACCTATATCCCGATCCCGGGGGTCGATCCGACGATCCTGCAGGACCTCTTCAGCCAGCAGGCCGGCGGCATCCTCGGCATGTTCGACATGTTCGCCGGCGGCGCGCTCGGGCGGATGACGATCTTCGCCCTGAACATCATGCCGTACATCTCGGCCTCCATCATCATCCAGCTGATGACCGCGGTCTCTCCCCATCTGGAGCAGCTGAAGAAGGAAGGCGAGCAGGGGCGAAAGACCATCAACCAGTACACCCGCTACGGCACGGTGGTGCTGGCGGCGCTGCAAGCCTACGGAATCGCCGTCGGGCTGGAGGGCATGGCCGGGTCCCAGGGCTCGGCGGTGGTGGACCCCGGGCTGTTCTTCCGGCTGACGACGGTGATCACCCTCGTCGGCGGAACGGTGTTCCTGATGTGGCTGGGCGAGCAGATCACCGCGCGCGGCATCGGCAACGGTATTTCGCTGATCATCTTCATCGGCATCATCGCCGAACTGCCCGCAGCACTGGCGCAGTTCTTTGCCCAAGGGCGGGCCGGCACGATCAGCCCGGCGGTGATTGTCGGTGTGATGATCATGGTGGTGGCGGTGATCGCCTTCATCGTGTTCGTGGAACGCGCCCAGCGGAAAATCCACATCCAGTATCCGCGCCGTCAGGTGGGGATGAAGATGTATGGCGGCGAATCCAGCCACCTGCCGGTCAAGCTGAACCCGTCGGGCGTGATCCCGGTGATTTTCGCCTCGTCGCTTCTGTTGTTGCCGACGACGATCAGCACGTTCTCGGGCACCCAGGGCTCTGGCATCATGAACACGATCCTCGCCTATTTCGGGCAGGGCCAACCGCTATATCTGTTGTTCTTCGCGGGCATGATCGTCTTCTTCTCGTATTTCTACACCGCCAACGTGGCGTTCAAGACGGATGACGTTGCGGACAACCTGAAGAACCAGAACGGTTTCGTGCCCGGTATCCGCCCGGGTGCCAAGACGGCCGAATACCTCGATTACGTGGTCAACCGCCTGCTGGCTGTCGGCTCGGTCTATCTGGTGGCGGTGGCGTTGCTGCCGGAAATCCTGCGCTCGCAGTTTTCCATTCCGTTCTATTTCGGGGGCACCTCGGTGCTGATCGTGGTGTCGGTGACGATGGACACGATCAACCAGGTGCAGAGCCACATGCTGGCGCATCAATATGAAGGCCTGATCGAGAAATCGAATCTGCGGGGGAAAGGCCGGAAAGCCAAGCCGAAGAAAGGGCCGACGCGCAGATGAATATCATACTTCTGGGACCGCCGGGGGCGGGCAAGGGCACACAGGCAAAGAAACTGGTCGACAGCCGCGGCATGGTGCAATTGTCCACCGGCGACATGCTGCGGGCGGCGCGCACCTCCGGCACCGAGATGGGCAAGAAAGTTGCCGCGATCATGGATGCCGGCCAGCTTGTCACCGACGAGATCGTAATCGGCCTGATCGAGGAACAACTGACCAGCACCAGGGCACCGGGCGGCTTCATCTTCGATGGCTTCCCGCGCACCCTGGCCCAGGCCGATGCGCTGGGCGAATTGCTGGCGCGGGTGGGCCAGAATCTGGCCACGGTGATCGAGATGCGGGTGGACGATGCCGCGCTGGTCGACCGGATCACCGGGCGCTATACCTGCGGCGATTGCGGCGAGGGGTATCACGACACCGCCAAACCGCCCGCAAAGGCAGGTATCTGCGACAATTGCGGTGGCGGCAATTTCAAGCGCCGGGCCGACGATAACGAGGACAGCCTGAAAATCCGGCTGATGGCCTATTACAAGGAAACCTCGCCTCTGATCGGCTATTATTACGCCAAGGGCCTGTTGCAGGTGGTCGATGGCCTGGCCTCGATGGACGAGGTTGCGGCGGCGATCGGCGGGGCGCTGGAGAACGTGGACTAGCGCATTGGCCTTATGCGCTTGACGTTTGGCGGGCAAGCCCCTAAACGACACCATCTCTGCCAAGAGAATCGCTTGATTTTATGGGCTTTCAGCCACGAATCGGGCAATCCTGAAGACCCTGGAAACGGGGCATGGCTCGGTGCCGCGCGGGTGCCGGGCTTTGGTTGTGAAAAAAGGTTCTGGAATTACGGAACCGCAATGTAAGGACAGGAGCCAAGCGTGGCACGTATTGCCGGTGTAAACATCCCGACCCAGAAACGGGTCCATATCGCCCTCACCTATATTCACGGTATCGGTCAGAAGACCGCGCAGTCGATCTGCGAAGCGACCAATATCGACCTGGCCCGCCGGGTCAACGATCTGTCGGATGCCGAGGTTCTGGCGATCCGTGAATTCATCGACGCCAATCTGATGGTCGAAGGCGATCTGCGCCGCGACACCCAGATGAACGTCAAGCGCCTGATGGACCTTGGCTGCTATCGCGGCCTGCGCCATCGCCGTGGCCTGCCGGTGCGCGGCCAGCGGACCCATACCAATGCCCGAACCCGCAAAGGCCCCGCAAAGGCCATTGCCGGCAAGAAGAAATAAGGGAGGGTTCAGACAATGGCACGTGAAAAAGCGCGCGTTAAGCGCAAGGAACGCAAGAACATTGCCACCGGTGTGGCGCATGTGAACTCGTCGTTCAACAACACCAAGATCCTGATTTCCGACGTTCAGGGCAACGCGATTGCCTGGTCCTCGGCCGGGTCCTGCGGTTTCAAGGGGTCGCGCAAATCGACCCCCTATGCTGCCCAGCTTGCCGCCGAAGATGCCGGCAAGAAGGCGCAGGAACACGGCGTCAAGACCCTTGAGGTCGAGGTTCAGGGCCCCGGCTCAGGCCGCGAAAGTGCGCTGCGCGCGCTGGCCGCTGTGGGGTTCAACATCACGGCGATCCGTGACGTGACGCCGATTGCCCATAACGGCTGCCGTCCGCCGAAGCGCCGCCGCGTCTAAGCATTTCCCGTGCCGCCTCCCGGTTTTGCCGGGGGGCGGTGCGTTCACGTCTTTTGATACCCTCGGGCGTTCGCATCGGGCACAGGATCCGGGCCCTGCGAACAGGAATGGAGGCAATAACATGATCCACAAGAACTGGCAGGAACTTATCCGCCCAAATCAACTGGAAATCCGTCCCGGTGCTGATCCTCAGCGCCAGGCGACCGCGATTGCCGAACCGCTGGAGCGTGGCTTCGGCCTGACGCTGGGCAACGCGCTGCGGCGTGTGCTGTTGTCGTCGCTTCAGGGTGCCGCGATCACATCAGTGCAGATCGACAACGTGCTGCACGAGTTTTCGTCCGTTGCCGGTGTCCGCGAGGATGTGACCGACATCGTGCTGAACCTGAAGGGCGTTGCCGTCAAGATGGAAGTCGAAGGCACCAAGCGGGTCTCGATCTCGGCCAAGGGTCCGGGCATCGTCACCGCCGGTGACATCTCGGAATCCAACGGCATCGAGATCCTGAACCGTGACCACGTGATCTGCCACCTTGATGAGGGTGCCAGCCTGTTCATGGAACTGACGGTGGAAACCGGCAAGGGCTATGTCGCGGCGGACAAGAACCGCCCGGAAGATGCCCCGATCGGCCTGATCCCGATCGATGCGATCTTCTCGCCGATCCGCAAGGTCAGCTACGAGGTGCAGCCCACCCGCGAGGGCCAGGTGCTGGATTACGACAAGCTGACCCTGAAGGTGGAAACCGACGGCTCGATCAGCCCTGACGATGCGGTGGCCTATGCCGCGCGCATCCTTCAGGACCAGTTGCAGGTCTTCGTGAACTTCGACGAACCCGAAGCCGCGGGCCGCGCCGAGGAAGAGGACGATCTGGAGTTCAACCCGCTGCTGCTGAAGAAGGTGGACGAGTTGGAATTGTCGGTACGTTCGGCAAACTGCCTGAAGAACGACAACATCGTCTATATCGGCGATCTGATCCAGAAGACCGAAGCCGAGATGCTGCGCACCCCGAATTTCGGCCGCAAGTCCCTGAACGAGATCAAGGAAGTGCTGACCGCGATGGGCCTGCATCTGGGCATGGACATCATCGACTGGCCGCCTGACAATATCGAGGAACTGGCCAAGAAGTACGAGGATCATTTCTGATCCCCGAACGGGTGCGCCATGAATGCGCACCCTACACCGCCCTGCAGGGTGCGCATTCATGGCGCACCCTCACAAACACGACAATGCCCGGGCTGCCGGGGAAAACGGTTGGGTTTTGATCCTCAATACACCAACCAGGGCATTCCGCCCCAAGGAGAGTGGCTGACACGCATCGGCCGCCGGACAAAGCAAAAGCTTAGGAGACCAGACATGCGTCACGCTCGCGGCTATCGCCGCCTCAACCGTACCCACGAACACCGCAAGGCGCTGTTCGCCAACATGGCCGGCTCGTTGATCGAGCACGAGCAGATCAAGACCACCCTGCCCAAGGCCAAGGAACTGCGCCCGATCATCGAAAAGCTGATCACGCTGGGCAAGCGCGGCGATCTGCACGCCCGCCGCCAGGCCGCATCGCAACTGAAGCAGGACGCCTTTGTGGCGAAGCTGTTTGAAGTGCTCGGCCCGCGCTACAAGGACCGCCAGGGTGGCTATGCCCGCGTTCTGAAGGCCGGCTTCCGCTATGGCGACATGGCGCCGATGGCGATCATCGAACTGGTGGACCGCGATCCCGATGCCAAGGGTGCCGGCGACAAGGCGCGCGTTGCCGCCGAGGATGCCGCCGAATAACATCAGCGCGAACCCGCATAACCGAGAATCAACAAAACCCCGCAGGGCTGCCTGCGGGGTTTTGTCTTGGCCGCTCCGACCTGATGTCTTTTCCCAGGGTCAACCGTTCGGGACACGCAGTCTTTGGGGCCGCCCGACCGAGCCGGATAACCGGATCGGCAAGCCCGCTTTCTGCTTTTCTGCCGCCATAAGGCGAAAGTCCTGCAGGCGAAACTGTGTAGGGGCGAATCCCCGGGGCCACTTTTTACAGGGCACACTTGGAAATCATTACAGGTATCAATTTACGGTTGACTTGAATTTTGGCAACCTGTCTAAAAAGACATGTCTCAAACCATAGGCCTTGATTTTCTGCTGGAGCAGTTGGACCAGGAAACCCCTGCGGGTTACTTCGCAGGGCTGCATATCCGCTTTGCCGGGCCGCTGGTTCAGTATCATACCTATGATCAGAAATGGATTGATTACTATACCGAAAACGGTTTTGCACTGCGCGATCCGATGGTTGCCTGGGGCTTTGCCAAGGAAGGGGCGACGCGCTGGAGCGCGATCAAGCTGCCCGACCTGTTCGGCATCTTCAAGAAGGCCGCAGGCTACGGATTGATCTACGGCGTTGTCGTTTCGTGCGGAAAATTGTCGTCCAGATCAATCGTAGGTTGCGCGCGAGCCGACCGGGAATTCACCGATGAAGAAATCGAAAGGATCACGAGACTCGTCAGGGCCATTCACGAGGCGACGGACCCTCCTGAAAGCCTGACTGACGCCCAGAAAGAAGCCCTGCAGTTGATCGCTGACGGCCACCGCCATGCAGCTGCTGCAGCGAAACTAGGGATATCCGAAAGCGCGCTTAAGGCCCGGCTGAATTCCGCAAGGAACCGGCTGATGGCCAGAACGACGGCAGAAGCGATTCAGCGCGCCAAGGACTACAGGCTGCTTTGAAAAAGTATTCCCATTACCGGCAGGGTTTGTGTTTACCAACCAACCTAGCTGGAGGCTACTATGAAAGCGACCACTCTATCTTTCGAGAACATGCATGTTCACGGAGAACTGTTTGCCAACCTGTTCCGGGCGCGCAAGCAATCCTTCATCGTGCAGAACAAATGGGATCTGCCTGAAGCAGACGGGATGGAGTACGACCAGTACGACACCCCCGCCAGCCGCTGGATCGCGGTGCACGAGTTTGGCGAGGTGCTGGCCGGCATCCGCCTGACCCCGACCACCGCGCGTTGCGGTATCTACACCTACATGATCCGCGACGCACAGCGCGGCCTGCTTGATTCGATTCCGCAGGACCTGCTGTATTTCCCGGCACCGGTGGCGCCGCATATCTGGGAATCCAGCCGGGTCTTTGTGTCGCACAACGTGCCGGCCAAGATGCGGATGCGGGTGCAGGCCAACATGATGGGCGAGATGATCTCGGCCGCCCGGTTCCTGGGTGCCACCCAGATTCTGGGGCTGGTGCCGGCGGTCTGGTCGCGCTGGATCAGCCGGCTGGAACTGAATGCAGAAGAGGCCGGCCCGAAGATGGAAATCGACGGCACCAACACCCAGGTGGCGTTGATGAACCTGGCCTCGAACCTGCACTAGGCCGGGTTGCGTGATGTATCTGTAATCTCCTCCTTGCCCCGTTCCGATTGTGCGGGGCGGAGGAGGCATATCCTTTCCCGATCAATCTTTTGCCAGCCGTCGCAATGCGGTTGAAGCCGCCCCGCCGGGCGCGATATCCTGTGGCCTGACACGATCGCCACCGCAGGAGAAAACGATGATTTCCCGGATGCTTGCCCTTGCCGTCGCGCTGATCCTCGCCAGCGGCGCAAGCCTTGCCGAAACCCGCGTGCCCGCAACCGATGGCGAAATCCGCCTGAGCTTTGCACCGGTGGTGAAGATTTCCGCCCCGTCGGTGGTCAATATCTATGCCCGCCGCGTGGTTGCCGCGCAGGCCAGCCCCTTTGCCAACGATCCGTTCTTTTCCGACTTCTTCAAGAATTTCGGCCAGCCGACCGACCGCGTGCAAAGCTCGCTCGGCTCAGGCGTGGTGCTGTCGTCCGACGGGCTGGTAGTGTCGAATTACCATGTGGTCGGCGGCGCGACCGCGATCAGGGTATCGCTGGCGGACCGGCGCGAATTTGATGCCGAGGTGCTGTTGGCGGACGAGCAGAGCGATCTTGCGGTGCTGCGGCTGAAAGGGGCATCGGGCCTGGCCGCGATGCCGCTGCGCCCCAGCGATCAGGTCGAGGTCGGCGATCTGGTGCTGGCCATCGGCAATCCGTTCGGTGTGGGTCAGACGGTGTCCAGTGGCATCATCTCGGGCCTCGCGCGCTCGGGCGGGGCGCTTGGCAATGCGCGGGCCTACTTCATCCAGACCGATGCGCCGATCAATCCCGGCAATTCTGGCGGTGCATTGGTGGACATGACCGGGGCGCTGGTCGGTATCAACACCTCGATCCTCACCCGCTCGGGCGGCTCGAACGGTATCGGTTTCGCCATTCCCGCCGATCTGGTGGCGGCGTTCCTGAAACAGGCGCGGGCGGGCAATACCAGCTTTGTGCGGCCCTGGGCCGGGCTGATCGGGCAATCGGTGGACAGCAACCTGGCCGAGGGCTTCGAACTGGCGCTGCCCGAAGGCATGGTGATTGTCGATCTGCACGAAGACAGTCCGTTCGCGAGCGCCGGTCTGGCGGTTGGCGACGTGATCGTCAGTTTCGCGTCCAGACCGGTCAACGGGCCGCAGGAAATGCTGCATCACATGTCTGTCGCAGGCATCGGCGCGGATGCCGATGTTACTTTTCTGCGCGACGGCACGCGCCGAACTGCGCGGGTTGCAATGATTGCGGCCCCCGAGATTCCCGCCCGTGACACCACCGAAATCACCGAAAGCGGCCCGTTGCAGGGCCTGGTCGTGGCGCAGATCAATCCCGGTGTGATTGCCGAAATGAACTTGTCAATGCAGGCGGTTGGCGTCGTTGTGGTTTCAGTGAAGGGCTTCGCGGCACAGATCGGGTTCCAGTCGGGTGATATCCTGACCGAAGTGAACGACCGCGCCATTGCCACCGTGCGGGACGTGCGCCGTGCCGCAACTGATCGCCCGAAGGTCTGGAGCATCTCGATCGAGCGTGGCGGTCAGACCTTGTCGATGCGGTTCCGAATCTGATCTGCAATTGCAGCTTTCCCGGCCCCGGCCCGCGCCCTAGACTGCCCGCATGACCGATCTGTTCGATCAAGGTGCCGCCCGCCCCGACCAGCCCGCGCCGTCGCGTCCGCTGGCCGACCGGCTGCGCCCGCAAACGCTGGCCCAGGTGATCGGGCAGGGCCATCTGCTGAAGGGCGATGGCCCGCTGGCCTCGATGCTGGCGGCGAAATCCCTGTCCAGCATCATCTTCTGGGGGCCGCCCGGCGTCGGCAAAACCACCATCGCGCGGCTGCTGGCGGCTGAAACCGATCTTGCCTTCGTGCAGATCAGCGCGATTTTCACCGGTGTGCCGGAACTTCGCAAGGTGTTCGAGGCAGCACGCCTTCGCCGCCAGAACGGGCGCGGCACGCTGTTGTTCGTCGATGAAATCCACCGCTTCAACAAGGCACAGCAGGATGGATTCCTGCCGCATATGGAAGACGGCACCATCGTTCTGGTCGGCGCGACCACGGAAAACCCATCGTTCGAGCTGAACGCCGCCTTGCTGTCGCGGGCAAATGTGATGGTGCTGAACCGCCTGACGCTGGCCGATCTGGAACTGATGGCGCAGCGGGCCGAGAAAGAGGTGGGCCGTGCCCTGCCGACCACCGGGCCGGGCCGCGAATCCCTGCTGGAAATGGCCGATGGCGATGGCCGCGCCCTGCTGAACCTGCTGGAGCAGGTCTTTTCCTGGACGGTGAAGAAGCCGATTGGCCCGGATGATCTGTCGGCAAGGCTGTCACGGCGGGCACCGAAATACGACAAGTCGGGCGAGGAGCATTACAACCTGATCTCCGCCCTGCACAAATCGGTGCGCGGCTCGGACCCGGATGCGGCGCTTTACTGGCTGGCGCGGATGCTGGCCGGTGGCGAGGACCCGCGCTTTCTGGCCCGCCGCCTGACCCGCATGGCGATCGAGGATATCGGGCTGGCCGATCCCGCCGCGCAGGCGCTGTGCCTGCATGCCTGGGAGGTTTACGAACGCCTGGGCAGCCCCGAGGGCGAGTTGGCGCTGGCGCAGGCGGTGGTCTATCTGGCGCTGGCCCCGAAATCGAACGCCGCCTACAAGGCCTTCGGCGCGGCGATGAAGGCGGCGCGGGCGACCGGCTCGGAACCCCCGCCCAAGCATATCCTGAATGCGCCGACACGGCTGATGAAGGATATCGGCTATGGCAGCGGCTATGCCTATGACCACGATGCCGAGGATGGCTTTTCCGGGCAGAATTACTTTCCCGATGGCATGAAACGCGGGGTGTTCTACACGCCGCCCGAACGCGGCCATGAACGCGAGTTGAAAAAGCGGCTGGACTATTTCGTGAAATTGCGGGCAAAGCGCAGCGGCTAGGCGATTGGCGGCGCGGCCGGCCCGATGGACCCACCACCCGCCTTGACATTCGCCGCCACCTCGGGCCTTTGCTTGGCTTGGTGAAAGGGGGCGAAATGATGCTCTGGACATTGCTGCAAGTCGCCATCGGCGGGGCGGTCGGGGCATCGGCGCGGTATCTGACCGGCATTGGCGTGCTGCGTCTGGTCGGGTTTCAGGCGATCCCGCTGGGGGTGATGGTGGCCAATGTGCTTGGCTCGTTCGCGATGGGGGCGCTGGTGGTCTATCTCGGGCAACGCGGGCTTGGCCACCTGAACGCGCTGCTGATGACCGGCTTTCTTGGCGGCTATACCACCTTTTCCGCCTTCTCGCTGGAAACCTGGACGCTGTTTGAACGCGGCCAGATGGGGCTGGTGGCGGCCTATGTGCTGATGTCGGTCGGCCTGTCGATCTTGGGGCTGGCGCTGGGCGTCGTGCTTATGCGGGCGGCGCTGGCATGAGCGGCGCTTACACCCGTACCGTCGGAGCGGACGAGGCCGATCAGCGGCTGGACCGCTGGTTCCGCAAGCATTTCCCGCAGCTTTCGCAGGTGCAGATCGAGAAGATGTGCCGCAAGGGCGAAATCCGCGTCGATGGCGGGCGGGTCAAGGGCGCAAGCCGCGTTGGCCCCGGCGCCATGATCCGCATTCCGCCCCTGCCGGAACCGGGCGAGCGGCCGGCACCGGTGGCGAAATCGAAGATATCCGATGCCGATACCGCGATGATCCAGTCTTGCGTGATCTACCGCGACGATCACATCATTGCCCTGAACAAGCCGCCCGGTCTGGCCTCGCAGGGCGGTTCGGGGCAGTTGCGCCATGTCGATGGCCTGGCGGATGCGCTGAAATTCGGGCTGGCCGAGCGTCCCCGGCTGGTGCACCGGCTGGACAAGGACACTTCGGGCGTGATGCTGCTGGCGCGGACCGGGCGGGCGGCGACGGCGCTGACCAAGGCGTTTCGCGCACGCTCCAGCCGCAAGATCTACTGGGCGGCGGTGGCGGGTTGCCCGCATCCGAAGATGGGCACGATCCGTTTCGGGCTGGTGAAATCCCCGTCGCATGGCCCGAACGGTGCCGGCGAAAAGATGATCTGCATCCATCCCGACGATGTAGCCACCACCGAAGGCGCCAAACACGCCACCACCGATTATTCGGTGCTGGAGGATGTCGGCAAACGCGCCGCCTGGGTGGCGCTGGTGCCGATCACAGGGCGCACCCATCAATTGCGTGCCCATATGGCCGAGATCGGCCATCCCGTGGTGGGGGACGGCAAATACGGCACCAACCGCCAGACCAACGAGGGCGATGGCTGGGGCGCGCAGCTTGGCGGCGATATCAGCCGCAAGCTGCACCTGCACGCGCGTTCTCTGACGTTTGAACATCCGATCACCGGCAAGCGGCTGCATATCAGCGCCGATTTGCCCGATCACATGGCGAGCACCTGGGAAACCTTCAACTGGCAGGTCAAATGGGCCCCGGTCGATCCGTTCGAGGGCATGGAATAAGCGATGCAACCCAGCCTGAAGAAACGGTTCTGGACCGATGCAAAAGCCGCCGCCTTCGGCGATGCCTGGGAGATCCTCCTGGATGACCGACGGGTGATGACACCGGCGAAATCGCACTTCTTGCTGCCGAATGCCGCGCTGGCCGAGGCGGTGGCAGCGGAATGGCAGGCGCAGGAGGGCGATGTCGTGCCGGCCACCATGCCGATGACCCGCCGCGCCAATGCCGCGCTGGACAAGGTGGCGCTGCAACATGCCGAGGTTGCCGATATGCTGGCCGAATATGCTGCCAGCGACCTTCTGTGCCACCGCGCCGCGTCGCCTCAGGAACTGGTTGCAAGGCAAGCGGCGGCCTGGGACCCGCTGCTGGATTGGCTGGCGCAACGGCATGGCGCAACACTGGTGGTAACCGAAGGCGTGATGCCGGTTGCCCAGCCCGCCGCCAGCCTGTCGCGCCTGCGCGAAACTGTGCATGGATATGACAGTTTCGCCCTGACCGCGCTGCACGATCTTGTGACCCTGCCAGGCTCGCTGGTGATCGGGCTGGCGGCGGTCTCGGGCGAATTTGACGCCGGTGAATTGTGGCGGACCGCACAGATAGACGAGGATTGGCAGGCCGGTCTTTGGGGCATCGACGAGGAGGCGGCGCAAAACAGCCGCAATCGCGCCGAAGGTTTCGCGCAGGCGCTGCGTTTCCTGGCGCTGGTTCGTGCTGGCGTATAGAATCACTCAAGTTGCGGGTTCCTGAAATGACCGCGAAACCTTTCATTTCCAGAAGGTTTCAACGACCTTCACGCAAGATTTGTGCGTTTTGACCGCTTTTGCCGGACGTTGCGGCATGTGCCCTTGACCTTGCGGTCAGGATTTGAACAATTGTAGCCGCTGTGGGGATTAATTCCCTCGCACATTATCAGATTTCGGCCCTGGAGGCCGGAGACCCGTCCTAACCGGGCGGACCATCAGGAAGAGGTAAACATGAAAAAATCAGCATTAATCGGCGCCCTGACCCTTACAGGTCTGGCGGCAGGAATGGCTTCGGCCGGTACGGTGGACGACGTAAAGGCGAAGGGATTCCTTCAGTGCGGTGTCACCACCGGACTTGTCGGCTTCGCCGCGCCCGATGCGAACGGCAATTGGGAAGGATTCGACGTCGGGTTCTGCCGCGCCGTTGCTGCCGCCGTTCTGGGCGATCCGCAGGCCGTCAAGTTCACGCCGACCACCGGCAAGACCCGCTTCACGGCGCTTGCCTCTGGCGAGATCGACCTCTTGGCACGCAACACCACCTGGACGTTCAGCCGTGACGTTGACCTGAAGTTCACTTTCGTGGGCGTCAACTATTACGATGGTCAGGGCTTCATGGTTCCGAAAGAGCTGGGCGTTTCGTCGGCCAAGGAACTGGACGGCGCAACCGTCTGCATCCAGACCGGCACGACGACCGAACTGAACCTGGCCGACTACTTCCGTGCCAACAACATGAACTACGAGCCGGTTCCGATCGAAACCAACGCCGAAGCCCAGCAGCAGTACCTTGCCGGCGCTTGTGACGTTTACACCACGGATGCCTCCGGTCTGGCGGCCACCCGTGCCACGTTCGAGAACCCGTCCGCGCATATCCTGCTGCCGGAAATCATCTCCAAAGAGCCGCTCGGACCGCTGGTTCGTCATGGCGATGATCAGTGGGCCGATATCGCCCGCTGGACCCTGAATGCACTGATCACGGCGGAAGAGCTGGGCGTGACCAAAGCCAATCTCGAAGAGATGGCCAAGGGCACCAACAACCCGGAAATCAACCGCCTGCTGGGCACCGAGGGTGATCTCGGCGGTATGCTGGGCCTCGGCAAGGATTGGGCCAAGAACGCGATTGCCGCCGGCGGCAATTACGGCGAGATCTTCAACAGCAATATCGGCGAAGCCACGACGATTGCGCTGGCTCGCGGCCTGAACGCACAATGGAAAGATGGCGGTCTGATCTACTCGCCGCCGTTCCGTTAAGCGAACTACCGGAAAGGGCGCGACAGGATCGCGCCCTTTTCGACTCCAATAAATATGAACTTGCGGAAGGCAGTCCGTTGAAACGGGAACACCGACGTTTCCCGAAGCGACTGACAAACCGCAGACAACAGGGGGGAGGCGTGTCCCGATGACTGCCATGACCGACCAGCAAAAAGCTGGTTTCCGGCTCAGCCAACTGATTTACGACACCCGTTACCGATCAATGACCATCCAGGCGGTGGCGCTGATCCTGTTCATGCTGGGCATCGCCTGGTTGCTGAGCAATGCGGCGCAGAACCTGGCCGCGCTGGGCAAGCCGCTCAGCTTCGGGTTCCTGTTTGAACCGTCGGGCTATGACATCAACCAGCAGCTTATCGAATACGATTCGCAATCCAGCCACGGTCGGGCCGCCATAGTCGGCCTGCTGAACACGATGCTGGTGGCCTTGATGGGTTGTATCACCGCCACCGTGATCGGTGTGGTGATCGGGGTCCTGCGGCTTAGCCACAACTGGATCGTCGCCCGCCTGATGACTGTCTATATCGAGGGCTTCCGCAACGTGCCGGTCCTGTTGTGGATCGTCTTGTTCATGGCGGTCTTTATCGAAAGCCTGCCGCAGCCACGGGATTTCCGCGGTGATGACGCAACCGCCTCGATGGTTCTGAGCGACAGCGTGGCCTTCACCAATCGCGGCTTCTACATCCCACGCCCGGAATGGCATTCCGGCTCGATGGTGGTGGTGATCGTGTTCCTTCTGTCGCTGGCCGGCATCTGGTTTTTCGGACGCTGGGCGCGCAAGCGTCAGGATGCGACCGGGGAAATCCTGCCGACCTTCTGGATCAAGCTGGCGATCTTCGTGATCCCGTCGGTTCTGGCTTTCTTCGTGATGGGCCAGCCGATCACGCTGGAATATCCTGCGCTGAAGGGCTTCAACTTCACCGGCGGCATCTACATGCGCAATTCGCTGATCGCGCTGTGGCTGGCGCTGTCGCTCTATACCGCCGCCTTCATTGCCGAAGCGGTGCGCTCGGGCATCCAGTCGGTCAGCCACGGCCAGACCGAAGCGGCTTTTGCGCTGGGCGTTCGCCCAGGCCGCACCATGCAACTGGTAATCCTGCCGCAGGCGCTGCGGGTCATCATCCCGCCGCTGATCTCGCAATACCTGAACCTTACCAAGAACTCGTCGCTGGCGATTGCCGTCGGCTACATGGACGTCACCGGCACGCTGGGCGGCATCACGCTGAACCAGACCGGCCGCGAGATGGAATCCCTGTTGCTGCTGATGGCCTGTTACCTGACGATTTCGCTGTCGGTATCGGCGGTGATGAACTGGTACAACAACGCAATCAAGCTGAAGGAGCGGTAATATGGCTGACCTGTCCTATGTCCGCACCCAGATGGTCCCGCAGCAGGACCCGCCGATCACCGAAACCGGAGCGATCAAATGGGCCCGCGAGAACCTGTTCTCCGGCGTGACAAACTCGGTCCTGACGCTGCTGGCGCTGTACTTTCTGTACCAGGTGCTGCACGAGGTTATCCCCTGGCTGTTCTTTTCCACCTGGAACGCCAATTCGCTGGCGGAATGCCGCGAGATCGCCGAGGGCGGTTGCTGGGCGGTGATCCGCGAACGTTGGCCGCAACTGGTATTCGGCTTCTACCCGTCGGAATATTACTGGCGGCCGGTCCTGACCTTCGTGCTGATGCTGGTGGCGCTTGCGCCGGTGCTGTTCAACGGATTGCCACGCCGCATGGTCTGGTTCAGCGCGCTGTTCCCGTTCCTGGCGTTCTGGCTGTTGTGGGGCGGTTCGCTCTGGCTGCCGGTGGCAGTGATTGCCGGTTTTGCCCTGGCGGCTATGTCGGTGATCTATCTGCCAGCCCTGACGGGCACTTTGCTGGCGACTATTGTCGCCTTCATCGCACCGGTCCTGTGGTGGTTGTTCCTGGCCGCGCCCGTGGCATCCATCCTGCAGGCCATCCTGCCGCTGGCGATCGAACCGATTGAAAGCGCCAAGTTCGGCGGCTTCATGCTGTCGGTCACCATCGGGATAACCGGTATTTCGCTGTCGCTGCCCATCGGCATCCTTCTGGCGCTGGGCCGGCAATCCAACCTGATCGCGGTCAAGGCGATCTGCGTTGGGTTTATCGAGTTCATCCGTGGCGTGCCGCTGATCACCCTTTTGTTCGTGGCGTCGACGCTGTTGAACTACTTCCTGCCGCCGGGTACGACGTTCGACATCATCCTTCGCGTGATGATCATGGTCACGCTGTTTTCGTCGGCCTATATGGCCGAGGTGATCCGCGGTGGCCTCTCGGCGCTGCCGAAAGGTCAGTACGAGGCGGCGGATGCACTGGGCCTCGATTACTGGAAGTCGATGCGCCTGATCATCATGCCGCAGGCACTGAAGATCACCATCCCGTCGATCGTGTCGCTGTTTATCGGCCTGTTCAAGGATACCACGCTGGTGTCGATCATCGGCCTTCTGGACCCGATCGGCCTCAGCAACGCCATCCGCGCGGATCAGGACTGGAACGGCATCGTGTGGGAGCTTTACGGCTTCATCGCGCTGATGTTCTGGATCTTCTGTTTCTCCATGTCCCGCTATTCCATGTATCTGGAGCGCAAGCTTCAGACCGGACACCGTTAAGGGAGTACCAAGAAATGTCTCAAGCAACCGAACGCACCATCGACCGCTCGCAAATGCAGGTGTCCGACGAGGTGGCGATCCAGATCACCGGCATGAACAAGTGGTACGGCACCTTCCACGTGCTGCGCGACATCGACCTGACAGTGCAGCGCGGCGAGCGGATCGTGATCTGTGGGCCGTCAGGGTCCGGCAAGTCGACGTTGATCCGCTGCATCAACGCGCTGGAGGAACATCAGCAGGGCCAGATCGTGGTGGATGGTACGCTGCTGTCGTCGGACCTTAAGAATATCGACAAGGTCCGTTCCGAGGTTGGCATGGTGTTCCAGCACTTCAACCTTTTCCCGCATCTGTCGATCCTGGAAAACTGTACCCTCGCGCCGATCTGGGTCCGCAAGACCCCGAAGAAAGAGGCCGAGGAAATCGCCATGCATTACCTGACCAAGGTGAAAATCCCCGAGCAGGCGCTGAAATATCCCGGCCAGTTGTCGGGCGGTCAGCAGCAGCGGGTGGCGATTGCCCGCAGCTTGTGCATGCAGCCCAGGATCATGCTGTTCGACGAGCCGACCTCGGCGCTCGATCCCGAGATGATCAAGGAAGTCCTCGACACCATGATCGAACTGGCCGAAGAGGGCATGACCATGCTCTGCGTCACCCACGAAATGGGCTTTGCCCAGGCGGTGGCGAACCGGGTGATCTTCATGGATGACGGCCAGATCGTCGAACAGAACGAACCGAAAGAGTTCTTCAAGAACCCCAAAAGCGACCGCACCAAACTGTTCCTCAGCCAGATTCTGGGGCATTGAGCATCACGGGGCCATTCCCGGCCGCGTTCCAGGAACACTCCCGGAGAGAACGCGAGAGAGGCGGGAAGCCCCTCTCGCTTTTTCACGGTCGCGCCGACGGGCGTGGCGCGTTCTCGACCAGCGCGTTTGCGTTTGACTTAGGGCGTTTCGGGTCTAACCTGAGACAACAAGCATCGGATTTCGCGTTCGACCGAAGGGAGAGGCAGCGAACATCCGATCCAAGTTCAACCCGAAATGCTTTAGGGTATCCGACATCACCTAACGCATTGAAATCGCAGATTTCAGGCAGCGTTAGGTGATTCAGGTTTAACGCGGAATGCGTTAGTCGAACTCTGCCGCGATCTCGCGGTAGCGTTCAAGATAGCCCTCCGGCAGATCATGCGCGATACCCTGATGGCAGTCGATGCAGGTCGCGCCATCGTCAATCGCGGTCTGGTGCGCCTTGCCGGCGCGGCTGGCCTGGATGGTGAAATCCATGAAGTCGAAGCTGTGACAATTGCGGCATTCGCGGCTGTCGGTCGCCTTCATCGCCCGCCATACCCGGGAGGCCAGATAAAGCCTCTCGTCGCGGAATTTCTCGGGGGTCTCGATCGACCCGGTGATGAAATGGCCGTACAATTCCTTTGACGCCTGGATCTTGCGGATGATCTTGGGGCCCCATTCCTTTGGTACATGGCAATCCGGGCAGGTGGCGCGAACCCCTGAGGGGTTGTTCTGATGCGCCGTGCCCTGGTATTCGGCATAAACGTTTTCCTTCATCTCGTGACACGAGATGCAGAATTTCTCGGTATTGGTCATTTCCAGCGCCCAGTGGAAACTGCCCCAGAACCCGATACCGACGATGAAGCCGCCGATGGTCAGAAGGCCAAGCGAGAAGACGGCGCTGGGCCGTGCGAGGAAGTTCCAGAAGCGGCGGATCGGGCCAGGCTTCGTGGCGTTGGATGATGGCTCAGCCATGTCGATGCTCCTTGATCAGGGTCGGGCCGGTCAGCGTTCGCTGGACGACTGGAAAGTATTGCCGATCAACTCGGGCGCGTCGGCTTGCGGGACATGGCACTGGTTGCAGAACCAGCGGGTGCCGCTGACCCGATCAAGCTGGTTGTTGTCGCGATCCAGATAATGCGTCATCGACAGCGTCGGTGCGCCGCGATTGCCGGCATTGGCCCAGTCGTGGCAGCCCAGGCATTGATTGGCACTAAGGTCGATCTGATACTGGTCGATCGAATGCGGCACCAGCGGCGGCTGCTGGCGATAGCTGCGCACGAAGCGTTTCTCGTCCAGCCGGAAATTATCCTGAACCGCGACCTGCTCGTCGACACCGGCCCCGCGCAGCGATTGCAGGGGAATGCCGGCGGATTGCGCCACGGCCAGCCCGGCAAGGGCCAGCAGGGTTACGGCAGCGATGGTGCTGGTGAGGACATGCTTGCTCATGTTTGGTCTCCGATGCTTCTGTCAGGCGGCGCGCGTGGCTCCGGGTTGGGTGGCTTGAACCGGATCGTCACTTGTCCGGTCGTCGAAACGGTGGGTAAAGCGGAAAACGGATTCGGGGCAGACGTCGATGCAGCGCCCGCAATTGGTGCAGTCGCGCGACAGGATCAGAGGTGACGTACCCGCTGATCCGCGCAGGGCGGGTGAAATGACATGCGCTTCCGGGCAGACATCGAAGCAATCCATGCAATCGTCGCAGGCGGCGCGGTTTGCGGCACTGACACGTAGCAGGCTTCGTTCGCCCAGCAGGCCATAGAACGCGCCAACCGGACACAGGTGCCCGCACCAGCCACGCCGAGACAGCACCAGATCGAAGATGAAAACGCCGGCAACCAGCGTCCAGCCAAAGCCCATGCCGAAGATCAGGCCACGATGCAGCATCGAGATCGGGTTGACCATTTCCCAGGCAACCGATCCGGTAAGCGCCGACACCGCCAGCACCATCGCCATCACCCACAACCTTGTACCGCGCTTCGGCTGCCAGCCCTTTTTCAGGCCCAGCCGGGTGTGCAGCCAATGGGCGGCATCGGTCACAGGGTTTACCGGGCAGACCCAGGAACAATAGACGCGCCCGCCGATCAACGCATAGACAAGCGCCACGATCACGGCTCCGGCCAGAGCACCGGTTGCCACGGTCAGCAGCGGCGGATGACCGGCAGCCAGGGTTTGCAGGAACACGAACGGATCGCTGAGTGGCAGGACGCCCAGCGTCAGCGAGGATGTGAGGTTGCCCTTGACCAGCCAGATACCGGCCCAGGGGCCAAGCAGGAACAGCCCCAGGAAGAACAATTGCGATATCCGCCGCAGCACCAGAAAGCGGTGCGCATGCCACCAGCCATGCACGGCGATGGCCTCCTGGCCGACAGGCGGGCGGGTAGCGCGGCTCATTTCAGCGCCTCCGGCAGTTTGAAGGCAGGTTCAAATCCGCCCGGCGTTACCAGATTGTCGGTCCCCGGCCCGGGCAGCCGGTCTGGCAGGTCGATCAATTCGTCCACCAGCGGCTGGCGGTCTTCCCAGCCCAGGCGGTAATGCTCGGCCGCATCGACCCGCGCCAGCCGGATCGGCAACACCTTGATCGCGCTTTCCGGCAGAACGCAGGATTTCTCGCATTTGCCGCATCCCGTGCAGGCCTCGGCATGGACGGTCGGCATGAACTTGGCGTGATGTCCGGAGCGGGCGTTGTGTTCAACTTCCAGCGTGATCGCCTTGTCGATCACCGGGCAGACGCGATAGCAGACATCGCATCTGAGGCCGAGCGCATTCAGGCAATGCTCCTCGTCGATCAGAACGGCGATCCCCATCCGGGCGTCGTCAATATCGGTCAGGCCGTGATCCAGCGCTCCGGTCGGGCAGGCGGCGACACAAGGGATATCTTCGCACATCTCGCAGGGCACATCGCGGGCGGTGAAAAACGGCGTGCCGGTGGCAGCACCATCGACCCCCAGTTCCGCCAGCGCCAGCGTGTCATAGGGACAATCGCGCACGCACAGGCCGCATCGGATGCAGGCCCCCAGAAATTCCGCCTCGTCCAGCGCGCCGGGCGGGCGCAAGGCCTGTGCGGGCAATGCGCGCGCATCGGTGGCCATGCGGGCCAGGAACGTGCCCGCCACCAGGCAGCCGCCCACCGCCCGTGCCGCATCCCCAAGGAAGCGGCGCCGGTCGATCGGCGAACCTGATTTGAAGGGCACATTCATCTCGTTCTGCCTTCAGGGTTACGCCCGCTGCACCTTGCAGGCGCATTTCTTGAAGTCGGTCTCGCGCGAGATCGGACAGGTCGCATCAAGCGTCAGCTTGTTGGTCAACTGCCCCTCGTCGAACCAGGGCATGAACACGACACCGCGTGGCATCTTGTTGCGGCCCCGCGTTTCGACCCGGCTCAGAACCTCGCCCCGCCTTGTGGACAAGGCGATTTCCTGACCCCGCCGAAGGCCGCGATCCTGGGCGTCTTCGGGATGCATGTAGACCACCGCCGACGGGTAGGCGCGGTGCAATTCCGGCACCCGCCGTGTCATCGAGCCGGAATGCCAGTGTTCCAGCACCCGCCCTGTCACCAGCCAAAGGTCATATTCGGCATCCGGGCTTTCCGCGGGCGGCTCGTATGGCGCGAAGATGATGTTCGCCTTGCCGTCCGGCCTGCCGTAGAACCGCACCCCTTCGCCGGCCGGCACGTAAGGATCGAAGCCTTCGCGGAAGCGGTAGAGGGTTTCCTTGCCATCGACCACCGGCCAGCGCAGGCCGCGTGCGCGGTGATACGTGTCGAACGGTGCCAGGTCGTGGGCATGGCCGCGCCCGAATTCGGCATATTCCTCGAACAGGCCCTTCTGGACGTAATAGCCGAAATCGGTGCTTTCGTCGTTGTCGAACCCCTCGGCCAGATCGGAAAGCGGGTATTTGTCCACCACGCCATTGGCGAACAGAACCTCGTAGAGGGTCTTGCCGCGGTGTTCCGGCATGGTGGCCAGCAATTCCTCGCCCCAGGCTTCTTCGGTGGTGAAGCGCTTGGAAAACTCCATCACCTGCCAGACATCGGATTTCGCCTCGCCCGGAGCCTTGACCTGTTGGCGCCAGAACTGGGTACGCCGCTCGGCATTGCCGTAGGCTCCTTCCTTTTCCACCCACATGGCGGTTGGCAGGATCAGGTCGGCGGCCAGTGCCGTCACGGTCGGATAAGGATCGGACACGACGATGAAGTTGTCGGGGTTGCGATAGCCCGGCAGGCCTTCCTCGTTCATGTTTGGCGCGGCCTGCATGTTGTTGGTGCATTGCACCCAATAGGCGTTCAGCTTGCCATCCTTCAGCATCCGGTGCTGCAAGACCGCGTGATAGCCGGGCTTGTCGGGGATGGTGCCTTTCGGGATGTTCCAGGCGGTTTCGCAGATATCGCGGTGCTTTTCGTTCATCACCACCATATCGGCGGGCAAGCGGTGCGCGAAGGTGCCAACCTCCCGCGCGGTGCCGCAGGCCGAGGGCTGGCCCGTCAGCGAGAACGGCGAATTGCCGGGTTCGGAAATCTTGCCGGTCAGCAGATGCACGTTGTACATCAGACCGTTGACCCAGGACCCACGCGTGTGCTGGTTGAACCCCATCGTCCAGAGCGACATGATCTTGCGGTCGGGATCGGCATATAGCCGCGCCAGGCGTTCAAGTTTCGCTTCCGGCACTCCGCTCATCGCCGAGACCTTCTCAAGCGTATATTCCGCCACGGACGCAGCATATTCATCGAAGGTGATCGGTTCAAACTTGCCGACGCCGGCATTTGCGGCCGCCTCTTCCAGAGGGTGGTTGGGGCGCAGGCCATAGCCGATATCGGTGGCGGTGGCGGTGGTGTTGACGTGCTTGTTGACGAACTCCCAGTTCACCGCGTCGTTCTGGATGATGTAATTGGCGATATAGTTCAGGATCGCCAGATCGGTCTGCGGCGTGAAGATCATACCGTTGTCGGCCAGCTCGAACGAGCGGTGCTCGAAGGTCGACAGCACATGCACCTCGCAGCCCGGCTTCGTCAGGCGGGTATCGGTCAGCCGCGACCACAGGATCGGGTGCATCTCGGCCATGTTGGAGCCCCACAGAACGAAGGCATCGGCATGTTCCAGATCGTCGTAGCAGCCCATCGGTTCGTCGATGCCGAAGGCGCGGATGAAGGCGGCAACCGCCGAGGCCATGCAATGGCGCGCATTCGGGTCGATATTGTTCGAGCGCAGGCCGGCCTTCATGAACTTGGCCGCAGCATAGCCCTCCCAGACCGTCCACTGGCCGGAGCCGAACATGCCAACCGCCGTTGGTCCTTTTTCACGCAGCGCGGCCTTGAACTTGTCGGCCATCACGTCGAAGGCTTCGTCCCAGGATACCGGGGTAAACTCGCCTTCCTTATCATAAACACCATTGGTCTTGCGCAGCATCGGCGTGGTCAGGCGGTCGGCACCATACATGATCTTGGACAGGAAATAGCCCTTGATACAGTTCAGGCCCCGGTTGACCGGCGCTTCGGGGTCGCCCTGCGTCGCCACGACGCGGCCATCCTTGACCCCGACCAGAACAGAACAGCCGGTGCCGCAGAACCGGCAGGCTGCCTTGTCCCAGCGGATATCGGCGGCATTCAGTTGCGCCGACGCGGCCCTGGGCAGGCTGATGCCAGCGGCTGAGGCGGTTGCGGCGGCGGCGGTGGCCTTCAGGAAGGACCGGCGGGATGTTGGCAGTGTCATGACATAAGTCTCCCGTTCAGGCTGTGGGTTGGGCGATGGCTTCGGCCCGGCCAGATTCGGGCGGAAGCTCTTCAAAGTGGTGATAGGTCAGTGATATGGTCAGAATGCCGGGAATCTGGTGCAATTCCATGATCTTGTCCGAGGCGCGTCCGGCCTCGGTATCCTCGACCGTGATGACGATCCGGCCATCCTGAATGGCATGGACATCGCAGCCATCGGCGGCGGCAATGGTTTTGGCGATCCCGGCGGCCTGTTCGGGCCTGGTATGAACGAGACAGCCGCAGATATTCAGCATGGCTTCAGCTCCTGTTGGGTGGGACGGCGGGTGATGCGGATTGCAGCAGCCGGGCAGGGGGCGACACAGGCACCGCAGCCATTGCAAAGGCTGGCATCGATCAGCGGCGAAGCGCGGCCACCAAGGGCCAGCCGGAAGCGGATTGCGCCTTCGTCGCACTGATCTTCGCAGGTGCGGCAGGACACGGCGCTTTCCGCCAGGCAGGACGCCGCGACTTCGGCAAGATGGGCCGACCCCTGGCCGGGACGCAATGCGCCGGTTTCGCAGGCGTCGATACAGGCATTGCAGAAGGTGCATGCACCGGTTGCAAACCGGATTGCCGGGCGACCATCGGGATCGGCGGTCAGGATGTTTTCGGGGCAGACGGGTATGCAATCTCCGCAGGAATTGCAGGCGGCCCGGAAATCGGATTCAGCGGCTGCGCCGGGTGGGCGGAGATAGTCACCCTCGGATACTCGTCCTTTGAAGAAGGCGCGCCTGGATACCAGATGCGACATGATCCGTCCCGCTTGGTCTGCTTGTATGCGATGACGCTATCACAGGACCGTGATCCATGTTTTGACATAAGTCAGGACGAGGCAACAATATTTTCCGCACGACCGCAAAATCCGGAATTTGCCTGCGGATTTCGCAGGATTGGCGGAGTGTCGCGACCGGCGCATATGCTGCGCCGCAGAATTCCCCCGAATCGTCAGGCCGGGTGTCTTTTCGGCGGACGCGGCTGCAACAGCGCGATGCCGATGAACATCAGCACGAAAGCCGCCCAGATCCAGCCGTTGTAACGCTCGCCCAGAAGCAGCATTGACCACAGAACACCGGTGCCGGTTACAACATAGCTGACCTGCGAGGAAAACACCGGCCCGCTGGTGGCGACCAGCGCGAAGAACCCGCCATAGGCCAGCGCATGCGTCAAGGCGGTGCCCAGCATCGCCCATTCCGCCGCACCCCAGGGCACGAAGGGATTGACGAACTGGCCGCTCAGCAGCGCCAGCGGGGTTATCGCCAGCAGACCCACAACCGAGGTGGCAAACAACAGCGTCACCGGGTCGAGATCGCGGATATCGCGCCAGGTGATGTAATTGCCTTGCGCGGCGTAAAACGCGGCGGCACCCAGAACCATCAGGATGTAAATCAACGCGCTGTCCTCGGGCAAGGCGGCCTCGGGGCCGATCAGCAGCCCGATCGCCACCGCCCCGCACAAGGCTCCGGTCAGGCGCAGCAGGTCGGGCCTCTCAAATCCCAGCAACAGCGCCATCGGCAACGCGAACATGGTTACCTGCGCCAGCAGCAGCGACAGCACGCCCGCCGATACATGCGCCGCCGCGATATAGATCAGGGTATCGGGCAAGAGCGTTCCCAGCAGCGCCACGATGGCGAAATGCCAGAAATACCGGCGCAGCGGCGGCAGGCGGCCGTTGCGCCACAGCGCCACCGCACCGGCGGTGACGACGATCACCACCAATTGCCAGAAGATCAGGCCAAACGGCTGGTATCCCGTCGAAACCGCGATCTTCATCAGCGGATTGGACAGGCCCCAGGCCGCCCCGGTCGCCAGCAACAGGATATAAAGGATCAGTTTCGTCGGCATCCGCCGAAGCTAATAACGGGCGGCGGGAATGTCTAACCAAATCCGCCCGAAAACCGTTCCGGCCTCAGAAGAACTGCACCAGTTGCAGCACCATCGAGCGCCCGCCCGAGGCGAAAATGCCGGAACCCGCACTGGTCTCGCGGCCACCGAACTCGGTTCCGTCCGCGCCGAAAGTCTGGCTGAAGTTGAACACGAGGTTGGTATTGTCGCCGAGCGTATAGTTGACCGTAAAGCCCGCCAGCGCCGAGCGGTCGGCAAGCGAAACGATGGCGTTCGGCGCGACGCTGAGATCGGCGGTCATCTCCACATTGCCTCCAAGCGACAGGAAATCGCGCCCGGTCAGGAATACCTGCCCGGTCGACATCCGCTTGGTCAGGCTGGCCGGCAGCGAATCCAGCGGCACGCCGGCATCGACGCCGAAGCCGTTGTGGAAATACTCGGCGAAATAGGACACGTTCCAGCCCCCGAGCGTGCCGTAATTGGCGATGTTGAACAGCCAGGACGGATGCGTCGCCCCGCTGGCCAGCCGCCAATGCACATATTCCGCATTCCACGACGCGCCCCCCAGCGCACCGCTCAGACCAAAGGAGCCGACACTGTCGCCGCGATCCCGCGCCAGCATCAGGTTGGCGTCAAGCGAGCCAAGCGCCGTCTGGCCGCGTACTGCATAAGTGCTGGCGGCGAAATCGACCGGCCCGCCGGGTGCAAGTCCGCGCGGCACGGCAATCGCCTGGATATCGGCGCCGCTGTCGAACAGCATCTGCGCATAGACCATGTCGGCCCCGGGCTTGTAGGCGGTATCTATCGCGGTGGGTGCGAAAGGCGCGACGATATCGGCGGGGTGAAACACCATGCCGCTGCCCCAGGTGATCGCCTGCCGCCCGATCTTCAGCACGAAATGCGAACTGGCATAGCTGAGCGACAGCCGATCGAAGGTGTTGGTGATGAACGAGGTCGGGCTGGCCTGCCAGGTGCGCGTCAGATCGAACAGCGTGGTGGTTGCCGGGGCCGGGTAGAACGGTGCAATTGCTGCGCCATAGGGCAGGATATCGCCCTGATTGACCGCCATATGCGAATGGATCTCGAAGCGGAAGTCGCCCAGCGACTTCTCCCACATCAGCCGGACCGAGCCGGCCCTGTGGTCGCGGCGGGCAAAGCCCAATGATGCGTCAAGGCTGGTGGCGCGTGCGCTGTTGGTGTTCAGCGAAACCTCGGTGCGCACCCGCAGCCCGTCCGCTGCCGCCGGTGCGGCAAGGCCAAACGCCAGCGCGGCAGATAAGGCAATACGGTTAGCGGCGCGTGTCACTGGAAATCCTCCCGTCCAGCATTTCCAGATGCCGCCGCGAGCGTTTCATCACACTCACGTCATGGGTGCCGATGACAAAAGTGATGCCAAGATCGGCATTCAGTTGCGCCATCAGGTCCATCAGATCCGACGAATTCTTGGAATCGAGGTTCGCCGTCGGCTCATCCGCCAGCACGATGGCCGGTTTCGTCACCAGCGCCCGCGCCACCGCCACGCGTTGCTGCTGGCCGCCTGACATCGCCGAGGGACGGCGGTTCTCCATGCCTTTCAGGCCAACCTGTTCCAGCACCTTGATCGCGCGTTCACGCTGTTCAGCGGCGGGGCAATGCTGCAATTCCAGCACGAATTCGACGTTTTCCACCGCCGACAGGACCGGGATCAGGTTCAGCGACTGGAAGACGAAGCCGATCTTGGTCAGCCTGAGGTCGGACAATTGCGATTTGTTCATGTCGTTCAGCCGGTTGCCGGCGATGGAGACCTCGCCCGCGGTGGGCGTGTCCAGCGCGCCGATCATGTTCAACAGCGTCGTCTTGCCCGACCCGGACGGACCGGCCAGGGTGGCGAAATCGCCCGGCGCGAAATCCAGATCGACGCCGGCCAGGGCGTGGACGGCGAGGTCGCCCTTGCCGAAAACCTTGGTCACGCCACGGCAGGTTACGATCGGGTTGCTCATCTTGTTCTCCTTCATGACGCGTAGCGCATGGCTTCGACCGGGCTGGCCTTCGAGGCCCGCCGGGCAGGCCACAGCGCCACGCCAATGCCTAAAATCCAGATCAGGACCGAAAACAGCACGAAGCTGCCCGGATCGTATTCCATGTAGATGATGTTGCCGCCCTGGGCCATTTCCACCGCCAGCGCATAGGCGCTGAGGTCGATCCCGCCCTGCAGCGACCAGATGGTCAGCGCCGAGATCGCCGCACCGATCAGTACCCCGGCGCCGATCAGCATCGCGCTTTCCAGCGTTACCAGCAGCAGTACCAGCCGGGGCTTCATGCCAAGGGCGCGCAGCAGGCCGAATTCCTGGGTGCGCTCGAACACCGCCATCAGTTGCGTGTTGACGATGCCGATGGCCATCAGCGAGAACACCACCCCCAGCCAGATATAGATGAAGGCACCCATGAAGCTGTCGGTCGAGGCCAGGAACAGGTTCAGCTCCTTCCAGGTTCGCGCGTCAAGATCTGGGGCGGCCTCGCGCAGGCGGGTAAATTCGGCATCGACATCGGCCTCGTCCGGCAGCACCACCACGATCTCGGCGATCTGATCGTCAAGGCCAAGGAAGGCCTGTGATGCCTTCAGCCCGGTGAAGGCGAAGAAATCCTCGGTCGCCTGATCAGCATCGAACACGCCGACCACATCGAAACTGCGTTCGGCCATCGCGCCATCGATGCCCTGCGACATCAGGATCACGCGCCGGCCGATACCGGTTTTCAGGCGCTCGACCATATGCAGGCCCAGCACCACCCCGTCATCATCCGTATCGTCCAGATAGCGCCCCTCGACCAGCTTGCCGGGAAGCGAGGATATCCGCGCCTCGGCCTCAGGGTTTACGCCCATCACGGTGACCGGCAGGGTCTTGTATTCGCTGACCACCACGCCCGGCAGGGCAATGCGGGTAGTCCAGTCGGTGATGCGCGTATCGTCCAGTGCGGCGGTCAGCGCGGCAGATGGCGGCGGCATCAGCGCCTCGATATTCGGGTCATCCATATAGCCGACGGCGTGTATCTGCCCCGACCCCAGCAGTAAATCAAGCGCGGCGTCCTTTGACGATTGCACCCAGGCATTCATGAATGAGTTGAAGAACAACACCGACCACAGCCCGACGCTGACCACGATCAGCGTGATCGAGGTGCGCCGTGCATTTCGCCACAGGTTCCGCCAGGCCAGCGGAGTGAAGGTCTTGAGGGATTTCATCATGCCGCCATCGCCTTTACCGGAGTAAGCCCGAGCACCCGGCGATAGGGGATGATCCCCAGCACGCCAATCGCCGCCACCACCGCGCCCGGCCCGCCCAGAACCCGACCGAATGTCATGGTGGGATACATCCGCGATGGCAGGCCCCATTGCGCGTAAATCTCTTCCATGCCGGCGAACGAAATGCCGACTTGTGTGAAATACCCGGTCAGCGCCATGCCCAGCACGATGCCGACACCATTGCCGAACAGCGACAGGAAGATCATCTCCATCCAGACCATGCGGCCGATCTGGCCCGGCTTCATGCCGATCGCCAGCAGCACGCCAAACTCGCGGGTGCGTTCCAGAACCGACATGTAAAGCGTGTTCAGGATGATGAACACGACGACGACCACCAGCGTCACATACATCAACAGCGAGGTGACCAGATCGAAATCAATCGCCTGCTTCACGCCCGGCTGCAATTCGCCCCAGTTCAGGTAAACAAGCCCGTGCCTGGCCGCCAGCGCGCGTAATTCAGGTTCGGCGCGTTCGACCGCAGGCACGGACTCCGCACTCAGCGCCACGATATGCACCGCACCGTTCATCGCGAAAGTATCGTCGAACCGCTGCAGCGGCATTCTTGCGATGGTGCGGTCGATCTCGGGGATGCCGGATTTGAAGATGCCCACCAGCGTCAGCACATCCGCTGCGACCGAGCCGTCAAGACCCGAGCCCAGCAGCGTGACCTGATCGCCCAGTTCGAGCCTCAGGTTCCGCGCCAGCCCTTCGCCAAGGACAATCGCCGCGTCATCGTCCGGTGTCAGGGCACGGCCGCGTTCGACCATCGTATCGAGTTTTGACACCTTGTTCTCAAGCCCCGGTTCAACCCCGACAATCGCCGCCGCGAAACTGCGCTCGCCATTGGCCAGCAGCCCGAAACCATTGCTGCGCAGGGTGCTGGCGGTGATGCCTGCGATCTGTTCGGCCTCGGCCATCAGGGCGGCGGGATCGGCGATCACCTTCTCGATTTCGGGATCGTCCTTGTATCCGACCGGCTGGAACTGGCCAAACCCGTCGCTGATCTTCAGCATCGAGGACTTCATCGTGTCATAGGCACCGAACTGAAACGACGCCATGAACACCAGCAGCAGGGATGCGAATGCCATGCCCACGACCGACAGGGTGGTGCGGACCGGCTGGCGCCAGATATTGCGCCAGGCAAGCGACACGATCATGCGCTCAATCCCTCGGGTTCTGCAGGTTGGACCGGGTGAACAGATAGGCCGGGATCGAAATGTCGAACTCCGCTGCCTTTGTGGTCACGCGGGTATATTGCCCGGGCTTGTCGTCGCTTTTCATCGTCATCACCACCGGATAGGGCCGCCCGCCCAGATTGCTGATGCGATCCGACGTCATCACCCGCACACGTTTGCCAAGCTGGTCGAAATACTCGACCGAATAGAGAACACCGTCCTCGCGCACCGTCAGCACCTGCTTGCCCCAGACAATCGGCTTGCCGCGCTTGGGGATCGATTCGATCACATAAAGCTTCCTGCCGCCCGCCGATTTCGTGGCGATCAGCGTGTGGGTGTAATCGTCCACTACCTTTTCGGAGCGGCTGAGATCGTCATATGAGAAATCCGAACCCATCCAGCTTTGCGTCATCGCGCTGGCGGGCAGCTTGATCACCTGGTTGAGCTTGGGGTTGAAAACGTAGGTGGTGGAGCCAAGCTGCAACGTCGCGTTGCCGGCATCACGCGCCGGTGCGGTGAAGCGGACCAGCGCGTTGTCCTCGCCCTCGGTCCAGCTTTCCAGCGTCATGGTACGGGTTGCGCCGGGGCGCTTGACCACCATCTCGACCGTCGCATGCGACGATCTGGCCCGCCAGTTGTCGAAGGCCGATTTCAGGATGGCACGGGCATCCTGCGCTGCCGCCGGCACCGGCGCGAGTACGGCCAGCATCGTCGCTGCCCCCAGCGTCAGCATGACGTTGCGGCGGGAAAGCGTTGCGGTCATCGGTTTTCTCCCTCTAAAGACTGATCGCGCCCGCCGGAGTGCAAGGACTTGCCAGACAGGCGCGGGTCGACTAGAACAGTACTGGACCAAGCGGTCCACACACATCTAGTTCCACACCTGCGGAGTGTCAAGGCCGTGACCGAACATCCCTCAAGCAAACTGCCGCCGGACAAGCGTGCCATCCTGTACCGCACCGCCAGCGCGGAATTTGCCGAACATGGTTTCGCGCAGGCATCGCTGAACAGGATCATCGCCGCAGTAGGGATGAGCAAGTCGTCTTTTTACCACTTCTTCGAGAACAAGACCGATCTGTTCCTGCAAACCCTCGATTCCGCAATGGACCCGTTTCTCGCCGCCCGCGACAGCTTCGATCTGGGCCGGCTGGACGATCAGACCTTTTGGCCGGCGATCCGCGAACTGGCTTCGACAATGGCGTTGATGGCGAACCGCACGCCGGAATTGCTGATGGTCGGACGGATGTTCTACCGCAGCTTCGAGAACCCCGCCGAACGCGAACTGACCCGCGACATCATGGAGGCAACGCGGGACTGGATGCAAAGCCTGATCGCGCGTGGCCAGGAACTGGGGCTGGTGCGTCGTGATCTGCCCCCCGATTTCATGATCGACGCGCTGATGGCTCTGGGCACCGGGATCGACCGCTGGTTCCTGCAAAACTGGGAAAAGCTTTCGGAAACCGAGCGGTTGCACCTGAACGATCAGGCCTTCGATCTGCTCCGCCGCCTGCTGGTGCCAGTCGACTGACCAGCCTTACCCGGCAGGTTTCACCGCGCCGCAAATCGCGCAATCCGCCCGCCGCTCGGCGCGTATCTTGCGGCTTTCACCGTAAAGCGCGTCATAGACAAGCACCTCGCCCATCAGCGACGTACCGGCTCCGGTGATCCACTTGATCGCCTCGACCGCCATCATCGAGCCGACAACCCCCGGCAGCGCCCCCATCACGCCGATCTCGGCGCAGGTCGGGGCCAGACCGGCGGCGGGGATTTCGGGGAAGACGCAAGCGTAACACGGCCCGCCCGCTCCGGGGTGGTACAGGCTGACCTGCCCCTCCCACTGGCTGATCGCACCGGCAATCAGCGGCTTGTTCAGCGTTACCGCCGTGGCATTCACCAGGTGCCGCGTGGCGAAATTGTCCGTGCCGTCCAGGATCAGGTCGAAATTGGCGAAAACCGCTGCCGCGTTGTCTGCATCAAGCCGCATTTCGTAGGGCTGTACGCGGACATGCGGATTGATCGCTTTCAGCCGCGCCTCGGCACTTGCCACCTTGGGGCGGCCCAGCGAGGCTTCGTCATGCAGTACCTGGCGCTGCAGGTTCGACAGGCTGACCTCGTCATCATCGACAACGCCGATTGTGCCCACCCCCGCCGCCGCCAGATATAACAGAACCGGCGAGCCAAGGCCGCCCGCACCCATCACCAGCACGCGTGCCGCTTTCAGCTTCTGCTGGCCAGGGCCGCCGATTTCGCGCAAGACGATGTGGCGGGCGTAGCGTTGCAGCTCGCCCGCGCTGAACGGTGCGTCATCGGCCGCCGGTGCCGCCGGTTCGGGCACCCGTGCCTTCAGCCAGCGCAGGCCAAGGATGTAGGCCCCGACCACCAATCCCGCACCCGCCACCAGCGCCCAGGACTGCAACGATCCGCCCGTCGCCTGCCGCAAGGCATGACCCGCCGGCAAGGTCGCCTGAATCGCAATGACCGCGCCGAACAAAACGCCAAGCAAAGCGCCGCGCGCCAGCCATGACGCCCCCATCAGGTGCCCCAGTAGCAGAAATCCAACCGCAATCAGCAGAACCGTGATCATCAGCCGCGCCCGGTGGAGCCGAAGCCGGCGGCCCCTCGCGCGGTCTCGCCAAGGCTGTCGGCCTGCTCGAATCGCGCCCGCAGGACCGGGGCCACGACCAGTTGCGCGATCCGCTCGCCGTGGCGGATCGTCACCGGCTCGGTTCCGAGATTGACCAGGATCACACCCAGCGGGCCGCGATAATCGCTGTCGATGGTGCCCGGTGCATTGGCGACCGTCAGGCCATGTTTCAGCGCCAGCCCCGAGCGTGGCCGCACCTGCACCTCGAAGCCGTCCGGGATTTCCAGCCTGAGACCGGTCGGCACCAAAGCCCTTGCGCCGGGAACAATAACCAGTCCCTCCACGCGCTGGCCCGGCGGGAGGTTCGCGCGAACATCCGCCCCCGCCGCGCCGTCGCTGGCATAGGCGGGCAGGGCGATACGTTCATCGGCATCGTCCGTTCGCAGCACCCCGATTCGCATCACGCCAGCGCCTCGGCGATCCGTGCTGCCAGCCGCGTCGCCACCTCGGCCTTGGACATGCGCGGCCAGGTTTCCGCGCCACTTTCGGAAATCAGCGTCACCGCGTTTTCCGAACCGCCCATGATGCCGGTGACCGGGCTGACATCATTGGCAAGGATCCAGTCGCAGCCCTTGCGCTTGCGCTTGGCGGTGGCATTGGCGATCACGTCATCGGTCTCGGCGGCGAACCCGACCACCAGCACCGGGCGGCCTTCCGCCATCTGCGAGACCCCCGCCAGAATATCCGGGTTTTCGGCAAATTCCAGCACCGGCAGGCTGCCCGTGCCGTCCTTCTTGATCTTGTGATCCGAGGCAGCGGCCATCCGCCAATCCGCCACCGCAGCGGCAAAAACCGCGGCATCGGCGGGCAGGGCGGACGCCACCGCTGCCTGCATCTCGCGCGCGGTCTCGACCGCCACGATCTGAACCCCGGCGGGCATAGGGGCCGAGGCCGGCCCGGTCACGAACACCACCTCTGCACCCAGCGCCGCCAGGGCACCCGCAATCGCCGAACCTTGCGCGCCGGACGACCGGTTGGCGATATAGCGTACCGGATCAATCGGTTCATGCGTCGGCCCCGAGGTCACGATTACCCGGCGGCCCGCCAGCGGCCCGGCGGCCAGCGCCGCCTCGATCGCGGCGACAATCGCCAGCGGTTCCGCCATCCGGCCCGGCCCGTATTCGCCGCAGGCCATGTCGCCTTCGTCCGGCCCGACAAACAGGATGCCATCGCCGCGCAAGGTCGCCACGTTGCGCTGCGTGGCGGCATGTTCCCACATCCGAACATTCATCGCAGGCGCCGCCAGCACAGCCTTGTCGGTTGCCAGCAACAGGGTCGAGGCCAGATCATTCGCCAGCCCCGCCGCCATCTTCGCCATCAGATCGGCGGTTGCCGGGGCCACCACCACCAGATCGGCGGAGCGGGACAATTCGATATGGCCCATCTCGGCCTCGTCGGTCAGATCGAACAGGTCACGGTACACTTTCGTTCCCGCCAGCGCCGAGGCCGACAGCGGCGTCACGAACTCGGCCCCTGCCGGGGTCAGAACCGGCGTCACCGCGGCCCCGCGCTCGCGCAGGCGGCGGATCAGGTCCAGCGACTTGAAAGCGGCAATCCCGCCGCCGATGATCAGCAAAATCCGCCTGCCTGTCAGCATGGTATTCCCTTCAAGATTGCAGCCCCACAATGCTTACGCGCCGCAATGCGGCATGGCAAGCAATGCGACCCGGACAACTTCGTTCCGAAAATACGCGAATCCCGAGGGTGGCGAAATCCGGACGACGCTTGTCAATCCTTGCGAAACACCGCGCAGGGATCGTCGCGGATGGCGGCTTCGGTCAGCAGAAAGAAGTCGTAGGGCGGATCATCCGGCGCGTCGTTCTCGAATTGCGCAAGGCTCAGGGCGGCGACATCCGCCAACGCCAGCATCGCCGGAACGCCCCAGTCCCGCCGGGCGTGGCCATTGCCGGTGATCAAAACCACCGGCCCGCCCGTTGCGTCCAGCGCCTCCAGCACCGCCGCCGCCAGCGCGGCATCGCGCAAGCGCTGGGCTTCGACCATGCCGGGCAGCAGATGCGCGGGCAGGGCATTGCAATGGGCTTCTGCCTGACCGGCCTCGCGCATTTCCTGCTCGGCCTCGGGCCGGGCCTTGTCCAGCCCGAACTGCGAAGCACCATCGCCGAACACTTCCGCTGCGCCATCGCTGACCGCACGGCGAACCTTGTCGCGGGCCAGATTGCCGCCAAATATCGCCACGTCGGGTGCTGCCTCGAATACCGGCCAGTACAGCGTGAAATCCGGCCAGCCGCTGCCCTCCCAGCCAAGTGCCGCGCTCAATGTGCCCGGATCGGCGCGGTTTGCCGCCGTCACCGCCGAGGCCTGTTCCGCCGTCAGCATTTCAAGCACCAGCGCCGATGGCCTGATGGCACGGATCGCGCGGGCCTGATTCAGGTGATGCACCGCATTGTCATGCACCTCGCCAAGGATCACCACATCCGCCGGGGGCAGATCACCAAGGCCGTCCGGCGTGATCTCCCCCGCGAATGTGGGCAAGGCGAGGACGAACAATGCAGGGATCAGAAGGCGGCGCATGGGCCTTTCTACCCGAAATCCGCCCGCGTGAAATCGCCGTTTTGCACATGCGCGGGGTTTTTTCCCCGGCGCGGCCCTGCTAGCAATGCCGCACGACAACGAACAGGCCCCCATGCAAACCCTTCCCCGCCTCAGCCTGATCATCGGCGGCACCGCCAGCGGCAAATCCCGCATTGCCGAGGTGCTGGCGACGGCCAGCGGCCTTGGGCGCATCTACATCGCCACCGCCGAGGCGCGGGATGCGGAGATGCAGACCAAGATCGCCCGCCACCGGCAGGATCGCGGCCCGGACTGGCAGACAATCGAAGCCCCGCTCGATCTGTGCGGTGCCTTGCGCGATGCACGGCCCGGTTCGGTCGTGCTGGTCGATTGCCTGACGCTGTGGCTGTCCAACCACCTTCTGGCCGATCATGACCCGGAGGCCGAAACGACTGCCCTGATAACATGCCTCGATGACCACGCAGGGCCGGTTGTTCTTGTCAGCAACGAGGTCGGCAACAGCATCGTGCCAGATAACGCCCTTGCCCGGAGCTTTCAGGCCGCACAGGGGCGGCTGAACCAGCGGATTGCGGCGCATGCCGATCTGGTTGCCACGGTGATCGCCGGCCTGCCGCTGGCCTTGAAAGGCACGCTGCCACGGGGGCTGGCATGACCACCTGGTGGTGGATCCGCCACGGTCCGACCCATGCCAAAGGCATGGTCGGCTGGTCCGATCTGCCGGCGGATCTGTCGGATCACGCGGCGCTGGACCGCCTTTCCGCGCTTCTGCCCGAGGATGCGCTGGTGGTTTCGTCCGACCTTGCCCGCTCGGTCGCCACTGCCGATGCGATTGTTGGCAACAGGCAGCGGCTGGATCATGCGCAGGCCATCCGCGAGATCAATTTCGGCGATTGGGAGTTGAAAACCTCGGCCGAGATCATGGCCAGCGATCCCGACCTGTCGCGCGCCTACTGGTCCAATCCTGGTGAGCCCGCCCCGCCCGGCGGCGAAAGCTGGAACCAGACGGCGGCGCGTGTCGGCGAGTTTGTCACCTCCATGAATGCCGCCCACCCGCGCCGCCACATCGTCGCCGTGGCACATTTCGGTGTGATCCTGACGCAGGTGCAGCGGGCCAGCCGGATGAGCGCGAAATCCGCACTCAGCTTCAGGATCGACAACCTGTCGGTAACGCGTCTGGAATTCCTCGATCCCCATTGGCGGGTTCTGGGGGTCAATCAGCAGCCCTGATCGCGCGAAAATCCTTGCAAGGATTTTCGTTTACCGAAAAAAATTTACGAAATTTTTTCAGCCGCCTCTCTGTAGTCTGCACTGGCCCGAACGCCAGAACTTCACTAGCATCGCGCCATGACCTATGAACTCGCCATCGGGGATCGCACCTATTCAAGCTGGTCGCTGCGCGGCTGGCTGTTGTTCGAGACCTTCGGCCTGCCGGTCAGGGTGCGTACCGCGCGGATGTATACCGAAGGCTTCCGCGACCTTCTGGCCGATTTCCCCCCGGCAAGGCTGGTGCCCGCGATGAAAACGCCCGAGGGCGATATCGTCTGGGACAGCATGGCGATGGCGGAAACGCTGGCGGAACGACACCCGGACATACCGTTCTGGCCACAGGACCGGCATGCCCGTGCCTTGGCGCGCGCGGTCAGTGCGGAAATGCATTCCGGCTTCACCGCCCTGCGCAGCGCCTGCACGATGAACCTGCGCTGTTCGTTTGATGGCTTTACCGCCGACAAGGCAGTGATGGGCGATGTCGAACGGATCGAAACGCTCTGGCAGATGTCCCGGGCCGGGTTTGGTGCAGCCGGTCCCTGGCTGTTTGGCGCATGGTCGCTGGCGGATGTGTTCTACGCCCCCGTCGCCACAAGGATTGCCACCTATCGCCTGTCGGTCGGGCCGGTGGCGGCGGAATATGTCGCCGCGCATCTGGCCAATCCCGCCTTTCGCCGCTGGCGGGCGATGGGGATTGCCGAAAATTTCATTCAGCCGGGATACGACCCGGACCTGCCGGAAATGCCCTGGCCCGGCCCGGCTCCGCTTGCAGCAAGGGCGGTCGATACCGGCAGGCCCGAAAACGCGACATGCCCCTATTCCGGTCGCCCGGTCAGCGATCTGATGGCGGTGGATGGCCGGATATTCGGCTTTTGCAACCCGTTCTGCCGCGACAAGACCGTGGCCGATCCGATGGCCTGGCCGGCATTTGCCGCCATTTACCAAAAATAAACCAGGTTGCCGTTAAGATTCGTTAAACGGCACGAGGGTATTCATGGTCGCGCGGGCCTATACGGTGGCATTTCAGGGCGTTGACGCACGGCTGGTCGAGGTGCAGTGCGCCGTCACCGCCGGTCTACCGTCGTTTTCCATCGTCGGCCTGCCCGACAAGGCGGTGTCGGAAGCACGCGAACGGGTGAAGGCGGCGCTTGCCACCTTGTCGATTGCCCTGCCGGCCCGAAAGATCACCATCAACCTGTCACCGGCGGACCTGCCCAAGGAAGGCTCGCATTTCGATCTGCCGATAGCGTTGGCGCTTCTGGCCGCGCTCGACGTTCTGCCCGCCGACGAGGTGGCGCAAATCGTGGCGCTGGGGGAATTGTCGCTCGATGGCTCGCTGGTGCCGGTGATCGGTGCCCTGCCTGCCGCTGTCACCGCCGCCGAGGAAGGCTGCCGGCTGGTATGCCCGAAAGCCTGCGGTGCCGAGGCCGCCTGGGTCGGTGCGGTCGAGGTGATCGCCCCGGCCAGCCTGCTGGACTGTATCAACCATTTCAACGGACGTGCCGTGATCGCACCCGCCGAACCGGGCGAAGTGACGGCCAGCGCCACTTGCCGCGATCTGCGCGACGTCAAAGGCCAGGAACGTGCCAAGCGGGCGCTGGAAATCGCCGCTGCCGGGCGTCATCACCTGCTGATGATCGGCTCGCCGGGTTCCGGCAAGTCCATGCTGGCGGCCCGGATGCCGGGCATTCTGCCGCCCCTGTCACCGGAAGAGGCGCTGGAAACCTCGATGATCCATTCGCTGGCCGGCCTGCTGGATGAGGGCGGCATTTCCCGGGTACGGCCGTTTCGCACGCCGCATCACACCGCCTCGATGGCGGCGATTGTCGGCGGCGGGCGTGGCGCAAAACCCGGGGAAATCTCGCTGGCGCATCACGGTGTGCTGTTCCTGGACGAGCTGCCGGAATTTCCCCGCACCGTGCTTGAAACCCTGCGCCAGCCGATCGAGACCGGCGACGTGGTGGTCGCCCGCGCCAATGCCCATATCCGCTATCCCTGCCGGTTCCTGCTGGTCGCCGCCGCCAATCCCTGCCGCTGTGGTTATCTGGCCGACCCGGCCCGCGCCTGCAACCGTGCGCCCAATTGCGGTGACGATTACATGGGCCGGATTTCCGGGCCCCTGATGGACCGGTTCGACCTCAGGCTGGAAGTGCCGCCGGTAACCTTGCAGGACCTGTCGCTGCCCGATAGCGGCGATGCCTCGGACGTTGTGGCGGCTCGGGTTGCGGCGGCACGCGGGGTACAGGCGGCCCGGTTCGCCGACCATGACGGCCACCGCGTGAACGCCGATGCCGAAGGCGAGTTGCTGGAAAGCATTGCCACCCCGGATGCCGAAGGGGCCGCGTTGCTGGCCCAGGCCGCCGATCGCTTTCATCTGACCGCGCGCGGCTATCACCGGGTTTTGCGGGTGGCGCGGACCATCGCCGATCTTGACGGCGATACGAATATCCAGCGCGGCCATATTGCCGAGGCGCTCAGTTTCCGGCTGATGTCGGGGTCCTGATTGCGGCGGCAATGTGATGTGCCAGCACCCGAAGCCCATGATCGGCCTCGGGCATCAGGCCGCCGAAAAACTGCCAGACATGCGGCAGGTCAGGCTCGACCACAAGCGTGACATCGACATTCTGCCCGGCCAGTGCCGCCGCCATCCGCCTTGCATCATCCAGCAGTATCTCGGTCGAACTGGCGGTGATCAGCACCCGCCCGGCACCGCTGAAATCCGCGAAAAGCGGCGAGGCACGCGGATCGGTCGGATCAAGTCCTTGCAGGTAATATTCCGCCACCTCATGCAGGCGTTCGGGTGGCAGCATGGTCTCGGTTTCGGCATTGCTGGTCATGCTGTCGCCTGCGCCGGTCAGATCGGTCCAGGGCGACAAGGCCAGTGTCAGCGCCGGTTGCGGCAGGCCCTCGGCGCAGATCCGCGCCAGCAATGCCAGTGTCAGCCCGCCACCGGCAGAATCGCCGCCGATCACGATTCTTGCCGCATCGCGGGTTGCCAGCACCGCGCGATAGGCGGCCAGCGCGTCCTCCAGCGCTGCCGGGCAGGCGTGTTCCGGTGCCTTGCGGTAATCCGGCAGCAACGCGGGCAGACCGGATAACCGCGATATCCGCGCCAGCATCGCGCGATGGGTGCGCGGCGATCCGAAGAAATAGCCGCCGCCGTGGAAATAGAGGATCAGTGCGTCGCTTTCCGCCCCCTTCCCGAGGACCGACAATGCCGGTATCGCGCGGGTTTCGGCAGCCAGCGATGTTTCCGCAAAGACCGAGCCGCGCGGTGCGTGAAACCAGAGCCGCGCCTTCCATTCAAAACTGCGCCTTGCCTCAACCGGCGTCTTCATCCGCGCCAGCGAGCGGCGCTCGAACAGCCGGAGTGCGCGGTTCAGGATGTCGCGCCGGAGGCTCATGCCGATGCGCGCCGGCGTTCGATGGCGTCCCAGATCCTGGCGGCGACATTGATGCCGTCGAAGCGTTCCAGCTCCTGAATACCGGTCGGCGAGGTGACGTTGATCTCGGTCAGGTTGCCGCCGATCACGTCGATGCCGACGAAAATCTGCCCCTTCTCGCGCAAGAGCGGCCCGATGCGGGCGCAAATCTCGCGGTCACGTTCAGTCAGGGCCACCTTTTCCGGCCGTCCGCCGACATGCATGTTCGAGCGGGTCTCGCCCTTTGCCGGCACCCGGTTGATCGCGCCGACCGGCTCGCCGTCCACCAGAATCACCCGCTTGTCGCCCTGCGCCACGTCATGCAGGAAGACCTGCGCGATCAGCGGTTCGCGGTTGATGCCGGTGAACAACTCATGCAGCGAATTCAGGTTGCGGTCGTTGGGGTCCAGCCGGAACACACCGGCCCCGCCATTGCCGTAAAGCGGCTTCAGGATGATGTCGCCATGCCGCGCCTTGAATTCCTTCAGCGTTTCCAGATCGCGGGCGATCGTGGTCGGTGGTGTGAGGTCGGGAAATTGCAGCACCAGCAGTTTCTCGGGGTAGTTCCTGACCCATTTCGGATCGTTCACAACCAGCGTCTTGGGGTGGATCATCTCAAGGATGTGGGTGGTGGTGATATAGCCCATGTCGAATGGCGGGTCCTGCCGCAGCCAGACCACATCCTGCGTCGCCAGGTCGATCTCCTGATATTCGCCTAGGCTGAAATGGTTGCCGGTCTCGCGGCGCACATTCAAAGGCCAGCCGCGTGCGGTGACCCTGCCTTCCTGATAGGCGAGCTTGTCAGGGGTGTAGTAGAACAGGGAATGGCCCCGCGCCTCTGCCTCTTCGGCGATGCGAAACGTGCTGTCGGCATTGATATTGATGCCCGCAATCGGGTCCATCTGGAAGGCGATTTTCAGGCTCACGGCTGGTATTCCCCGGCAAGGTTTCCTTGCCACCTGTCTGAGCGATCAGCGCAGAGGTTGCAACTGCCAAGGTGTTCGTCAGGCCATAAGCGCGTTTTCCAATATGCTGATCGCGCCAGTACCATCCACCAGCGCCACATCGAATCGCGCGGGGCTGAGCTGGCCTTTCGGTTCGCCTTCCAGGAAGATCGACGCCGAATCATACAGCCGGGCGATCTGGCGCGCGCCCAGCATATTGGCCGCCGCATCGAAACTGCGGCTTTTCTTCACTTCGATGAAGATGACATTGCCATCCTTGCGGGCGATCAGATCAATTTCACCGGCTTTCGATCGCCAGCGCCGCGCCGCGATATCGTAGCCCTGTGCCGCATACTGCCCGGCAACGGCAGATTCTGCCGCAAGGCCGCTGTGATAGGAAACTGCACCGCTCATCGTTCTTTACCCTTTTCCGTATCCCTGCCCATTTCAAGAGCCCTTGCATAGACCGCCTTGCGGGGCAGACCAAGTGCTGCGGCAACCTGATCCACCGCGTCGCGCAGGCTGGCTTCACCCTGCAATGCCGCCGTCAGCGCCTGATCCAGTGCGCCCGGATCGGCCGCGCGTTCCGGGGCTGGTCCGACCAAGACGACGATTTCGCCCTTTGGGGATGCACCGTCATATTCTGCAGCAAGATCGCCCAGCGTGCCGCGCCGCACCTCTTCAAATCGTTTCGTCAGTTCCCGGCAGACCGCTGCCTGCCGATCCCCGCCAAAAACCTCGCACATATTTCCTAATGATTTGCCAATGCGTTTACCGCTTTCAAAGAATACCAGCGTTCCCGGCACGTCCAGCAACGTCGCCAGGGCATTTCGGCGGGCATTGGATTTCGTCGGCAGGAACCCCGCGAAGAAAAACTGATCGGTCGGCAAACCCGCCACTGACAGCGCCGCCAGCAGGGCCGAAGCCCCGGGCGCGGTGCGCACCTCCAGCCCCTTGGCAATCGCTTCACGTGCCAGCGCAAAGCCCGGATCGGCGATCAGCGGCGTGCCGGCATCCGAGACATAGGCGACCGATTTCCCCTCGTGCAAGGCCCGGATCAGCCTTGGACGCTGCGCCGGGCCGTTGTGATCGTGATAGGCGATCAGCGGCCTGCCGTTCAGTGCGATGCCATGAATATCCATCAGCCGCCGCGTGTTGCGGGTATCCTCGGCGGCCAGGATATCCGCCGTCGCCAGGATATCGAGCGCCCTCAGCGTGATATCTCGCGCTGTTCCGATCGGGGTTGCGACAAAATACAGGGCGGAGTCCAAGGATTGGGGTCTGTCCGTCAACAATTCGTTCCGATTGGCTGCGGGACGTTTACTTGCCCGGTGGTTTTCTTTAGTTTTCGCACATCTGCCTTGCGGCTGACCAGACATTTAGGAGCCCGCACCATGACCCGCCTGTTCGCAAAGGGTTTCGGCCCGCTTCGCGCCTTGGCCGCGACGCTGATGCTGATGGTACTGGCGGCCTGCCAGATGGACCTCGGCGGTGCCGGACCGGTGGTCAACACCAAAGCCCCGGTGCCGGTGGCGCTGTTGCTGCCTTACGGTTCGGGCGATCCCAATAACGACGTGCTGGCGACCAGCCTGCAGAACGCCGCGCAACTGGCGGTCAGCGATCTGGGCGAGGTGCAGATAGATCTGCGCATCTACAACACCACCGGCACCGAAGCCGGGGCCGCCGATGCCGCCCGCAAGGCGGCAAATGAAGGGGCCAAGGTCATCCTCGGGCCGGTATTTGCCAATGAAGCCAATGCCGCCGGGGCCGCGGTGGCGGATCGTGGCATCAGTGTATTGAGTTTCTCCAACAATACCGAGATCGCGGGCGGCAATGTCTTCGTGCTGGGCCATACTTTCGCCAATACCGCGAACCGGCTGGTCAGCTATGCGGTATCGCGCGGGCGCGGCAAGGTGCTGGTGGTCCATGCCAGCAATCTGGCCGGCGAGGCCGGTCGCAAGGCGGTTGAAGGTGCGATCCGTCTGGCCGGGGCCACCCAGACCGGCGCGGCGTCCTATGAGTTTTCGCAACAAGGCGTGATCGAGGCGGTGCGCGGCATCTCCAAACAGGTGCGTGACACCGGCACCGATACCATCTTCTTCACCTCCGACACGGCGGGTGCCCTGCCGATCCTGGCACAGCTTCTGCCGGAAAACGGCGTTGACCCGGCCGAGATCAAGTTCATGGGCCTGACGCGCTGGGACATTCCGACCCAGACCCTTTCGTTGAGCGGTTTGCAGGGGGGCTGGTTCGCGCTGCCCGATCCGTCGCTGACCGGCAGTTTCAATGACCGCTATGCCGCTGCCTATGGTGGCCAGCCGCATCCGCTGGCCGGTATTGCCTATGATGGCGTCGCGGCGATCGGGGCGCTGGTGGCCAAGGGCCAGTCCGACACATTGTCGCGCGAGAACCTGACCCAGCGATCCGGCTTTGCCGGCGTCAACGGGGTGTTCCGCCTGCAAAGCGACGGCACCATCGAACGCGCGATGGCGGTGGTGGAAATCCAGGACAACAAGCCGGTGGTGATCGATCCGGCACCGCGCAGCTTCGGGGGGCTCGGACTCTGACAAAAGGAGGCCGGGCGTTGGGTGCGGATGTGGCAGACAGCATTGCACCGGCCAGCAGCGACCTGATCCTGGATGCTGCGGTGATCTTCGATGCCGACGCGGTTGCGGCGGCGATTGATGCCGATCTGGCGGACCTCAACGACCCTCGGGACATGCGCGCCCGTGCCGTGGCACATCTGGGAAAAGCTTACGATCATGGGTTTCAGGCCATCGGCACCGCCTACCGCGCCGCCCCGCGCGCAACCCGCGCGGCGACAACCTCCTATACCTGGCTGACAGACCGTCTGGTGGCGGAAATCCTGCGGGTGGCGACGACTTATATTCATCCGCTGGAAAACCCGACCCGCGCGGAGCGGCTGGGCGTGATGGCGGTCGGCGGCTATGGCCGGGCGGAAATGGCGCCCTATTCCGATATCGACCTGTTGTTCCTGATCCCGTTCCGGCGCACCGAATGGGCGGAAGCTGTGGTCGAGACCATGCTGTACATGTTCTGGGACATGCGCCTGAAAATCGGCCATGCCACCCGGACCGTGGCGGATTGCCTGCGCCTTGGCAAAGAGGACTTCACCATCCGCACCGCCTTGCTGGAATCGCGCTATCTCGGCGGCGATGGCGATCTGGCGGCGGATTTCGACAAGCGCCTGTGGAACGATCTGTTCAAGGGCACAGGCCCGGAATTTGTCGAGGCCAAACTGGTTGAGCGCGCCGAACGCCACAAGAAGCAGGGCGGCCAGCGCTACATGGTCGAGCCCAATGTCAAGGAAGGCAAGGGCGGGCTGCGCGACCTGCAATCGCTGTTCTGGATCGCCAAATACCTGCACCGGGCACATTCCTCGCGCGAACTGGTGGCGCTTGGCATGTTTTCCGAAGCCGAGTACGCGATCTTCGCGCGGGCCGAGAATTTCCTGTGGACGGTGCGCTGCCATCTGCACCTGATCGCCAGACGCGCGAGCGAACAGATGACCTTCGATGCCCAGGTCGAGATTGCCCGTATCCTTGGTTACGAGGATTCAGGCGGCCGCCGCGCGGTCGAGCATTTCATGCAGGATTACTTCCGCCACGCTACCCAGGTCGGCGAGTTGACCCGCATCTTCCTGACCGGGCTGGAGGCCCAGCATGTCAAGCGCCAGCCGCGTGTCGGCGAATTGCTCAGCTCCGCCGGGCGCCGGCTGCGCACGCGTCTGTCGCCGGGCTACAAGCGCGATCAGGGCCGTCTGAACATCGCCAGCCGCGAGGCGTTCCTGGCCGATCCGCTGAACCTGCTGCGGGTGTTCAAGGAAGGACTGCGCACGGGTTATCTCTTGCATCCCGACGTGATGCGGCTGGTCTCGGCCAACCTGCACCGGATCGACGACGACATGCGCGCTAGCCCCGAGGCCAACCGCATCTTCCTCGATATCCTGCTGGACTTCGGCAACCCCGAACGCGGCTTGCGGCGGATGAACGAACTGGGCGTGCTGGGGGCCTTCATCCCGGATTTCCAGAAAATCGTGGCGATGATGCAGTTCAACATGTACCACCACTACACGGTGGACGAACACACGATCCAATGCGTCTCGGTACTGAGCCGGATTGAACATGGCGAGTTGGTCGAGGATCTGCCGGTCGCCAGCGGTATCCTGAAAAAGGGTGTCAACCGGCAGGTGCTGTTTGTCGCGGTGCTGCTGCATGACATTGCCAAGGGCCGCAAGGAAGACCACTCGATCAAGGGGGCCGAGATTGCCCGCGAGCTTTGCCCGAGGCTGGGGCTGGACCCGGCGGAATGCGACACGGTGGAATGGCTTGTGCGCAATCACCTGCTGATGTCGGACGTGGCGCAGAAACGCGACCTGACCGATCCCCGCACCGTCCGGCAATTTGCCGAAACCGTCGGCAGCCGCACCCGGCTGAAGCTGCTGACGGTGCTGACGGTCTGCGATATCATGGGCGTCGGCCCCGGCACCTGGAACAACTGGAAGGCGCAGCTTTTGCGCGACCTGTACCATGCCACCCGTTCGGCCCTGACCAGCGGGGTGGACGAAGCCTCGCAGACCCGCCGGGTAGATGAGGCGAAAGCAGCCCTGTTCCGCGCACTTCCGGACTGGGACCAATCGGCACTGGAGGCCGAGGCGGCGCGGCATTACCAGCCTTACTGGCAGGGGCTGGATACCGAAACCCACGCGGTTTTCGCGGAATTGCTAAAGGGATTGGGCGAAGATGAAATCCGCTCGGATTTCAAGCCGGATGCCGACCGCGACGCCACGCGGGTCTGTTTCGCGCTGGCCGATCATCCCGGCATCTTCTCGCGGCTGGCGGGGGCGCTGGCGCTGGTGGGCGCGAACGTGGTGGACGCCAAGACCTATACCTCGTCCGATGGCTTCGCCACGCCGGTCTTCTGGGTGCAGGATGTCACCGGCAAACCTTACGAGCAATCGCGCCTGAAGCGGCTGTCGGCCATGGTCAACAAGGCCCTGAGGGGCGAGGTGGTGGCCCGCGAAGCCCTGCGCGACCGTGACCGGATCAAGAAACGCGAGCGTGATTTCATCGTGCCAACCGAGATCACCTTCGACAATGAAGGCTCGGAAATCTACACCATAATCGAGGTCGATACCCGCGACCGCCCCGGCCTTCTGTATGATCTGACCCGGACCATCTCGGCCAACAATGTCTACATCGCCTCGGCGGTGATCGCCACTTACGGGGTGCAGGCGGTGGATGTGTTCTACGTCAAGGACATGTTCGGCCTGAAGCTGCATACCAAATCCCGGCGCGACGCGCTGGAGCGCAAGTTGCGCGAGGCAATCGAACGCGGCGTCGAAGGCGCGATGGCGCAATGACAAGGCCGATCCGCCTGATCCGGGGGTTTTTCACCGTCGGTTTCTGGACCCTGATGAGCCGCATCCTGGGCTTCGTGCGCGACATCATGATCGCCGCATTCCTGGGCGCGGGACCAGTGGCCGAGGCATTCCTTATCGCCTTTTCGCTGCCCAACATGTTCCGGAGGTTCTTCGCCGAAGGCGCGTTCAACATGGCTTTCGTGCCGATGTTCGCCAAGAAGGTCGAGGCCGGGGACAATGCCCAGGACTTCGCCCGCGACGCGCTGTCGGGTTTGCTGGCGGTGGTGCTGGTGGTGACGCTGCTGGCGCAGATGTTCATGCCCTGGCTGGTGCTGGCGATGGCCTCGGGGTTTCTGGCGGATGAACGGTTCGACCTGGCGGTCGATTTCGGGCGCATCGCCTTCCCCTATATCCTGTTCATCTCGGCGGCGGCACTGATCTCCGGGGCTTTGAACGCGCTGGGGCGGTTCTGGGTGGCGGCGGCGGCGCCGGTTCTGCTGAACATCCTGTTCATCGGCGCGATGCTGCTGGCCTGGGCTGCAGGCTGGGATATCGGGCACGCGCTGGTCTGGACGGTGCCGCTGGCGGGGGTGGCGCAGATGGTGATGGTGTGGCGGGCGGCGGCGAAGGCAGGCCTGCGCCTCTGGCCGCGCTGGCCCCGTCTGACGCCCGAGTTGAAACGGCTGGCGGTGATCGCCGCCCCGGCGGCGCTGGCCGGTGGGGTGGTGCAGGTAAACCTGCTGGTCGGCCGGCAGGTGGCCTCGTTCTTTGACGGCGCGATTGCCTGGCTGAATTATGCGGATCGTTTGTACCAGTTGCCGCTGGGCGTGGTTGGCATCGCCATCGGCGTGGTGCTGCTGCCCGATCTGGCGCGGCGGTTGCGGGCCGATGACGCAGTCGGCGGTCGCTATGCCGTCAACCGCGCGGCGGAGTTTTCGCTGGCGCTGACGCTACCGGCGGCGGCGGCGCTGGTGGTGATCCCGGGACCGCTGATCGCCGTTTTGTTCCAGCGCGGCGCGTTCGATGCCACCGATGCCGCGATGACGGCACAGGCGCTGGCGATTTACGGGCTGGGCCTGCCGGCCTTCGTGCTGCAAAAGGTGCTGCAACCGCTTTATTTCGCCCGCGAGGATACCACCCGGCCGTTCCGCTACGCGCTGGTGGCGATGGCGGTCAATGCGGTTCTGGCGGTCGGCCTGATGGGGCCGCTTGGCTTCCTGGCGGCGGCTTTGGGCACGACACTGGCAGGCTGGGCGATGGTGGCGCTGCTCTGGGCCGGTTCGCGCGGCATGGGCGAGGCGGCGCGGCCCGATGCGCGGCTGCTGCGGGCCTTGCCCCGGCTGGCGTTGGCGACCGGCGTGATGGCGGTATGTCTTTGGCTGCTGGCAGGCTGGCTGGCCCCCTGGCTTGCGACCGATGGCGCGCGTTATCCGGCACTGGCGCTTTTGGTGATCGCCGGTGGCGCGGTCTATGCCGGTGCGGCCTTCGCCACCGGCGCAATCACACGAGAGTCGCTGCGAAGTGCAATGCAACGCGGCGGGAAATGACGGCCCCGTGCGGGCCGCATCAATCCATCATCGGCGTCACGGTGGTGGCGCGAACCGGCAGAAGCGGCGTGCCGATCATGCCCGCGCGCAGCCGTTCCTGCGCGCCCTTGTTGCCGAACGTATAGCGGATACCGGCTGTGATGGTGGTTTCTTCCAGCTTGTCAGGATCGTCCAGCGCATCGTAAAGCGCGGTTCGCACACCATAGGTCGCTGCCCAGTTGCCGCCGCCAATGGCTGTCTCGCCGCCGATCAGCAGGCTGCGGAACATCCCGGATTCGTCAATGGCCTCGTAACGCGGTGACGCGGCGATTTCGATCTCGGCGCGCAGGCTGGTATTGGCCAATCCCCCCCAGGCGATCCCGACCCGCCCGAACACACCGTTGTGAAAGCCGTAACTGTTCTTGGTGCCAACCGGTCCCGATGTGCCGGTGCCGATCTGACCGAATATCAGCAGATCGCGGCCCAGATCCTGAATCGCCTGCACGCCGAGATAGGCGAGCGTCTGGCGTTCGTTCGGATTGGGATTGGTGGCGAAGGCGTAGCCTGCGAATGCGCCGACCCTCGTGCGTCCGCCAGGATCGTACCAGACATGCCCGGCCAGATTGGTTTCCCCGGTCGACGGTGTGCCGGTGATGAGGGAGGTTGTATAGGCATCCGTGCGGGTCGAGGCTTCGATAATGAAGCTGACCGCGCGAGTGCCGCCAAACCCGAACGCGCCGTCGATCTGCCCGAAACCGTGGGTCTCGGGCGCGCCGTTATCGGGATTGGCACCGCGCTGAACGCCATAGCCGATCCCGGCATAGCCGAAGGTCTGGGCCTGGGCCGGTGCGGTTGCTCCAATGCAAAATGCCAGTGCTGTGCAGGTCAGGAAGCTTTTCATGCGCGTTCTCCCGTTGGACAGGGAAATGCCTACGCAAAGTATCGCAGCCTCCCCGTGCCCCGATGGTCCTGCGGTTTGGGCTTGCAAAACAGGGATGCGGCGGGTTTCGGGCAGAAAAACGGCAGGATGGTGTGAAAAAGTAACGGTAAAACAATAAGTTATAAACAATCACCGTTACTGGCGGCGATTGGCGCTGATTTGGAAAAAGTGACTATTGCCCCCGTCAGGCCGAAAAACCTTGCAGGACCGATTCGCAGCAGCTTCAGGCAACCGCCTTGATTGCTTCCTTGCTCATCGCGCCGGGCACCACGGTAACCGGTATCGGCAGCGTGCCGGAATGGCGCAGCACGTAGTTGATCAGGGGGCCGGGGCCTTCCTTGCCGGTGCCCGCCCCCAGTACCAAAACCCCGACATCCGGTTCATCCTGGATATAATCTATGATCTCGGCCTCGACCTTGCCTTCGCGGATCACCAGTTCCGGGCTGATGCCTTCTTCCTTTTGCATCCGCTCCGAGAACACCTTGAAATGCGCCTCGATCCGCTCGCGCGCTTCTTCGCGCATGATATCGGCAACGCCGATCCAGTGGTTGAATTCCTCCGGCGGGATCACCGCCAGGATCACCACGCCGCCGCCTGTATGCGATGCCCGGAGGGCCGCGAAACGCATCGCGTTAAGGCATTCGGTGGTGCTGTCCAGTATTACCAGAAACTTGCGCATTTAGCCCTCTTGCAACCCTAATCGAACGCGGATGTTAGCAGATCGCCAGCGCGCCGAACAGGCCCGCGCATTGCGACAAGTCCGCCCCGCCGCGCTTCAATCCGCATTTGAATGCGCCCAGTCCCAGTAAAGCTCGCGCGCCATCCGGGTGACCGGGCCAACCTGGTAATGCGTGTCGTCGAACTGCGTCACCGGCATGATTTTCGACAGATTGCCGGTGATGAACACCTCGTCGGCATTGTCGAAATCGTCGAATGTCAGTACCGATTCATGCACCTCGCGGCCGGCCCCGCGCAACAGGTTGATATGCCGCGACCGGGTGATACCGGCCAGAAAGGTGCCATTGGCGATCGGCGTGAAGATCGCGCCGTCCTTCACCATGAACACATTGGCCGAGGCGGTCTCGGCGACATTGCCGTTGGCATCCCCGACCAGCGCATTGCCAAACCCCTTGGCAACCGCTTCGCGCAGCATCCGCGCGTTGTTGGGATACAAGCACCCGGCCTTGGCATTGACCACCGCGTCGGCCAGAACCGGGCGGCGATACTGCGTGCGCGTGAGCGTGGTTGAGGTTTCCGCCGTCGGCATCGGGGCGTCTTCGAGGCAGATGCAGAAACCGGTCGAATCCTCTTTCGGCAGGATACCCAGCAGGCCAGCCTCGATCCCCCAATACATCGGCCTGATATAAACCGCCGTGCCCGCCGGGAACAGTTTCAGCCCCTCAAGCGCGATATCGCGGATCTGTTCGGGCCTATGCGTCGGCGTAATCCCCAGTGCCAGCGCCGAACGGTTGACCCGCTCGCAATGCGCCAGCAGATCGGGCGTGATTCCCTCGAACAGGCGCGCCCCGTCGAACACCGTGGTGCCCAGCCAGGACCCGTGATCGGCCGCCCGCATGATCGGCACATCGCCCTTGTGCCATGTGCCCTCGAAATAGGTGAAGATGATCTTGCCGAAGGCCATGCCCGGTATTCCTTTCGTACCCCGAATCCGGCGCATCTAATCATCGCCGGCAGGCAAGGTCCAGCCCGCGCGGACGCAGCGTCGCGGCGCGGAACCGTCTGGCCCCGGTATCGCCGGCAGGCTAAGGTCCGCCGAAACAAGGGGCACCAGATGCAGTATTCCGAGGACCAGGCCGAAGCCCATGACCGCATCGCCGGGGTGCTGCGGAAAGCGGGCATTGATCTGGCCGATGCAGCCACCCTGCCGGACGGCAAGCCGGGCGGCCTGATTGCCGTCCTTGGCAAGGCCGGGTCGGGCAAGACCATGCTGCTGGCCGATCTGGTGCGCGAGTTGGAGGCGTGCGGCGTCGAGCTGGTGTCCGGCGATTACGAAGGCCGGCGCAGTCGTGACCGCCGCACGCTTGCGGTGCTGGCGCCCACCAACAAGGCAGCCAGTGTGCTACGGTCCCGCGGCGTGCCGGCCACCACCATCCACCGCATCCTCTATACCCCGATGTACGATCCGGAATACGAGAAGATCGCCGAATGGCTGACCGGCAAGGGCGACCGCCCTGAGATCGAGGGGCTGTCCGATATCGCGCTGGACCGGGCCGAGGCACTTTATGCCGCGCATAAATCCATCCCCGGGGCGCTGGCCGCCGCCGGGCTGCGCGGCTCGGATTTCATCACCGGCTGGACAAGGCGCGAGGACCCGCTGGATATCGGGCTGGTGGACGAAAGCTCGATGCTGGATGACCGCCAGTTCGATGATCTGAAAGAGATTTTCCCAACATTGGTGCTGTTCGGTGATCCCGCTCAACTGGCCCCGGTCGGCCAGTCCGGCGCGATGGCGTTCGATGCGGTCAAGGACAGCCGCAAGGTGCATCTGCACCGCATTCACCGGCAGGACGGCGACAACCCGATCCTCGACCTGGCGCATGCGCTGGGCGATCCCGATCTGGGCTTCAGCGATTTTGAACACATGGTCGAGCAGGCTGCCCGCCGCGATGACCGCGTGGTGGTGGCCCCGCGTGCCGATGCCGGGATGATGGCGCGTTCGCCGGTGCTGGTCTGGCGCAACGCCACCCGCATCCGCCTGATCCACGCTTTCCGCAGCGCCTTCAACGCGCCGGCCACCGAATTGCTGCCGGGCGAACCGCTGATCTGCGACGGCATCGAGTTGCCGCTGAAACACCGTAAGAAACGCGTCGATCTGGAGGCGCGCGGGCTGATCAAGGGGGCGCAGGCGGTCTATCTCGGGCGCGGGCGCAAGGCCGGTTTCAGCCGCCTGTTCGTGTTCGGTGCGGAGGACCCGCGCGTCAACGCCGCCACCATCATCAAGATCGAAGCCCCGGGCGAGGAAGAGCCCTTCATCCCTTCCGCCGCCCGCATGGGGGCGGCATTCCTGCATGGCGCGGCGGTGACGATCCACAAGGCACAAGGCTCGCAATGGCCCGAAGTGCAGGTCTTCGCGCCCGACCTCTACGCAGCCGCCCGCTCGGGCCGCGACGAGGCAGGCATCGCGCTCTGGAAACGGCTGGCCTATGTGGCGATCACCCGCGCCGAAAACCGGCTGCACTGGGTCACCCGCTACATGCTGTCGCGCCCGGACGAGGCCTTGTCGGTGGATGATCTCAACCGCGAAGTCCCGGCCCCGCTCAGCCTCGACGGGGTGGCCGAGGCCGGGTGATCCCGCGAATTGCGGTTCCCACTTCCACCAATGCCGATTACAATCGCCACGACCAAACGCGACCTGAAGAAAGGGCCATGCCGATGCAATGCGTCTTCGTGCAAATCCGCTGCAAACCCGGCAAGACCTACAAGGTTGCCGATGCAATCTATAACCGCGAGATCGCGTCCGAATTGTATTCCACCAGCGGCGATTTCGATCTGCTGGCCAAGCTCTACATCCCGGAAGATCAGGATATCGGCAAGTTCATCAACGACCATATCCTCGACATTCCCGGGATCAGCCGGTCGCTGACCACGCTGACCTTCCGCGCGTTCTAGCGCGATGGCGCGTTCCATCCTGATCACCGGTGCCAGTTCCGGCATCGGCCGCGCCACCGCCGAGCATTTTCTGGCAAAAGGCTGGATGGTCGGGCTGCTGGCGCGGCGCGCCGATCTGCTGGTGGAAATCGCGGCGGGTCAGGACCGCGCCGTGGTCCTGACCGGCGATGTCACCGATCCCGACGGGGTGGATGCCGCCTTTGATCGCTTCACCGACACCGCCGGCCGGCTGGACGTTTTGTTCAACAATGCCGGCATCTTCACGCCCGCCGCCCCGATCGACGAGGTGCCCCTGGCGGACTGGAAACGCGCCGTCGATGTCAACCTGAACGGCATGTATTACTGCGCCCGCGCCGCCTTCGCGCGGATGCGGCGGCAAGTGCCGATGGGCGGGCGGATCATCAATAACGGCTCGATCTCGGCACATGCGCCGCGCGACGGTTCTGTCACCTATACCACCACCAAGCACGCGATCACCGGGCTGACCAAAACCATCAGCCTCGATGGCCGCCCCTTCGATATCGCCTGCGGCCAGATCGACATCGGCAATGCCCGCACCGACCTGCTGGACACCCTGATCGACCGCGCCGTCGCCAATGGCGAGGCCCCGCCGCCGCATATGGATGTGGCCCATGTCGCCGAGGCGGTGCTGCACATGGCCGAATTGCCGCCCGGCGCCAATGTCCAGTTCATGACCATCATGGCCACCAAAATGCCCTTCATCGGTCGCGGCTGACTAACCCGACACGATCGGACATTTCTTTTTGGCGGAAATACTCGCGGGGGAGTGCGAGGGGGCAGCGAGCCCCCTCGTTGCCGGCGCCAGCCTCAGTTCAGCCGCAGCACCCGGAACACCGCCGATGCCAGCCAGCCTGCGGCAATCGCGATCGCCAGCGACAACAGGCCATAGATCAGCGGACGCTGATGCGCCAGGTTGTATATCCACCGTTCCAGCCCGACCTTGCGCACGGCAATCGCGGTCTCGAAGCTGTCCACCACCTCGGTGCCGCGGATAAGGAAAATCCGGGCGCTGTAATCCCCCTCGACCAGGTTCGACGGCAGATCGAACTCGGTCTTGAACAGGGTCTCGTCGGTCAGTTGCACCGAAGTACCGGTATCGGTGTAAAGCCCGTTGTCCCGGCGGATGCGGATTACGGCTTCAACGAAATTCTCGGCATCGCTGATGTGATCCGGCGCGCCGACCATGCGGATCAGGCGGTCGACGCTGATCTTGTGGCGTAGATTCTCGGTCTCGCTGACGATCTCGGACAAGGGCGCGGTGGCGGCGATGGCGTAGAAACTGGGTGCGGAATCCACCTCGATCGTGTCGCGGTTGATCCAGATGCCCAGCACCTTTTCCTTGCGCCGGACGGTCACGGCATGGGGCGGGCCGGACACCTCGATCACCACATGCAGCGGCGCATGGGTCGGGGCCGGGGCCTCGCGTTTGACCGCGCCGAACACCAGGATGCCGGTGCCGTCAAAGGTCGCGGTGATCGACACGTTATCCTGGCTGAGGCCCGCCACGACCTTTTCTTCGGCCAGGGCCGGTGCAGCCATCAGGATCAGGGCAAGCAGGATACGCAGCATCATCAATGCCCCCCCGCGCCCAGCGAATACAACTCGGACGGTTGCAGCAGCAGATCCATCGCCAGCTTGATCGACACCCCCAGCACAAGCACCGCCAGCAGGATGCGCAATTGCTCGGCCTTCATCTTGACGCCGATCCTTGTGCCGATCTGCGCCCCGATCACACCGCCAACCAGCAGCAGCACCGCCAGCGCCATATCGACTGTATAGTTGGTGGTGGCATGCATCAGCGTGGTGAAGCCGGTGACGAAAATGATCTGGAACAGCGAGGTGCCGATCACCACCTTGGTCGGCATTCCCAAGAGATAGATCATCGCCGGCACCATGATGAAACCGCCGCCAACCCCCATGATTGCCGCCAGAACCCCGACCAGCGCCCCCACCATCAGCGGCGGAATGGCGCTGATATAGAGGCCCGACGTGCGGAACTTCATCTTGAACGGAAGGCCATGCACCCAGGAATGCTGCCGCCGCGGCGGGGCCTTGTGGTGGGCACCGCGGGTGCGGCGGATGGCGCGCAGACTTTCAGAGAACATCAGCGAGCCGATGACGCCCAGGAACACCACGTAGCACAGCTTCACCAGCAACTCGACCTGGCCCATTTCCTTCAGAATCCGGAACACCTGCACGCCGATGGCGGCTCCGATCAGGCCGCCGATCAGCAATACCGTGCCCATCTTCAGATCGACGGTCTTGCGTTTCAGATGTGCCAGCACGCCGGAAAACGACGAGGCGACGATCTGGTTGGCCTCGGTTGCAACGGCGACGGCGGGGGGAATGCCGATGAAGAACAAAAGCGGCGTCATCAGGAAGCCGCCGCCAACCCCGAACATACCCGACAGGATGCCGACCAGCCCGCCAAGGCCCAGCAACAGAAATGCGTTCACCGAGACTTCGGCTATAGGGAGATAGATTTGCACGATGTCATCCTTGACCCGGATCGACCCCCGGGATTCCCTTGCATTACAACTTTTGCATATGTTTGTTCAGGGGGGCCGAGTGCGACAAATCGGAGCGAAATGCAAGCCCGATGACTGTGCTGCTCGGGAAATCTCGCGGACCGCGACGGCGGCATGGATCGTGGGGCGCGTGATTCCCCCCGCATCCCGCTTCTCACACGGTATCGCTGAGGAACCGGCGCAGGATGCGCTCCAGCTTGGCTGCCCCGATCGGGGCCATTGCCTTGGTGTGGTCGTGGCTGATCTGTTCATCCGACATGCCGGCGGCCATGTTGGTGATGGTCGATATCGCGGCAACCCTCAAGCCGAGGAACCGCGCCAGGATCACCTCGGGCACGGTGGACATGCCCACCGCATCGCCGCCCAGGATGCGGATGGCGCGGATTTCCGCCGGGGTCTCGAACGAAGGGCCGGAATACCAGGCATAGACACCGCTTGCCAGCGCCAGCCCTTCGGCCTTGGCCGCCGCCTGCAATGCGGCGCGCAGGCCCGGATCATGGGCGTCTTTCATCGGCACGAAGCGGGCATCCGTCGGCTCGCCGATCAGCGGGTTCAGGCCGGAGAAGTTGATGTGATCGCTCAAAAGCATCAGATCGCCGGGCGGAATGTCGGCGCGCATTGACCCGGCGGCATTGGTGAGGACCAGCGCCTCAGCCCCCAGCGCCTTCAGCACCTCCAGCGGCAGGCGCATCGCATCGCCGCGCCCGCTTTCATAATAATGCGCACGCCCGCCGAACACCGCCACGCGCACGCCCTCCAGATCGCCGACCACCAGTTTAGGATTATGCCCCGATACCCCGGCATGCGGAAAGCCCGGCAGATCGGCATAATCGATTGCGGTGCCGGTTACCGCCCCGGCCAGATGGCCGAGGCCGGAGCCAAGGATCAGGCCGAACCGCACCGGCGCATCCCCGGCGCGGGCGCGGATCAGGGCGGCAAGATCGTCAGCGTTCCTTGACATAGGCCTCGCCCCCGGCCTTCGGAGGCACCGCCTTGCCGACAAACCCGGCCAGGATCACCACGGTCAGGATATAGGGCAGGGCTTGGGTGAACTGCACCGGGATCTGCACCAGTCCGAACACGTCGATATTGGGATAAAGGTTCGAGATCGCTTCCAGCAGGCCGAACAACAGGCAGGCCATCAGCGCATACAAGGGCCGCCACTTGGAAAAGATCAGCGCCGCCAGCGCGATGAAGCCGCGTCCGGCGGTCATCTCGCGCCCGAATCCGGCCGCCTGCGAGGTGGACAGATAGGCCCCGGCAATGCCACATAACACACCGCAGATCAGCACCGCCGCATAACGGTAGCGGATCACCGAAACCCCGGCGGTGTCGACCGAGGCCGGGTTTTCACCCACCGCCCGCAGGCGCAGGCCGAAGCGGGTGCGATAAAGGATCCACCAGGTCAGCGGCACAACCAGGAAGGCAATATAGACAATCGGCTTGTGGCCCGACAGCATATCGGACCAGATCGGACCCAGCACCGGAACATCGCGCAGAGCTTCGGCGAAGGGCAGGGTGATCTCGTGAAACCGCGCCGCGCCCGACAGGGTGGGGGTCTGCCCGCCCTTGGAATATATCGCGTGGCCGATCACTATGGTCATGCCCGAGGCCAGAAAGTTGATCGCCACGCCGGAAATCAACTGGTTGCCACGATAGGTGATCGAGGCCAGGCCGTGGATCAGCGAAAAACAGACCGAGGCCCCGATACCGGCCAGAACCCCGACCCAGGCATTGCCCGATTCAAACGCCACCACCGCCGAAACGAATGCGGCGAACAGCATCTTGCCTTCCAGCCCGATATCGAAAATTCCGGCCCGTTCGGAAAACAGCCCGGCCAGACAGGCCAGGATCAGCACCGTCGATAGCCGGATCGTCATGTCCATCGTCAGGACCAGTTGCAGAAAGGCGTCGGCAATATCCATCAGGCTTTCCTTTTGCGCCGGCGCAGGAACAGGCGTTCGACCGGATCATGCACCATGTAGTTCAGCGCCCCGGTGAACAGGATGATCAGCGCCTGAATCACCAGCACCATCTCGCGGCTGATCGCCGGCATCTCGAACAGCAATTCAAAGCCGCCCTGCGTCAGCATTCCGAACAACAGCGCCGCCAGCACGATCCCGAACGGATGCGACCGGCCCATCAGCGCCACCGCGATGCCGACGAAACCGGCCCCCTCGACGAATTCCTTGATCAGGCGCTCCTGTTCGCCCACCACCACGTTGATCGACAGCATCCCCGCCAGCGCGCCGGAAATCAGCATGGTGACGATGGTGATGCGAACCGCGTTGATACCGGCATATTTCGCCGCCGCCTCGCTTTTGCCGAAGGCCCGGATCTGGTAGCCAAGCCGCGTGCGCCACAACAGATACCAGACCAGCACCGCACAGGCGATGGCCAGCAGGAACGAGATATTGGCCGGTGCCGATTTGTTGAAGGCAATCCCGAGCGGGGCCAGCACCTCATGCGCGGTGGGCAGATGGGCCCCTTCGGGGAAATTCACGGTCTCGGCGTTCTGGGTATGCGGGCTTTTCAGCAATCCGTTCAGCAGATAGCCCAGCAGCGCCGCGCCGATGAAGTTGAACATGATCGTGGTGATCACGATATGGCTGCCGCGCTTGGCCTGCAGCCAGGCCGGGATGAAGGCCCAGGCCGCGCCGAACAGCCCGGCCCCGATAATCGCAAACGGCAGCGCCAGCGCCCAGTGCGGCCAGTCAAAGGCCAGCATCACCACCGCCGCGCCGATACCGGATACCGCCGCCTGCCCCTCGCCGCCAATATTGAACAGACGGGCATGGAAGGCGACAGCGACAGCAAGGCCGGTGAAGATGTAGTTGGTGGCGTAATAGAGCGTATAGCCAATGCCACGGGTGGACCCCAACGAGCCCTTGATCATGAAATAGATCGCATCCAGCGGGTTCTGCCCGATGGCCAGCACCACCAGCCCGGCAACGCTGAAGGCCAGCACCAGATTGATCAGCGGCACCAGAATGACATCGGCCCAGCGTGGCATCGTTTCCATCAGGCGACCTCGGCGTTCATGCCGGCCATCATCAGGCCCAGCTCGCGTTCGTTGGTTTCGGCGGTGATCCGTTCGCCCTGGATGCGACCATCGAACATCACCGCGACCCGGTCAGTGAGCGACAGGATCTCGTCCAGTTCCACCGAGACGAGAAGGATCGCCTTGCCGGCATCCCTAAGCTCGACAATCCGCTGATGGATGAACTCGATTGCCCCTATATCGACACCGCGTGTGGGCTGGCCGACCAGCAGCAGGTCGGGGTTACGCTCGATCTCGCGGGCCAGCACGATCTTTTGCTGATTGCCGCCGGAAAAGCTGTGGGCCGGCAGATGCGGGTTCGGCGGGCGGATATCGAAGCGTTCCATCTTGCCGATGGTGTCGGCCAGGATCGCGGCATTGTCCATCGCCAGCCGGTTCTTCTGGTATTTCGGATCGTGATGATAGCCAAAGCAGATATTCTCCCAGGCGAAGAAATCCATGATCAGGCCCAGATGCTGGCGGTCCTCGGGCACATGTGCGATGCCGCGCGCGCGGCGCGACTGGCCATCGGAATGCCGCCCGGTCAGGTCTATCGCATCGCCGTTCACACGAATCGTACCGGTAGCGACGGTGATGCCGCCCAGCACCTGCAACAGGTCCGACTGGCCGTTGCCTGCAACCCCGGCAATGCCCAGGATTTCACCGGCGCGGACATCGAACGACACGCCTTTCAGGCGTTCCACCCCGGCATCGTCGCGCACCTTCAGATCGCGCACTTCCAGAATGGTCTTGCCGGGTTTGGCCGGTGTCTTGTCCACACGCAGCAGCACCTTGCGCCCGACCATCAGTTCCGCCAGTTCCGCAGGCGAGGTGTCGGCAGTTTTCCTTGTGGCGGTCATCTGGCCCCGTCGCATCACGCTGACGGTGTCGGTCGCGCTCATGATTTCGCGCAGCTTGTGGGTGATCAGGATGATCGTCTTGCCCTGATCGCGCAGGTTCTCAAGGATGCGGAACAGATGATCCGCCTCGGAGGGCGTCAGCACCCCGGTCGGTTCATCCAGGATCAGGATATCGGCGTGGCGATAGAGCGCCTTCAGGATTTCAACGCGCTGCTGATGCCCGACCGACAGGTCCTCGATCAGGGCGTCAGGATTGACTTCCAGCTCGTATTCGCGGGCCAGTTCGACCAGGTGCTTACGCGCCTTGGCCAGCGACGGCTTCAGCAATCCGCCTTCTTCGGCCCCCAGGATGACGTTTTCCAGGACGGTGAAATTGTCCACCAGTTTGAAATGCTGGTGCACCATGCCGATACCGGCGGCGATGGCGGCCTGGCTGTCGGGGATCTGGGTTGGTGTGCCGTTGACGATAATCTCGCCCTTGTCGGCCTTGTAAAAGCCGTAGAGGATCGACATCAGCGTCGATTTGCCGGCGCCGTTCTCGCCGACAATGCCGTGGATCGTGCCCTTGGCAACGGACAGGGAAATGTCCTTGTTGGCCTCGACCGGCCCGAAAGCCTTGGAGATGCCCTTCAGTTCAATTGCCGGGGCGGCAGTCTCCCGCCGCCCCTGATTGTCGCTTGCTGCCACGGCCCGCAGCCTTACATGACCGGGCAGGAATTGTCGGACATGTAGTCGTGCACCTGGATCGAACCGTCGATGATTCCCGCCTTGGCGGCATCGACGGCGGCCTTGATCTCGTCGGTGAAGATCGCGGCGTTGTTTTCATCGAGCGCGTAGTCAATCCCGCCATTGGCGGTGCCAAGGACGTGGAAGCCGGTTTCCAGATCGGCACCCGCCGAGAAGGCGTTGAACACGGCCACATCAACCCGCTTGATCATCGAGGTCAGGACCGAGCCGGGATGCAGGTAGTTCTGGTTGCTGTCGACACCGATCGACAGCACGCCCTCGTCGGCGGCGGTCTGCAACACGCCGACGCCGGTGCCGCCGGCGGCGGCATAGACCACGTCAGCGCCCTGGCCGATCTGCGCCTTGGTCAGTTCCGCACCCTTCACCGGGTCGTTCCAGGCCGAAGGCGTGGTGCCGGTCATGTTCTGGATCACCGTGGCCCCGGCATTGGTGGCCTTGACGCCCTGCACATAGCCGCAGGCGAATTTGCGGATCAGCGGAATGTCCATTCCGCCGATAAAGCCGACCGTGCCGGATTTCGACGCCTTGGCGGCGGCGACGCCGACCAGATACGAGCCTTCATGTTCGGTGAATACCACCGAGCGCACATTGTCGTTGCCGACCACCATGTCGATGATGGCGAACTTGGTGTCCGGGTAATCGGCGGCAACGGTTTCCAGCGCCGAAGCAAAGGCGAAACCGGTCACGACGATCGGGTTGAACCCGCCCTCGGCGAAGCGGCGCAGCGCCTGTTCGCGCTGGGCTTCCGAGGACAATTCGATATCGCGGTAGGTTCCGCCGGTTTCCTTGGCCCAGCGCTCGGCGCCGTTGAAGGCGGCTTCGTTGAAGGATTTGTCGAACTTGCCGCCAAGATCGTAGATGATGGCAGGATCGGCAAGCGCGGCGGTGGCGCTGAGCGCGATTGCGCTGACGGTGCCGAGAACGGCTTTCATGAAGGACATTGTTTTCTCCCGTTGTTATTCGTTGCGGCAAGCGCTCCGCCTGGCAGGGCGTCAGGTTGCGTTGCCGGATCATGAACAGATCATCCGACATTAAGACCGGAGCCCCGAAAGGCGGTCAACCATTTTTTACCAGTCAATCAGGAAATCCGCGAAATCTTCAGCAGGCTTATCCGCCCGCCAGCGACCGGCGCATGACGATGGCAGCAACCGTAATGCCGTCCGGGCCTGTGTAATATCCGGACCTCGTCGCGACTTGCTGAAAGCCGCTGGTGGAATACAAGGCGCGGGCGGCAATGTTGTCGGCGGCAACCTCAAGAAACGCTTCGGTTGCGCCGCGGTTGCGGGACGTGATGGCGAAGTCGCCTACCAGCGTTGCGGCAAGCCCCTGGCGACGGTGATCCGGGGCAACAGCCAGAGTCAGCAATTCTGCTTCGGGTCCGGCAATTCGGCCCAAAAGGAACGCGTGCGCGCGGGTCAGCAGAAAGGTGCCGGGACCGGCCAGCAACCCGGCAAATTCCCCAGCGCTCCACGGGCGGGGAGCGGTGAAGCATTGCTGATGCAGTGCTGCCAGAGCCTCGGGCGTCACGCCAGGATCACCGGCGGCGCATCGCGTGACGGGGCTGCATCGGCAGAGCGCAGATAGAGCGGTGCCGGGCGTGGCTGAGGCGATACTGCGCGGCTGGCGGCAAGATGTGCCATCTGCGTGGCGATGCAACCGGCAACCGGGGCGGGCGATGCCACCAGCGCCTGTGCAAACTGATCCGCCTCGGCACCGGTAACGCAATCGACCTGCCCGCCAAAGCACGCAACGATGTCCACCTGATCCAGCAGCGCCGGGGCTTCCGGTACGCCATCGCGGAACATCTGCGCATAGACCTGCCCGCGCCGCGCGTCGATCAGGCTGAGTACCCGGCCTGACAGCCCGAAGGCCTGCGCCTCCAGCACCGAAACGCCGATGGCGGGTATGCCCAGCGACAGCGCCAGCCCGCGCGCCGCAGATACGCCAAGGCGGATGCCGGTGAAATTGCCCGGCCCGGTTCCGACCGCCAGCGCGGAAAGGTCGCGCCAGGCAAGCCCGCCGTCTGCCAGCATCTCCTCCAGCATCGGAAACAGCCGTTCGGCCTGTCCCTTGGCCATGATTTCAATGCGTTCCGCCGTGATGCGGCCACCACAAAGCAAAGCGGCCGCGCAATGCGCGGCCGATGTGTCGAAGGCCAGAATTCTTGGCTCAGGCGGCAACGGGGCGAACCTCGGTCACTTCCGGGATGTAGTGGCGCAGCAGATTCTCGATCCCCATCTTCAGCGTCATGGTGGAAGACGGGCAGCCCGCACAGGCACCTTTCATCGTCAGATAGACGATACCGCGATCAAAGCCGTGGAAGGTGATGTCGCCACCGTCCTGGGCCACGGCGGGGCGCACGCGGGTATCCAGCAATTCCTTGATCTGGCTGACGATTTCCGCATCCGGCCCGTCATGGGCGGTATGCGCCGCCTGCTCCGCCCCGGTTTCGATCACCGGTGCGCCGGATTGGAAATGCTCCATGATCGCGCCAAGGACCGAAGGTTTCAGGTGATTCCAGTCCAGCGCCTCCTGCTTGGTGACGGTGATGAAATCGTCGCCGAAGAAGACCGCCGTCACGCCATCGACCGCAAACAACCGCTGTGCCAGCGGCGAGGCGGAGGCGGATTCGGGGCTGGGAAAATCGGCGGTGCCGTTGTCCAGCACAGACTGGCCGGGCCGGAATTTCAGCGTGGCGGGGTTCGGGGTGGTTTCGGTCTGAATGAACATCGGGTTTCCTCATGAGCCTGAACATGGGATATGTCGATCCCAAGTGTTTTTGTCAAGATCACTGGAACGATTCTAAACTGTCGCGCCCGTGCGACTCAGCGCCGCCGCCTTACCTTGGCCAATACTTGTGCCATGCGTTCGCCACCGCGCGGCGACAGTGGAAACGACAGCAGGAATCCGGTGGCGAACCCGGCGATATCGGCCAGCCAGTCATCGCCGCCGCCAAACACGAACTTGAAAAACAACTGGATGCCCAGAAGGAAGGCGATCAGCGTGAAGGCCTTGGTCTGGCTGGTGCCGGTCAGTTTCGCGGTCATCCACAGCATGAAGGTCAGGGCGCCGATCAGCCCGTAAATGCCGGGAAAAGCCCCGATCAGCGGAATACTGGTATCCAGCAGCACCGCATAGGCCAGCGCACCGGTTATCCCGCTTAGGGCAAAGATCGCCAGAAACGCCAGCGACGAGAACGCCTCGGCCACCATCTTGCCGATGGCCAGGATGAACACGACGGCAAACAGCGCATGGCTGAAACTGCCGTGGATGACCAGATAGGACATGAACCGGAGCAGGTGCTCGCCCGGAAACCGCCAGGAGTCCAGCATCCAGGTCCAGACCGCATCGAAAAAGCCGAATCGGGTGATCCATTCCAGCCGCCAGCCAACTGCTGCCGGGCCGCCGAACAGCTTGTGCTCCGCCCCCTGCAGGGCCAGTTCCACGCCTGTTATCGCAATCGCCAGCACCCAGACCACCGGCGGCAGCGGATTGATCGGAGGGGCGTTGTGATCGTCGGTGAACATCGGCGCGCCTTTGATTTCCGGGTGTTGACGGGTCGGGGTGATGCAGCGATAAGGCACCGCGTCCATTTAGTCCAGATCAGGAGACAGCCATGACCGAAGCGGTCCACACGCCTCGCGTCTTTTCCGGCATTCAGCCGACCGGGAACCTTACGCTTGGTAATTACCTCGGTGCGCTGAAGCGGTTTGTCGAGATGCAGGCCAGCGGCGTTGAGACCATCTATTGCATGGTCGATCTGCACGCCATCACCACATGGCAGGACCCCAAGGACCTGAAACGCGCCACCCGCGAACTGGCCGCCGGGTTCATCGCCGCCGGGCTGGACCCGGCCCGCTCGATCCTGTTCAACCAGTCGCAGGTGCCGGCCCATGCCGAACTGGCCTGGGTGTTCAATTGCGTCGCCCGGATGGGCTGGCTGAACCGGATGACCCAGTTCAAGGACAAGGCCGGCAAGAACCGCGAGAACGCCTCGGTCGGCCTGTTCGCATATCCGGCGCTGATGGCCGCCGATATTCTGGTCTACAAGGCGACGCATGTGCCGGTCGGTGACGACCAGAAGCAGCATATCGAGCTGACCCGCGACATCGCCGCCAAGTTCAACCATGATTTCGGGGTGGAGCATTTCCCGCTGACCGAAGGCGTGATCGAAGGCGCAGGAATGCGGGTGATGAGCCTGCGGGACGGCTCGAAGAAAATGTCGAAATCCGATCCCAGCGATATGAGCCGGATCAACCTGACCGACGATGCCGACACGATCTCGCAGAAGATCCGCAAGGCTCGCACCGATCCCGATCCGCTGCCGGATACGCTGGCGGGGCTGGACGACCGGGCCGAGGCGCGCAATCTGGTGAACATCTACGCCGCGCTTGCGGGCATGACGCCGGATCAGGTGGTGGCTGAAAACGCCGGTGCCCAGTTTGGCCAGTTCAAGCCGAAACTGGCCGATCTGGCGGTGGCCGTCCTGTCGCCGATCAACACCGAGATGGCGCGCCTGATGGCTGATCCGGGCGAGATCGACCGCCTGTTGGGCGAAGGTGCCGACCGCGCCGCGGCGATTGCCGAACCGGTGCTGGAGGAAACGCTGGACATCGTCGGCATGGTGCGCTCGCGCCGTCGTTAGGTTTATTGCGGGAAACGCAGTGTTTACGGACAATTCGATCCATCCGGTATCGCGGCGGGTAGGATTGCAGTAGACTTCCGCCGCATGAGCTCTGGACCATTTCCCGCAATTGCCAAGGCGCTGCGGCTTGGCCTGACGCTGGCGCTGCTGGTGTCACTGGCAGGAACGCTGTGGCGGCTGGACGGCCTTCGCCGCGATCCGGCCTTTGCCATGCTGGTCGATACCACCAGCACAAGGATCGCCGCCCGGCTGGACCGGATGGCGGCGGAAGGGATCACGCAAGCCGCCTATGACGCCAAGATGCAGACGCTGCTGGATGCGGAACCACGCAACTGGCTGGCCATCGAAGCGGTCGAGGAGGCGGCATCAGCCGAAGGGCTGGCTCAACCGCCCGACATCGCCGCGCGGCGTGCCGAGGCGGAGGCGCTGGATCACGGCTGGCTGGCGACGGGCGGCAAATGCGCCGCCTGCATGTGGGACCCGAAGGCCTGCGAATTTTCCGCCATCCTGTGGTGCCGCGCGCCCGTCGATCTGACACCGGTGGGCGATATCGCCGGGGTGGTGCGCGAAAGCGGCAATTACGCTTTGGGCTACGAGGTGGACATGTTCGATCTGACCCTGTCGGCGGTTGGTCTCGGCGCGGAGATCCTGATCCCGCTGACCTTCGGCACCTCCGCCAGCGTCAAGGTTGGGGCGACTCTGCTCAGGACCGGGCGGCATATGGGCGCGGTCACACCGGCCATGGCGCGGTTCATCGCCCGCACCGGGCGCGAGGCGATCAACTGGAATATCCTGGCCACCACCCGGCTTGGCCGCCTGTCCGATGATCTGCCGCGCGCGGTTGACCCTTCGCGCCTGCGCCCGCTGATGGCGCTGGCGGAAACCACCGGCGATCTTCGGGGAACGATCGGGCTCAGGCGCTCGCTGCATGTGTTGCGCTTCGCCGACGATCCGGCAGAAGCCGCCCGCCTTGCCCGCGCGGTCGAGGCGGGCGGGCCCCGAACGGTGGGGCGGCTGGAATTCCTTGGCAAATCGCGGGTTTTCCGCGCAACCCTGCGCTACGCTGACGAGGTGGTGGCGCTGGGTATCGCCGCGTTCGGGCTGGCGACCGCATTGATCGTGCTGGTCGGCAACCTGGTGCTGAGCTTTCTGCTGCGGCGATTGCATCGGGGCGTGAGGGCCAGGCCGGTGCGCGGTGACTTGCGCCACGTTTAGGGCGAAACCAGACCAGAACGCCACCACCATTCAAGGTGATCCCGCCACACAAAACCGCAGGGGGCACAGGCCGGACATCAGGCGAGCAATCAGGAAACGCTACCCGGTACTATGGCTGGAGGTGACAGTTTTCTGCCGGCAAATCCCGGTGCGCAGGCTGCTAATACAGTGGCACCTTGCAACCCGCCGCCTTCATTTTGGTGATCAGGTTCTGGCGGTCGGAGATTTCACGATCTCTCCACTTGACACCATCTGCGTGTTCTTTTTCCGCTTTCGCAGTTGCGCGGCGAAGATTCTTGAGGTGCTTTTCTTCCTTCTTCAGCCTGGCCTTTCGTTCCGTCGCAGAAAGGCTGCGGAAACGACCCTTACCGATTGCAATATCGTCGGTCAGGTCTTCTTGTGTCTTTTCCTCGTTCTTTGCATCACGCAACCGGCTGCTGAGAAGAGTAACCGTTTTCTTGGCATTTTTGACGCGCTCTGTTGCGTAACGTAGTTCCGCTTCCATTCCGGCGCATTTCGCGGACCGCGGAAGCTTGGTGTTTGACTTGTTGGTGCCTGGCGTCTCAACGAACGGTTTTCCGTCAGCGAAGGCCGGGCTGGAGGTTCCAAACATGCAGCAGACCAAAGCCGCGGTTACGAATGTCCGACGCGAATACATGGCGATATCCTCAAGCTGGCAGATGCCACGCACCATACCACAACTGGCTGTTCGCACAAAATCGGGATTGCATGCGCACGGAAACGGCCCGCTGCCACCGGATCAATCAGTCCTCAGGACGGCGAACCAGTTGGTAGTCGACATGGGTGATTCTGTGCTGGCCCCGGATGAAATGGTGGCGTCGGTCAGGAAACGTCAGCGGGCGAATATGGTCATGAGCCGCGATGTTCCTGGCCCTGCAGCGCCTTGGACGCGGCCTCCTTGCGGGCGTTCTGTTTAAGGTCCGCCGCGGCGATCAGGATCGAGTCGTCCAGTTGCTCGGCAAGACCGGTCAGGCCGTTTGCCCGGGCGAAATTCTTCAGATCTGTCAGGACTTCGATCATCCATTCCAGCGACATGGCAAACCTCGTTTTGAGTGGTCGAAAGCGATAATACAACCATAGCACGAGTTCAGCGGGGAAGAAATTCGTGAATTTACACGCCGGCGACAAAGCGGGCGGCAACGGTCTGAAAACCACAGATCAATAGGGTCAACAACGACATCGCCGCCGGAAATAACAGCGTTTGACGCATTTCCGGCGGCGATTGTTTAGAATACGGAAACAGACTGTTTCCAGTTTGCTAACGATTGCGACTCGCCTCAAGCGTGTCCTCGAAGGTCCGAAGGCCGGTTTCGGGCGCGCTGACAAGAACCGCCATGTTGCCGGGCTTATGCTCGTTCTTGCGCATCTTCACATGTGCGTCGGGTATCTGCGCCCAGGGAAAGACCTCGGACATGCAGGGGTCCAGCCGGCGCTCCAGCATCAGCTGGTTGGCGCTGGACGCCTGCTTGAGGTTGGCGAAATGGCTGCCCTGAACGCGCTTTTGATGCATCCACAGATACCGCGCATCCATCGTCAGGTTATATCCGGTCGTGCCGGCACAGATCACCACCATGCCGCCCTTGCGGACCACGAACACCGATACCGGGAAGGTAGCTTCGCCGGGATGCTCGAACACCATGTCGACATTGTTGCCCTTGCCGGTGATGTCCCAGATCGCCTTGCCGAATTTGCGGACCTCGCCGAACCATGCCTTGTATTCCGGCGTATTAACGGTGGGCATCTGGCCCCAGCAGTTGAAATCCTTGCGGTTGATCGCGCCCTTGGCACCCAGCGACAGCACGAAATCGCGCTTGCTTTCGTCGGAAATCACCGCGATCGCGTTGGCCCCGGCGGTGTTGATCAACTGGATGGCATAAGAGCCCAGCCCGCCGGAGGCACCCCAGACCAGCACGTTCTGGCCGGGCTTCAGGGTATGCGGACGGTGGCCGAACAGCATCCGGTAGGCGGTGGCCAGCGTCAGTGTATAACAGGCCGATTCTTCCCAGGTCAGATGCCGCGGGCGACGCATCAATTGCTGTGCCTGCACGCGGGCGAATTGCGCGAAGGACCCGTCGGGGGTTTCATAGCCCCAGATCCGCTGGCTGTCCGAGAACATCGGATCGCCGCCGTTGCATTCCTCGTCGTCGCCGTCGTCCTGGTTGCAATGCACCACCACCTCGTCGCCGACCTTCCAGCGCTTCACCTTGTCGCCAACCGCCCAGATGATGCCGGACGCGTCGGACCCGGCGATGTGGTAATCCGCCTTGTGCACGTCGAACGGCGAGATCGGGATGCCGAGACCGGCCCAGACGCCATTGTAGTTGACGCCGGCGGCCATGACGAAGATCAGCACATCGTGGCTGTCCAGTTGCGGAATGTCGACCACCTCGATCTGGAATGCCTTGTCCGGCTCGCCGTGGCGGTCGCGCCGGATTGCCCAGGCGTACATCTGCTTTGGCACATATCCGAGCGGCGGGATTTCCCCGACTTCGTACAGGTCCTTCTGCGGTGCGTCGTAAGGGGCGATTTCGGTCATGTCGTCGAGCGGGGCCATGTCATTGTCTCCGTAACTTTGCTGCGCCGCAGAATGCTGCGATGCAGAATCTACGTCAAGGGCTGTTTGCGCGGTTGTCTGTCACGTCTGATCCGCGAGGGCAATAGTAACATCGCGACAATTGTTGCGCTTTCGGCGAAAGAAACTGCCGAAATCAGCGCCGGTGTTGTAATTAAGTTGCGTAAGCGCCCAGGCTGCCGGGCCGTAGATGCTCGATCGAATTGGCGTAGTATTCAAGAAGCCGCCGGTCTGCCGGGTTGATCGAGTAATGGCCATCCGCCTCGATCACCATGTGGCGGAGCATCAATGTCCTCAGGCCCACCTCAACCGCGTAATCCTCGTCCTTCAGCGGCATGTGGACATAGGCACCGGTTATGCTGAATTCCTTCAGCAAGGTGTGGCAGCGCGCCTTGAGGTCCAGCCGTGTCAACGGACCCTCGGCTTCCTGAAACACCGTGGCCACCATCGGCACCGGCAGGACAGGGATCACATCCTTGACGCGGCGCATCAGGTGCTGGCCCAGTTCTTCGGTCAGGGTGGTGGTGTCGGGCGCGTCCGAGCCGGTCAGGTAATCCTTCAAGGATACCGGCTTGCCGAAACTGACACAGGCATAGCCATAGCGATAAAAGCTTTTGGTCAGTCGCAACCAGATCTGTTGCCATATCCAGCCCAGGAAGACGCTGACGTGAAACTTGAAATGCCGCTCGCCGTCGGGATCGACATTGGTCAGTACCCGGTCTTCCATCACCCGGTCGTAATTCAGACCGACCGGCACGAACACCACATCGCGGTGGCCGGGCTCCGCCGCGCCGTCCAGAATGTAGCTGAGCAGGCCCAGCTTGGCCTCGCGCGGACGGCCATCGAGGCTGAGGCCGCCTTCGGGAAAGATCGCCTGTGCTACGCCGCCTTCGGTGGCCATCTGCACATAGCGTGCCAGCACCCGGCGATAGAGCGTATCGCGCGATTTGCGGCGGATGAAATAGGCCCCGAGCGAGCGGATAAGCTGTTGCAGCGGCCAGACCCGCGCCCATTCGCCGACCGCATAGCTGAGGGCCGAACGTTCCGCCGCCAGATAAGTGACCAGCACGTAATCCATGTTCGAGCGGTGGTTCATCACGAACACCACCGTCGCCTCGGGGTCGATTGCTTTCAGGCCGGCCTCGTCATTGATGCCGATGCGCACGCGATAGAGCGCCTCGGACAGGAACCGCGACACCCGGATGGCGAAGCCGAAATAGGTGAAGGCCGAGAAATATGGCACGATTTCGCGGGCATAGATACCGGCGCGCTGGGCCACCACATCCGGGGGCGTGCCGCTGATCTTGGATTCGGCGGTAACCGCCTCCATCACCTTCGGATCATGCAGCAGCCGGTCGATCAGGATGCGCCGTCGGGTCAGCTTGAAGGGGCGGATCTGCAATTGCAGATGGTCGTTCAGCCGGGCGATGGCGCGGTTGAAACGGCGGCGCAGATACCAGCGCACGGATGGCATCAGCATGCGGTCAAGGAACGCGATTGCCGCGAACGCAACCAGCAGGAACGCCACCCAGAACGGCATTTGAACCATTTCAAACATTCAGCGACGTTACAGCAATGCGCGCGGCAGTAAACCCAATTGCGCCCCCCGCCGGGCCATTCCTTTGCCAGGTGCCGCTCCGGCTGCGATGTGGGGCGGATAATGCCGATCGTTGCCCGGCATAGCATTTCAGGATTTTGACAATACGGTGAAAAAGCTTGCCAGATGCGCCGGGGCTGTGGCATGAAAATTTCACCGAATTTTTCACACTCGCTCCGGGAGGTGACGACACTGTGCTCAGCAAGGTCGATCAGACAGGCACCAGCCTTGGTGCCGATCTCAGGGCCTTGCGGCGCGCGCGCGGGCTGACCCTGCAGCTTGTGGCGGCAAAACTGGGGCGGTCGGTGGGCTGGATCAGTCAGGTTGAACGCGACCTGTCGCGCCCCTCGATCAGCGATCTGAAGGCCTTTGCCACAGTGTTCGGGGTGCCGCTGTCGCTGTTTTTCGGGCAGTCACAGGCGCCGGAAATCGAGGCCGGCTATGTCGTGCGCAGGGACGCGCGGCGGCGGATCGGCTCGGGCGAGGACGGGCTGGTCGAGGAGATGTTGTCACCCGACCTGACCGATGCTTTCGAGATGGTGCATTCTGTGTTTCAGCCCGGTGCCAGGCTGGCCGAACCGGTGATCCGGCCAACCCAGGAGGTCGGCTATGTCGTCAGCGGTCGGCTGGATATCAGCATTGGCGGGCGCGGCTACACGATTGACGCAGGCGATTCGTTCCGCATCCGTGGAGAAGCCTATCAATGGGCCAATCCGTATAAAGAACCGGCCGTGGTGATCTGGGTGATCGCACCGCCGGTCTATTGAGTCAAAGTCAAACCGGGAAGGACAGATGAAAACAGGACGATGCGAATGCGGACAGGTCAACTACCGGTCGGAAGGTCCGTGGCGCGACGTGATTGCGTGCCATTGCAGGGCGTGTCGGCGAACCTCGGGGCATTTCTGGGCAGCGACGGCGGTGCCGACGGAGGCCCTGGAACTGACGCGGGTTGAAGGGTTGCAGTGGTTCCGGGCCTCGAAATTCGCCAGCCGGGGATTCTGCACCGGCTGCGGGGCCAGCCTGTTCTACAAGCATGACGACAAGGATTATATCGCCATTTCCGCGGGCAGCCTGGACGAGCCGACCGGCCTGAACATGGTCGAAGAGGTCTTTACCCACGAGAAGGGTGACTACTACGCCCTGAGCGAAGGCATCCCCCACCGAGAAGTCTGGTCAGAGAATTGGCGTTCCAAGGATGATGGCGCATGAGGATTGGCCAGCGGATTTGTTACGTCACGCTGCCGGAGCCGCGATGATGCTGGCGGTATTGCCGGATTTCGAAGCTTTGACCATCGTCGCTTTTCTCGGCGCATCGGTCCTGTTGTATCTGACGCCCGGCATCGACATGCTGTTCACGCTGGCCAGCGGTGCCGCCGGTGGCCGCAAGGTCGGGCTGGCGGCGGGGCTGGGGGTGTCGCTCGGCAGCCTGTTTCACACGCTGGTGGCGGTGCTGGGGGTGGCGGCGCTGATCCACTCCAGTGCCCTGGCCTATGATCTTTTGCGCTATGTCGGTGCTGCCTACCTGCTTTGGCTGGCGGTCGCGGCTTTGCGCGCACCGCCGGTGGCGTTGCAGGGTGGCGGCAGGCGGCATATGCGCAGCGCTTTCGTGAAGGGCGCGCTGGGCAACATGCTGAACCCCAAGGTCTCGATCTTCATACTGGCCTTCGTGCCGCAGTTTACCGATCCTGCAATCGGACCGGTCTGGATGCAGATTGCGGTACTGGGCGGGTTGTTTTCGTTGTGCTCGATCCCGTTCATGGCGGGATTCGGCCTGTTCGCGGGCGTATTCGCGGAAAGAATTTCGCGTGGTGGGCGGACTATGAACCGCATATCGGCGCTGGTATTTGGTGGCCTCGCGGCCCGTCTGGTGTTTGACTGAGGGAGAAAGACATGGGTGATTTTCCAACCACGGCGCGGGTCGTGATCATCGGTGGCGGAGTTGTCGGCACCTCGTCGCTTTATCATCTGGCCAGGGCAGGCTGGACCGATTGCGTCCTTCTGGAAAAGAACGAACTGACCGCCGGGTCAACCTGGCACGCGGCGGGCAATGTGCCGACATTCTCGACCTCATGGTCGATCATGAACATGCAGCGCTATTCGACGGAATTGTATTCCGGCCTGGGCGAGGCGGTTGATTATCCGATGAATTACCATGTCACCGGCTCGATCCGGCTGGCGCATTCAAAGGAGCGGATGCAGGAATTCGCCCGCGCCAGGGGCATGGGCACCTATCAGGGGATGAAGCTTGAAATCCTGTCGCCGGATGAAACCAGGGCGCGCTATCCGTTTCTGGAAACCCACGATCTGAAAGGCTCGCTGTTTGATCCTGCCGATGGCGATATTGATCCCGCGCAACTGACCCAGGCGCTGGCCAAGGGCGCGCGCGACCTCGGCGCGAAAATCCTGCGCTTCACGCCCGCGACCGGGGTCAGCCGCGAAAACGGCGAGTGGATCGTGCATACCGACAAGGGCGATATCCGCTGCGAATACGTGGTGAACGCCGCTGGATACTACGCGCAACGGGTCGGCGAATGGTTCAGGCCTTATGGCGGGCGCACCGTGCCGATGATGGTGATGAGCCATCAATACCTGTTGAGCGAGGAAATCCCCGAGCTTGAGGCCTGGAACAAGGAGGTCGGCCACAAGCTGCCGCTGCTGCGCGATGTCGACAGCTCGTATTACCTCAGGCAGGAGAAGTTCGGCCTGAACCTTGGCCCCTACGAGGGCAATTGCAAGGCACATTGGGTCACGCCCGACGATCCGATGCCCGATGATTTCAGCTTTCAGCTATACCCCGACGATCTGGACCGGATCGAATGGCATATCGAGGACGCGATGGCGCGGGTGCCGCTGCTGGGGCAGGCAGGGATATCGCGGGTGATCAACGGGCCGATTCCTTACGCACCCGATGGCAACCCGCTGATCGGGCCGATGCCCGGCGTGCCGAATGCGTTCGAGGCCTGCGTCTTCACCTTCGGCATCGCTCAGGGCGGCGGCGCCGGCAAGGTGCTGGCCGAATGGATCACCGAGGGCTGCACCGAATGGGACATGTGGTCCTGCGATCCGCGCCGCTACACCGATTACACCGATGCGGATTATTGCGTGCAAAAGGGGATGGAGGTTTACGGCAACGAATATGCCATGCATTTCCCCTGGCACCGCTGGCCTGCCGCGCCGGATCGCAAACTCTCGCCCGTGCATGACAAGGTCAAGGCGCTGGGTGGTCAGATGGGGGCCTATAACGGCTGGGAGCGGGCCAACTGGTTCGCGCAGCCGGGCGATGACACCTCAGAGGCGGCAACGAAAACCTGGGGTCGCGACGGGCCCTGGGCGGCGCGTATCCGCGAGGAATGCGAGGCGGTGCGCGATGGCGTCGGGGTGCTGGATTTGCCTGGATTTTCGAGGTTCAACCTGTCCGGTGATGGTGCGGCGGAATGGCTGCGCGGCCAGATCGCGGGCGGGCTGCCTGCGGTCGGGCGGATGAATCTGGCCTATTTCCCTGACAAGCGGGGCCGCATCCTGACCGAAATGTCCGTCATTCGCCATGACGACGATCTGTTCACGCTGATCACCGCAGGCACCGCGCAATGGCATGACCGGGATTTGCTGAGAGCGGCGATGCCTGACGGTGCCGGGTTCCTACTGAGCGACTACACCACCGAATACGGCACGCTGATCGTCACCGGCCCGAAATCGCGCGATCTGCTGGCGGGGCTGAGTGATGGCGATCTGACGCTGCCCTGGCTGTCGCGGCAGGCAGCAAGCGTGGCGGGCAAGGCGGTTTTGCTGCTGCGGGTCAGTTTTGCGGGCGAGCTTGGCTGGGAAATCCATGCCGGGAACGAGGATATGCCGGCGATCTACGACGCTGTACTGGCGGGCGGGGCAAAACCGTTCGGCATGTGGGCGCTGAACTCGCTCAGGCTGGAAAAGGGGTATCGGGCGTGGAAGGGCGATCTGTCCACCGATTATTCGCTGTTGGAAGGCGGGCTGGATCGCTTCGTGAAGCTGGACAAGAAGCAGGATTTCCCCGGCAAGGCGGCGCTGATGAACGAACGCCAGCAAGGGGTGAAGAAGCGGTTCGCCACCCTGCTGGTGGAGGCTGGAGAGGCGGACGCGCCCTATATGTCGACGCTCTGGCATGACGGCAAGGTGGTCGGCGAGACCACTTCGGGCGGCTGGGGTTACCGTATCAACGCGTCGATTGCGCTGGCCATGCTGCGGGCCGATCTGGCGGTGCCGGGCACCGAGATCGAGGTGGAGATTTACGGCGAACGCTGCCGCGCCGTGGTGCAGCCGGATCAGCCGCTCTGGGACCCTGAGAATGCACGGATCAGGGGGTGATCGCCGCTTTCGCGGGCATGATATTGGGGACGATGTGGGAGTGGCGGGATGACTGAGATTGTTTTGCTGGATGGCTCGATCGGGCAGGAGATCGTGCGCCGTGCGGGTGATCGGCCGACGCCCCTGTGGTCCACCCGCGCGATGCTGGATCATCCGGGGCTGCTGCAAGAGGTCCATGCGGATTATTTCCGCGCCGGGGCAACGATTGCCACCACCAACACCTATGCCATCCACCGCGACCGGTTTGTCGAAACCGGGCTGGAGGGCGATTTCGAGCGGCTGATCGCGCAGGCCCTGGCCGAGGCGACGGCGGCGCGGGATGGCTTTGGCGGCGGTCGCATCGCCGGGTCGATCGGGCCGCTGGGCGCGTCCTATCGCGCCGATGTGGTGCCAGTGCCCGAGATTGCCGCCCCTCTGATTGCCGAGGTGGCGGGGCTGCTGGCCCCGCATGTCGATCTGCTGATCTGCGAGACGGTCTGTTCGCTCAACCAGGCGGAAGGGGCGCTGCGCGGGGTGGTGGAAACCGGCCTGCCGGTCTGGCTGGCGGTGACGGTATCGGATAGCGACGGCAGCAGGCTGCGCTCGGGCGAGGCGGTGGCCGATCTGGGCGATATCGTGGCGCGGTACCAGCCGGCGGCGGTGCTGGCGAATTGCTCGGTGCCCGAGGCGATGGCGGCAGCACTCGGCCCGATTGGCGATTTCGGCCTGCCCTTCGGGGCCTATGCCAACGGCTTTCGCGCCATCACCAGCGCGTTTCTGCAGGACCGCCCGACGGTCGATGCGCTGGAGGCGCGCAGCGATCTGGGGCCGGAAGATTATGCCGATTTCGCTGAAAGCTGGGTGGAGATGGGCGCGAGCATCGTCGGCGGCTGTTGTGAAACCAGCCCGGCGCATATCGCTGCGGTGAAGAACCGGCTGGAGCGGGCGGGACATGTGATCGTCTGACGGAATTCGAGAATTTGGGGAACAAAGTTGTGAGTGATGTTGTTGCGCGATCCGACCTGCCCGCGACCATGCGGGGGGTTCAACTGACAGGACATGGCGGGCCGGAGCGGCTGGTCTGGAACGAGGCCATTCCACGCCCCGATCCGGGGCCGGGCGAGGTGCTGGTGAAGGTGCTGGCAGCAGGTGTCAACAATACCGATATCAACACCCGCGTCGGCTGGTATGCGCCCGAAGTGACCGGTGCTACGGTTGAAGGCGACGTGGCTGTCGAGGCCGGAGGCTGGGGCGGGGCGCTGGACTTTCCGCGCATTCAGGGTGCCGATCTTTGTGGCCGTGTAGTGGCTTTGGGCGAGGGTGTCACGGCACCGGCAATCGGCGCACGGGTGATCTGCCCGACCAGCCAGCCCGAGCCGACCGCCGAACACCCGGTGCGGTTTCGCGTGATCGGGTCGGAATATGACGGGGCCTTTGCGGAATATTGCGTGGTGCCGGCGCATCAGCTTTACGATGTCAGCGCCGCGCCTCTGTCCGATGTCGAAATCGGCGCGATGCCTTGTGCCTTTGGCACCGCTTTCACGTTGCTGCATCGCGCGCGCGTTACGTCGGGCGACCGGGTTCTGGTGACCGGCGCATCGGGCGGTGTCGGGCTGGCGGCGGTGATGCTGGCGCACCATCTTGGGGCGGATGTGACGGCGCAGGCCGCTGCGGCCAAGGCTGATGCCGTCAGGGCCGCGGGGGCGGGACGGGTGCTGGGCCGGGGCGAGGTGGCCGAGGCTGGCTCGGTCGATGTGGTGGTTGATCTGGTCGGCGGGCCGCATTGGCGGGCGGTGCTGAACGCGCTGCGCCCCGGCGGGCGCTATGCGGTTGCCGGGGCGATTGCCGGGCCGATGGTCGAGATGGACCTGCGCGAGGTCTATCTGCGCGACCTCAGCCTGTTTGGCTGCACCTATACCGCGCCCGAAGTGTTCGCCGGGCTGGTTCAGATCATCAATTCCGGGGCCGTGCGCCCGCTGGTCTCGAACACCTATCCGCTTGCCGACATCGCCAGGGCGCAGGCGGATTTCAATGCCAAGATGTATCCCGGCAAGCTTGTCCTCATTCCCTGAACGGAGTCCCGCCATGTCCCTTCCTGCGAAAGCCCGCGTGGTCATCATCGGCGGCGGTGTCGTCGGTTGTTCGGTGGCCTATCACCTGACAAAACTCGGCTGGAGCGATGTCGTGCTGCTGGAGCGCAAGCGCCTGACCTCGGGCACCACCTGGCACGCGGCGGGGCTGATCGGGCAGTTGCGGGCATCGGCCAACATGACGAAGCTGGCGAAATATTCCGCCGATCTCTATGCCGGGCTGGAGGCCGAGACGGGCGTGGCGACGGGGATGAAGACGGTAGGATCTGTCTCGGTCGCGCTGACGCAGGAGCGGCGCGAGGAATTGTTCCGCAATGCCGCGATGGCGCGCGCCTTCGGGGTGCCGGTGGACGAGATGTCGCCTGCCGAGGTGAAGGCGAAATATCCGCAGATCAATCTTGAGGGCGTCACTGCCGGGGTCTGGCTGCCGACCGACGGGCAGGGCGATCCGGCCAATATCGCGCTGGCACTGGCCAAGGGCGCGCGGATGCGCGGCGCTTCGGTGGTGGAAAACGTGAAGGTGACCGGCGTGACGGTCGAGGGCCGCCGGGCGCGTGGCGTGGCCTGGGAACAGAATGGCGAGGCGGGCTTCATCGAGGCCGAGCATGTCGTCAATTGCGCCGGCATGTGGGGCCATGCGGTGGGCCGGATGGCGGGTGTGAACGTGCCTTTGCATGCCTGCGAGCATTTCTACATCGTGACCGAGCCGATCCCCGGCCTGACCCAGATGCCGGTTCTTCGGGTGCCCGATGAATGTGCCTATTACAAGGAAGACGCCGGGAAATACCTGCTGGGCGCGTTCGAGCCGAATGCCAAGCCCTGGGGGATGGCAGGCATTCCCGAGGCGTTCGAGTTCGATCAACTGCCCGAGGATTTCGACCATTTCGAGCCGATCCTGGAACGCGCGGTGCATCGCGTGCCGATGCTGGGCGCGGCCGGGATACATACCTTCTTCAACGGGCCGGAAAGTTTCACGCCGGATGATGCCTATAATCTGGGGCAATCGCTGGAGGTGGATAATTTCTGGGTGGCCGCCGGGTTCAACTCGATCGGCATTCAATCCGCCGGTGGGGCCGGTATGGCGCTGGCGCAATGGATGCAGGACGGCGCGCGCCCGTTCGATCTGGGCGATGTCGATGTTGCCCGCAACCAGCCGTTTCAGGGCAACCGGACCTATCTGTATGAGCGCTCGAAGGAAACGCTGGGGTTGCTTTACGCCGATCATTACCCCTATCGCCAGAAGGCCACCGCACGCGGCATCCGGCGCACGCCGTTCCATCACCACCTTCTGGAACAGGGCGCGGTGATGGGCGAGATTGCCGGCTGGGAACGTGCCAACTGGTATGCCGAACCGGGGCAGGACCGCGAATATGTCTATTCCTGGAAACGGCAGAACTGGTTCCAGAACGCCGCTGCCGAGGTACGCAGCGTGCGGGGCAATGTCGGGATGTACGACATGTCGTCCTTCGGCAAGCTGCGCGTTGAGGGCGCGGATGCGGAAGGCTTCCTGAACTACGTTTCAGGCGCGGACATGTCGGTGCCGGTGGGCAAGATTGTCTATACCCAGTTCCTGAACGCCAAGGGCGGCATCGAGGCGGATGTGACGGTGACGCGGCTGTCGGAAACCGCCTATCTGGTAGTCACGCCCGCCGCCACGCGCCTGGCCGACCAGACCTGGCTGCACCGCCACGCGCTTGCCCGCGGGGCGCGGGTTACGATCACCGATCTGACGGCCTCCGAAGGTGTGCTGGCGGTGATGGGGCCAAAGGCGCGGGAATTGATGCAGGCCGTCAGCCCCAATGATTTTTCCAACGAAACCAATCCGTTTGGAACCGCGCAGGCGATCGAGATCGGCATGGGCCTGGCCCGGGCGCACCGGGTGTCCTATGTCGGTGAGCTGGGCTGGGAGGTCTATGTCTCCGCCGATATGGCCGGGCATGTGTTCGAGACCCTCTGGCAGGCCGGTCAGGATTTCGGGCTGAAACTGTGCGGCATGCACATGATGGATTGCTGCCGCGCGGAAAAGGCGTTCCGGCATTTCGGCCATGACATCACCTGCGAAGATCATGTACTGGAGGCGGGGCTTGGCTTTGCCGTGAAAACCGACAAGCCGGATTTCATTGGCCGCGACGCGGTGTTGCGCAAGCGCGAGGCGGGGCTGGAGCGGCGGCTGGTGCAGTTCCTTTTGCAGGATCCCGAACCGCTGCTTTACCACAACGAGCCTTTGACCCGCGATGGCAACATCGTCGGCTACCTGTCGTCGGGCGCCTATGGCCACCATCTGGGCGGCGCTGTCGGGCTGGGATATGTGCCGTGCAAGGGCGAGAGCGCGGCGGAGGTTCTGGCCTCGGACTACGAGATCGACGTGGCGGGCAGGCGGGTGGCGGCCACCGCGTCGCTGGTGCCGCTTTACGATCCGAAGTCGGAGCGTGTAAGGGGGTGACACGGCAATCCTGATGCGCGGTGCGATTCCCCGATTTTCGGGCTGATTGCCGGTTCCCGGGTTTGAGTATTTGTACCAAAAAGAAGCGTGAAGGATTGGTTGTGGCAGAGGGCGCGAGCGGACGGTTGGAAAATGTCGATACGCCGCGCGGGCTGGCCTTTGCGCTGGTGGCCTATCTGCTATGGGGCTTCCTGCCGCTCTACATGAAGCTGTTGTCGCATGTCCCGCCGGCCGAGGTGGTGGCGCATCGGGTGATCTGGTCGGTGCCGCTGGCCGGGCTGGTGCTGATCGTGCTGGGCCGTACGCGCGATCTGCGCGCGGCGCTGGCCAATCCGAAGATGCTTGCGATGGCGGCGCTGACGGCGGCGCTGGTTTCGTTCAACTGGGGGATTTACGTCTGGGCGATCACCTCGGGCAATGCGCTGGACGCGGCTTTGGGATATTACATCAACCCCTTGTTCAGCATCTTTCTCGGGGCGGTTCTGCTGAAGGAACGCCTGAGCCCGGCGCAGATATTCGCCATCGTGCTGGCGGCGCTGGCGGTTGTGGTAATCGCGGTGGATGCCGGGCGGCTGCCCTGGGCGGCGCTGGCGCTGACATTTTCCTGGGGGTTCTACGCGTTTTTCAAGAAATCGCTGCCGATCGGGCCGAATCAGGGGTTCTTGCTGGAAGTGCTGATCCTGTCGCCATTCGCGCTGGCCTGGATTACCTGGCTGACCATGACCGGTCAGGGGCATTTCCTGGATTCGGCGGCGGATTTCTGGCTGTTGCTGGGCACCGGCCTGGTGACGGCGGGGCCGCTGATGATCTATGCCAACGGGGCCAAGCTGGTGCGGCTGTCAACCATCGGCATCATGCAATATATCGCGCCGACGATGATCTTCCTGATTGCGGTGCTGGTCTTTGGCGAACCCTTCGGAACCGCACGGGCGATTGCCTTTCCGCTGATCTGGGCGGCGCTGGTGATCTATTCGCTGCCGCTGATCAAGGCCTTGCGCAACCGCAACACGCTTTAATCAAACGTCCCGGCGATCCGGCCCAGCAGCATGAAGGCGCGGGCGGTGCGGGTTTCGCCCATGTCGACCAGTTCCTGATCGGTGGCATTCGATTCAAATTCCGCCAGAACGGAATCGAATTGCCGCAGGAAGTGATGCGCGGCATCGCGGAACACCGGGTCCTTCTTCATCCGCCCCGTGGCCAGCGCGATGCACGAGCGGTCACGGATGCCGCCAAGCCCGGCGATCACCGGGCCACGATCACCACGCGCGAATTTGCGCCAGGTCTCGGCGCGGGGGCGGTCGGGGCGCAGATCGTCCATATAGATGCCATCCTGCGACAGAAGCGTCAGGATATCCTGCGAGGCGCGGATCATCTTGGCGATATCGCGATCGGCCAGGGCGCGGCGGAGGGTGCGGAAGCCCTCGCGGTCATCCTCGTTTTCCGGGAAGTTCATGGCGCGGATAAACTCGGCGATGGTAATCGGTTCTTCCAGCGCGGTGCTCGGCGCATCCAGCGCCAGCGTCGGCTGGCTGTCGCTGGCCGGTTTGGCCGGTTTGCGGTTCAGCGCCGCCTTGGTGTCGGAGCCTTCACCCTGCCCGTGATCCCGGCGCGAGGCGAATGTGGCGATGGCGGTTTCGGTCTGTTTCTGCGAGCGGGCGATCTGGTCCAGTTGCTTTTCCAGCGATGGCTTCACCGCCTGCCCGGCGCTTTGCGCCTGCGTCACATAGGCGTGGCGCATCGCGTCGATCGAGGCCTGCAGGCGCTGCGCTTCCTCGCGCATCACGCGGGCAGTCTTTGCCCCGGCACTGGCCACCCAGATCAGCCCGATCGGCAGCAGGATCGACACCATCGTCATCACGAATGTCAGCGGATTGAAGCCGGGGCTTTCGCCGTCCGAAGAAATGCCGATGAAATACCAGAAACCGGCCACCACGCCAACCCAGACCAGGCTGAGGACAGCCGCGACGATATCGGCGATCTCGACCTTCGCGCGAACCTTGCGGCCGTAAATCCCCAGATCGAGCGGCGTTTCGGGTTTGTCTGCGTCCATGCTCGTGCCGCTTTCGGGATGTGCCTGGTCAGATGTACTTGACGCTGAGGATTTCGTAGCTCTTCGCCCCGCCCGGGGTGTTGACCTCAACACTGTCACCTTCCTCTTTGCCGATCAAGGCCCGGGCAATCGGCGACTTGATGTTCAGCAGCCCGCGTTCGATGTCGGCTTCGGGTTCGCCGACAATCTGGAAGGTCTTTTCGGCGTCGGTATCCTCGTCCAGCAGATGCACCGTGGCGCCGAACTTGATCGAACCGCTGAGGCGGGTCACGTCGATCACATCGGCCAGGCTGATCAGGCTTTCCAATTCGCGGATGCGGCCCTCGATATGGCTCTGCTGTTCGCGGGCGGCATGGTATTCGGCGTTTTCCGACAGATCGCCGTGCTCGCGCGCCTCGGCAATCGCCCTGATGACAGCCGGGCGTTCCACCGATTTCAGGTTCTTCAGTTCTTCATCCAGGGCTTTGAAGCCTCGTGGAGTGACGGGGATCTTTTCCATCTGCCTGCCCAGGTATCGTGTCTCGTTTTTTGAACGCGCAACATAGGATTAGCCGCGCCCAAGGGCAAGGGATTCCCGCCCGCGGCGGGCCCCGCCCCGGCCCGGTTTGGCAAAAGGTCTGTGCGGGGTGGGGATTCTCGGGTAGCCTTCGGCTGTGCCCAGCAAGGAGTCGAGTCGCCGATGGCCCTGTTTCCCTCCCTTCCCGCCGAAGCGCATCTGAGCGATGTGCTCCAGCGCTTTCCCGACAATGCCGGACCGCTGATGATCTATCTTGAAGGCATCCTGCGGGCCGAGGGCGAATTGACAATCGGCGAACGGGAACTGATCGCGTCTTATGTGTCGGGACTGAATGCCTGCACGTTCTGCTATGGTTCGCACAGGGTCTATTCCGAGGTGTTCGGCATTCCGCGCGGCGTGGTGGATGCGGTGCTGAAGGATATCGACACGGCCGATATCGCTGCGCGAATGAAGCCGATCCTGAAATATGTCGGCAAGCTGACGCGATTGCCGTCCAGGCTGGTGCAGGCGGATGCCGATGTGGTCTTTGCCGCCGGCTGGTCCGAGGCGGCCTTGTTCGAGGCGGTGCAGGTCTGCGCCGCGTTCAACATGATGAACCGCATTGTCGAGGGTGCCGGCGTGACCTTCGATTACGACAAGCATGACGATGTGCGCCGCGAACTCAGGAACCGCCGTCAGCATTCCTATCTGGATTTCGGGCGGCGCCTGGGGGTGATCCCGCCTGAAGATGAATCGCTGGATTTGTGACAAAGGGCGGGTTTTCGGCCTGGAAAACCATAGAGCCGCCGAAAACTCGTAGAAAAATATTCTGCCCGCAGGATTTTCCGGAAAATTCTGCCGGGGTCGGGATGAAAACCGCGGTGCTGTGTGTTCCGCCGCTGCGTCCGAATTGACCCCGGAGCGTTGCCACGCTAGGCAGGGCGGCAGTATTTTTGGCGAATGTCGCCCGCCGGGCGGGGTGCAGGAGGGGAAATCCAGATGGCCGAGATCGAACGCGAGTCGATGGAATATGATGTGGTGATCGTGGGGGCGGGGCCGGCGGGGCTGAGCGCCGCGATCCGCCTGAAACAGCTTGACGCCGATCTGAACGTGGTGGTGCTGGAAAAAGGCTCGGAAGTGGGGGCGCATATCCTGTCTGGTGCGGTGCTGGACCCTGTCGGCCTGAACGAGTTGATCCCCGACTGGAAGGAAAAGGGCGCACCGCTGAATGTGCCGGTGAAGCGCGACAATTTCCTGATGCTGGGGCCGGCAGGGTCGATCCGTATCCCGAATTTCCCGATGCCGCCCCTGATGAACAATCACGGCAAATACATCGTCTCGATGGCCAATGTCTGCCGCTGGATGGCGGAACAGGCTGAAGGCATGGGGGTAGAGATTTTCCCGGGCATGGCCTGTTCGGAGCTGGTCTACGGCGACAATGGCGAAGTGAAGGGCGTGGTTGCCGGCGAGTTCGGCCGTGAGCGCGACGGCACGCCGGGGCCGTCCTATGAGCCGGGCATGGAACTGCACGGCAAATACGTGTTCCTGTCGGAAGGCGTGCGTGGCTCACTGGCCAAGGAAGTGATCGCGAAATACGACCTGCAGGCTGGCAAGGAACCGCAGAAATTCGGCCTCGGGATGAAGGAAATCTGGGAGGTCAAGCCGGAAAACCACAGCGAAGGCACCGTCACGCATACGATGGGCTGGCCGCTGGGCGGCAATGCCGGTGGTGGTTCCTTCATGTATCACCTTGAAAACAATCAGGTGTTTGTCGGTTTCGTGGTGCATTTGAATTACAAGAACCCGTATCTGTTCCCCTATATGGAATTCCAGCGCTTCAAGCATCACCCTGAGATCGCCAAAGTGCTGCAGGGCGGCAAGCGCGTGGCCTACGGTGCACGGGCGATTTCCGAGGGCGGCTGGCAGTCGATCCCCAAGATGGTCGCGCCCGGGGTGGCCCTGCTGGGTTGTTCGGCGGGCCTGCTGAACGTGCCGCGGATCAAGGGCAACCACAACGCCATGCTGTCGGGCATGGCCGCCGCCGAGGCGGCCTTTGCCGCCATCGGGGCCGGGCGCAGCGGCGACGAGTTGACGGATTACGAAACCGATGTGCGCAGCGGCAAGATCGCCACCGACCTCAAGCGCGTGCGCAACGTCAAGCCGCTCTGGTCGAAATTCGGCATGCTCGCCTCGCTGGCGCTGGGCGGGTTCGATATGTGGGTGGCCAATCTGACCGGCTGGAACCCGCTTGGCACGCTGAAACACGGCAAGACCGATGCCGCCGCCACCGAGCCGGCGGATCGCCATGCGGTGATCGACTATCCCAAAACCGATGGTGTCCTGTCGTTCGACCGGCTGACCAATGTCAGCTTTTCGGCCACCAACCACGCCGAGGAACAGCCCTGCCATCTGCAACTGGCCGATCCCGATATTCCGATCAAGGTCAACCTGCCGAAATACGCTGAACCGGCGCAGCGCTATTGCCCGGCGGGGGTCTATGAAATCCTGCGCGACGAAGACGGCAGCAATCCGCGCTTCCAGATCAACGCGCAGAACTGCGTGCATTGCAAGACCTGCGATATCAAGGACCCCAGCCAGAACATCAACTGGGCCACACCGCAGGGCGGCGAGGGGCCGAACTACCCGAATATGTGATATCGCGGCGAATTGCGCGGATGTCAGCGTAATCCGGGCGGTGCATAGATTGCCATTGGCGGGGCAGGGCACTAGGCTCTGCCCCAGTCGTTTTTCGCCCAACCGTTTCTGAATACCGGAGTTGCCCGCGTGACCATCGCCCTGAGGTTCCTTGTCCCCGCTGCCGCTGCCTTGTTCTGCGCTGTCAGTCTGGCCCCGCTGCCAGCCCGCGCCGACAGCCTTGCGGGGTCGTATCTGGCGGCATCGCAGGCCAGTTTCGAGAATGATTACGCCGCGGCGGCGGAATATTACGCCCGCGCGCTGGCGGCGGACCCGGACAATACCGACCTGATGCAGAACGCCCTGTTGTCGTTCCTGTCCAAGGGCGATCCCGGCCAGGCGCTGGAAATCGCGCGCCGGATGGAAAGCGTTGAGGCCGGCAGCCAGTTGGCGCAGCTTGTGATCCTGACCGACGATATCCGACAGGGCCGGTTTGCCGAGGCAAGTGCCTATTTCAACGGCGAGAACGGTTTCAGCCCGTTGCTGGATGGCCTGTTGCAGGGCTGGATCCTGTTTGGCCTTGGCCAGATGTCCGACGCGCTGGCGCGGTTCGACGAGATGGCCGAAAACAACGCGATGAAGATTTTCAGCGATTACCACAAGGCGCTGGCACTGGCGGCGGTGGGCGATTTTGAAGGCGCGGCGGTGATTTTCGACGGCGTTGACGGCCAGCACCTGAGGATCGGGCGCGGCAGCCTGATCGCGCATATCAAGGTGCTGTCGCAGCTTGACCGCCGCGACGATGCGCTGGCCATGATCGACGAGGCGCTGAACGGCTCGGGCGATCTGGAAATCCTCGCCCTGCGCGACCGCGTATCGGCTGGCGAGACATTGGCCTTTGACAATGTCACGACGCCGCAGGAAGGGGCCGCCGAGGTGTTCCTGACGCTGGCTGCGGTGCTGGCTGGCGAAGATAACGAGCGGTTCGGCCTGATCTACGGGCGATTGTCGGAATTCCTGCGGCCCGAGGCGGTGGAGGCGATCCTGCTGGTGGCCGATCTGCTGAACAGCCACCGGCAATACGACCTGGCGGTCAGGAATTTTAACAAGGTGCCCAGCGATCACCCGGGGTTTTACAGCGCCGAGATAGGCCGCGCCGAGGCCTTGCAGGCGGATGGCCGCGCGGATGCCGCGATCGAGGTGCTGCGCGGGCTGGCCAAGACTCACAAGACCATCCCGACGGTCTTCACCTCGCTTGGAGATGCGCTGCGCCGGCAATCGAAATTCGCCGAGGCAACCGAGGCCTATGCCGCCGCCATCGCGCTGTTGCCGGAACCGCAGCCGAACCACTGGTTCCTCTATTATGCCCGCGGCATCACCTATGAACGCGAGGGCAAGTGGGACGAGGCCGAGGCGGATTTCCGTTTTGCGCTGAAACTGTCGCCGGATCAGCCGCTGGTGCTGAATTATCTGGGCTACGGGCTGGTCGAGAAGCGCATCAAATATGATGAGGCGCAGAAGATGATCGAGATTGCGGTGCAGCAGCGCCCGAATGACGGCTATATCACCGATTCTCTGGGCTGGGTTCTCTACCGGATCGGCAAGTTCGACGAGGCGGTCGCGCCGATGGAGCGGGCGGTCGAACTGATGCCTGTCGATCCGATCATCAACGACCATCTGGGCGATGTCTACTGGATGGTCGGTCGCCAGCTTGAAGCGCGTTTCCAGTGGCGGCGGGCCCTGTCGTTCAAGCCGGAAGAGGATGAGGCCCTGCGGATTCGCAAGAAGCTGGAGATCGGGCTGGACGAGGTTCTGAAGTCTGAGGCCGAAAACGGCACGGGGAATGACTAGGGGTATCAGCGAAACGCCGAAAACCCTCCGGCGGTTCGCGCCAGCCAAGATCAACCTGGCCCTTCATGTCACCGGGCGGCGGGCGGATGGCCTGCACAGCCTCGATTCGGTGGTGGCGTTTGCCGATGTCGGCGACGTGCTGGAAGGCCGCGCCGCGCCTGACCTGACGCTGTCGGTGTCCGGGCCGATGGCCGCAGGGCTGTCCACCGGCGCGGACAACCTGATCGTGAAAGCAGCACACCTGTTCGGCCATGACGGCGGTGCAGGCTTGCATTTGGAAAAGAACCTGCCGCTGGCCTCGGGCATCGGTGGCGGTTCGGCGGATGCGGCGGCAGCCTTGCATCTTCTGTCCGGGCTTTGGCGGGTGCCGCTGCCGGGGCAGGACGCGGTGCTGTCGCTGGGGGCCGATCTGCCGGTCTGCCTGATGGGCAGAGCGGCGCGGATGCGGGGTATCGGCGAGGTGCTGGAGCCGTTGGACCTGCCGCCCCTGCCGGCGGTGCTGGTCAATCCCGGGGTGGCGGTGGCGACACCAGCGGTGTTCGCCGCGCTGGAGCGCCGCGACTATCCGGGGCTTGAGCCTGTGCCGGACGTACAGGATCGTGAAACATGGCTTGGCTATCTCAGTCGCCTGCGCAACGATCTGGAGGCCGCCGCGATGCGGATTGCGCCGGGCATCGCCGGGGTACTGGACGCGCTGCGCGGTGCCGATGATTGCCGGCTGGCGCGGATGTCAGGATCGGGCGCAACCTGTTTCGGGCTGTTCGAGACACCGGAACAGGCCGCCAGCGCGGCAGGCAAAATCGCCGCAAGGCGTCCGGGCTGGTGGTGCGTGCCGACGACCTTGCGCTGAAAGCGCTGCGAACCCGGCTCAGACCACCCGCGCAACCACGTAATCGGCCAGCCCGGTCAGATGCTCGCGGATTTCGCTGTCCGGCAATCCCGTCAGTGCCGCCTTCGCCCGTGTCGCCCAGCCAATTGCATCGGCGCGTGTTGCCGCCAGCGTTCCGTGCCGCTGCATCAGCGCCATCGCCTGCGCAAGATCGCCGTCCTTCTGTTGGCCATCTCCGATCACCCGCTGCCAGAAGGCGCGTTCGGTGTCATCCGCCGCCGCCACCGCCTTGATCAGCGGCAGGGTCAGCTTGCATTCGCGGAAATCGTCGCCGGTATTCTTGCCCAGCTTCGCGGTGGACCCGCCGTAATCCAGCAGATCGTCAACGATCTGGAACGCGATCCCCAGCGCATCGCCATAATCGCGCAAGGCTGTCACACTGGCCTCGGGCGCACTTGCGATCACCCCGCCAACCTCGGTTGCGGCGGCGAACAGCGCGGCGGTCTTGCCGCGGATCACCTTCATGTAGACCGCCTCGTCGGTGCCGAGATCCTGTGCCGCGGTCAGTTGCAGCACCTCGCCTTCGGCAATGGTGGCCGAGGCATTGGCAAGGATATCCAGCACCCGCAAATTGCCGGTTTCCACCATCAGCTGGAAGGCCCGCGAAAACAGGTAATCGCCGACCAGCACGGAGGATTTGTTATCCCACATCAGGTTGGCGGTGGGTCGGCCCCGGCGCTTTTCGCTTTCGTCGACCACGTCGTCATGCAGCAGGGTGGCGGTGTGGATGAACTCCACCGTCGCGGCCAGCCGGATATGGTTGTCGCCGCGATAGCCGCACATCGCCGCAACGGCCAGCGTCAGCAGGGGGCGCAGGCGCTTGCCGCCGGCCTCGACCAGATGCGCCGTAACCTCGGGAATGCGCGGGGCATGTTCGGAAACCATGCGCGCGCGGATCAGCGCATCCACCGCCGCCATCTCGTCGCGCATCAGGCGGGCAAGCGCGACATGCGGCTTGTCGGCAATAGCGATCTGATCCATGCGTCCGTTTCCTTCCTGCCCTCGACATTCGCGGTGCGAGGGCGTTAACTCGGCAGCATGAAGGAACTTGTCCGCAGCAACGACCCGACCATCATCGCCTTCGCAAAAGCCCTTCTGCGCGGGGAGGGTATAGACTGCTTTGAAATGGACGTCCACATGAGCGTGCTGGAAGGCTCGATCGGAATCCTGCCACGCCGCCTGATGGTGATCGACGGCGATCTGTTCCGCGCGCGCTCGGTTCTGGGCGACAACGGCATCGAATTGCCGGGCGTCTAGCATGGGTTTTACGCAAGACGAGTTGACCCGCGATGGCTTTCTCGGCGGCGCGCTGCATTTGTGGCAGCCGCGAAAGGGCTACCGCGCGGCCAGTGATCCGGTGTTTCTGGCGGCGTCGGTTGCGGCAAGGCCGGGGGCGCGGGTGCTGGAGCTTGGCTGCGGTGCCGGTGCGGCGATTCTGTGCCTCGGGCGGCGGGTTGAAGGGCTGGGCCTGAGCGGGCTGGAACTGCAACCCGGCTATGCCGATCTGGCGCGGCGCAATGCGGCTGCCAACGGGATCGAGGCGCGGATAATCGAGGGCGATCTGGCAGAGATGCCAGCGACGCTCCGGCAGGAAAGTTTCGATCACGTCATCGCCAATCCGCCCTATCTTGAGGCCGGCGGCGGCACCCCGGCCCGCGATACCGGGCGCGAGGCGGCGTTCCGCGAGGCCACGCCGCTGGCAATCTGGGCCGATGCGGCGATCCGGCGGCTGAAACCCGGCGGAACCCTGACATTCATCCAGCGCAGCGAGCGGCTGGCGGACCTGCTGGCCGCCCTGGATGGAAGGGTCGGCAGCATTGAGGTCAAGCCGCTGGTACCGCGGGTCGGGCAACCGGCGACGCGTGTGCTGGTGGTGGCCACGAAAGGCGGGCGCGGGGCGTTTAAACTGCATTCGCCGCTGATCCTGCATGACGCTGCCTGCCACGATGGCGACCGCGATTCCTATTCACCCGAGGCCCGGGCAATCCTGCGCGACGGCCATCCGCTGATCTTCTGAATTGTTAACGAAATATTAATCCGTTCGCCTTAGGCCGGAGCGGCCTGCCGGGTATTCCCCCGACGGGCGATCGAGTATTCTGGCGGATGAAAAGCGGTGTTTTTCTGATCCTTCTTTCGGTGTCGCTGACGCCCTTTGGCGATGCGTTGTCAAAACAACTCGGCCAGACACAATCGCCCTTTTTCATCGTTTTCCTGCGCTATTTCACCGCCGGTCTGATCGCCCTGGCGCTGGCACGGATGGGTGGCATCACGGTCCGCTTTCCGGCGCGTGACCGGGCCGGAACCATCCTGCGCACCGCGCTGGTGATCGGGGCGATGACGCTGCTGATAATGGCGCTGTCGATGATCCCGCTGGCCAATGCAGTTGGTGGTTTCCTGATCGCGCCGATTGTCGCCACGCTGATCTCGGTTGCGATCTACGGTGAAAAACTGACATTTCCGCGCCTGGCCGGCTCGCTGATCAGCTTTCTCGGGGCGCTATTGATCCTTCGCCCCGGCACATCGCTGGAACCCGGCATGTTGCTGGCGCTGGCCGGTGGCGGCCTGCTGGGGGCGTTTCTGGCGGCATCGCGCGGTGCCCGCTGCGGCCAGCATCCGGTCTCGGCGCTGGCGGTGCAATGCCTGCTGGGCTCGGCCATGCTGGCGCCGCTGGCGCTGCCGGCGATCAGCGGCATGAGCATCGCGCTCCTGACCCCGGCCTTGCTGCTGGGGGTTGTCACGGCGGCCACGCATTTCCTGACCGTCGCCGCCTATCAGCGCTCCGAGGCGGCGCGGCTGGCGCCGTTCTTCTATTTCAACCTGGTGGCGGCGCTGATTGTCGGGCTGGTCTGGTTTCACGAAATCCCCGGCTGGCCTGCCATGATCGGGCTGGGCTGCATCGTGGCCGGGGGGCTGATCAGCCTGGTGCGGGCGGCACCGATCGGCAGCAACCTCGGGGCGTTCAGGCGTGAAATCCGGGGCGCGAGGCTGGCAAGGGGAGAGGCAAGCGAATTGTTGTGAAGAATGGATGACAAGACTTCAAATCTGTGATCGACTGACCATATCATAATAACAAGAGAAACCATCATGGAGACCGACATGAGCCTGAGTTCGCGTATCGAGGAATTGCAGCGCAAGCACGATGATCTGGACCGTCAGGTTGCGGAAGAACAGCGTCGCCCGGGCAGCAGCGATTTTGACATCAGCGAAATGAAGAAGCGCAAGTTGCGGCTCAAGGAAGAGATCGAAAGCCTCAAGGCCGGCTGACAGGCCCGGCCCATTTAGCCCGGCGCGCAGATTCTGCGCCCCGGATTGAACATCAGATATTGCGTCGGCCGGCGCGTGCGGCAAGGGCCGCGCCAGCGGTGATGAGGACAGCCGCCAGCAGCAGGCTCTGCGTCGGCGCGGTGATGCCGAAGGCGATCAGGATCAGGGTGGACAGCAAGGGCGCGGCATAGGACACGACGCCCAGAAGCTGGATGTCACCCTGTTTCACACCGATATCCCACAGATAGAATGCCAGCCCGACCGGCCCGAGGCCAAGGCCCAGCACCGCCGCCCAGCCGATTGCGCCTTCGGGCCAGATAGTGACCTCGAACGCCAGATGCGCCAGCAGCGACAGGCCGGATGCCGCCAGGCAGAACCACGCCACGCTGGTGGTCGGGATATGGCCGACGCGGCGGCTCAGCACCGAATAGCTGGCCCAGGTCAGCGCCCCGATGGCCGCCAGCAGGTAGCCCGGCGCATAGCCGGGATCGAACCCGGCGCCGCCGCCCCACAGGATCAGCCCGGCCCCCGACAATGATATCAGCGCACCCGCGACATGCATCGCGCGCAGCTTTTCGCCCGGCAGCAATCCCGAAAACAGCACGATCAGCAACGGCCAGAAATAGGCGATCAGTCCGGCCTCGGCGGCGGGGGCCAGCCTCAGGGCCGAGAAATAGAGGAAATGATAGCCGAACAACCCGCCGACCCCCAGCAACCATGCTGGCCAGCCGATGCCGCCGAGCGATCCGGCCAGGCCGCCCCTCGCACCGATCCAGCCGAGGCCGATGATGCCGCCAACCAGAAACGCCATCGCGTTCAACTGGAACGGCGGCACCGGTGCGGCCGCAACCGTCAGCAAGGCCAATGCCGACCAGAACAGCACGGCGAAAAAACCTGTCAGTGTTGCGCGGTTGCGGGACATTCGGACCTTCGGAAACGGGAAAAAGCCGGCAATCGCTTGCCGGCTTCCGGTTTGAACTGCTCGTCCGGATCAGACGAAGAACTGCGCCCCGTTGGCCGAAATGGTCGAGCCGTTGATGAAGCCGGCATCGTCGGACACCAGAAACGTGACACAGCGGGCGATCTCTTCCGGTTCGCCGAGGCGGCCCGTGGGGATCTGCGCGATGATCGATTCGCGCACCTTTTCCGGCACCGCCATCACCATGTCGGTGGCGACATAGCCCGGGCAGATCGCGTTGGCGGTGATGCCGGCGCGGGCACCTTCCTGTGCCAGCGACTTCACGATGCCCAGATCGCCCGCCTTCGAGGCGGCGTAGTTTACTTGCGCGAACTGGCCTTTCTGGCCGTTGATCGACGAGATGATGACAACGCGGCCGAACTTGCGCTCGCGCATGCCGCCCCAGACATTGTGGGTCATGTTGAACACGCCGGTCAGGTTGGTGTCGATCACCTCGTGCCATTGCTGCGGCGTCATGCGGTGAAACGGTGCATCGCGGGTGATGCCGGCATTGTTGACCAGGATTTCAACCGGGCCAAGATCGGCTTCGACCCGCGCGATACCGGCGGCGCATTCGTCGTAATCGGCGACGTTCCACTTGTAGGTCTTGATGCCGGTTTCGGCGGTGAAGGCGGCGGCGGCTTCGTCATTGCCGGCATAGGTGGCGGCGACGGTATAGCCGGCCTCCTTCAGGCCCATTGAAATGGCCGCGCCGATGCCGCGCGATCCGCCGGTGACAAGTGCAATTCTTCCCATGATTTTTCTCCTTCGGGGATGCGCAATGAATGCGCACCCTACGGGTTGTTTTTCGTTCAGATCGCCTTTGGGGCGTTTCCGGGCTTAACGTTCCAGGCACATGGCGACGCCCATGCCGCCGCCGATGCACAGGGTGGCCAGGCCGCGCTTGGCGTCGCGGCGCTGCATCTCGAACAAAAGCGTGTTCAGGATGCGGGCACCGGATGCGCCGATCGGATGGCCGATGGCAATCGCGCCGCCATTGACGTTGACGATCGCCGGATCCCAGCCCATGTCCTTGTTGACGGCGCAGGCCTGGGCGGCGAAGGCCTCGTTCGCCTCGACAAGATCGAGGTCCGAGACCGACCAGCCGGCCTTTTCCAGCGCCTTGCGGCTTGCATGGATCGGGCCGACGCCCATGATCGACGGGTCCAGCCCGGCGGTGGCATAGGATACGATGCGTGCAAGCGGCGTGATGCCGCGCTTTTCGGCGTTTTCGGCAGACATCAGCAGCATCCCAGCGGCGCCATCGTTGATGCCGCTGGCATTGGCGGCGGTGACCGATCCTTCACGGTTGAAGGCCGGGCGCAGCTTGGCCATTGCCTCCATCGACGCGCCGTGGCGGATATATTCGTCGGTATCCATGACGATATCGCCCTTGCGGGTCTTGATGGTGAAGGGGATGATCTCGTCCTTGAACTTGCCTGCCTTCTGCGCCGCTTCGGCCTTGTTCTGGCTGGCGACGGCGAATTCGTCCTGCATGTCGCGGGAAATCTGCCACTGGTTGGCGACGTTTTCGGCGGTGTTGCCCATGTGGTAGCCGTTGAACGCGTCCCAGAGGCCATCCTTGATCATCGAATCGATGAAGCTCATGTCGCCCATTTTCTGGCCGGCACGCAGATGTGCGACATGCGGGCTGAGCGACATGCTTTCCTGGCCCCCGGCGGCTACGATATCGGCGTCACCCAACTGGATATGCTGGGCAGCGATGGCAACGGCGCGCAGGCCCGAGCCGCAGACCTGGTTGATCCCCCAGGCCGAGCTTTCGGCGGGCAGGCCGGCATTGATATGGGCCTGGCGGGCAGGGTTCTGGCCCTGGCCGGCGGACAGGACCTGGCCGAGGATGGTTTCGGAAACCTCCGCCTTGTCGATACCGGCGCGCGCAACCAGAGCTTCCAGAACGGCAGCGCCCAGATCATGCGCAGGCGTGTTGGCAAAGCTGCCGTTGAAGCTGCCGACGGCGGTGCGTGCGGCGGAGGCGATTACTACATTGGTCATGTTCAGCCCTTTCAGATACCCAAGAATGATTCGTTTCTGCGCTGCAGCATAAATACTTGCGGCGCTGCTGTCAGTACTTTCCGAAACGCATCAATATTTCTGGTTTTGGGTAGATCAGTTGCGAAAGTTGCACAAGGGCGAAATCGTTCGAAACTAAGTTGCGAAAGGGGTTGGGCGCGGCCAGGGCCCGCCGGATCAGCCGGCGGCGCGGCGATTGCCTTCGGCCATCCAGGAGGGCAGGGTCGTCGGCATGCCGAAATAGTAACCCTGCAGGCAGTCGAACCCGGCATTCACCAGGAAAGCGGCCTCTTCGGGGTGTTCCACTGCTTCTGCCACGGTCAGCATGTCGAAATGCTGGCCGATGGAGACAAGCGCCGCCGTCAGCACCTGATTGTTGGCATCCTGATGAATGCCGCGAATGAACTGGCCGTCGATCTTCACGATATCGAAATAGAACTCCTTGAGGTAGCGGAACGCGGTATAGCCCGCGCCGAAATCATCCAGCGCAAAGCTGATCCCCCGGCGGTGCAGATCGGCCATGAACACGGTCACCAGATCGGGCATGATCATCGCCGAGCTTTCGGTGATTTCCAGGATCAGCCGTTCCGCCACCGTGCGGTCGCGTGCGAGGCCGCGATTGAGCACCTCCATCCAGCGGGGATAGCCGATGGAGCGTGCCGACATGTTGATCGACAACCTGAGGGACGGCTGTTCGGCCAGCGTGTTCAGCCCCATTTCCAGCGACAGGCAGTCGATGATCCGCCCGGTTTCGCGGGTTTCCGCCACCGGCATGAAATCGCCCGCAGGCAGGATGTTGTGATCTTCATCCAGAATGCGGATCAGGCCTTCGTGAAAGGCGATGCGGTCGGGCTGGCGCGCACTGACCACCGGCTGATAGGCCAGCAGCACATCCTTCTGGCGGATCGCGCGTTCGATCATCTGGTTGACCGAGCGGTCGCGGACATTGTTCGCCCATGCCAGCGGGCTGTCCAGTTCCCCCGCACCGATCCGTTCTGCCATCCCGTTCATCGCATCATCCTTTGGCTTGTCCGGATTGCACATTGCCGCCGCACTGATTGACATCTGGTAAATATTCGCTTTTTGTTCTAATTGGCGACAAATCCGAAAGGCAGGGGCAAGTCATGGAAATAAAAGATAAAACAGGCGACAGATGCGTCTGGAGCGGGACCGACCCGATTTACGTCGAATACCACGATACCGAATGGGGCGTACCGGAACATGACAGCCGCGCCCTGTGGGAGAAGCTGATTCTCGACGGGTTTCAGGCCGGGCTGTCCTGGATCACCATCCTGAAAAAACGCGATGCCTTCCGCGCCGGGTTCGACGGGTTCGACCCGAATATCGTGGCTGACTACGGCGAGGCCGAGATCGCCCGCCTCCTGGCCGACAAGGGCATCGTGCGCCATCGCGGCAAGATCGAGGCGACCATAGGCAATGCCCGCGCCTGGGCCGAGATCGAGGCGCGGCAGGGCTTCGACAATTTCCTGTGGGATTACGTCGATGGCCAGCCCTTGCAGAACCGTTTCGCCAGCATGGCCGAGGTACCGACCGAAACGCCGCTGTCACGCCAGATTTCAAAGGACCTGAAGAAAGCAGGGTTCAAGTTTTGCGGGCCCACCATCGTTTACGCTTTCATGCAGGCCGTCGGCATGGTCAACGATCACATCGTCACCTGCCCGCGCCATGATCCGGTGGCGGCGATGGCGCGTCGCTGAGCAGTCGTGCCTCGATGGCGGCGGCGATGGCGCTGGCCCATCCGGCATAGATCAATGGCCCCGGGTGGTAGCCGTCGGCGGCCATCTGCGTGACCTCCATGTCAAAATCGAGCGGCAGGTGCAAAGCATCGCTGCGCGCCGCCGCCAGCCGCCCAAGATGCCGGTCGAACCGTGTCGCCTGCCGCCCCAGAACCCAGCGCAAAGGTTGCGGCAACAGCGGGAAATGCCCCATCGGCGGCAGGCCGGACAGGCAGATCAGCCTAGTGCCGAATTTCACCGCCAGCAGGTCCGCCAGCCGCCGCTGCCGGGCCAGCCACACTTCCAGCGGCACAAGGCGCGTTACATCGTTGACGCCAAGCACCGACACCGCCACGTCGACCCTTGCCGGGGGTTCGTCGCCAAGGCGGGACAGGGTTTCAGCCGTGGTGGCCCCGGTGCGCGCGATAAGCCGCCAATGCACCCGGTAACGCGCGGCCAGATGCGCCGCCAGTTGCCCGGCCAAGGCCGCATCCTGAACGCCCGCCCCGACCCCGGCAGCGGCGGAATCGCCGAGGATCAGCAGGTTGAGCGGCGGTCCGTCACCCAGCCAGCCCTCGCGCGGCCCCGACGCCTCGGGCAAGGTCAGTGCATGCCGCCGCACCTGCACGGCCTGCGCCAGCAGAACCGGCAAAAGCACCAGCCTTGCGGCCAGATCAAGCGCGTGGGTCATGGTTTCGGGCTAATGCCTTCCAGCCCCGGCGTGCCCGCGGCCTCGGGGTGGCGGGCAAGGTATTTCGCCTTGATCGTGTCGGAAGTGTCGCGCGATCCGTCATGGCTCCAGCCCGGCGGGGCGATGGCGTAAAGCAGCCGCGCCTTCAGGCCGATACCGGGGCGGGCGATATCGCGGAAAATGCCGATCCATTCGTGAAACGCCACCCGCAGCGGGTTGAACGTGCCGAGATTGCGCACCAGACCGTATTCCACCGTCTCCTCCTCAAGTTCCGGCACGAAGGTGCCGAACAGGCGATCCCAGATGATGAATATCCCGGCGTAATTGGCATCCAGATAGCGCGGGTTGCGCCCGTGATGCACCCGGTGGTGGCTGGGCGTGTTCATCACCGCCTCGAACCAGCGGGGCATTTTGCCGATCGCCTCGGTATGGATCCAGAACTGGTAGATCAGGTTCAGCCCGAAGGTGAAGACCAGGATGGCCGGGTGGATGCCGATCAGGATCAGCGGCACGCGGACCACCATCATCAGCGTGAAGGTGCCGGTCCATGTCTGCCGGAGCGCCGTTGTCAGGTTGTAATGCTGGCTGGAATGGTGATTGACATGGCTGGCCCAGACCCAGCGGATGCGGTGGCCGAAGCGATGCACCCAGTAATAGCGCAGATCATCCAGCACCAGGGCCAGCAGGATCACCCCGAGCGACGCGCCCAGATCGAACAGCCGGAACTGCCAGACCCACATGAAGAATGCCCAGGCGATGAAGCCGAAGATCAGCCCCGCGGCGACATTGCCAGCCCCCATCAGCAGCGAGGTCACCGCATCGCGCGCCTCGTAGCGCCCGCCGCGATGCTTTACCGTGATCCAGACGAGTTCGATCAGGATCAGCGCGATGAACCCCGGCACCGCGAAATCGACGACATTGGGGTAGCTCGGGTCCGTGCTCATATCTCTTGTCCGGTCAGGATGGCGGCCCAGGCGGCGCGGCTGGCGGCATCGGCCAGCGGAATGGTCACCTTGGGCGCGGTGAAATCATGGGTGATCAGCGTCAGGCCCCGGCCGGTATCCACCAGTTGCGGCGCTGTGTCGAACAGCCGCGAGACCGGATCGGCCCCGAAGGCCCATAAAAGGCCGGGGCCTGCATCGGTTTCCACCAGCACATGGCCGCAGCCGGGGGCAATATGCAGCTTGCGGGCGGGCATGTCGGGGTTCTGGCGATCCCAGATCGCGCTGGCCTGCGCGGCATCGCCGAAGGTCAGATCAGGGGTCGGATGCAGGGCGCGGATCAACAGGAATATCCCGGCAATGCCCAGAACGACGAACACCAAAAGCAGGGTCAATGGCATGGATACAGGGTTCCGCAACGGCTCTGTCGGGAAAGTTGACCAAGCGGCGGGGCAAAGTCAACCGAGGGCCAAAGGCGATGCCGCCACGGCAGGTATTGGCGGAAAAGCGCAATATCTTGTGGATAACAGGCGGATAACAGCCATATCCGGGGTTTCAAGGTTGACTTGAGGCCGTACGGCGCGAAATTCTGGCGGGAAGAACGGAATCAACCGCGGAACGCAGGCTCGTGCAATTCAACAGGCTCAGACTGACCGGATTCAAAAGCTTCGTCGATCCGACGGACCTTGTGATCGCGCCCGGGCTGACCGGGGTTGTCGGGCCGAATGGCTGCGGCAAGTCGAACCTGCTGGAGGCTCTGCGCTGGGTGATGGGTGAAAACCGCCCGACGGCGATGCGCGGCGGCGGCATGGAAGACGTGATCTTCGCCGGTGCCGCCACCCGCCCCGCACGCAATTTCGCCGAAGTGGCGCTGATCCTCGACAATTCCGACCGCACCGCGCCGTCGGGGTTCAACGAACTCGATCAGATCGAGATCATTCGCCGCATCACCCGCGATGCCGGTTCGGCCTTCAAGGCCAACGGCAAGGATGTGCGCGCCCGCGACGTGCAGATGCTGTTCGCCGATGCCTCGACCGGGTCGCATTCACCGGCGCTGGTGCGTCAGGGACAGATTTCCGAACTGATCAACGCGCGGCCGAAATCCCGCCGCCGTATTCTTGAGGAAGCCGCCGGGATTTCCGGCCTCTATCAGCGCCGCCACGAGGCTGAATTGAAGCTGCAGGGCGCCGAGGCCAATCTGGTGCGGGTCGATGACGTGCTGGAGCAGTTGCAGAACCAGTTGACGACGCTGGCGCGGCAGGCGCGGCAGGCCGCCCGTTACCGTGAGATCGGCGAGGAATTGCGCCGCTCCGAAGGGTTGCTGTTGTATCGCCGCTGGCGCGAGGCCGATCTGGCGCTGGCACGAGCGGGCGAGGACTTGCAGCGCCTGACGACCGAGGCCGCGCGCACGCAAACCGCCGCCAGCGCCGCCGCCCGCAAACGCGCCGAGGCCGAGGGCAAGGTGCCGCCCCTGCGCGAGGAAGAGGCGATTGCCGCCGCGATATTGCAGCGCCTGCTGGTCGAGCGCGACAGCCTGACCGAACAGGAAGCCCGCGCCCGCGTCAATATCGAAACGCTGCGGGCACGCATTGAACAACTCGCCGCCGATATCAGCCGCGAGGCCGGCCTGAACCGCGATGCCGGGGAAACCATCGAGCGGCTGGACTGGGAACAGGCGGCGCTGGAAAAGGCGGCAACCGGGTTTGACGACAAGCTGTCCGAGGCCAACGAGGCCGCACGCCAGGCCGGTAGCACCTTGCAGGCCGAGGAAGCCCGGCTTGGCCAGTTAACCGAGGATGTCGCCCGCCTCGCTGCCCGCCACCAATCCGCCGAGCGCCTGCTGGCCGATGGTCGCGCCACGCTGGCCCGCAACGAGGCGGCAGCGGCGAAGGCGGCGGAAGCGGTCGATCTGGCGCAATCGGAACTGAAAACCGCCGAAACCCGCCACATGGCGGCGATGGCGGCACAGGGCAAGGCCGAGATCCGCGCCGAAACCGCCGAAGCCGCGCTGAACGCCGCCGAAGCCGCGCGGGCGGCAAAACAGGCGGACGAGGCCGAGGCGCGGGCCGAACGCTCCGAAGCCGAAGGCGAGGCCAAGGCGCTGCGCGCCGAAGTGGCGGCGCTGACGCGGCTGGTGGAGCGTGAACGCTCCGATCAGGGGCAGATTCTGGATGTGATCCGGGTTGGCAAGGGTTTCGAGGCGGCGCTTGGCGCGGCTTTGGCCGATGACCTGCGGGCCCCGGAAATCGCGGCTGAGGGCGCGTCGGGCTGGGCCGCGCTGGCCGATTACGCACAGGTACAGGCCCTGCCGGAAGGGGTTTCGGCGCTGGCCGATCACGTCACCGTGCCGGGAGTTCTGGCGCGGCGGATGGCGCAGGTCGGGCTGGTTGACCGCAGCGAAGGGGCGCGGCTGCAGGCCGCCCTTCGCCCCGGTCAGCGACTGGTCTCGCGCGAAGGCGATCTGTGGCGCTGGGACGGCTTTCGCGCCGGTGCCGAAGATGCGCCAAGCGCCGCCGCGCTGCGCCTGCAGCAGGTCAACCGGCTGGAAGACCTGACTGCCGCCCTGGCCCGGGCCGATGCCCGCGCCGATACCACCCGCGATGGCCACGCCATCCTGTCCGCCGCCCTTGCCGATCTGGCCGAGGCCGACAAGGCGGCCCGCACCGAGCGCCGCGCCGCCGACGAGGCCCTGACCGCCGCCGCCCGCGCCGTGTCGCGCGCCGAGGCGGATCAGAACATTGCCGCCAGCCGTCGCGATTCCGCCCGCGCGACCGGCAAGCGCCACGAGGAAGAGGCGCTGGCCAACCGGCAGATGATGCGCGAGGCCGAGGCGATGGTGGCCGGGCTGGACGATCTCGGCACCGCCCGCGACGCGGTGGAGCAGGTCAAGGTTGCGGTCGAAGCGGCGCGTCTGGCGATGATGTCGCGCCGCTCGATGGCGGATGAATTACGCCGCGAGGGCGAGGCCCGCACCCGCCGCCGCCAGGAGATTACCAGGGAACTGGCCAATTGGCGGCATCGCCTGGACACGGCCGGCAAGCGCAGCGCCGAACTGGAAGCGCGCAAGGCCGAGACCGAGGCGGAACTGGCCGCCGCCAGCGCTGCGCCGGACGATATCGCCGCCCGCCGCAACCAGCTTGCCGGCGCGATTGCGGAGGCCGAGGCCCGCAAGGCGCAGGCCTCGGACGCTCTGGCCGCCGGTGAAACCGCCCTGCGCAACGCGGTGACAGGCGAACGCGATGCCGAACGCCGCGCCTCGGATGCCCGCGAGGCCCGTGGCCGCGCCGAGGCGGTGGCCGAAGCGGCTGAAGCGCAGGTCGAGGCCGCCGCCGAACGCATCGACGAGGAATTGAACCTGGCCCCGGCGGCGCTTCTGGACCTGCTGGGGGGCGATCCCGACAAGATGCCATCCTCCGAGCGGATCGAGGCCGAGGTGAGCCGCCTGAAACGCCAGCGCGACGCGCTTGGCTCGGTCAACCTGCGCGCGGAAGAAGACGCCGCCGAGGTGCAGGCGGAGTTTGACAACCTGACCACGGAAAAGGCCGATCTGGACGCCGCCATCGCCAAGCTCAGAACCGGGATTGCCAGCCTGAACCGCGAAGGCCGCGAGCGCCTGCTGAAGGCGTTCGATCAGGTCAACCGCAATTTTGAATTGCTGTTTCGCCACCTGTTCGGCGGTGGCGAGGCCAAGCTGGTGCTGGTGGAAAGCGACGATCCGCTGGAGGCCGGGCTTGAAATCATGTGCCAGCCGCCGGGCAAGAAACTGTCGGTACTGTCGTTGTTGTCGGGCGGCGAGCAGACGCTGACGGCGCTGGCGCTGATCTTCGCGGTATTCCTGGCCAACCCGGCCCCGATCTGCGTGCTGGACGAGGTGGACGCGCCGCTGGACGACGCCAATGTCACGCGGTTCTGCGATCTGCTGGACGAGATGACGCGGCGCACCGAAACCCGGTTCCTTATCATCACCCATCACGCCGTCACGATGAGCAGGATGGACCGCCTGTTCGGCGTGACGATGGCGGAACAGGGCGTCAGCCAGCTGGTGTCAGTCGATCTCAACCGCGCCGAACAACTGGTTGCCTGACCGCAGCCCTGGTCCGACCTGTTTCCTGAGATATTCCCGCCGCTTTCACGATCTTCGATCGAACAGCGTTGGGCCGGGCCGGTGGCGCTGCCCCCGGACCCCCGGAGTAATTCGTGAACTAAGTTGGAGCAGGTCGCGCCAGATCAGAGTTTCGACAGCAGCGCCCGTGTCGGCCAGGCATCGGCGGGCAGGCCGAGGCGCTTCTGCTCGTCCCTCACCGCCGCCCTTGTGCCGGCCCCGAGGATGCCGTCGATCTTGCCGACATCATGGCCACGCGCCGCCAGTTTCGACTGCAATTGTTTCATTTCCGCGTCCGACAGCGACGGTTCGGGATTGCCGGGATCGAAGATCGGTGCCCCGGCAAGCCGCGTGGCGAGATAGGCGGCGGAGGTGACGTAGACAAAGCTCTGGTTCCACTCGAAATAGACCCGGAAGTTCGGCAGCGCCATGAAGGCCGGCCCATAGCGCCCCTCGGGGAGCAGGATCGAGGCTTTCAGGTTGCCGTTCGGCAGGTTGCCCGAGGCCGCCTTCACGCCATCACGGGCCCAGTCGGCCACCGATTTTTCGGTTTCCAGCCCGGTCTGGAACCAGTCCAGATTGTCCGGCACCCGCACCTCCACCAGCCAGGGCTCTCCCGCCCGCCAGCCGAGGCTTTGCAGCATATGCGCGCCGGTCAGCAGCGCATCCGCGGCACTTGCCTTGACATCGACATGGCCGTTGCCGTCGCCATCGACGCCAAGATGCAGGATATCCTCGGGCAGCATCTGCACCATGCCGATCTCGCCGGCCCAGGCACCTTCGGTGGTGGCCGGGTCGAAATCGCCGTTCTCGAACAGCTTCAGCGCGGCGAAAATCTGCGGGCGGAACAATTCCGGGCGGCGGCAATCATGCGCCAGCGTGATCAGCGCATTGGCGGTGTTGATATCGCCCATGAAGGCCCCGTAATCGGTTTCCAGCGCCCAGAAGGCCAGCAGAACATGCCGGTCAACGCCAAACTCACGCTCGGCCCGGTTGAACACAGCATCGTATCTGGCGGCATTGGCGCGGCCCCGGTCCAGCCGGTTCTGGCTGATCACCTTGCGCGAGAACTCGGTGAAGGTGGATTTGAAGATGCCCTGCGCGCGGTCACGTCGGATCACCTTGGGGTCCTGCGCGGCGGTGCGGAAGAATGCGTTGACGGTTTGCCGCGAGAACCCCTTGGCCACCGCTTCGCGTTTCAATTCGTCGAGGAACGAATTGAAACTGCCGCCACAAGAGGCGGCGGCATTGGTGGCGGATATGGCCAGCAGGGCGGACAGGACAATCGAAAAACGCATAATCTACCTCTTGATACCACGGGTTCGGTCACGATAGCAGCGGCACAAGGCGAGGCAAGTGGTGCCGACATGCGTTCATTCATCTGTGACCGGAAAGGCGCGGCAGGTTCATGACAGAAAGGGCAAGGGATGGCTGACGGACCGGAGGCACTGATCATCTGCGGCACGCCGCGTACCGGCAGCACGCTGCTATGCGGATTGCTGAAGGCAACCGGGTATATGGGTGCGCCGGATTCGTTTTACCGTCGCCAGTCACGCGGGGATTGGGTCAGAGAATGGGGGCTGAGCGGGCAATCGGGCGAGGCCGGATATCTGGCCGCCGCGATCCGTGCGGGCCGGGGCGGCACAGACCTGTTCGCCATGCGGTTGATGCGCGAAAACCTTGAGGAGTTGCAGGCGATCCTGGATGGCCTCTACCTCGGGCTGAAATCGGATGCGGCGCGGTTTGACAATGCGTTCGGGCGGGTACGCTATGTACACCTTGCGCGGCAGGACAAACTGGCGCAGGCGGTATCGCTGGTGCGGGCCGAGCAGGAAGGGCTTTGGCACAAGGCCCCCGATGGCACCGAGATCGAGCGGTTGGCTCCGGCTGCCGAGCCGGTTTACGATTTCGCCCGGCTACGGGCTGCTGTCGGGCAAATGTCTGCTTTCGATGCGGCCTGGCAGGAATGGTTCGCCGCCGAAGGCATTCGGCCACTTCAAGTCAGCTACGAGGCGCTTGCGGGCGATCCGGCGGGCGTTCTCGCCGGGATCTGCGGCGATCTTGGACTACCAATGCCCGAGATCGGCCGGGTGGTGCCGGATGTGGCGAAGCTGGCCGATGCGCTCAGCCGTGACTGGATGGAGCGCTACCGTCACGAGGCAGGGCAGGGGTAAGGCGCGGGGACGGCCGACTTCGGCAGGCCACCCCCGCAAAGATCAGGCGACGTCGAATTCCAGCGGCTTGATCTGCTCGAACTTGCCGGTCGCGGCCAGGGCGGCCAGCACGTCGTCGGGGATCGGCTGGTCGACATAGAGCAGCGCGATCGCATCGCCGCCGACCCCGGTGCGGCCCAGCGTGAAGTTGGCGATGTTGACGCCGCTTGCGCCCATCGTCTGCCCCAGCGCACCGATGATGCCGGGGACATCCTTGTTGGTGGTATAGACCATGTAACGCCCGATCTCGGCGTCGATATTGATGCCCTTGATCTGGATGAAGCGCGGTTTGCCGTCGGAAAACACCGATCCGGCAATGGTGCGCTCGCGTTTCTCGGTGACGATTGTCACCTTGATATAGCCATCGAAGGCACCGGACTTGTCCTGATTGGTGGTCGAAATCTTTATGCCGCGTTCCTTGGCGATTACCGGCGCGGAGACCATGTTCACATCCGGGTTGACCGATTTCATGATGCCCGCGATCACCGCGCAGTTCAGCGCCTCTAGGTTCATCGTCGCCGCCACGCCGTCATAAAGGATGTTGATCGCCTTGATCGGCTCCGCGGTGGATTGCCCGGCAAAGCTGCCGAGATGGCCGGCGAGTTTCAGCCAGGGGCCCATCACCTTGGCCTCTTCCGCCGTCACCGACGGCATGTTCAGGGCGTTTTCCACCGCACCGGTCAGCAGGTAGTTCGACATCTGCTCGGCCACTTGCAGCGCCACGTTTTCCTGCGCTTCGGTGGTGGCGGCCCCCAAGTGCGGCGTGCAGACCACGTTCGGCAGGTTGAACAGCGGATTCTCAACTGCCGGTTCAACCGAAAAGACGTCGAACGCGGCGCCGGCGACATGGCCGGATTTCAGCAATTCCGCCAGCGCTGCCTCGTCCACCAGCCCGCCACGGGCACAGTTGATGATGCGTACACCCTTGCGGGTTTTCGCCAGGTTTTCCGCCGACAGGATGTTGCGGGTCTGGTCGGTCAGCGGCACATGCAGGGTGATGAAATCGGCACGCGCAAGCAGGTCGTCCAGCTCCACCTTTTCGATCCCCATCTTGTCGGCTTTTTCTTCCGACAGGAACGGATCATAGGCGATCACCTTCATCTTCAGCCCGCGTGCGCGGTCGCAGACGATGCCGCCGATATTGCCGGCCCCGATCACGCCCAGCGTCTTGGCGGTCAGCTCGACCCCCATGAAGCGGGATTTCTCCCATTTGCCGGCATGGGTCGAGGCGCTGGCCTCGGGCAATTGCCGTGCCACCGCGAACATCATGGCGATGGCGTGTTCGGCGGTGGTGATCATGTTGCCGAACGGCGTGTTCATCACGATCACGCCCTTTTTCGAGGCCGCTTCCTTGTCGATATTGTCGGTGCCGATGCCGGCGCGGCCGATCACCTTGAGGTTGGTGGCATTGGCCAGGATCTTCTCGGTGACCTTGGTGGCCGAGCGGATGGCGAGACCGTCATAATTGCCGATCACTTCGGCCAGCCTGTCCTTGTCCTTGCCAAGGTCGGGCTGGAAATCGACGTCAATGCCGCGATCCTTGAAAATCTGGATGGCGGCGGGGGAGAGCTTGTCGGAGATGAGTACGCGGGGGGCCATTTGATGGGTCCTTCAGGTCGGGTTCATGTCTTTTATGGGGGAGGCCCCGGATCGGGTCCGGGGCGGCGCGCTATTGCGCACCGATCTCGGCGTTGAACGCGTGGTCCAGCCAGGGCAGCATGGCCTTGATATCGCTGGTTTCCACCGTGCCGCCGCACCAGATGCGCAGGCCCGGCGGGGCATCGCGGTACGCGCCGACATCCAGCGCCGCGCCGTCCGCTTCCAGCCGTTTGGCGACGGCCTTGGCGAAGGTGGCACCATCCTTGATGCGCGGATCGGTGAATTTCAGGCAGACGCTGGTGTTGGACCTTGTCGCCTTGTCTTCCGCCAGATTGTCGATCCAGTCGCGCGCCTCGCAGAACTCAAAGATCGCGGCGGCATTGGCATCGGCGCGGGCGATCAGGCCTTGCAGGCCGCCCTGTTGTTTCGCCCAGTCCAGCGCGTAGAGGTAATCCTCGACCGCCAGCATCGACGGCGTGTTGATCGTCTCGCCGACGAAAATCCCCTCGATCAGCTTGCCGCCCTTGGTCATGCGGAAAATCTTCGGCAGGGGCCAGGCCGGAACGTAGCTTTCCAGCCGCTCCACCGCGCGGGGCGACAGGATCAGCATCCCATGCGCACCTTCACCGCCCAGCACTTTCTGCCAGGAGAAGGTGGTGACATCCAGTTTGTCCCAGGGCAGATCGACGGCGAAGGCGGCGCTGGTGGCATCACAGATCGTCAGGCCGGCGCGGTCGGCGGCGATCCAGGTGCCGTTGGGGACGCGAACGCCCGAGGTGGTGCCGTTCCAGGTGAACACCACGTCGTTGTCGAAATTGACCTTTGACAGGTCGGGCAGCAGGCCATAGGCGGCCTCGTGGCGCGTGGCGTCCAGTTTCAGCTGCTTCACCACATCGGTGATCCAGCCGGAACCGAAACTTTCCCAGGCCAGCATGTCGACACCGCGCGCCCCCAGCATCGACCAGAGCGCCATTTCAACCGCCCCGGTATCCGAGGCTGGCACGATGCCGATACGGTAATCGTCGGGAATGCCCAGAACCTCGCGGGTGCCGTCGATCGCGGCTTTCAGGCGGGCCTTGCCGATGGCGGCCCGGTGCGAGCGGCCAAGCGCGTCGGCGGGCAGGACGGCGGCGCTCCAACCTTTCGGTTTGGTGCAGGGGCCGGAGGAAAATCGGGGATTTGCCGGAAGCGTAGCCGGTCTTTTGCTGGTCGTCATGAGTTACCCTCACAGATAATTGCCCCTCGTTGGGGAGGGGTGTCCCGGGATCGCAGATACGGGGCTTCACGCGCCGCAACAAGAGGGAAAAAACGGCAAAGCGGCGGTTTGCGGGCATTTTCCGACATCATTTCCGCCGCGATGTTCACGATACGAAACTTGCGCCTTTGCGAAAGTCATTGGGCCGGGTTGGTGCCAGTGCGCCAGTCCGGCAGACCGGGTGTGCGGATCAATACGCCGCCGCCGGTCCTGCACTGACGCGGGGCTGGTCGCTGCGCTGGAATTGGGTTATGCGACGGCGGGAAACTGATCCGGGGCCGATCCATGTTCGTTGCAACGCTGATAACCAATCCAACCGAACCGGTCCTGACCACGGCCAATGTGCTGCCGTATCACAAGGAACTGGATGGCGGTGAATTCCGATGGTTGCAGGAAGGCGTCGCCTGCGAGTTTCCGATTGCCGCGCGTCCGTTTCGCGAGGGCAAGTTGTGGCAGCAATTGCAGGATCGCGGCATTGATCTGGTGATTCAGAAGGATGCCGGGCGGCGCAAGAAGATGCTGCTGGCGGATATGGATTCAACCATGATCCAGCAGGAATGCATTGACGAACTTGCCGCCGAGGCAGGCGTGGGCGAACGCGTGGCGGCGATCACCGCACGGGCGATGAACGGCGAGTTGAATTTCGAATCGGCTTTGGCCGAGCGGGTCGGCCTGCTGGCGGGTCTGCCCGAAGCGGTGATCGACACGGTGCTGGAAACCCGCATCACCGCGATGCCGGGGGGGCCGGACCTTTTGGCCACGATGAAGGCGAACGGGGCCTGGTGTGCGCTGGTCTCGGGTGGTTTCACCGTCTTCACCGAGGCGGTGGCGCGTGGCCTGGGCTTTGATGAAAACCGCGCCAATACGCTTGAAATCGTCGATGGCAAGCTGACCGGGCGGGTATTGCCGCCGATCCTGGGGCGCGAGGCGAAGGTGCAGGCCTTGCACGAGATCACGGCGGCGCGCGGGCTGGTGCCCGACGACGTGATCGCGGTGGGCGATGGTGCGAACGATCTCGGCATGCTGGGGCTGGCGGGTGCCGGCGTGGCGCTGCATGCCAAGCCTTCGGTGGCGGCGGCCTGCGATATCAGGATCAATTACGGCGATCTGACCGCCTTGCTGTTCGTGCAGGGCTATGCCCGTGACGAGTTCGTGGCACCCTCGGCCTGGTAGGTTACTCAGAACCCCTCGTCGTCATCGTCATCCCCGTCGTCATCGTCGCCCATATTGCGCTTGTGATGCGCGATAGCGGCTTCGACATCGTCATAATAGGTCAGATGCCCGTTCTCCAGTACCGCTCCGGCCTGACACATGCGGCGCACCATGCGCACCGAATGGGTGACGACAATGGCCCCGCTTTCGGCCATGCGCTGCTGGAAGACCCGCCGCGCCTTGGTCTTGAAATCGCTGTCGCCGACGGAGGTGACCTCGTCCACCAGATAGGTATCAAAGCGGATGCCCATCGACAGACCAAATGCCAGACGTGATCGCATGCCCGAGGAATAGGTGCCGAAGGGCAGGTGGAAATGCTTGCCGAGTTCCGCGAAGTCCTTCACGAAATCGACCAGCGAGCCGGTATCCACGCCATAGACCCTTGCGATGAAGCGTACGTTCTGCGCGCCCGTCAGGTCCTTGTGGAACGACCCGGCGAACCCGACCGGCCATGAAATCGTGCCGGTGGAGACGATCTCGCCGGCATCGGGGTCCAGCGTGCCTGCGATCATCGACAACAGGCTGGACTTGCCGGCCCCGTTGCGCCCCATCAACCCGACACTGACACCAGTGGGAAAGGTCACATTGATGTTGTCGGCAATCACCTTGTGTTGTCCGCGCAGCACGAAGGTCTTGTACAGGTTTTCAAGCCGGATCATGGCCTAGCGGCGGTCCTTGATGCTGTAATAGACGAGAACGAGGATCGACCAGATGACCAGGATGAACAGCGCAACGAGGCCCAGCAGGGTCAGCCGCTGGGGATATTGCGCTGTTTCCGCCAGGGTCGGCTCGACATAGGCCGCCAGATAGCGGCTTTGCCGCTGCGCTTCGGCGCGCGCCCCGTTATAGGCGGATTGCGCCGCCAGATAGCTTTGCTCGGCAAATTCGCGTTCGACCTGAAGCCCTTCATATTCGCTGACCAACGTAGCAAAGGCCTCGCCACCGCCGCTGCCGCCGATGCTGAACTTGTTGCGCTCATCGGCGATGCGCGCCTCGATCACGGCGATCTTGCGGGTGGCCTGTTCGATCCTCGGGTCGGTCTGGCGGGCGGTGTCCTTTAACAGGTCCAGCTCGATCAGGGCGCTGGCGAGCTGTTGTTGCAGCGTGTTCAGCAGGCCCATCTGGCTCTGGATATCGGCGTTGGGGTCGACGATCTGCGCGCGGTTGCGAAACTCTGTGATCGCCTGGCGGGTTTCCTTCAGGCGCTGCACCGCCTCGTCCAGTTCGATCTTGGCGTAGCGGGTCGCATCCTCGCGGGCGATCGCCGACAGGCGGTTGATCATCAGCGAGCTTTCCTCGAAAATCGCCGCCGCAATCGCCTGCGCGTCTCGGGCATCGAACGCGTTCACCCGGATTTCCAGCAATCCGTTGCCGCCGTCGTAGAAAATCTTCACCATGCGGTCCCAATAGGCCACCAGATCCTCGATCGAAGCATCGGGCTTCAGCGCAAAGACCGGGTCGTGATGATAGGGCACGGAATAAAGCGCGCGCAGGTCCATCCGCTTGTCGATCAGTTCGACGATCTTCTGGCTCTGGATAAATTCATAAAGGATATCGGTGTCTTTCGACGAATCCGAGGACAGCCCGGTAATGCCGCCCAGAACCTCGACCGCCGATCCCATCTCCTCCTTGCGGACGGAAAAGCCGATGGTCGAGGCGTATTGATCCGCGGCGCGTTCCTCCAGATACCACCAGGTCACGCCGGAGGGCGCGCAGACCAGCAACAGGAAGCTGAGGATCACGCCCCAGTGCCGCATCTTCATCCGCGCCGGTTCTGCCACGGCGCGGACCGCGCCGCTTCGCCCGCGAGGGGCGGCATCCGCCGGATCGGCTGCCCCGGATTGTGCCGCCGCAGCGGCGTCTTCGGCCTTGGCCGCTTTCACCCGGGCGCGGGCCCGCTGGTTGCGACGGTTGCTGCCTTCGGCCTGTTCGGCCTTGCGCTTGCGTGCACGTTTGTTCGGTGCCTGACCATCCGTCGCGCCGGTGGGCTCGTCAGTTGGTTCGCTGGTGGGTTGCTCCTGTTCTTCCAACAGTAAATCCTGTAAAGATCGGTGTCACATAAGACGCCCCAACCCATTCCTAGCGAATGCGACAGGGCAAATCCAGTTGTTCCCGGCTGATGGGGCAAGATGACCGATACCAGCTTTCCGGCCCAGAGCCCGCGCAAATTCAAGACCGGCCGTACCATCATGGCGCTGATCCTGCGCGAGATGGCAACGACCTACGGCAAATCGCCTGGCGGATATATCTGGGCGGTGCTGCAACCGATCGGGGCGCTGGCGGTGTTCACGCTGGTGATCGCGATCGGGCTGAAAATCCGCACGCCGTCGCTGGGCACCAGTTTCATGCTGTTCTACGCCACCGGCCATCTGCCCTATTCGCTGTTCAACGAGACCTCCGGCAAGGTATCGCGTGCGATCCGGTTCTCGCGGCAATTGCTGCGCTATCCGGGGGTACGTTATTCCGACGCGATCATCGCCCGGTTCCTTTTGAACCTGCTGACGCATATCATGGTGTTTTACGTGGTGATGACGGGCATCCATATTGCCTTCGGGCTGCAATCCATCCTACATGTGCCGTCGATCCTGCGCAGTTTCGCCATGACGGCGGCGCTGGGCCTTGGGGTCGGCACACTGAACTGTTTCCTGATGGCGAAATTCCCGATCTGGGTGATCATCTGGAACATCCTGACCAGGCCCCTGTTCCTGCTGTCCACCGTCATCTACACGTTCGAGCAGATCCCCTGGCGTTACCAGGATGTGCTCTGGTACAATCCGCTGGTGCATGTCGTCGGCATGATGCGGCGCGGTTTCTACCCGACTTACGAAGCTGCCTATGTGTCCGAAGTATACGTCTACGGCGTGTCGGTGATCTGCCTGGTGATGGGGCTGGTCTTCCTCAACCGGCATTACCGGGAATTCCTGAACAACTGACCAAGGCGCATCGCATGCGAGCAGGGGCACGCATTCACCCGATGTCACCGTTGCTTGCCGGGCGAAGGCGCAGGGCGGCCTTGCGCCACGCGAAAGTGGCAATGAAGCGCAGCGTCAGGAATGCCGCCGCCAGATGGCTGCCGGTCAGGATCTGCATGATCCGGTAGGTTCGCCGTACCCGAAACCGCATGGTCTTGCGGGCGGTGCGGGTCTGATCGTAGATCACGCGGACTTCAGGGTGGTGAATGACGATCTCGGCCCGCTTCATCGCGTCGTGGTTGAAGATGAAATCCTCGGCCCGGATGTTGCGAAACCGCAGATCGCCCTTCTGAACGATGACCGACGACAGAAGGATCGGCTGGCGGATGAGATAGCCAAGGCGGCGTTCCGGCGGCGCGAAGGATATGCGCCGCCGGCTTTGCGCGAGGCGGAAATCGGTGAAGTAGAACACCGACTTGTCGGCAGGGCAGGCGGCTGCGAAATCGGCCAGGTGGTCGGGATGCCAGGCATCATCGCTGTCCAGAAAGGCCACCACGGGTTCCTCCGTCTGGTCCAGCAGGAAGTTCCGCGCTTCGGTGTCAACGGCGGAGTAAAATCCGACCATTGGGCGGCGCAAAAGTCGGCCACTTTGGATTTGGGTGTGACGCGCGCCACGATGCGGCGGCCAGGCAGCAGCGCTCTTCATATAGCTGGCGGCTGCCTGGCCGCCTTGGCCC
>JAIOJF010000026.1 GCA_019911965.1 Paracoccaceae bacterium | reverse complement strand
ATTGCGGCATCAGGAAATGCAGATCGCACAACAGGCAGAGAAAAGCTACGAACACTTCGTTGCGGCATGGCGACCGCTCCCTCCGAAACAGGGCGGGTGTGCGGTCGCTTCAAACCGGCAGGGACTGAATGGGCTGCCCGGTGACGCTTCCAGCCGACACGCCACGCTTCGCCACGAGGTCGACCGCACGAAAAAGGAATAGCGGGTCCGGGCACGAAAGTCTTGTCGATCACATCCGTGGTGTATATGATCCGGCGGACGGCCTCGGGGGATGCGAAGAACGGGATGACGTGTTCCCAATTCCGCCGCCAGCTCTGGGAGATCGGCGGGTATTTCCGGCCCCATTCGCCCTCTTCAAAGCCGTTGAGCGCGTCCCAGGCGGCTGTCTCGTCGGCGGCACGGTAGACGGCCCTGAGCGCTCGGGCGACCTCCTTGCGGTCCTTCCAGGAGGCGAATGACATCGACTGGCGGATAAGATGGACGACGCAGGTTTGCACGACGGTTTTGGGAAAGACGGCCGTGATGGCATCGGGAAAGCCCTTCAGCCCGTCGACGACGGCGATTAGGATGTCGGCGATGCCGCGGTTCTTCAGCTCGGTCATCACCCGCATCCAGAACTTGGCACCCTCGGTCTGTTCGATCCAGATGCCCAGCACCTCCTTGGTGCCGTCCGGCTGGATGCCGAGGGCGATGTAGACGGCCTTGTTGCGCACAAAGTCCTAGTCCCTAATCTTGACCCGGATCTGCGGTGCCACACGATAACTGTAGGGCGCAATTTCCTCGACCGTCACCATATCCCCGGCACGCACGCCATGGCGATCAAAGAACTCCCGAATCCACCCGCGCTTCCGGAAGAACTTCTTGGTGCCATCGAGGTCGGTCATGACCACCGTGTTGCCGCCCCAGTCGACGGCAATTTCGCGCGGGGCGGCCGAAGCACGGTTCGATCCACCGATCGCATCAGCCGGAAACTCCTCGAAGAAGTTCCTGAGATAGATGTGATAGTTGTCGATGTTGCCCTGCGTGATTTCGGCCGTGCCGATGAGGCGCCCAGTGTGCCGGCGCGGGAATGCGTCTGGCAACGGCAACGGTGCGGCCGGAGCCTCCCGGATAACCATCACGGTGTCGTCGTGATCCTCGATCACGTCGGAATCCTCGTCCTCCGCAATCGCCGTCCGGGCTGCCTGCACCGAAGGCTGCATGCCAACGGGCTGAACGCCTTCGGCGCGCAGGACCACTTCCGCTGCTGCGCGAGCGTCCTCGCCCGCATCATGGTGCTCGAACACGAGGTCCAGATGCTGCTTGAGGCTGGCGAGACCATGGCCGCCGTTGCCCCGCAGCTCAGGCCAGGCAGTGCGGGCGACGTGGACACTGTCGCGCCAGTCCCACTTCGGGACCGGCTGGCCGCAGTTGCCGCAGGCAGCAGCGAAGGCGCTGCGGTCAAAACCAGAGTGCTGATAGACTGTCGCGCCGCTCAGTACATCCCGCAGCACCGGCAGCACCTCGGCAAAGGTCGGGGCGTCCCGCACCGTGCGGGGGCTGATGCCGTGCAGAGAGGTGAACACCCAAAGATCCACCTTAGGATCGACGTAGGTCACCCAGGTCTCGATGGAATTGTCGGGGCGCACGCCAGCAACACCGATCTGGCATATACTGCCACGGTCGTTGTTCGCTGTCTCGACGTCCAAAGCAAAGAAGCGGAATGGGCCTTCGGGGAAAGGCGTGACACGCGTCTGTCGCGTGGCCGCTGGCTTCGGTGCTGGCGCCGGGGCGGGACCAACCATCGCGGAGAGGAAACGCTGGCGCTGCCGTTCAATGGCCCCGAGTTCCCGCGCGCCCCATCCAAGGCGGCGCAGCGTGGCCCCGACCAGATCGACCGGCTCGTCATAGGCCTGCATCCGGCGCCTGTTCCAGGCGATGGCGTGGTCGGGCGCGAGGGAGAGAACCTCGGCCTCCAGCCGGGCGATATCCGCCGTGTCGGGCAAGGGCAGCCAGACCGCGCGGCAGTGATCGACGACGAATTCGTTGCGCAGCGCCTTGGCAATGTCACCATCAGCCTTGGTCAGCGCATCCTTGCGGTCGCGCCACATCCGGCCGGTGTTGTACATCTGCGAGAAGTAGTGGCTCATGCCCTCCGATCCGGTCCGATGGCGCCGGTGGATCCGTTCGTAGAAGGTCTGATCGGTCGAACTGGTCGAGCCGATGTAGCGCAGATCGCCATTGTGATCGACGAGGCCGTAGAGGCCGCGTGTATCGCGCGGCGCCTGGACGGTCGGGCGGGGCGCGGCTTCTAGAAGGGCGGACAACAGGTCTTCGGCAGAGAAACGCATAGTCAAGATCCCGATCAGTTGAAACTCAGCAAGCGGCAAAAGCTGAACTGGCCAGACAGCCAGGGCCGGCCGACAAGATGGCACGGTAGATGGGGAAACTGCGTTTGTCATCAGGGACTTCGCGCGAAACTCCCAAGACATAAGATCGACCACGCCGCACGTGTCGCGTCTCCGTCAGCTTTGAGACAGACCGGAACCAGCGAAACACGGGCGCAACGCGATCCGGTCATTTCACTGAACTATTTGGAAATTTTGAATCCGTCTCGCCGAGAGCGAAGGGCAGGCGAAAAGAGACGGTGGGCGTTCAGAGACCGATCTCACGCAGTCGGCCAGTCTCCGAAGGGCGGTCGGTCCATGCAAACCCCTTTGGCACATAAAGAAAAAGGCCCCGCGAGGGACCTGTTTTCGGGTTTGCATGGGGTAAATGGCGGAGAGACAGGGATTCGAACCCTGGGAAGGCTTGCGCCCTCAACGGTTTTCGAGACCGCCCCGTTCGACCACTCCGGCACCTCTCCACAAAGCGTTCTGGTCTGAACGTGGCGGTGTTTAATCTGCCAATCGAGCCAGTACAAGTGGCGAGTTGAAAAATTGTCGCCGCCGCAGCACGCCCGGGCAAGCGATGGCTGGCAAGGCGGCGGCGGCTTTGCTAGGGTCGCGCGAACCCACAGCCAGGGAGCCGCGACAGACCATGACCCCGAAAGACGCGTTGCGGATTGCCGACAAGGCCCTGGCGGCGGGCGATCTGGCCGCCGCACTCAGGCACTACCGTGCGGTTCTGGCGGTGGCCCCGCGCCATGCCGCCGCCCTGAAAGGCATGCGCCGGGTCGAACGCCTGGGCGGCCTCGCACCGGTCACGCCGGACGATTACAACCGCCTGGTCGCCTGCCTTCAGGCCGAGGATTTCAGCAGTACCGAGGCGATGGCGGATGCGCTGATCGCGCGCAACCCGAACCTGCCGGGGCTGTATAACGTGCGCGGTCTGGCGCAGTCGCGTCTTGGCCGCGATGCCGCTGCGCTGGCCAGCTTCCGCAAGGCGGTGGCGCTCGATCCGAAAATGCCGGAATCCGCCGGCAATCTCGGCCAGAAACTGCGCGAAACCGGTGATCCCGGTGCCGCCCTCAATGTGCTGGAACCCGCGGCAAGGGCGCATCCGAACCATGTCCAGGTGCAGTTCAACCTCGCCACAATCTACGAAGCACTGGACCGGCTGGACGATGCCGAGGCGCGGTTCGACAAGGTCGTCGCGCTGGCACCCGGCATGGCGGCGGCCTGGCTGGAGCGCGGCAAGCTGCATGCCCTGCGCGGCAGGCGCGAGGCGGCGAAGGGCGATCTGGAGCGATCCATCGCCCTCGATCCGACCCGGCCCGACCCTTACATCGCCCTGATCCGGTTGCAGAAAATTCAGCAGGCCGAAAAGCTGGTTTTAGCGCTCGAAGGGCTGGCGGGGCAGGGGCGCGGGGCGCTGGAAGAGGCACAGATATGTTTCGCGCTTGGCAAGGCCTATGAGGACATGGCCGATCACGCGCGGGCCTTTGACTGGTATGCCCGTGGAAACGCGTTGCAGAAAACCTGCGCGCCCTATGACGAGGCCGCAACGCGCGCCCTGTTTGACGAATTGAAAGCCGCGCCGCTGACGCCGCTGGTGGATGCGTCCCCGCAGGCGCAGCGCCCGGTCTTCATCACTGGCATGAACCGCTCCGGCACCTCGCTGGTGGAACAGATTCTGGCCAGCCACAGCCTGGTGCATGGCGGTGGCGAGATCGCGGTGCTGGGCGATCTGGCCGCGCCGTTGCAGGGCCGTCACGGCGATCTGGACAGGGCCGAGGCGACCAGAATTGCCGCCACCTACCGCGCCGCCATTGCCGCGAAATCCGATCTGCCCTTCGTCACCGACAAGATGCCGGCCAATTTCCGCTGGATCGGGCTGGTCCGCCGCATCCTGCCGGATGCCCGCATCATCCTGGTCGAGCGCGATGCGCGCGATGTGTGTTTTTCCAATTTCAAGGCCAGCTTTGAAAGTGCGGGGCATATGTATGCCTATGACCAGCAAAGCCTCGCGCGGTATTACGCGATCTATGCCGATCTGGTGGCGCATTGGAAGGCGGTATGCGGCGAGGCGCTGTTCGTGCTGAAATACGAGGATCTGGTCAGCGATCCCGAACCGGTGATCCGCCGCATGCTGGGCTTCATCGGTCTTGACTGGGAAGATCAGGTGATGGAGTTTCACCGCTCGGGGCGTGCCGTGCGCACCCTCAGCCAGTCGCAGGTGACCTCGCCGATCTACGATTCCTCGATCAATGCCTGGCGGAGATTCGAGGCCCATCTTGGCCCGATGCTGGATGAACTGGCCGCCGCCGGGCTTTGAGCAATCGCCCCGGTCCGGGCCTTGACAAGGGGCGGCGAAACCCCGATACACCCGCATCGCGACAGCCGCTCGGCTGAATCGCGCCCGAAAACCGTCCCCGACCGGGACGCGCTGTCCGAGGCGCCGGGAAACCGGCACGAACACCCGCAAGGGGGCCGCAGAGACGCGAGAAGCGAAAAGGAAGATGCAAGCGATGTTTGCAGTGCTGAAAACTGGTGGCAAGCAGTACAAGGTTGCCAGCGGCGATGTCCTGAAGGTTGAAAAACTGAACGGAAATGCCGGTGACAAGGTTCAATTCAACGAGATTCTGATGCTGGGCGGCGACGCCGTGACGGTCGGCGCGCCCTTGGTGGCGGATGCCGGTGTACAGGCCGAAATCCTGGACCAGATCAAGGGCCCCAAACTGATCCACTACGTCAAGCGCCGGCGCAAGCATTCGTCGCAGCGCAAGAAGGGCCATCGCCAGCAACTGACGGTGCTGCGGGTGACCGAGATTCTGGCCAAGGGTGCCGGCAAGTCTGGCGTTGCGGCGGCAACCGGTGCGGCAACGGCAGTGATCGCCGATGCCCCGGCCAAACCGGCCGCCAAGAAGGCCGACGCCAAACCGGCCGCAAAGAAGGCCGACGCCAAACCTGCGGCCAAGAAAGCAGCGGCCAAACCCGCCGCGAAGAAAGCCGACGCCAAGCCGGCCGCGAAAAAACCGGCAGCGAAAAAGCCCGCCGCCAAGAAGCCGGCAGCGCCCAAAGCCGACAGCGAATAAGGAGACAGCGATATGGCACATAAAAAAGCAGGCGGTTCATCCCGCAACGGTCGCGACTCTGCCGGACGTCGCCTTGGCGTCAAGAAATATGGCGGCGAAGCCGTGATCCCCGGCAATATCCTCGTGCGTCAGCGCGGCACCAAGTGGTGGCCGGGCGAGGGCGTGGGCATTGGCCGCGATCACACGATCTTTGCCACCGCCGAAGGCAACGTGCAGTTCCACAAGGGCCTGAAGGGCCGCACCTTCATTTCGGTACGCCCGGTAGCAGACGCCGCCGAATAATTCGCCGTACCGGATCGGAACAATTCCAAGGGGATCGGCGGGTCATCGCCGGTCCCCTTCCTTGTTTTGGTCGCAATGCCCAAATAGATCACGTCGCGTAACCGGGGAGGATGCGCATGAAGATGCAACGAATAGATCGCCAGCCTGAATTTGCCGCCCGGCGGCTGCAATTGCGCCCGCTGAAAGCGTCGGATGCAGCATTCGTGGCGCGGCACGGCAATGATGAGCGGATCGCACAGATGACCACGGCTGTGCCGTTTCCCCTGTCCGCCGAGGCGGCGGAGGATTTCGTTTCACGGGCGCAGGCTGGCGACCGTCTGGAAGATGTCTGGGCGATTGACGGCTCGGTATCCGGCATGGACGCGCTTCTGGGAGTCATCTCGCTCAAGCATATGGATCGCGATCAGTCCGAGATCAATTACTGGGTGGCCCCGGCCTTCTGGAATCGCGGCTATGCGCGCGAGGCGATCGGAGCCCTGGTGCGGGCCAATCCGCATGCCAGTTCCTCGCTGGTGGCTTGCGTCTTTCAGGACAATCCGGCCTCGGCACGGGTGCTGACGGCGAACGGATTCATGCATCTTGGCGATGCCGAGGCGTTTTCCCTGTCGCGCGGCTGCCATGTGCCGACATGGACCTACCTGAAATCGCTCGGGTGATTGCGCCGGTCTGCCAAAGGCCATAGATAAGGGGCCGAAAGGCGAAACCTCATGAAATTCCTCGATCTGGCCAAGGTAACGATCCGCTCGGGCGCGGGCGGCAACGGATGCGTGTCGTTCCGGCGCGAGAAATTCGTCGAATATGGCGGCCCCGATGGCGGCGATGGCGGACGCGGCGGTTCGGTCTGGGCGGAAGCGGTCGACGGGTTGAACACGCTGATCGATTTTCGCTACCAGCAGCATTTCTTCGCCGATAATGGCCGCCCCGGTGCGGGGCGGGCGCGTACCGGCAAGGATGGCGAGGATATCGTGCTGAAAGTGCCGGTTGGCACCGAAATCCTTGAGGACGATCAGGAAACCGTAGTGGCCGATCTGTCCTCGCTGGGCGAGCGGGTGTTGCTGGCCAAGGGCGGCAATGGCGGCTTTGGCAATCTCTATTTCAAATCCTCCACCAATCAGGCCCCGCGCCGCGCCAATTCCGGCCAGCCCGAGATCGAGCGTGAATTGTGGCTGCGCCTGAAGCTGATTGCCGATGTCGGGTTGCTGGGGATGCCCAATGCCGGCAAATCCACCTTTCTCGCCGCCACCTCGAATGCGCGCCCGAAAATCGCCGATTACCCGTTCACCACGCTGCATCCCAATCTGGGCGTGGTCGGAGTGGATGGCGCGGAATTTGTCGTGGCCGATATTCCCGGCCTGATTGCCGGGGCGCATGAGGGCAGGGGGATCGGTGATCGTTTCCTGGGCCATGTCGAACGCTCGGCGGTGCTGCTGCATCTGGTCGATGGCACGTCGGAAGACGTCGTCGAGGATTGGCAGACCATCATCACCGAACTGGAACAATATGGCGGCGATCTGGCCAACAAGCCGCGCATCACCGCCCTGAACAAGATCGACGCGCTGGACGATGACGAACGCGCCGAGAAACTCGCCGCCCTTGGCAGGGCGGTTGGCGGCCCGGTGATGGCGATGTCGGGGGTTTCGCGCGAGGGTTTGATCGAGGTCTTGCGCGAATTGCGCGCCCGCATCGGGGAGCGCGCCCGCATTCTGGCAACCGCGGGCGAGGAGCCTGAAACGTGGCGTCCCTGACCCCGCTGGCCTCGGTGCGCCGACTGGTTCTGAAAATCGGCTCGGCGCTTCTGGTCGATAATGCCAGCGGTGCCTTGCGGCTGGACTGGCTGAAGGCGCTGGCGGCGGATGTCGCGGCGGCCAAGGCTGCGGGCATGGATGTGCTGATCGTCTCGTCGGGGTCCATCGCGCTTGGGCGGCGGGTGCTGGGGCTGCCCGGCGGTGCCCTGTCGCTGGAGCAAAGCCAGGCGGCGGCGGCGGTCGGCCAGATCCGGCTGGCACGCGCCTATGAGGAAGTGCTGGCACCGCATGCCATCACCACCGCGCAGGTGCTGGTGACGCTGGAAGACAGCACCAACCGGCGGCGGTATCTCAACAGCCGCGCCACGCTGGAAATGCTGCTGTCACTGGGCGTTGTACCGATCGTCAACGAAAACGACACGGTCGCCACCGATGAAATCCGCTTTGGCGATAATGACCGGCTGGCGGCACAGGTGGCGGGCATGGCGGGCGCGGATCTGCTGATCCTGTTGTCGGATGTCGATGGGCTTTATACCGGCAATCCGAAAACCGACCCCGATGCCCGGCATATCCCGGAGGTTCCCGCGATCACGCCCGAGATCGAGGCGATGGCGGGCGAGGCGATCTCGCAGACCTCCAAGGGTGGCATGAAGACCAAGCTGATGGCCGCGCGCACCGCCACCGCCGCGGGCTGCGCGCTGATCATCATGGAAGGCGACCAACCCGGCCCATTGCAGGCGCTGAGGGACGGTGCGCGCCATACCAGGTTTGCCCCGCTTGGCGATCCGCAGGTGGCGCGCAAGCGCTGGATCGGGGCGATGAAACCGAAAGGCGAGGTGCATGTCGATGCCGGCGCGGCGCGGGCGCTGGCGGATGGCAAATCGCTGCTGCCTGCCGGGGTAACGGCGCTGACCGGGCGCTTTCAACGCGGCGATCCGGTTGCCATTCTTGGCCCGGCGGGGCAGGTTCTGGGCAAGGGGCTGGCCGGTTACGATGCCGCCGAAGCCGAGGCGATCCGGGGCCGCCACAGCCGCGACATCGCCGCCATCCTGGGCTATCCGGGGCGCGCGGCGCTCATTCACAGGGACGACATGGTGCTATGACCAAGGGCGAAGACATCAAGGCGATCATGGCCGAGATCGGCGCGAAAGCCCGCGCCGCCGCAAGCGAACTGGCGGTTTGCAGCGCCGAACGCAAACATGCAGCCCTGATCGGGGCGGCGGATTATGTCTGGTCCGGGCGGGCTGCGATCATGGATGCCAATGCCGAAGACCTTGCCTATGCTGAGGAAAAGGGCCTGAGCCCGGCGATGATCGATCGTCTGATGCTGGATGAGGACCGCATTCGCGGTATCGTCGACAGCCTGCGCGCGGTTGCCGAACAGGCCGATCCGGTGGGCGAGGTGCTGGCGGAATGGGACATGCCGTCGGGGCTGCATATCCGCCGGGTCCGCACGCCGCTGGGGGTGATCGGGGTGATCTATGAAAGCCGCCCGAACGTCACCGCCGATGCCGGTGCCCTGTGCCTGAAGGCGGGCAATGCGGTGATCCTGCGCGGTGGCTCGGAAAGTTTCCATTCCAGCCGGGCGATCCATGACTGCCTGGTCAAGGGGCTGAAATCGGCGAAACTGCCCGCCGAGGCGATCCAGCTTGTCCCCACCCGCGACCGCGCGGCGGTGGGCGAGATGCTGACCATGACGCGCGATATCGACGTGATCGTGCCGCGCGGCGGCAAGGGGCTGGTCGGCCGCGTACAGGCCGAGGCACGGGTGCCGGTATTCGCGCATCTGGAAGGCATATGCCATGTCTATGCCGACCGCGATGCCGACCCTGAGATGGCCCGCAAGGTGGTGATGAACGCCAAGACCCGGCGCACCGGCATCTGCGGCGCGGCGGAATGCCTTTTGATCGACTGGCAATTCTACACCCGCCACGGCGCGGTGCTGATCGAGGATTTGCTGAAAGCCGGGGTCGAGGTGCGCACGACGGGCGAATTGTTGAAAATACCCGGAACCGTCAAGGCGGCGCCGGATGATTTCGGGCGCGAGTTTCTGGACATGATCATCGCGGTGAAACTGGTCGATGGCGTCGACCAGGCGATCGCGCATATCCGCGCCTATGGCTCGCAGCATACCGACGCGATCCTGACCGGCAATGACGCCACCGCCGAGCGGTTTTTCGCCAATCTCGACAGCGCCATCCTGATGCGCAACGCCTCGACCCAGTTCGCCGATGGCGGCGAATTCGGCATGGGAGCGGAAATCGGCATCGCCACCGGCAAGCTGCATGCGCGCGGCCCGGTCGGGGCGGCGCAACTGACCTCGTTCAAATATCTCGTTGAAGGCAACGGCGCGGTGCGCCGCTGAGGTGCTGCCCATAAAAAACCCGCCGATGATCTGGCGGGTTCAAGATGCAGTCGTGGGTTGCCGACAGGAGAAGATCAGCGACCCCAGGTCCGGACGGCCCCGCAATCCATGTGGACGAAGTTGGAACGGGAGTATTTTCCAACCCCTCCGGAACTGCACGCCGCACCGGCGCGGGCCACTTGGCTGACGGAACGTGAATTCAGACGAAGATCAGCCGCCATCCCCTTCATATGAAGGGAATTCTTGGCAACGCCCCGGCTGCGCGACCGCAGCATGGCGTTGGTATGCGGGCTGCGATAGCCCGACAATAACTGGAAAGGTTCGGTGGTATCCAGCAGGCGGTGCGAGGCGGCGATGATGTCGATATTGCGCGCATCCATGCGCACGACGGAATCTTCGCGCCAGTCGCGCATGAAGTGATTGATCTCCTTCAGCGCCTCCTTGATATATTCACCTTCGATCCAGTAGATCGTCTCCATGCTTTCGCCGGTCCGGGGCGAGCGCATCGAAATCTTGCGGATATCGCCCGAACCTTTCAGAAATCCGAATGTACTGGAATAAACCGGTGCTGCCGTCACGGCCATGCTGGCAAACACGCCCAGCAGGGTGCGACGGGAAAACTGTCCGCTTGTCGTCGTATTCATCTGACTTCTGCCTGTCCCACGTTCAGCTGCTTCGCCACAGCTCTAGTCTGCACGTATCCCCCAAGTGCAGGCAATTTATGCCATAAAACGAATCGCAGACCAAGGATAAGTTTGGAAACAATTAAGCCTGCCCGGTTTTTCGGCGGGTTTTTGCCAATGCCATGACAATGCAACCGGTCCCTCCGCACTGTTTGCAAAATGGGCACAGATTGCACCGAACCACTTCCTGTCAGGATTGTGAATGGACTTGGGGCGTGGCCCTGCACCATATATAGTGGCGTAAAAGACGTATTGGGGAAGCCGCAGGCATTTCCCGGGATTGTGAGGGTCAAGATGGCAGTTTCGAGCGCAGTATCGCAGCAGAGGTTTTCGCGCGGCATTTGGTCGCTGATGACGATCGTGGCAGTTGTCGCACTGGCATTCGGATTTGCCAGACCGGTTTCCGCCGCCACGCAGAGCACCGCATTCAAGCAGGCCATCGCACTGGCAGCCCAGAACGACGCAGAAGTGCTGGAATTCTACAAGGCCCGCGATTTCCGCCCGATCTGGACGGAATCCAGCGGCACCTCGCGCCGCCGCGCCTTTATCGAGGCCGCCGCAAGGGCCGGCGATCACGGCCTGCCGACCGGTCGCTATGACGCGAACGAGATCAAGGCCAGCTTCGCCAGCATCCAGTCGGCCCGCCAGCGCGGCGAGCTGGAGGTGCAGACGACCCAGAAATTCCTGCAATATGCGCAGGATATCCAGTCCGGTATCCTGGACCCGTCGCGCCTGTCGGCGGATATTGACACAAAGGCACCGCGCCGTGGCCGCATCGCCACGCTGGAGGCGTTCCTGAAAAGCAATCCGCGCGCCTTCCTGAAGGCGCTGCCGCCGAAACATCCCGATTATGCCCGCCTGATGAAGGAAAAGGCGCGTCTGGAAAAGGTTCTGGGCAGCGGCGGCTGGGGCGACAAGGTGCCGAACCGCAAGCTGAAGCTCGGCAGCAAGGGTGATTCAGTGGTATTGCTGCGGGCCCGCCTGACGGCGATGGGCCACAAGAATCTCGGCAATTCGCCGGAATTCGACGAAGGCCTGGAAAAAGCGGTGACGCAGTTCCAGATCGATCACGGGCTGAACCCCGATGGCGTGGCCGGTGGTGGCACGATCGACGCGCTGAACGTTTCCGCCCAGTCCCGCCTGCAACAGGTGATTATCGGACTTGAACGCCAGCGCTGGCTGAACTTCGACCGTGGCAACCGGCATATCTTCGTCAACCAGGCCGATCAGCGGGCCTTCGTGATGGATAACGGCAAGGTGACGCTGGATACCCGCGTGGTGATCGGCAAGGCTTCCAGCCGCTACCGCACCCCGGAATTCAACGACGAGATGACCCATATGGTCATCAATCCGACATGGAATGTGCCGCAATCCATCGCCAGCCGGGAATACCTGCCGATGTTGCAGAAGAACCCGGCCGCGCTGGTGCGCCAGGGCCTCAGGATGTATGACGCATCCGGCCGCCAGGTGGATTCAACGCAGATCGATTATTCGCAGTTCACCCCCGGGCAGCGTTTCCCCTTCGATCTGAAACAGCCGCCGAGTGCGGGCAATGCGCTTGGCAAGGTCAAGTTCATGTTCCCCAACCGTTTCAACGTCTATCTGCATGATACGCCGTCAAAATCCCTCTTCGCGCGCGATGGCCGCGCCTTCAGCCACGGTTGCGTGCGGGTGCAGAAACCGTTCGATCTGGCCTATACCCTGCTGCGCAAGCAGACATCCGATCCCAAGGGGCAGTTCCACTCGATCCTCGATACCGGGCAGGAAACCGTGGTCGATCTGGCCAGGTCGATCCCGATCTACCTGACCTACCACACCGCCTGGGTCACAGCGTCGGGCCGCCCGAATTACCGCGACGACATCTATGGCCGCGACCACATGGTGTTCGGTGAATTGGTCAAGGCCGGGGTGGTGTTGCGCGCCGTGCGCGGCTAGGATTGCCGCCGGACAGGCAGTTTCGGGCGACCGGTCTGGCCGGTCGCCCTTTTTCGTGATCACAGGCGCGGAGATTGCGTTCGGATGAGCTACACCATTCAGGAAATCGCCACGGCCCTCGGGGCCAAATCCGCCGGGCGTATTGATCTGAGCGTCACCCGAGCCGCCGAGCCTGCCTCGGCCGGGCCGGGCGATCTGGCGCTGGCGATGGACCCGACCTATGCCGAGGATCTGGCCAAGGGTTCGGCCCGCGCGGCGGTCCTGTGGTCGGGGGCCGACTGGAAGGCGCTGGGACTGGAGGCGGCGATCTTCGTCACCCGTCCGCGATATGCGCTGGCCGGGATCACGGCGGCCTTTGAACGCCCGCCCGAGATGCTGCCGGGCATCCACCCCACGGCGGTGATCGACCCCAGCGCCAGCATCGCGCCAGATGCCCATATCGGCCCGTTCACGGTGATCGGCGCGCATGTGGTGATCGGTGGCAAGGTGCGGATCGAAGGCCAGGTCACCATCGCGGAACATGCCCGGATTGGCGACAATGCCTTGCTGCATTCCGGCATGCGGATCGGCAGCCGGGTGGTGATCGGCAACAATTTCATCGGCCATTACAATTCGGTGATCGGCGGCGATGGTTTCTCCTTCGTCACCCCCGAACCCGGCGCGGTGGAGGAAGCCCGCCGCGAATTTCGCATCAGCGGCAGCGCGCGCCCGCAATCTTACGCGCGGATATCTTCAAACGGGTCGGTCCGGGTGGGCAATGATGTCGAGCTTGGCGTCTGTTCCGCCATCGACAAGGGCACGATTGCCGATACCTTTGTCGGGGACGGCACCAAGATCGACAACCATGTGCAGATCGGCCACAACGTGCGGCTCGGCCGCGACTGCATGCTGTGCGGCCACACCGCCGTGGCCGGTTCCGCCGTCCTGGGCGACCGGGTGGTGCTGGGCGGCAAGGCCGGGGTGATCGACCATCTGGTCATCGGCGATGACGTGATTGCCGCGGCCTCGACCATGATCCTGTCGAATGTGCCTGCCGGGCGGCTGATGATGGGCTATCCGGCGATGCCGCTGGAACGCAATGTCGAAAGCTACAAGGCGATCCGGCGTCTGCCAAGGCTGGTGCAGAAGGTCGCGGACTTGCAGAAACAGGTTTCAAAGCTTATCGAAAACTCCTAAGCCTGTTGCAACTGGCGGGAGGGCTCCCATGACGCAGTCGATCAGCGAAAAAGTCATTGCGATCATCGCGGAGCAGGCGGTTCTTGATGTGTCCGACGTGACCCCGGACCGCACACTTGATGATCTCGGCATCGATTCCCTCGGCATGGTCGAGGCGGTTTTCGCCATCGAGGAACAATTCGACATCACCGTACCCTTCAACGCCAACGAGGCCGGAGACCGCGATTTTCCGCTGAAGGACGTTGCCGCCGTGATCGAGGCGGTGGCGCAGCTGATCGCCGCCAAGGCCGGATGACGCGCCAGGCATGAGACGGGTTGTCATCACCGGCCAGGGCACGATCAATCCACTTGGCACGAATGTCGCCGAAACGCTGGACGGGTTCCGCAATGCCCGCCTCGGAATTGGCGCGCTGGATATCCCGGATGTTGACAGGTTGAGCATCCGCATCGCCGGGCAGGTGAGGGGTTTTCAACCCGAAGTGCATTTCACCCGCCAGCAATTGCCGCTTTATGACAGGTTCACGCAATTCGCGCTGGTCGCGGCTGGCGAGGCCATCGCGCAATCGGGCCTGGTGTTCGATGGCGAGCTGGCGGATCAGGCCGGCGTGGTGCTCGGCACCGCCGGCGGCGGATTGGTGACACAGGACGAGAATTACCGCGCGGTCTATGGCGAGGGCAGGAACCGGGTGCATCCCTTCGTGGTGCCGCGCCTGATGAACAACGCCGCCGCCAGCCATGTATCGATGCAACATAACCTGCGCGGACCGTCCTATACCGTGGCTACCGCCTGTGCCTCGTCCAATCACGCGATGGGGCAGGCGTTCCATCTGGTGCGCAGCGGGGCCAGCAGGGTGATGCTGACGGGTGGCGCGGAATCGATGCTGTGTTTCGGCGGCATCAAGGCCTGGGAGGGCTTGCGCGTTATGTCGCCCGATGCGTGCCGCCCGTTCTCGGCGGATCGCAACGGCATGGTCCAGGGCGAGGGCGCGGCCTTGTTCGTGTTCGAGGATTACGAGCATGCCCGCGCCCGCGGGGCCGAAATACTGGCAGAACTTGCGGGTTTCGCCATGACCTCGGATTCCTGTGACATTGTCACGCCGTCCGAGGAAGGGGCGGCGCGGGCCATCAGGGGGGCGCTGAGGGATGCCCGCCTGCCGCCCGAGGCCATCGGCTACATCAACGCCCACGGCACCGGCACCACGCTGAACGACCGCACCGAATGCGCCGCCGTGCGGGCGGTCTTTGGCAGCCATTGCGACGATCTGCTGATGTCCTCGACCAAGTCGATGCACGGCCATCTGATCGGCGGCACCGGGGCGGTGGAATTGCTGGCCTGCATCATGGCGCTGCGGGACGGGGTGATCGCGCCCACCATAGGTTACCGCCGGGCGGACCCGGACTGCCCGCTGGACGTGGTGGCGAACGAGGCCCGCGCGGCCCGCATCGGGGCCGCGCTGAGCAATGCATTCGCGTTTGGCGGGCTGAACGCGGTTCTGGCGCTGAAACGTATCTAGCGCCGGACGCCTGCTATTTGACCAGCACCGCCGTGAACGCGTCGCTGAAGCCGTTCAGGTCCATCTTCAGGGTCACCGGCTGGTCCTGCGCTGCAATCGAGACAATGGTGAATTCGGCGACCGAGCCTTTTTTCATTTTCTGGATTTCCAGACCGGTCAGGCCCATGCGGGAAATACAGCCCACGCCTTCGCACCAGTTGAACGGATAGACCTTGGGCTTTTCATCCTCGATCTGCAATTTCACACCGGCGGTCAGCAGCGTGCCCAGGGGCGTGATCGCGGTTGCGCCGGCAATGGCGGCGCCGCCGCCGGGAAGATGAAAGATGCTGATTTCCGCGACCGGATCGCCATCGGTATTCTTCAGCAACTGGTAGATATGGCAAGGCTCGGCGCCTTCCTCGACCTTGACGCAGCGGATTTCCCATGCGCCTTTCTTTTCCACCAGATAGGTCTGGCCAACCTGGATTTCCTGTTCCTGGCCGATCGGGAACTGGTCTGTCCCCGCCTGGGATGTATCCTGGGCGAACGAAGGGGCCGCCATTGCCACGCCCAATGCCAGGGCGCTCAGTTTCACGAAGGGTTTCATCGGTTCTCCCGTTTCATTGGCTCGACTACGAGCGCATTTACCGCGCCTGAGGCGCGCTGTCAGTTCAAAACTTCGCCATCTCCACCCGGCTGGGCAGGATCGCGCCGATGGTTGCAGGCCCGGGGCGAAGCCTGAAAAAAAGGGGGCGCAATTCAGCGCCCCCTTTTTCCGCTTTTTGCGGTTCTCCCTGCCGGACCGGCCGACCAATTCTTGCCTGTGACATTACGTCAAGCCGGATCACCGGTCAACATGGCAAAAACGGAAATAGGTAAATATATCAAACCGATTGTTCGTGAAACGGAAACAATCGGCGGCAAAAAAAGGCCGCGCAAATCGGCGCGGCCAGTCAACAGGGAGGAAGTAAACCACACCGGAACAACATTGAACCACCGGCGCATTTCAAGCATGGCACAAATGGCTTAACAGTTTATGTTGCCGGGGCAACAAACAGGCAAGACGGGGCGGAACATGACCGAAACGGACCGGATTTTCATCGGTGGCGGGGGTGCTGGCTATGCCACACCGGAGGAATTGCTGCTGAAATATGCCAACCGCCACGGCCTGATCACCGGGGCCACCGGCACCGGCAAGACGGTCACGCTGCAAATCCTGGCGGAAAGTTTCGCCGCGCGCGGTGTGCCGGTGTTTCTGGCCGATGTGAAGGGCGATCTGTCGGGGCTGGCCCGCGCGGGCCGCGCGGATTTCAAGCTGCACGACGCCTTCACTAGCCGCGCCGCCACCATCGGCTTTGACGAATACGGCTACGATGCCTTCCCCGTCACCTTCTGGGACGTGTTCGGCGAGCAGGGCCATCCGGTGCGCACCACGGTGTCGGAGATGGGCCCGCTGCTGATCTCGCGTCTGCTGGAACTGAGCGAGGCGCAGGAGGGCATTGTCAACATCGCCTTCCGCGTGGCCGATGAACAGGGGCTTGCCCTGTTGGACCTGAAGGATTTGCAGGCGATGCTGGTCTGGCTGGGCGAGAATGCCAAGCCTTTGTCCCTTCGCTACGGCAATATCGCCACCGCCTCGATCGGGGCGATCCAGCGCCGCCTGCTGGTGCTGGAAAACCAGGGCGGGGCGCGGCTGTTTGGCGAACCGGCGCTGCAATTGTCCGATCTGATGCAGGCAACGCCGGACGGGCGGGGCCGCATCAACGTGCTGGCGGCGGACAAGCTGATGTCGTCGCCCCGGCTTTACGCGACCTTCCTGTTATGGCTGTTGTCGGAATTGTTCGAGGACCTGCCCGAGGTCGGCGATCCCGACAAGCCGAAACTGGTGTTCTTCTTTGACGAGGCGCATCTGTTGTTCGACGATGCCCCCAAGGCGCTACTGGACAAGGTGGAACAGGTGGCGCGGCTGATCCGCTCCAAGGGCGTTTCGGTCTGGTTCATCACCCAGAATCCGGCGGATGTGCCCGAGGATATCCTGGGCCAGATGGGCAACCGCATCCAGCATGCGCTCAGGGCCTATACGCCGCGCGATCAGCGCGCGTTACGCGCCGCCGCCGAAACCTTCCGCCCGAATCCGGCCTTTGATACCGAAGCGGCGATCCGCGAGGTCGGGGTGGGCGAGGCGCTGGTGTCCACCTTGCAGAAAAAGGGCGTGCCATCGGTGGTGGAACGGGTGCTGATCCGCCCGCCATCATCGCAGCTCGGCCCGATCACCGAAACGGAACGCGCGGGCTTCATCGCCGCCTCGCCGGTGGCGGGGCTGTACGAGGAAACCGTGGATCGTGAAAGCGCCTATGAGGTGCTGAAAAAGCGCGCCGAACAGGCCGCTGCCGCCGCCGCAAGCGCCGAGGACGAGGCAGAAACCGGCGATCCCGCCGCCCGCGAATTCAACACCGCGCGGCGCTATTCCGGGGCAAGGGTCAGCCGCTCCACCGCCAAACGACGCGGCGACAGCGTGGGCGAGGCATTCGCCAAATCAATGGCACGCTCCATCGGCACCCGCACCGGTTCCGCATTGGTGCGCGGTATCCTTGGCGGGTTGTTCAAGGCACGTTAGGGCGTGTTGCGTCTGGCCTGAACAGCGTACCCGGCCCGACGCAAATGCCCTATAGCGGGCGGATTTTCAGCCGCGAGATGCGGTTCTGCTGGCGTCCGGTCACCTCGAAGCGGAAACCGTGGAAGCTGAACACCTGGCCGACGCTGGGGATCGACTGGCTTTCATGGATCACCAGCCCGGCCACGGTATTGGCGTGGTCATCCGGCAGGTGCCAGTCGGTGGCGCGGTTGAGGTCGCGGATGGTCATGCCGCCATCGACCACGCATTGCCCGTCATCAGAACGTTCAATCGGCAGGTCGGTGGCCTTGTCGTGTTCGTCAGAAATCTCGCCGACGATTTCTTCCAGGATATCCTCCAGCGTGATCAGCCCCTGCAGGGCGCCATATTCATCCACCACCAGCGCGAAATGCGCGCGGCGGCGCAGAAATTCGCGCATCTGGTCGTCCAGCGTGGTGGTTTCCGGCACGAAATAGGGCTTCATTGCCACGTCCAGCACCCGGAAATCGACCGATCCGCTTTCGCCACCCAGTTTGTGAACCGCGCGCAAGAGGTCGCGGGCATGTACCACACCCACGACGTTTTCCTGTTCGCCCTTGTAGACCGGCAGGCGCGTGAAATGTGACCGAAGGCACTGATCCAGGATCGCCTGCGGCGCGGCATCGGCGTCGATCATCTCGATGGCCGAGCGGTGCAGCATGATCTCTTCGACCGTGCGGTGTTTCAGATCGAGCGCCCCCAGCAGGCGGTCACGGTCGTCCTTCATCACCGCGCCCTCGGAATGACCCAGCGAAATCGTGCCGGCAATTTCCTCATGCACCGCCAGCACGGCCTCGCCGGGATCGGTGCGCACGCCGAAGGCGCGCAGCGTCAGGCGGACATACCAGCGTACCGCCGTCACGACCGGCGACAGCACCAGCACGAGCACCGAGATGATCGGCGATACCCGCGATGCCGCCGTTTCCGGATTGGTGATGGCGTAGGTTTTCGGCAGAACCTCGGCGAAGATCAGCACCAGAAGGGTCATCACCAGCGTCGCCAGCGCCACGCCGCTATCGCCGAACAGCCGCGTGAACAGGCTGGTGGCCAGGGCCGCCGCCAGGATATTGACCAGGTTGTTGCCCAACAGCACCGCACCGATCAGGCGTTCGGTGTCTTCCGTCACCTTCAGCGCCAGCGCCGCCCCGCGCGAGCCGCGATCGACCATTGATTTCAGCTTGCCCCGGCTGGCCGCTGTCAGCGCGGTTTCCGAGCCGGAAAAGAACGCCGACAGAAACAAAAGGGTGATGATCGCCACGATGATCAGCCAGAATGCGGCATCAAGGACGAAAACTTCACTGGCGGGGCTTTGCATGGCGGCGTAAATATCCAGTTGTCACAGGCATCCTTGTTATGGGGGCAAAGACCATTGGCTGCAAGTGAGGCACAACGCCTGAATATCCACAATCTCGGTACGCTCGATGCGCCGGTGCTGCTCTATGGCGGCCCATATTCCAACCTTCAGGCGACCAGGGCGATGTTTGCCTGGGCCGATCAGGCCGGCATTCCGCCCGAGCGGCGCATCTGCACCGGCGATATCATGGCCTTTTGCGCCGATCCGGCAGCGACGCTCGCGCTGGTACGCGAGGCCGGGGGAACGGTGCTGGCGGGCAATACCGAAAAGCAGCTTGCCGCACGCGCGCCCGATTGCGGCTGCGGCTACGATGCAGGATCGGCTTGTGACCTGATGGCCAGGGACTGGTACGCCCATGCCACCGCCGGATTGAACCCTGAGGCACGCGACTGGCTGGGGGCAAGGCCCGACCGGATCGTGCTGCGCCATTGTGCAAAACGCTACGTGGTGATCCACGGCGGTGCCGGCGATATTGCGCGGTTTTTGTGGCCGATCACGCCGGAAGATGATTTCTGGCACGAAATCAGCATCCTGCAGGAAGAAGTTGGCGCGATTGACGGGGTGATCGCAGGCCATAGCGGCATTCCGTTCAGCCGCTCGATCGACGGTATCCGCTGGATCAACGCCGGCAGTATCGGCATGCCACCGCATGACGGACAGCCGGAAACCAGCTTTGTCGTGCTGGAAGACGGCGAGGTGCGGATCGAGCGCCTTGAGTATGATTTCGCCGCCGCCGCCGCCGCGATGGCCAAAGCGGGGCTGACGCAAGGCTATGAGACCGCCCTGAAAACCGGATTCTGGCCTGCCGAGGATGTTCTGCCGAAAGCAATGCGCCGCTGATTGCGACGGCGTCAGCCCGGATCGTCCCTGGCCAGCGGATGATGGCTATGCACCAGGTCTTTCAGGCGCTCGTCCAGCACATGGGTATAGATCTCGGTGGTGGAAATATCGGCATGGCCCAGCAAGGTCTGGATCACCCGCAAATCGGCACCATTGGCCAGCAGATGGCTGGCGAAAGCGTGGCGCAGGGTATGGGGTGTCACACCTTCGGGCGCGATACCGGCGGCCAGTGCGGCCTCTTTCACCAGCGTATAGAAGCGTATCCGCGTCAGATGACCGCCCTTGCCATTGCCGGGAAACAGATAGGCCGAGGCCGCGCGGCCCTTCTTGCGTGACATTTCTTCCGCCGCATCCCGTGCGACCAGCCAGGTGCTCACCGCCGCCCGCGCCGGTGGCGTCAGGGGCACCATGCGTTCCTTGCCGCCCTTGCCGCGCACCAGCAGCATGCGCGGATCGCCCCGCACCGCCGCCACCGGCAGCGATACCAGCTCGCTGACCCGCATGCCGGTGGCGTAAAGCAGTTGAAACAGGCAGGCATTGCGCGTGCGGTCCGCCTGCGATGCCCCGATTTCCGCCGCGGCATTCAGCAGGCGGTCCACATCCGCCACGCTCAGGGTTTTCGGCAGGCGGCGGGGCTTTTTCGGGCCCTTGATCGGGGCGGCGGGATTGTCGCTGCGCCAGCCTTCCCCATACGCAAAGCGATAAAGCTGGCGGATCGCCGACAAACGGCGCGCGCGGGTGGCAGGGGCCAGCCCGGCATGATCCAGCGCGATCAGGTACGCCTCGATATCGCCGCGCATGGCGGATGTGAAATCCAGCTTGCGCCTTGCCAGATGCTCCGCGAAATCGCCAAGATCGCTGGCATAGGCGCGGATCGTGTTGTCGGCGGCGGCCAGTTCGGCGCGGGCCGAGTCCAGAAACGGCACCAGCCAGCTTCGCGCCTTCATCCGCGACGCTCCAGCAGCAGCAACTGGATGGCGATGCGACGTGCCTCGTTTTCCAGACCGACAGCGCGAAACACCGACAGCGCGGCGGTGATGTCGCCGGGATCGCCAAAGGCCTCGCCCTTCAGCAACAGCATGGCCCGCAGGATCGCCTCGCCCAGTTGCCCGGCGGCCAGCAGATCGCGCAGCGGCCCCTCCGGCATCGGCTGCAGGAAGGCGCGCGAAATGGCCGCGCCCAGAATGCCCGGCGGCTCCAGCCCGCCGATGGCCCCGGCGGCGAGGCCACGCACGAAGATGTCGCGCGGATCCTCGGGGCTGAACCGCGCCGCCGCATCCTCGAACCCGTCCGACAGCATGGCAACCCGGAACGCGGTGGTGCGGGCGGGACCATCCAGGTCGAACATCGCCAGCCGGTCGCCGTAGCGCCGCGCGAAGGGCACTTCCAGCGCCACCTCCTGCATTGCCTGATAGGCCACGGGCAGGCTGGCGGCGATGGCCTTGCGATCCCCCGCCAGCAGCGCCACGTCGAAGGCCTGGATTGCTTCAACCCGGTTCCAGATGCCGCCCGAAGCCGCTGCCTGACGTTCGGTATAAAGATCGAACAGGATATTTTCCGACAAAGCCTGCGAGCGCACCAGGCGTTCCGCCGCGCCAAGCTTGCTGCGCCAGGGGGCCGAGGGGGCCAGATCGGCATTGACGAAGGCCAGCGGCAAAGCCCCCGGCGGGCGGGGCTGGGCGATGGCCTCGCGCATGATGAATTCCAGCGGCGTCAGGCGCTCGGGCGGCGGCAGATCAACCTCGGCCTCGAACATACCGGGGTCGAGGAATCGCGCCATCAGATCGGCCTCGGGCTGCGAGATATAGCCAAGCGTCTCACCGGTGGCGAGCGTCAGCGCGGCGGCGTTCCAGTCGCCGTTGCGGGCCAGGCAGAACACCCGCGCCTTCATCGTCGGCGCAAAACCCGGCGCGGCGCGCATCGCGGTGCAGGCGTAATCCTCGTGCCCGGTCAGCAGGCTGACATCGAACCAGCGGCGGAAAATCTCGGCCTCGGTCGGTCCGGCGCGTTCCAGCAGCGCCTGCGCCTGTTGTAACGCACCTAGGTCAAGCAGCTTGTCGGTGCGTGCCAGCAAAAGGGTCGAGCCTGTTCCTTCATCCGCCGGGGCGTCCACCTCGGCCAGCAGGATCGTGTACAGAAGCGACAACATTTCGGGCAGGCTGTCTACGGGTTGTTGCGCGATCAGGGTGCTGATCGTACCGGTCTGCGAACTGCCCCAGAAATCCTGCGGCAGGCCGGACACCGATCCCGGCAGCAGGCCGACTGAATCCTTGCGGATCGCCTCCAGCGTCGTCACCTCGATGGTGTCGGTGATGACCGGTTCGCCCGTCTGATCGGGTTCCGGTTGCGGCACCGGCTTGTCGCGCACCGATTTCGACAGCCAGTCGATGGCCGACATCGGCGCATCCTGGGCCAGAGCCGGCATCGCGGCCAGCAACAGGCCCGCCAGCCAGATCGCCCTAATCGACATCAATCACCACCGGTTTCGTCACGTCTTCGCCCGGTGCCGAAAAATCGCCGAACAGCGCATATCCCAGCACCACCAGTGCCAACAACACGATCAGGATGAACAGCCACTTGATGATCCGCCCCATGAATTCTGCATTCGCCTCTTGTCCGGGCGGCCCCTTGACTGGCCGCCTCTTGCTTCGCTCCGGGCACTATACCTTGCTTTGCCGGTGATTTCACGCCATTCAGGCGCGAAACTTTTACCAGGCTCCGGGGTCTCGGCGGAATGTCGCGCTACAAGCTGACGAAAACGGTGGTGATGGTCGGCATGATGGGTGCCGGCAAGACCGCCGTTGGCACCGCTCTGGCCAAGGCGATCGCGGTTCCGTTCATCGATTCCGATGCCGAGATCGAGAAAGCCGCCAACCTGACCATCGCGGAAGTGTTTGAATGCTATGGCGAGGCGTTCTTTCGCGAGAAAGAGGCGCTGGTGCTGGCGCGGCTGCTGGACGATGCGCCCTGCATCCTGTCCACCGGCGGCGGTGCGTTCCTGAACGCGGCCAACCGCGCCATCATCGCCGAACGCGGGCTGGCGGTCTGGCTGAAGGCGGATCGCGATCTGTTGTGGTCGCGCGTGCGCCACAAGACCACAAGGCCCTTGCTGATGGTGCCCGATCCAAAGGCGAAACTGCATGAATTGCTGGACAGCCGCGAGCCATTTTACGCCGAGGCCGGGCTGATCGTCGAGGCGGATGCCAATTTTTCGGTCCAGGACATGGCCGAACGGGTGCTGGCCGCCTTGCTGGCGCATCCCTCCGGCCTGCTGAGGAAGGTATCCTGACATGAGCATCGAGACCCTGCGCGTAGAACTCGGACCGCGGTCTTACGACATCCGCATCGGCGAGGGGCTGATTGCCGCCGCCGGGGCGGAAATCGCGCCGCTGCTGCGCCGCCCCAGGGTTGCCATCGTGACCGAGGCGACTGTCGCAGGCCTGCATCTGCCGGCGCTGCTGGCGGCACTGGCAGGGCAGGGGATTGACGCGGAGACCCTGACGCTGGCCCCGGGCGAAGGCACCAAGAACTGGGCGTCGCTGCAACAAGTGGTGGAATGGCTGATCGCTGAAAAGATCGAGCGCGACGACATGGTGATCGCCTTCGGTGGCGGCGTGATCGGCGATCTGACCGGCTTTGCCGCTACCATCCTGCGGCGCGGCGTGCGCTTCGTGCAGGTGCCGACCAGCCTGCTGGCGCAGGTCGATTCGTCGGTCGGCGGCAAGACCGGCATCAACTCGCCCCAGGGCAAGAACCTGATCGGGGCTTTCGCGCAACCATCCCTCGTGCTGGCGGATATCGGCGCATTGGCTACGCTTGAGCCGCGCGATTTCATCGCCGGTTACGGCGAGGTGGTGAAATACGGTCTGCTGGGCGATGCCGGGTTCTTCGCCTGGCTTGAGGAAAACGGCCCCGCGCTGGCGGCGGGCGACGTGGCGGCGCGCATCCATGCGGTGCGGCGATCCTGCGAGATGAAGGCGGCGATTGTCGCGCGCGATGAGCATGAGCGCGGCGAGCGGGCCTTGCTGAACCTCGGCCATACCTTCGGCCATGCGCTGGAGGCCGCCACCGGCTATGGCGCGCGGCTGTTGCACGGCGAAGGCGTGGCCATCGGCTGTGCCCTGGCCTTCGAGGTCTCGCAACGCCTGGGCTTGTGTTCGCAGGAATGCCCAAGCCGGGTGAGGGCGCATTTGCGAAGCATGAAGATGAAGACGGAACTGTCGGATATCGCAGGGGATTTGCCGGATGCCGATGGGTTGCTGGCGCTGATGGCGCAGGACAAGAAGGTGCAGGCCGGCAAGCTGAGGTTCATCCTGGCGCGCGATATCGGCGAGGCTTTCGTGGCCGATGATGTGGACCTTGCTTTGGTGCGCCGCGTGCTTGACGAGGCGCTGTCGCGGCGTTTGTGATCACACGCTGCACGAGGCCCCGCCCAGCACGCAGAATTTCGCGCAATGGCGGTGGTTCAGCCAGACATCGCCCTCCGCTTCGGCCAGGCTCGGACCCATATCGAAGGCAAGGTCATGGGGGAGCAGAGTGCAGGCCACCACCGACGGCCGCGCCGCGCCCTTGCGCCGCACCACCATGCGCGAGCTGGCACACATCACGTCGCGCGGGCTTTTGTTCAGAATGCCCCAGCAGGCATTGGTAATCTCGGGCACATCCGCGCTTTCGTCCATCTCGGGAAACAGCAGGGTTTCGCCGGGATTTTCCGCGTCAATGGCAAAACCCTCGGCGGCGTAAAGTGCGGCGAATCCGGCGCGGGATTCGGCCTCGGTCTCGTCCCAGAGATTGCGTCCGGCAACATGGCACCGCGCGCCCCGATCGCGCAGCCAGCGCATGCCGGCAAGCGCCTCGGCATGGCTGCCGCCGCCGCGAATGGCATCGTTCTTCGCCGGATCGGGATGGTCGATCGAGATGCGGAAGGTCAGAAGATCGCCATATTCGCCGATCAGCGCCGCCAGCGCATCTTGGATGCGGGGCCGCATCATCGGGCGCATCGCATTGGTCAGCACCAGTACGCGATAGCCCCGCTCAAGCGCCAGGCGCAACATCGCGGGCGCATCGGGGTTCATGAACGGCTCGCCACCGGTAAAGCCGATCTCGCCCACCGGCCAGCGCCGCGCGGCGATCTGAGCCAGATACTCCGCGACATCCGCCAGCGACAGATAGACCAGCGCATCGTTTCTGGGCGAACTTTCGATATAGCAATTGACGCATTCGATATTGCACAGCGTGCCGGTATTGAACCAGAGCGTCGACGGTTCCTGCAGCGCCACCGACGCGCGCACCTGGCCATCCGCCGTGCGGGTGCGGTGGCGGAATTTCTGGCCTTCATCGCGCAGGTTGGTCTGGTGGATATTCATGCACGCGGCACTCCGGTTGCTTGCGGTTTCATGCAGATAACCCGATCCGTACGGCCCATGCCAGCGCCGGGATTGCCAACCACGCGAATGTGACCGTTTGTCAGGGATTGGCTGGAGCGGGTAATCCTAGACGGCCGTCTGTTTCACAGCCTGCCAACCTGTTTTCCAATTCAGTAACTTCTCGGCAAAAACCCGTATCCGGTATCCGTTATCATATACCCAACCGGTGTCGGCCACCTGCGCTTCGTCGCCTAGGTTGGGCCGAAAACGGCAGCGAAACGAACCAGGTGCGCCCGATGAATAAGACCGGTACCGTGCAGACGGCCTTGGCCCGGTTTCTCAAGTTTTGTGGCATGACGGGTATGTCCCGGCACGAATTCTGCGAATGCTCGGTATGCACCGGAATCGCCCAATCAAGCAGCATGACAGTAAAGCAAGCAAGGGCGTAAGCCGGGCCGTACCGCTTTAACGAGTGGTATGCGTGACCACTGAGAGCCGTTATGCTTGTCTGACGGGTGAAGGCTTTTGCTCGCGATGGATGATACAATGCAGTTGAGCCGTCCAGGGAAAACGCACTTGTGAGGAAGCATTGTAGCCTGACTGCCAGATGAACCGGAAAACCACGATCCACCCAGAGCAGGTTGCCCGCTGGCCCGGCAAATCCAATCCGGCTGGCCAACCGCATCCTGCCTTGTGGCATATGCTGGATGTCGGGGCGGTCGCTGCGCGGCTGATCGCGCGGCGCAGTCTGACCGGGGTGCCCGCGCTTGATCAGGCCTGCTGTGCGCTGGTTGCGTTGCATGATATCGGAAAGGTCAGCGCATCGTTCGCGGCGATGCTGGACGGGGCTTTGCCAAAATCCCGGCACTGGCGGCTGAGCTATTACTTCCTTTCGTTTCCGCTGCAACGGATGCTTGACGACCGGCTGGGGCTGGACCAAGCCGCGCGGAGCCAACTGGTGGCGGCGGTTTCCGGGCATCATGGCGGCCCGCCGGGTGCTTTGGGGCGTCGGGATATCTGCAAGCTGGAAGCTGAAATCGGGGCCGAGGCGGCGGGCGATGCCGCAATTTTTGCGGAGCAGATCCTTGATCTGTTTCCCCTCGCACAGATGGAAGGCCTGTCAGACGAGGCGATAAACACATTGTCATTCGCGCTGGCCGGGTTCACGACCCAATGTGACTGGATCGGGTCCAATACAGACTGGTTTGAACCACAGCCGGCAACGATTGCGCCGCCGGAATACTGGCAGGCGGCACTTGAAAAAGCGGAGTGGGCAATTTCTGCGGCGCATCTTGGCGCGGCGCGGCCCGATCCAGCGGCTGCGGGGCGTATTCTGCCCGCAGAATCCTTGCGCCCGATGCAGCGGGCTGTTGCACAAGCCGCCCTGCCCGATGGGCCGATGATGGCCCTGATTGAAGATGCCACGGGTGCCGGCAAGACCGAGGCGGCGGTCATTCTGGCCGCGCGGATGATGGCGGCGGGAAAGGCGCAAGGTTTGTTCTTCGCCCTGCCGACGATGGCCACGTCAAACGCGATGTTTGACCGGTTGCGGCCGATAGCATCTCGGCTGTTCAGCGGCTCACCCTCGCTGGCACTGACCCACGGGCGGGCCTCGGGCCATCAGGGGTTTCAGTCCATCATCGGACGCGAAAGCGCAGGGCGCGATGATCCGACCTGTGGCGCATGGCTGGCGGATGACCGACGACTGGTCCTGCTGGCTGAAATCGGCATTGGCACCATTGATCAGGCTCTGATGGCGGTCCTGCCGACGAAATTCAGCACCCTCAGGCTGCACGCGCTGTCGCAGCGGGTGCTGGTAGTGGACGAGGCGCATTCCTATGACCCCTATATGAAGGCACAGCTTGAACGGCTGGTCTGGTTTCAGGCGATGCTGGGCGGCTCTGTCATCATCATGACCGCCACTCTGCCGCTCGATCTGCGTGACGCCTTGATTGCTGCATTCCGAAAGGGCCTGGGCATCGGGACACATCCCCTTGAGGATCAGGCCTATCCGGCGCTGACGCTGGTGGGGCTGGGGGTGCAGAACGCGGCCATTGCGCCTGTGCCGGCCTCGATCCGGCGGGTTGAGGTGGAGCGGCTGGCATCAGCGGATGCGGCGGCAGAGGTGATTGCTCAGGCGGCTGGCCTCGACGCTGCCTGTATCTGGGTGCGAAACTCGGTCGATGATGCGATTGCCGCAGTTGAATTGCTGCGCAGCAAGGGGGTAGTGGCCGATCTTCTGCACGCCCGGTTTGCCCTGTGTGACCGGCTGTCGCACGAGCAGGAGGCGTTCAACCGTTTCGGAGCCAAGGGGCAGGGCCGCGCCGGAAAGGTGCTGGTCGCGACGCAGGTGGCGGAACAATCGCTGGATCTGGATTTTGATGTGATGGTCAGCGATCTGGCCCCGATCGGGGCGCTGATCCAACGCGCCGGGCGTCTGTGGCGGCATATGGAGACCCGTCCCGCCGCCCGTCGCCCGGTGGCGGGGCCGGTTCTGCATATCCTGTCGCCTGACCCGGATAAAGTGACCAACCGGCGCTGGTTGCATGAGGTTCTGGGCAGCGGGGCGTTTGTCTATCCCGCGGATGTTCAATGGCGCACGGCAAGGGCTGTGTTTGACGCGGGTGCGATTGTGGCGCCCGAAGGCCTGCGCGATCTGATCGAAGCGGTGCATCGTGACACAGAGCTTCCCGAGCCATTGCAACAGGCCGAGATCGAGACCGAAGGCAAGGCCCTGTCTGAACGTCAGAGCGCGCTCAATCTGCTGGCTGATCCGGGCGATGGCTACATGCAGCAGAACCTGCAAAGAGTGTTCGACGATGAAGCGGTCCGCACCCGGCTTGGGCGTCTGCAGGTAACGCTGGTGTTGGCGCGTGAGCACGAAGGCCGGCTGGTGGCCTGGGCCGAAGGCGCAGGGGACTGGGCCGCGTCCGAGGTCCAGCTTGGCGAATACCGCTATAGCAAACTGGAAGGGGTCGATCAGTCGGCACCGCTGATTGCCGCTGTCAAGGCGGGTTGGCCTGAGTGGAAGCGCGATCGGCTGATACTGGCCCCGGTGGCGGCAGATGGCACGATCTGTGACGGGCTGCACTATGACCCGTCGCTTGGGTTGCTGCTGAGGGAAAGTTGACAATTGTCAACGATTTGATCTGACCACGCGGAATCAAGCCGCAGGCCGCCGCGTGATCGCCAGACCTCCCGCTCGGTCTGGTGACATGAAGGCGCGCGCCACACAGACGGTTGGTCGGACTTGGCTGGCATAGTCTGCCCGAGCCGGAGGATTGCACTCGAACCCACGGTCTGGCGATCACGCGGCCAATCGCCCAAAACAAACAATCTAGGATTGTAAATTGCCTGTCAATAGATTCACTGGTTGTACTGCGCCAGAAAAAATGCACGAATTTGGCTGTTAATGAGAGTGCCATTATGCTCAACCTGATTACCGACCCCTGGATCCCGATCCGCCGCACCGATGGCGGCCCGGATGTGATCCGCCCGGACCAGATCGCCGACCCCACGGTCGCCTCGCTCGACTGGCCGCGCCCGGATCTGACGCTTGCCTGTTATGAATTGCTGATCGGACTTGTTTACCTGGCCTGCCCGCCACTAAACGCCCGCGCCAGCCGCGCCCGCCCGGATCAGGCGGCGTTGCAACGGGCGCTGCGCCCTTTGGTGCCCGCCTTCAACCTGTTGGGGCCGGGACCTTTGTTTATGCAGGATTATCAATCGTTTAACGAACCTCCTAACCCACCCGACATGCTGTTTATCGACAGTGCAGGCGGCAGTACGGCCAAGAAAAATGCCGATCTGATGGTCAAGCGCGACCGCTACAGTGTTTTGCCGCTGCCTCTGGCTGCTATGGCCTTGTTCACCTTGCAGGCCTTTGCGCCCTCGGGTGGGGCGGGCAATCGCACCTCGATGCGGGGTGGCGGGCCGATGGTGACGCTTGTTTTGCCCGAGGGCGGCTTGTGGGAGATGATCTGGGCCAACGTGCCTTACGGTGCGCCGCTGACCGATCTGACGCGCCTGCCCTGGATGCGGGAAACCGAAGTCTCTGACCAGAAGCAAATCAAGGTACCCCCCGGCGACGGTACCGGCCCGCCTGAACCGGAGGTGTTTTTTGGCCAGCCGCGCCGGTTGCGGCTGGTCGGCGATGTCAGGGGAGTGTCCGGCGTGATCCAGAAACCCTGGGGCACGAATTATGTCGGTTGGGTGCATCCGCTCAGCCCTTACTATTTTCACAAGGACGAGAAACTGCCGCGCCACCCGAAACCCGGCCCGTTTGGCTATCGCAACTGGCGGGGGGTGACCTTTCAGACCACGGGGGCCGAAATCGCCGGTAACCTTTACCAGTATCGCGCGGCGCGTCAGGGCGAAGACTGCCGCCTGCTGGTGGCCGGATGGGCGATGAGCAATATGAGCCCACTGGATTTCCTCTGGTCAGAACAGCCGGTTTTCGGGCTGGATCTGGAGGCGATGGATAGGGCTGCGGATATGGTTGAGGCGGCGGAGAAAGCCGCGCTGATGCTGGCTTCGACCGTGGCCCAGGGCTGTGGTGAGGCCGAGATCGGCACCGGGGCAGGGGCCCGCGCCCGGCTGGCGATTTTTGCCGAAACCCAAGTGGCGTTCGAGGCGCGTCTGGCCTCGATGAAAGGCGGCATTCCCGACGATCTGGCGCGAGGCTGGCTGGCCGATATGGCCAAGATTGCACGGGCTTTGTTCGATGCGGCGGTCCTGCCGGGCCTGCCCGATATGACGCCGCAACGTCAGGAGGAAGCCGCCAAGGCAAAGCGGCGGCTGACAGCGGCGCTGACCGGAGGCCGGGCGGGCAAGGATATCTGGAATGCACTGGGGCTGGAGATGCCCAAACCGGCAAAAAGTAAGGAGAGCGCATGAGCGGGACGGAAAAAACCGTGGGGCAGGTGTGCCTTGGTTGGTGGAACCGGTGGATTGACGGTCAGGACGGCGCGGCACGTGCGACTGTGGCGCGGCTCAGGCGGGTTTCCTCGCCATTGGATGCGGTTCTGGTCCCGGCGGTGCTGGATCTGAACCGGCGCCTGGCAGCGCACGGGTTTGATTTGCGCACGCGCCCCGACAGGCTGGCGCTGATCGCGGTCGCGCTGGCGGCCTGCAAGCACAGCAAAGGGCGCAGGGGCGCGGCGCAGTTCGGCCGACCATCAGATCAGCCGGTGGTCAGCCCGCTCAGGTTCAATGCCCTGGTCCGGGAAACTGACCCTGACCGCCTGCGTCAGCCGTTGGTGCGCGCGCTTGGGCAGGTCAAGGGGGCCGTCGATGTGGCCGCATTGGGCAGCGATCTGTTTTACTGGGGCGACAAGGTGCGTACCCAATGGGCGTTTGATTATTACGGGGCAGGCGATGCCCTAACGGAACAAGAACTGGAGAGTGAATCATGTGCCATTTTCTGCAACTGCATTACCTGACCGTCTATCCGCCATCAAACCCCAACCGGGACGATCAGGGTGCGCCTAAATCCGCCAGTTTTGGCGGCACGCCGCGCCTGCGCCTGTCCAGTCAGGCGATCAAACGCGCGGCGCGTCTGTCGCCGGTTATGCAAACCGCCCTTGAGGGGCATCTCGGGGCGCGGACCCAGCGGATTGGAGAAGTCGTGCGCGACACGCTGGCCGCTGAAGGGGTCGACGGTGCCAAGGCCGAGGCGGCGGGCAAGGAAATCGCCGTGATTTTTGGCAAATTCGATGCCGAGGCCGAGAAAAAGGGCCATATCCGGTCCCGCCAACTGGCCTTTGTGTCGCCGGATGAACGGGCCGCTGCCTTGGCGCTGGCCCGGCAGATCGCCGCAGGCGAAAAGCCCGAGATTGACAAGAAAACCATCCTGCGCACAGCGGACGGGGCGGCGGATATTGCGATGTTTGGCCGGATGCTAGCCGACAGTCCGGATTACAACCGCGAAGCCGCCGTACAGGTCAGCCATGCCCTGACCACGCATAGGGCTTTGGCCGAGGATGATTATTACTCTGCGGCGGATGATCTGAAGAAACCGACCGAAGATGCCGGGGCCGGATTCATCGGCTCGGCCGGGTTCGGCTCGGGCGTTTATTACCTTTATGCCTGTGTCGATGTGGGTTTGTTGATCGAAAATCTGGGCGGCGACACCGCGCTGGCTGCCTGCGCGACCGAGGCGCTGGCCGAAGCCCTGGCAACCGCCACCCCGTCGGGCAAGCGCAATTCCTATGCCCATCAGACCCGCGCCGCCTATATCCGGGCCGAAAGCGGTGCACAGCAGCCCCGCAGTCTGGCGGGGGCGTTTCTGAATGCCTTGGCTGGCGAGGACGTGCTGAACGCCTCGGTTGCCAGGCTGGAAGCCGAAGCGGCCAACATGAACGCCGCTTATGAGGATTGCTATGACGCTGTGGCGGTGATGAATGTTTCGGCCGGGCAGGGCAGTCTGGCCGAAATCCGTGCCTTTGCGCGGGCCAGTGTGGAACAAGGGGCCACCTGATGCCTGACTATCTGGTCTTTGCGTTGATCGCGCCGATGGGGGCCTTTGGCGAACTTGCCGGGCATGAACGGCGTGGCAGTCATCTGTGGCCGGGCCGCTCGGCCATACTGAGTCTTCTGGGTGCGGCGTTGGGGATCCGGCGCGATGACAGGGAAGGGCAGGCAGGGCTGGACGACTGGCGTATGGCGATCTCGGTTCTGGGGCAGGGGCGCGGGTTTGAGGATTTTCATACCGTACAGACGGTTCCTTCGGCCCGGATCAAGTCGCCCGACACCCGTCGCGCGGCTTTGGCGGAACTGACCGCTGCTGATAACGCGGTCATTACGCGCCGGGATTACCGGACCGATTGCGCCTTTGGCGTCGCTTTGTGGGGCGGGCAGGGGTTGCCGGCCCTGCAAGCCGCGCTGAAACAGCCGGTTTTCACGCCTTACCTGGGGCGAAAATCCTGCCCGTTATCGGCCCCGATGGCCCCGGACATCGTGCCGGCCCCCGACGCGGTTGCCGCACTGGCACAGGTGAAACTGCCGGGCGATCTGTCAGGCACGGTGCCGCTTTTGATCGCCAGTGACGATCCGCTGGAAGGCGCGCGGCAGGAAACACGGTGGGACGTGCCGACGGATCGTACCGCCTGGCATTTCGCACCCCGCGTCGTGCATATCGCCGGAGGCGGACAATGATGCTTTATCTGTCGCGCCTGACCCTTAACCGGGATGCCGGATTGTCGGCGCTGGCCTCGCTTCTTGACCCGCCCGAACCCGGCCAGGCGGCGGATGCGCATCACCGGCTGATCTGGTCGCTTTTTGCCGATCAGCCGGACCGCGAGCGGGATTTTCTGTGGCGGGCTGATGGCAAGGGGCGGTTTTTCGCCCTGTCCGCGCGCAGGCCGAACCCGTCGCCCTTGTTTCTGCCGCCTGAGGTCAAGGAGTTTGCGCCTGCCCTGTCGGCGGGCGATCTGTTGGCCTTCAAGCTGCGGGTGAATGCGACCAAGACCCGCAAGACCGGCCAACTGACCCGAAATGGCAAAGAGCATAAGACCCATGACGATGTGGTAATGCGGATGCTGCATGGCAGAACCGGGCAGCGGGCGGATATGCGGATGGAGGTTGCCCGGACGGAGGCCTCGGTATGGATGAATTTGCAAGGCACGCGGGCGGGGTTCACGCTCTGCGATCTGGTGGTGGAGGATTACGCAGTGATGGCCTTGCCCGGCCATGTCGGCAAGCGCAAGGATCAGCCGCAATTCGGGGTGCTGGACCTGCAAGGGGTGATCGAAGTGACGGAGCCTGCGGCTTTACTGCCCGCATTGGCCAAAGGGTTTGGCCGGGCCAAGGCCTTTGGCTGTGGTCTGATGCTGATCCGCCGGGGTTAGGGCGATGGGGTCGGATTGTTCCTTTTCGCGCGAAAATGCGACAGGCCAATGAAACAGTCCCCGAACATGCCCGGCTTGCCGCCGCCAAAGCCGATCCCGATGAAGGATCGCGCCCAGCTGGTCTTCGTTGAACGCGCACAACTGGATGTGCAGGACGGGGCCTTTGTCGCGGTCAATGCCGACGGCACCCGCACCCATATTCCGGTAGGCGGGCTGGCCGGGCTGATGCTGGAGCCGGGCGCGCGGATCAGCCATGCGGCCGTAGCACTGGCGGCACGGACCGGCACCTTGGTCACATGGGTGGGCGAGGCCGGGGTGCGGCTTTACTCCGCCGGGCAGCCAGGTGGCGCGCGGTCTGACCGGCTGTTGTGGCAGGCGGCGATTGCGCTTGATCCCGATGCCCGCCTGAGGGTGGTGCGCAAGATGTATGCGATGCGCTTTGACGAGGATGCCCCGGCGAAACGCTCGATCAACCAGTTGCGCGGCATCGAAGGGGCACGGGTGCGGCGGTCTTACGAATTACTGGCACAGGCGCATGGGGTGAAGTGGAGCCGCCGCAGCTATGACCCCAAGGATTGGGAGGCCGGGGACATTCCCAACCGCTGCCTGTCGGCGGCTACCGCCTGCCTGCATGGCTTGACCGAGGCGGCGGTTCTGGCCGCCGGATATGCCCCTGCGATCGGGTTTCTGCATACCGGCAAACCCTTGTCCTTTGTCTATGACATCGCCGATCTGTGGAAGCTGAAAACCGTGGTGCCCGAGGCGTTTCGCATCGCAGGCCAGGCGGCCAAAGGGCGGCTCGACATGCATCCGGACCGGGCGGTGCGGCTGGCCTGTCGCGATGCGTTCCGCAAATCGGGCCTTTTGGCGCAAATTATCCCGCAGATCGAAGAAGTGCTGTCGGCTGGGGCGCTGCCCCGCCCCGAACCACCGCCCGAGGCGCTTGGCCCGGCCTTTGAGGATGAGGAGGGCGGTGGCGATGCTGGTTATCGTGGTTAGCAACGCCCCGCCGCGCCTGCGCGGGCGTCTTGCGGCCTGGCTGTTGGAGGTGCGGGCGGGGGTCTATGTCGGCAACTACTCGGCCCGCACCCGAAGCCGAATCTGGGACCAGGTGGTCGCCGCCATCGGCGAAGGCGACGCGGTGATGATCTGGCGCGCCCCCACCGATCAGGGCTATGACTTTGCCACGGTCGGTCAGAACCGGCGGATGCCGGTCGATTTCGACGGCCTGAAACTGGTCGCCTTCGCGCCGAAAACGCCTTAATCTGGCAGCCGATCCGACACCGGTTTCATCGGTGGGTTCTTTGACATCGCTAGAACACAATGATAACAGACGCTTACAGCCAGTCTGTTCCCCGCCCACGCAGGGATGAACCGAACGTACTGCCGGACGTTTGGGCGCGAAAGCTCTGTTCCCCGCCCACGCAGGGATGAACCGAGGCAACATTGGTCACTGTGGGGGCACGGCCACTGTTCCCCGCCCACGCAGGGATGAACCGGGGCGAGTTCATTGGCATATAATCTTGTTTGCCTGTTCCCCGCCCACGCAGGGATGAACCGGAAATTCTCGGTGCGCAATTCGCCATGAGGGACTGTTCCCCGCCCACGCAGGGATGAACCGTTTTGGTTCCAGCCCGGTGCGCAGGTAACAATCTGTTCCCCGCCCACGCAGGGATGAACCGCGTGGCTTGGCGCTCCGGTGCGCGAACGGAAACTGTTCCCCGCCCACGCAGGGATGAACCGCCATGTTCTTTACGAATGGTGATAC
>JAIOJF010000025.1 GCA_019911965.1 Paracoccaceae bacterium | reverse complement strand
GGGCGGGACGGCTGGTATTGGCCGCGTCCTTCTGCGCCTCGGCCAGCGCGCGCTCGATCGCGGCGGCAGAGCTTTCGTTCGTCGCCAGCTTTTCCGGGCGGCCCTTGGGGCGGCTGCTTTTCTGCGGGGCGGAGTTGGTCTCGGCTTCCTTGGCCTCGGTCACGATTTCGCTTGAGGCCTGATCGGGGGCCTTTTCCTCGGTCTGTTCGGCGGGAGCCTCGGCGGCGGGATCGGGGGTGCTGGCCTTCTCGGTCTCGCGCGCCTTCTCGGCGTCCGGTTCCGGGGCGGGTGCTGGCCTTGTATCCACGCGCGGGGCCGGGGCCTGCCCGCTATCGAGCATCGCCAGGCGGTCGGGCTGATTGTGCCCGGGCGTATCGCGCGCGGCAATCGGCGCATCCGGCAGGATCAGGCTGGCCCCGACGGTTTCGGTTTGAGGTATTTCCGCCTGCACCGGCGCATCGGTCTGGGCATCGGCGCGGGCGGGCGGTGCCTGCGACGGGATTTCCGGCCTGGCACCGGGATCGGACGGCGTATCGGGTACCGCCGATATGGCCGGTTGCGGCTTGTCTTCGGGCGTTGGCGGCACCGGCGTGTCGGCGGTGCTGTCGGGAGGTGCCGGGGCGGTCATGTCGATCACCGGCGCGGGCGCTTTCGACAGGGCCGCATCGAAGGCCGCCGCCGAGATGATCGACACATCGGTCACCTGCATCTCGGGTGCCGGATCGGGCGGCACCAGCCCGCTGCCCAGCATTGCCCAGCCGATCACCGCGACATGGCCCAGGCCGGAAATGTAGGTGCCGGTTTCCATCGCCCCGTCAGTTACCCCGCCCGTCCATTGTCGGGCCGCCGGATTCGGTGACCAGCCCGATATTGCGGAAGCCGGCGGCGTTCAGCGCCCCCATCACCTGCATGACCAGTTCATAAGGAATCGCCCCGTCGGCGCGCAGGAACAACTTGTCGTCCTGGCGTTCCGCCGCGATGGCGCGCAGGCGCGGGATCAGATCGTCGCGGGCGATCTCGGTTGATTGCAGCACCAGCCGGCCATCCGCCGCAATCGCCAGCGTCAGGGGCTCCTCATCCTCGGCGGGCAGGGGGGTTGCGGCGGTTTTCGGCAATTCGACCGGCACGCCGACGGTCAGAAGCGGGGCGGCGACCATGAAGATGATCAACAGAACCAGCATCACATCGACAAAGGGCGTGACGTTGATTTCGGCCATCGGTTTGGTCCGCCGCCGGTTGCCGCGACGCTTTCTTCGATGGTTGCTATCCGCCACGCCCGCACCCATGACCTAGGAATCCAGTTGGCGCGACAGGATGGTGGAGAACTCGTCGGCGAAACTGTCCAGCCCGGCGCCGATCCGGTCGGCATCCGCCGACAGCTTGTTGTAGAAGATCACCGCCGGAATCGCCGCCGCCAGCCCGAGTGCGGTGGCCACCAATGCCTCGGCAATGCCCGGGGCGACCACGGCCAGGTTGGTGCTTTGCTGTGCGGCGATTTCCTGAAAGGCGTTCTTGATCCCCCAGACCGTGCCGAACAGCCCGACGAACGGCGCGGTCGAACCGACCGTGGCGAGGAACGTCAGGCCTTGCGTCAGACGCTCGGTCTCGCGGGCGATGGCGACATCCATCGAGCGTTCGATGCGCGCCTGCGCCCCGGCGATCAGGTTGCCGTCCGAGCGGTGCGAGCGGTGCCATTCCGACATGCCGGCGCAGAAAATCTTTTCCGAGGCGCCATGCGGTTTGTCGCCGATCTTTTCGTACAATTCGTCCAGCGGCTCGCCGGACCAGAAGGCGCGATCGAACATCGCCGCCTCGCGCCGGGCGATTCGGTAATTGATGAATTTCTGGAAGATGATCGCCCAGGACCAGAACGACGAGGCGATCAGCGCCAGCATCACCAGCTTGACGAGGAACGAGGCCCGCCAGAACAGAGCCAGCAATGAATAATCGACCGTCTGAAGCGCGGTTATTGTTTCGGTTTCCATCAGCCCTGCTCTGTCCGCTTGTCACCGTTCTTCGGGACGGTCTGCGGATCCACGCCGCGACCATACCGATTTCCGCCCCCAAATACCAACTATTCGGCCACTTGGAAGCGGATTAGCCGGGGTTTCCGGTAAATTTTCGGCGAATATCCGCTGGAAACCGCACCGGGCGGCCTGCCTCAGTCATGCAGATCACCTGAACCAATGCGCGAAACAACGGCGTGCCGTCGCGCAGAACCTCCTGGCGATAGGTCAGCCGCGCCCCGCTGATCGCGGCAATCGCGGTTTCGACGATCAGGTCGTCGCCGTAACGTGCCGGATGCAGGTAGTCCGCCTCGACCCGGCGAACGGCAAAGACCAGCCCGGCCCCATCGCGCATCGCCGCCTGGTCGATGCCCAGCGTGCGGACATGTTCGGACCGCCCGCGTTCGATGAATTTCAGGTAATTGGCGTAATAGACGATGCCCGCCATGTCGGTATCTTCGTAATAGACCCGACAGGCAAATCTATGCGCCGTCATCGCCCGACCCGTGCGGTATCTGCTGTGCGCGCGCCGCCAGCCGCATCGCGTGGCTGGCATCTGTTGCCGAGGGCGGCAGGGCCGGATCATAGGCCGCCGTGATAAGCGCCGCATAGGCGGGCTTGACGATGCACACACCATTGGGCGGCACGATGGCTATCGGGCTTTCATCCTCGAACGCGTCGTCGCCCCATAGCAGCAGGCATTGCAGCATCTGCCCGACGCCCAGCGCCTGCACCGAGGTATCGGCCATGTGTTCGTCATAGCGCAAAAGCACGATGCAGACCCGGATCGCACCGGTCTCATCGAAGGTGAAGCTGCGATACTGGTTGGCCCCGGTGCGTTTCAGCGAGGCAAGCAATACGCCGAAATCCGGGATCATCTGGTCGAGATTCGGCACCATCTGCAATTCGTCCCAGTCCGAACAGAAGAACACCATCAGATTGGCGCCAAGCTCGGGGTCGGATTCCGCAAACGGCGTGCCGGAAAGGAGGGCCACCGATTGCATCGCATCCTTCAGATGCTCCAGCGTTGCGTCGTCAATACCAAACACCACCGGCGCGATCTGCCGTCCCCAGCGGGAAAACCGGTATGCGCCATCCCTGGTGGTGAACAATTCTTCCACGCGACCCGCGCTCAAGGGTTTGTCAATCAAGTCTCGTCTCCAAACAGATCGTTCTGGCCCGGTGCGCGCGGCGCATCCAGGCCCAGATGCCGCCACGCCAGATGCCCCAGCATCCGCCCCCTCGGGGTGCGCTGGATCAGGCCCTGCTGCAACAGATAGGGTTCGATCACCTCTTCTACAGCATCGCGGGCTTCGGACAATGCGGCAGAAATGGTTTCCACTCCGACCGGGCCGCCGCCGTAATGCTCGGCCAAAAGCCTGAGATAGCGCCGGTCGGCATTGTCCAACCCCAGATGATCCACGCCCAGCCGCGTCAGTGCACGGTCGGCAATCGCGCGGTCCACCTTGCCGTCGCCCTCGACCACCGCGAAATCGACCACCCGGCGCAACAGCCGGTTGGCGACCCTAGGCGTGCCGCGCGAGCGCCGCGCGATTTCACGCGCACCGGCCTCGTCCGCCGCCGCCCCCATCAGGCGCGAGCCGCGGGTGACGATCTGCAGCAATTCGTCCTCGGTATAAAATTCCAGCCGCGTCGGAATGCCGAAGCGGTCTCTCAGCGGCGTTGTCAGCAGGCCCAGCCGGGTGGTCGCGCCGACCAGCGTGAAGGGCTGCAGATCAATCCGCACGGTCCGCGCCGCCGGGCCTTCGCCGATCACCAGGTCAAGTTCAAAATCTTCCAGTGCGGGATACAGCACCTCCTCGACCGCCGGATTCATGCGGTGAATCTCGTCGATGAACAGCACGTCGCGTTCATCCAGATTGGTCAGGATCGCCGCCAGATCGCCGGCGCGGGCCAGGACCGGGCCGCTGGTCATGCGGAAATTCACCCCCAATTCGCGGGCGATGATCTGCGCCAAGGTCGTCTTGCCCAGACCGGGCGGGCCGTGAAACAGCGTGTGATCCATCGCCTGTCCGCGTATCCGGGCACTTTCGATGAACACCTTGAGGTTGGCACGCGCCTCCTGCTGGCCGACGAATTCGTCCAGCGTCTGCGGTCGCAAGGCCCGGTCGGCATCGCCAAGCAGCGGGTCGGCACGCAGGGTGGGATCGGGATCGGCCATGCCCTAGCCTTTCGGAGCCAGCAGTTTCAGGCAGCGGCGGATCAGTTCCGGCGCGGTGGCATCGGGTACGTGATCCATCGCTTCGGCAATTGCCCCCGCCGCCTCGCCGGGCGCATAGCCGAGATTGGTCAGCGCCGACAGGGCATCCGCACGCACCGCCGCCGCACCGCCGGTTTCCACCGGGCTGGCGCTGGCATAGGACATCGAAGGCTCGATCACCATCGCGTCGTCGTCCACCGATGCGGCACGCGCCCCGGCGGCCCCCAGCGCCATAACCGCCGGGGCCTTGTCCTTCAACTCGACCACCACGCGCTGCGCCAGCTTGGGGCCAACCCCCGGCGCGGATTTGATCGAGGCGACATCGCCCAGCGAGATCGCCCTTGCCAGCCCGTCCACCCCCAGCGTTCCGGCAATCGCCAGCGCCGCCTTCGCGCCGACCCCCTGAACCGTGGTCAGCAACCGGTGCCATTCCTTTTCCGCCAGCGTTGCAAATCCATAAAGCTGCAACAGGTCCTCGCGCACCACCAGATCGGTATAGAGCGCCACAGCGCCGCCGGGTGCGGGCATCCGCGCAAGTGTGGGTTGCGAGCAATAGATGATGTAGCCGACGCCATGCGTATCAATCAGCACGTGATCGCTGGCGCGATAGTCCAGCCGTCCGGTGATCTTGCCGATCATGCCCCGGCCCTCGCCAATGCGGCCTCAAGGCGGCCGGAAAACTTCACATGATGCGCGTGGCAGAGCGCAATCGCCAGCGCATCCGCCGCATCCTCGCCCGCCAGCGCTACGCCGGGAAGCTGCAACTTCACCATATGCGCCACCTGCTCCTTGGCCGCGTGCCCTACCCCGACCACCACCTTTTTCACCGCATTCGGCGCATATTCCGCCACCGCCAGCCCGGCCTGCGCCGGCACCAGCAGCGCGATGGCGCGGGCCTGTCCCAGCTTCAGCGTCGCCGCGCCGTTGGAATTAACGAAGGTCAGTTCGACCGCCGCGCTGGTCGGCGCGTGCAGGTTCAGGATGGCCGTCAACTGGTCGTGCAGGCTCAGCAATCGTGCGGACAGATCCCCGCCTTCGGACTTGCACACGCCGTTCGCGACATGGCTGACCTTCGCACCGGAGATATCGACGATTCCCCAGCCCATCCGCCGCAGCCCCGGATCTATGCCAATGACGCGCAATCTTGCCCCTGCCGTTCTTGTTTTTGTTGCAATCCAACTAGCACGAAACAGGAACACAGGCCAGTGCCGAGTTCGCCTGACCCCATGTTTTACCCGGCAAGCCTTTATATCGCAGGTTGTCGGCAAATTCTTTTCCGCCATCAACCGGTCGCATTGTGGCAGAGGCGTCGTTTTCAGAATGGTTTTCAGCGGTTTGCGTCGCGTTCGGACAGTGGCCATGACCTATGCAAAAATCGCATTTCAGGCATGCATTCGGGGCGATTGTCAGAAGGTGATTCGAAGCGTAGTTGCCGCTTCAGACACCGGCGTTACCGGCAGCAACTCAATAGAAGGACGAGCCAGATGGCTACTTTTGAAACCACCCGCCCGGCCCCTTTCGGCGCCGTGACCACCTACCGCGTTCTGTCGGCGATCGACGCCCTGCGCGTGGCCTTTATTGACTGGAAGAACACCCGTCAGACCTATGCGGCGCTGTCACGCCTGAGCGACCGCGAGCTGAACGATATCGGCCTGTCGCGCGCGGATATCGAACGCTTCTGATCGCGCCGGTCCTCGGGCCGTACCGTCAGAATACTTGCAGGGCCGTGCCAACTGGCGCGGCCTTTTGCATTTGCCCGAAGGCGGTTATCAGCGGGGCGGCTTGATCAGCGAGCGGGCGACATCGCGCAGCGTAAGCGTCAGCGGATCCGGCTGCATCACGAACACGCCGATGCTTTCGCTGATGCCGGGATCGCTATAGGCCGCCAGCCGTCCGCGATACTGATCCTCGCCGATCCTGAGGACGATGAACGCCTTCATCGCGAAGCCGAGTGCCACGACCACGATCATCCATGTCCAGGGGATCGAGAACCGCCGCCTGCGCCCGCCGGATGACGCCATCGGCATGCCGGGCAAGGGCCTGACCCGCGGAAACCGTCGGCGCGAGCCCTTTTCATAGTCTTTCAGGCGTTTGCGAAATTCGTCCAGGTTCTGTCCGGTCACGGGCTGCCCTCCCATCCGGTTGGTTATTGCCGGCGAGGATAGCGCGAAATTCGTAAGCGGGCAATTAACGTGCGGATTTTTGCAAGGTGAGTGTGCTCCACTCGCCCAGCTTGTCTTGTTCGACCAGGGCAAATCCTTCGCCCTGATAGGTGCCGATCACCTCGTCGGCCTGGGTGTTCAGGATGCCCGACAGGATCAGATAGCCATCCGGCGCGGTATTTCTGCGCATGTCCGCTGCCAGATCAAGCAGCGGGCCTTTCAGGATATTGGCAAAGATCAGGTCATATGGCGCGGCTTCGGCCAGTTGCGGGTGGTCGAACCCGGCACAGGTGATGCAAATGATCCGCCCTTCGATACCGTTGAAGCCCAGATTGGCCCCGGCGGTCTCCACCGCCACCTCGTCGATATCGCTGGCCAGTACCTGCGCGTCCGGCCAGATCATAGCCGCCGCCATTGCCAGCACCGCCGTGCCGCAGCCGATATCGGCCACCTTCGTACCAATGAACCCGCCTGCCGCCAGCCGGTCCAGCGCGATCAGGCAGCCCTGCGTCGTGCCGTGATGGCCGGTGCCGAACGCCATCGCCGCGTCAATCGCCAGCGGCACCACGCCTTGTGGCACCTTGTCGGCATCGTGGCTGCCATAGACAAAGAACCGCCCCGCCACCACAGGGGCCAGTTCGCGGCGCACATGCGCCACCCAGTCGGTTTCCGGCAGTTCCGACACCGCGAAAGGCCGCGCCTTCCAGGCCGCCGCCAGCAGCGCCAGCGCCACCAGGTCGGGGGGTTCGGTGAAATAGCCGCCGATCTCGAAAACGCCGCTGTCGTCGCCGACCTCGATCATGCCGACACCGGTCGGTTCCGGGTTCAGGCGTTCCATCGCCTCGGCCAGCGCCTCGGCCGATGCACGGCCCTCAAGTGTGGTAAGCGCGGTAAAGGTCGGCATCTGATCCTCGGGCGGTGTTTGGGGGTCAGACGCGCATAGGCTGGCCCCGGCGCGGCGTCAAGCGTTGACGCCGGTCGGGCAGGTCACACCGGTGCCGCCGATACCGCAATAACCCTGCGGGTTCTTCGCCAGATATTGCTGGTGATACTCCTCAGCCATGTAATAGGCACCGGCGGGGGCGATCTCGGTCGTCACCATGTCGTAGCCGGCCTCGGACAGACGCCGGTCATAGGCATTGCGCGAGGTTTCGGCCAAAGCCGCCTGTTCGGGCGTCGTGGTATAGATGGCCGAGCGGTACTGCGTGCCGACATCGTTGCCCTGGCGCATTCCTTGTGTCGGATCGTGGTTTTCCCAGAACACTTTCAGCAGGGCCTCGAACGACAGCTTCGCCGGTTCATAGACCACCTCGACCACCTCGGTATGGCCGGTCTGGCCGGTGCAGGTTTCCTGATAGGTCGGGTTCGGCGTGAACCCCCCGGCATAGCCGACGCTGGTCACCCAGACGCCCGGCACCTGCCACAACAGGCGCTCCGCGCCCCAGAAACAGCCCATCGCCAGCAGCACCCGTTCCGCGCCCTCGGGCGCGCCGTCCTGCAGCTTGCGCCCGGACACGAAATGCGTGTCGGCCGTCGGGATCGCTTCTTCACGACCCGGCAGCGCAGTGGCTTTTGTCGGCATCGCCGGTCTGGCGCGGGAAAACAGGTTCATGGCATTGGCTCCGGCTGGGTTGGTCAGGCAGGATCATACCGGGCAAGCCTGGCCAGCGGCAAGGCCCGCAGCGATCACGATCTGCGGCGCAGCAGCGACGGGCGCTTTTGGCCATCCAGCCGGGCCACGAACCGCCAGCCCGCCAGCACCGCCAGCGCCCCGGCCAGCACGCCTGCCGCCGCGTGCCCGTACACCGCCCCCGCCGCGCCGAACGAGGCGCTGAGCGTCGCTGCAAGCGGGCCGACAAACAGCCCGTCGCGCATCCAGTTGAACGCGGTGGACCACAAGGGCCGCCCGAGGCTGTTGAACGCCGCATTGGCCACGTAGAGCGCGCCGTTGAAAGTGTAGGCCCCGGCCCCGATCAGGGCAAAGGCCGCCACCGCCGCCGCGCCCTCGCCGCCAAGGCCGAAGCCGCGGATGACAAAGCCGGTGGACATTGCCAGCACCGCCCAGGCTACCGAGGTGTAGATCACGCAGAAGATCAGCGCATCGCGGTAGGTACGTCGCACCCGGTCGAACCTGAGGGCCCCGTAATTCTGCCCGAATATCCCGCCGATTGCCCCGGACAGCGCGAACAGCCCGCCAAAGGCCAGCACCGTCAGCCGCGAGATCACCGCCCAGCCAGCCACCGCGCTGTCGCCATGCCCGGCAATCACCGCCGTCATCAGGTAATTGCCGAACGGCGTGGACAATTGCGTCAGCACCGCCGGGGCGGCGACGATCACGAAGGGCACGAACAGGCGGCGGAAATCGGCGAGGCTGATCCTTGCCACCAGATCATGCACTCGCAACACGTACCAGATCGACAACGCGCCCGAGATCAGCCGCGCCAGCACCACCGCCATCGCCGCGCCGTCCAGCCCCAGGCCCAGCCCGAGGATCAGCAGCGGATCGACCAGCATCGAGGTCACGCCCGAAATCATTGTCACATTCATCGCCCGCCAGGCATCGCCTTCGGCCCTGAGCACGGCTGATCCGACCATGCCGAGCGCCATGAACGGCAGCGACGGCACCGAGATCGCGAGATACCGCGCCGCCTCGTCCAGGGTCTGCCCCTCGGCCCCGGCCCAGGCCAGCAGGTCGTGGCGGAAGATCAGGATGGTGATGGCCACCAGCGATTGCATCACGAAGGCCGAAATGGCGCAGACCGTCACTTGCCGCCGCGCCTCGATCCGCTCGGACCGCCCGATCAGCCGCGCCACCGTGGCGGTGACCGCAATCATCATACCCATGCCGAACGAGACCGTGAAGAACTGGATTGTCCAGGCGAAACCAAGGGCTGCCAGCAGCCGCTCGACCCCCAGAAGCGACACCCAGAACAGGTTCGCCGCATCGACCAGGAACATGAAGGTAACGCCCAGCGATCCGGTCATGGTCATCCGCACGACATGGCTCATGGTCGAGCCGGTCAGGAATCGCCCGCCGATCTGTCCCGCCATTGCCTACCTGACCAATGCGCGAAGCGGGAAGGCGGAGAAGATCGTCTCGTTGCCCTTGTCGGGATGGCGCGGGATCATCAGCGCCAGCAGCAGCGACACCACCGCCATACCGGCGGCAAGCGCGAAGACCGCGCCGGGCGATACGATCCAGAGATAGCCCAGAAGCGCCGGCAGGAAGACCGCCGCGATATGGTTGATGGTGAACGACACCGCCGCCGTCGGCGCGATATCCTGCGGATCGGCGATTTTCTGGAAATAGGTCTTCTGGGCAAAGGCCAGCGCGAAGAACAGATGGTCAAGCACGTAAAGCGCCGCCGCCAGCCCCGCGCCCCAGCCGAACAGGTAAATGCCGCCATAGGCCAGGAACACCCCGGTCAGCCCGACATATTCAAACGCCAGTGCGTTGCGTTCGCCGAACCGCGAAATCACCCGGCCCATCAGCGGCGCGAAGATCATGTTGGCGACGTAGTTGATCAGGAACAAGGCGGTCAGGGTATGCACCTCGAAGCCGAAGCGTTCGACCATCATGAAGGCCGCGAATACCACGAAGATCTGCCGCCGTGCGCCCGCCATGAACTGGATCAGGTAATACAGCCAGTAGCGCCGCCGCAGCACCATCTGTTTCAACTGCGGTGTCGGGCTTTCAAACTGCGGATAGGCAAAGAAACAGAACAAAGCCAGCGCCACCGTCGCGCCACCGCCGATCATGTAGGCGGCCTCGTAGGTCAGGCCCCAGTAGCGCCAGCCGACCACGATCAGCCCGTAGGCCACCAGCGACGCGCCCGAGCCGACCGCCACCAGCCAGCCCAGCACCTGCGGCGCGCGGCTGCGTTCGATCCACTGCAATTGCAGCGACTGGTTGACGGTTTCATAATAGTGATAGCCAAGCGACGAGATCATCGTGGTGATCAACAGCCCCTCGAAGGACGGGAAAAAGGCCGTTACCGCCGTCGCCGCGCCAAGTGCGACCAGCGCCACCAGCCCCAGCACCTGTTCGCGCATGAAGATGATGATGGCGATCACGCCGATCGCCAGAAATCCGGGGATTTCGCGCACCGATTGCAGCCAGCCGATCTTGACGCCGTCAAAGCCCGCCACCTCGACCACGAAATTGTTCAGCAACGCGCTCCAGACCGCGAAGGCCAGCGGCACGGCCGCCGCCATCAGCACCAGCAGAAATACCGGGCGTCGCCAGAACGGCAAATCCACGGTCTCGGCAAGCGGCACGATACGAAGGCGGGGAACGAGTCTCATGGAATCGCCTTATCGCGTTCGCCGGGGTGACGCCACCGGATTGTGCGGCACGCCGGATCGCCACGCCGCTAGCTTTGTATTCATGTTTGCCTGCTAGGGCGGAAGCGAACCTTCGCTGGAAACGGACCGGGACATGTTGAAACCAGCGCCATCACCGGGCAGGCCAGCCTCGCCCTATCACGTTCAACCGGCACGCGCCTTCTGGCGCAGGGGCGTGGCGGCTGATCCGGGCGGGGCGCTATGCGGCCTCTGGCAACCGGACGCGCCGATCACCAGTCGCATGGCGATTGCCACCTATGGCTCGTGCTTTGCGCAGCATGTCAGCCGCGCCCTGATCCGCGCCGGGTTCAACTGGCTGGATTGCGAGCCACCACCGGCGGGATTGTCGCTCGATCATGCGGGTGCCTTCGGCTATCGCCAGTTTTCCAGCCGCACCGGCAATATCCATACCGCCGCGATGCTGCGGCAATGGTGCGAATGGGCGCTTGCCGGGTCTGAAATTCCGGCAGAAATCTGGTACGAGGGCGCGCGCCTGATCGACCCGTTCCGCCCGAGGATCGAACCGGACGGTTTTGGCGACAGGGCCGAGCTTCTGGCCGCCCGCACCAGCACGCTTGCCGCCTTTCGCGCCAGTGTTGCGACGGCCGATCTGCTGATCTTCACGCTGGGCCTGACGGAATGCTGGCGGCACCGCGATGGTCATGAATACCCCCTGTGCCCGGGTACGGCAGGCGGTAGGTTCGATGCCGAACTGCACCATTTCGTCAATCAGGATTATCCGGCAATCCTGGATGATCTGAACCGGTCTATCGCGTTGATGCAGCGGGTAAATCCCGGGCTACGTCTGCTCCTCAGTGTCTCGCCGGTGCCGCTGGCGGCAACGGCCGGCCCGGATCACGTTGTCGTCGCAACCACCTACTCGAAATCCGTGCTGCGCGCCGCTGCCGGGGCGGTTGCGGCGGCCAATGCTGCGGTGGATTACTTTCCGTCTTACGAGATGATCACCAGCCCGGTGGGGCAAGGCCGGTTCTTCGCCGCCAATCAGCGCGATGTAACCGATCAGGGCGTGCAATTCGTGATGCAGCAGTTCTTCCGCGCCATCGGCCACCAGCCCGGGATTGCCGCCCGGGGCGCGGACCCGGACGCCGCCGACGCGGTGATCTGTGACGAGGAAATGCAGGCCGCCTTCGGGCAATCGGCATGAGGCTCTGCATCATCGGCAATTCCCATATCGCCGCGCTAAAGGGCGGCTGGGAGGCGGGGGTCAAAGCCGAGTTTCCCGGCATTCGGCCGACATTCTTCGGCGCACGCGGCGGCGGTTTGACAAGGCTTATGGTCCGCGGCGGCATCCTGACCAGCGATGATGCGAAGATCCGCAGCGATCTTGCCTTCACCTCGGGCGGGCAGATGGGAATCGATCCGGGGCTGTTCGACGCCTTCCTGGTCTACGGGCTGTGCCGAAACGTCAATCTGCTGGTGCGGAACTATGGCGCAGGCTATTCCCGGCAGGTGCTGGAGGCCGCCTTGCTGGATTACTGGGCCGCGACCAGCCTGATCGGCGTTATCCGGAAACTGCGCGAAATCACGACCCTGCCGATCCATGCCGGGGCCAGCCCGCTTGAGGCGGCATTGGGCGAAGCCGGTGCCGCCACAACCAACCATGTCCGGTTTCTGGACGCCAGCAATCGGCAGGTCTTCGCGCTTCTGGACGCGGAGCTGATCGGCCAGCCGGTCGAGACGATCGTCAATGGCGACGCAACCGCGCTGGCCTTTGCCAGCGGCTCGACGCGGCTGGCGGTCGGCGCGGGCAATGATCTTGTGCCGCATGAGGCGGGCGAAACCCGGCACATGAACGCCGATTTCGGGGCGCGGTGGCTGCGAAGTTTCCTGACCGGCCTGTCGCCGGGATGATCCGGGGATGCCCGCCCCCCGAAACGACAAAGGCCGCACCCATAAGGCGCGGCCCTGTCATGTCCCTGCGAAACAGGCCTAGTTCTTCGCGTAATATTCCACGACCAGGTTCGGTTCCATCATCACCGGATAGGGCACATCCGACAGGATCGGCGTGCGCACGAATTCCGCCGTCATCTTGGAATGATCGACGTTCAGGTATTCCGGGGTGTCACGCTCGGGCGAACCGGCAGCTTCCAGCACCAGCGCCAGTTGCCGCGACTTTTCACGAACGGCGATGACATCGCCTTCCTTGACACGGTAGCTGGGGATGTTGACGCGCACGCCGTTCACCGTGACATGGCCGTGGTTCACGAACTGGCGGGCGGCGAATACGGTCGGCACGAACTTGGCGCGGTAGACCACCGCGTCCAGGCGGCGCTCCAGCAGGCCGATCAGGTTTTCACCGGTATCGCCCTTGACGCGCTCGGCCTCGCCATAGATGCGGCGGAACTGCTTTTCGGTCAGATCGCCGTAATAACCCTTCAGCTTCTGCTTGGCGCGAAGCTGCGTGCCGAAATCCGACAGCTTGTTCTTGCGGCGCTGGCCGTGCTGGCCGGGGCCATATTCGCGGCGGTTGACCGGGGATTTCGGACGGCCCCAGATGTTTTCGCCCATCCGGCGGTCCAGTTTGTACTTGGCAGTCGTGCGTTTGGTCACGGCTGATCTCCTTCTTTAAGGCGCTGCCCCGTCGGGGCGGCTATGAAGGGCGTTGTCCTTTTCCCGGATCGGATCCGGGGCGACAGGCATCCCCTTGCGGGGTCCACCAACACCAATGAATAATCCGGCCTTGCGACCGAATGTGGGGCTTATAGGGATTCCTCCTGCCGAGTCAATGGGGGGATTCCCCCCGGCGGCGAAGCCGATTAGGATTGCCCGGCCCGGATCAAACCAGCAACGGAAGCGAACAGGTGAAAGAGGCAATCAAGGCGTTTCTGCGCGGTCCCGCCGGCACAAGGCTGATCTCGACCTATCTGCGGTTCGTCAACCTCACGTCGCGCCGGATCGTCGAACCAGCCGACCCGGACCAGAGGTTCGGCCATGACGGCCCGGTGATCTATGCCACATGGCACGGGCAGAATTTCATCTTCGCCTTCCGCTTTCCAAAAGGCCACATGCCGACGCTGCTGGTGGCGCATCACGGCGACGGGCGCATGGCCGGCCAGGCAATGAGCCATCTTGGCGTGCCGCTGATCCACGGCAGCGGCAGCACCGAGGCCGGTATCGACAAGGGCGGCGCGCGGGCCTTTCTGGGCCTGCTGAAGGATCTGCGGCGCGGCCAGTCGGTAACGCTGACCGCCGATGTGCCGAAAGTGGCGCGCGAAGTCGGCGAAGGCATCGTGCTGCTGGCGCGCAAAAGCGGCGTGCCGATCATTCCGGTGGCGATGACGACGTCGCGGCGCAGAACCCTCGGCACCTGGGACCGGATGCAATGGAACCTGCCATTCTCGAAGATGGTATTCGTTGCCGGCGCGCCGATGCGCGTGCCCAATGATTCCAGCCCGCTGGCGCCTTATCAGGAAGAACTGCGCGCAACGCTGGAAACCCTGCAATCGCGCGCCTTCCAGATCGCCGACGGCGAATGAACCTGCCCCCCCCCGAGCTACTTCGCGCCTTCTGCCGCCTCGATCTTGTCTTGCGTCTTGGTGTCGAAATCCCCGGCATCATGGCGCTCGCGCAACTGGCTTTCCAGCGCCCCGAACGTGCGGTTGACCATGCGGCCACGCTGCGCGGCGGGACGGGCGGCGATTTCATCCGCCCAGCGGTTGACGTGCTTGTAGGACGCCACGTCCAGAAACTCGCCCGCCTCGTAGAGTATCCCCTTGGCCAGCCCGCCATACCAGGGCCAGATCGCCATATCGGCGATGGTGTAATCGGCACCTGCCATATAGCGATGCCCGGCCAGGTGGCGGTCCAGCACATCCATCTGGCGCTTGACCTCCATCGCATAGCGGTTGATCGGGTATTCCTGTTTGAACGGCGCATAGGCGTAGAAATGCCCGAAGCCGCCGCCCAGAAATGGTGCGGACCCCATCTGCCAGAACAGCCAGGACAGGCATTCCGTCCGCGCGACCCCGCCTTCGGGCAGGAATTCGCCGAATTTCTCGGCCAGATACATCAGGATCGAACCGCTTTCAAAGACCCGCGTCGGCGGATTGGTCGAATGGTCCATCAGAGCCGGGATTTTCGAGTTCGGATTGGCCGCGACAAAGCCCGAGGAAAACTGATCGCCCTCGCCGATATTGATCAGCCAGGCATCGTATTCCGCGCCAGCATGGCCCAGCGCCAGCAATTCCTCCAGCATGATCGTCACCTTCACACCGTTCGGCGTGGCCAGCGAATACAGCTGCAACGGATGCTTGCCGACGGGCAGGTCCTTGTCATGCGTCGCCCCGGCAATCGGGCGGTTGATATTGGCGAACCTGCCGCCGCTTTCCTGATCCCAGGTCCAGACTTTCGGCGGTACGTATTCGGCATTATCAGACATGTTGCGGCTCCGGTTTTCGGGAAATTCGATCGGCCAAAGCTAGGGTTTTGGCAGGTCGGGGTCAATGGCCGGGCATTGCAACCCCGGGCCGAATCCAGCGCCTTGGTTTCAGGTTGACTTGCGCAGGCGCAATCGCGTTCTCTGGCCTGTCCGTCAGTTTCAGGGGGGCAATAACCCGAAAGGCAATACACATGACCGTTTCACTTCAGGTGCTTTACCCCGTTGCTAAAGGCACGACCTTTGACTTTGGCTACTACATGGAAACCCATTTTCCACTGGTCGACAAGCATATGGGCAAGCATATTGCCAGCATATCCGCATCGAAGGGAATCGCTGGCGGGCCGGACGTGCCGCCCGGATTTCATGCCGTGGCGACGATGAAATTCAGCGATATGGACGCACTTCAAGCGGCACTTGGCGCTGCCGCGCCGGTGCTGGCGGATATTCCCAATTTCACCAATACCGAGCCGCAAATGCTGATCGGTGAAGTCCTCGGCTAAGGTCCAACCGGCATCGCCCATATCACATGGGCGATGCTGCGTAGGGGTCAGCCCCCGGCAGCCTCGGCCAGCGCTTCGGGCAAAAATGCCGCGAACAGGTCCAGGTCTTCCTCGGTGCCAGCCGAAATGCGGATGCAGCGATCCTGCGGCGCGACCCAGGGCATCCGCACGAAAATGCCGCGCCTGACCAGCGCAGCCAGCACCAGGCGCGCGAAATCGCCGTCAGCGCCGCAATCAATCGCCACGAAATTGGTTGCCGACGGCACCACGGACAGGCCGTTCTGTTCGGCAATCCCGGCGATCCGCGCCCGCGCCGTGGCGACATTGGCGATGGTCTGGCCAAGGTAGCGCTGATCGGCCAGAGCCTCCAGCGCCCCGGCCTGCGATATCCGGTTCATCGCAAAATGATTGCGCACCTTGTTGAAGGCGGCGATCAGCGGCGTGGCAGCAATGCCATAGCCGACCCGCGCCCCGGCCATGCCATAGGCCTTGGAGAACGTGCGGAACCGGATCACCCGCTCGTCGCCTACATCCAGCGGCGGCGCGGTATCCTCGGGCGCAAATTCGAGGTAAGCCTCGTCCAGCACCAGCAAGCTGCCATCGGGCACCGCGTTGATCGTTGCCTGTATCACCGGTGCGGGCAGCCATGTTCCCATCGGATTGTCCGGATTGGCCAGATAGATCAACTTCGGCTCATGCGCCAGCGCCGCCTCGATCAAAGCCACCGGATCCTCGTGATCGCCCTTGAAGGGCACCTTGATCAATTCACCGCCATATCCGGCGACGTGGAAATTGAAGGTCGGGTAGGCCCCTTCCGAGGTCACCACGGGATCGCCGGGCGCGACCACCATCCGCACCAGGTAGCCCAGCAGCGCGTCAATCCCCTCGCCCACAACGATATTCTCGGCCGGGATGCCGTGATGTGCCGCCAGTGCTGCGCGCAGGTCGTGGTTTTCCGGATCGCCGTATTTCCAGACCTCGCTGGCGGCGCGTTTCATCGCCGCCACGGCGCGCGGCGACGGGCCGAAGACATTCTCGTTCGCGCCCAGCCGGGCGGCAAATTCTTCGCCCCGGGCACGTTCCTGGGTTTCCGGCCCGACAAAGGGCACGGTTGCAGGCAGCGAGGCAACAAGGTCGGTAAAGCGAGGTCCCATCATGGCCCGGAAAAGACCCGATTTAAGGCAATCGCGCAAGGGTCGATCGCGGGGATGCGGCGTTTATCCGCGCGGCTCGGTCGCCCACGAGACCAGCCTGACCGCAACCGCCGACGCTGCCATCACCGCCATCGCGACCGAGATCGTGCGGTGGCTGCCATCGAAGAAATGCGTGACCATGAACACCACCATCGTGGCCGCCGCGGTATAGGCCATGCCGACCACCGCAGCGGCAAAGCCGGGCATCCGGCCCGCCGGTTCAAGCGCCAGCGCGAAGGACACCGGCAGCACCATGCCGAAGGCAAAGACATAAAGGCAAACCGCCGCCCAATAGGCCACGAGGCCTGGATCGGCGAAACTGATCGCCGCATGCACCAGCCCGGCAATCCCCAGAATGCTGACGCCGATGCGGTTCACCTTGCGCGGCGCCATGAAGCCCAGCAGCCGTCGTGCGAAAAAAGCGGCTGTCAGGTTGGCGATGGCGGCAATGGCGAACAGAAGGCCGAACTGGCTTGGCCCGACGCCGAATTGTTCCTCTGCCACCACCGCGCCGACCGCGCCAAGCGAGGCATAGCCGCCAAAGGTGAAACAAAGGATCAGGGCGGGAAACATGAATGGCCTTGTGGTCATCAGGAACCGCGTGGACTGGCCGACAAAGCCGAAGGAGAACCGCTCGGGCCGCCGTGCCCGCACGGTTTCGCCAAAGGCAAAGGCGGCATAAATTCCCATGCCGGCGCCAAGCGCACCCAGCAGCAGGAAATGCGAATGCCACGTCGCCACCACCAGCAGCAACGAACCCAGCAGCGGTGCCGCCAGAACACAGCCCGTCAGGATCGCCCCCAGCAGGGCCATCAGCCGCGCCATCTCGCGGCCCGACATGGTGTCGCGCACGATCGCCCGCGCGATCACCGGCGCGCCCATCATCAGCCCCTGCGCCGTCCGCGCCACCAGCAGAAAGGTGAAATCCGGCGCGACCGCACAGGCGAACGAGGCCAGCGCGAACCCCGACAGCGACAGGATCAGCGCCGGTTTACGCCCGTAGGCATCCGAGAACACGCCCCAGAACAACTGGCCCAGCCCGTAGGACACGAACAGAACGCCGATCAGCAAACCGCCGGACCCGGAGGGGCGGTTGAAATCCTCGGCGATCACGCCAAGGGCGGGAACCGAAATATCCGTGGAAAACGCCGCCAGCGCGGTGATGCCGCCGAGAAAGGCAATCAGATGCCAGGTGGCCGGCGGCGCGTCAGCCATGCCGCGCCGCGCGGATATGTTCGCTTCGGTCAGCCAATGGCCGCGATCCGGGCCAAAGCTGCCTGCAACGTCGCCATCTCGTCGTTCAGCACCGCCAGCCGCTCGCGCTGGGTCTCGATGATCTCTTCCCGGGCATTGGCCAGGAATTTCTCGTTCGCCAGCTTGCCCTTCAGGCCACCGGCCTCCTTGCCGAGCTTGTCCAGCGCCTTTTGCAGGCGGGCCTTTTCGGCGGCGATGTCGATCACGCCTGCCAGCGGCAGACAGAAGGTGCCACCCTCGACCGCCAGCGTGACGGCACCCTTGGGCGCGGCATCGGCAATGGTGACGTTCTCCACCCGCGCCAGGCGTTTGATCATCGCAAGGTTGGTGTCCAAAGCCGCCTGCCCTGCGGCATCCAGATCAAGCTGCACGATGTCGATCCAGGCCCCGGCCGGGACGTGCATGGTGGAGCGCACCGAGCGCACCTGTTCGATCAGCCCGATCACCCAGGTCATCTCGCGATCCGCTTCGGGATCGGCGTAGTCGGCGGCCTTGTAGGTGGGCCAGTCGGTATGGACCAGCAGCTTGGGCCGCTCCGCGATATCGCCCCAAAGCTGTTCGGTGATGAACGGCATGATCGGGTGCAACAGGATCAGGCACTGGTCGATCACCCAGGCCATCGTGGCGCGGGTTTCATCGCGCGCCTTGCCGTCATCGCCCTGCAACAGGGGCTTGGCCAGTTCCACATACCAATCGCAGACCTTGCCCCAGACATGGGCATACAGCGCATTGGCGGCGTCGTTGAAGCGGTAGGCGGCGAGGGCCTCATCCACGGTTTCACGCAGCCGCGCGGTTTCGCCGGTGATCCACTTGTTCACCGTCTCGTTCAGGTCGGCGGGGTTGAAACCGGGCATCGGGCGGCACTCGTTCATCTCGGCAAAGCGGGCGGCGTTCCACAGTTTCGTGCCGAAATTGCGATAGCCCTTGATGCGCTCCTCGCTCAGCTTCAGCACGCCGCCAAGCGCCGCCATCTGGGCATTGGTAAAGCGCAAGGCATCGGCCCCGTACTGGTCAATGATCTCCAACGGGTCGATCACGTTGCCGGTGGTCTTCGACATCTTCTTGCCCTTCTCGTCGCGGACAAGCTGGTGCAGATAGACGGTGTGGAACGGGATCTGATCGACGACCGCAAGCTGCATCATCATCATCCGGGCGACCCAGAAGAACAGGATGTCAAAGCCGGTGATCAGGACGTCGGTGGGGAAGTACTTGCGCGTGCTCTCGTCCCAGTCCGGCCAGCCCAGCGTGCCGATCGGCCACAGGCCGGAGGAGAACCAGGTGTCGAGCACGTCGGGGTCGCGACTAATGTGAACACGAGTGATACTTGGGGTTTCATTGCCCCAGCCGTGACCGCTTGCCGTAGGCATTGCTTCGGGCCTCTCTCCAGCCAAGCTATCCACGAATGGTTGCTCGAAAATTTCAACGGTTTGGGCGAATTGTTGTTCGTAGCGAGCTTTTGCAAGCCTAATTGCTTCTTCTATGTTGGGCGCACAGAACGCTTCACCAAGCATATCGACAACGTTTCGGTTCTCATCATATTTCGGCCCATACCAAACCGGTATCTGATGCCCCCACCACAATTGCCGCGAGATGCACCAGGGTTCGATATTCTCCAGCCAGTGGAAATAGGTCTTCTCGCCGCTTTCCGGCATGATCGTCACATCGCCGTTGCGCACCGCGTCCAGCGCCGGGCCGACCACCTTTTCGGCGTCAACGAACCACTGATCGGTCAGCATCGGCTCGATCACCACCTTGGAGCGGTCCCCGAACGGCTGCATGATCGCCTTGGCCTCGACCAATGGCACCTGAGGCATCGGAGCATCGTCCGGCACCGCGTCATCCCCCGCCGCAGTCCCGGCCCCCGCGCCGGGACCTGCCGCCTTGCCCAGCCGCGGATCATCCGCCGCCGTCATCACCGCCAGCCCCTCGGCGGTGATCTCGGCCACCACCAGATCACGCGCCGCAAACCGGTCCAGCCCGCGCAAGTGATCCGGCACCAAGTTCAGCGCATCCGCCTCGGCCTCGGACAGAACCCGCTCGCCATTGGCCACCGCCATCGCCACCTCGGCCGCCTCGCCGTAAGGCGCGCCATCGTCCCGCATATGCCCGCGCGTATCCATCAGCCGGTACAAAGGGATATTGCCCCGCTTGGCCACCGCATAATCGTTGAAATCATGCGCCCCGGTGATCTTGACCGCGCCCGAGCCGAAATCCTTGTCGGGGTATTCGTCCGTAATGATCGGGATCAGCCGGCGATGTTCCTTCGGGCCGACCGGGATTTCGCATAAATGCCCGACAATCGGCGCGTAGCGTTCATCCGAGGGATGCACCGCCACCGCGCCATCGCCCAGCATGGTTTCGGGCCGCGTCGTGGCGATCGAGATGTAATCGCGGGTCTCGCGCAGGGTGACATTGCCGTCCTCGTCACGCTCGACATATTCATAGGTCGCGCCACCGGCCAGCGGGTATTTGAAATGCCACATATGGCCCGGTGTCTCGATATTCTCGACCTCAAGATCGGAGATCGCGGTCTCGAAATGCGGGTCCCAATTGACCAGCCGCTTGCCGCGATAGATCAGGCCCTTGTTGTACATCTCGACAAACACCCGGATCACCGCATCGTGGAAATTCGGGCTGTTTTCATGGCCGGTGCGCGGATCGCCCGCCGCGCCCGCCATCGTGAAGGCGTTGCGGTCCCAGTCGCACGAGGCGCCCAGCCGCTTCAGTTGCTCGACAATGGTGCCGCCATACTGGCCCTTCCATTCCCAGACCTTCTGCAGGAACCGTTCGCGCCCCATTTCGCGGCGGCTTTCGTTGCCCTGGGCTGCCAGCAGCTTTTCCACCTGCATCTGGGTGGCGATGCCCGCATGGTCCTGGCCGGGCTGCCAGAGCGTGTCGAACCCCCGCATCCGGTGCCAGCGGACCAGAATATCCTGCAGCGTGTTGTTGAAGGCATGCCCGACATGCAACGCGCCCGTCACGTTCGGCGGCGGGATCATCACGCAGAAGGTTTCCTTGCGGCTGGCATTGGCACCGGCCCGGAAGGCCCCGGCCTGTTCCCAGCGCTGGTAGATCGCGGCTTCGGCGGCGGCGGCGTCAAAGGTCTTTTCCATCGGCATCGGATCGGTCACTTGCTGGTTTTCGGGTCCGGGCGTGTTTACACGCCCCGCGCTGAAGGGGGAAGCCCGAAAGCCCGGTGCGACCGGTGGAATCAAAACCCCTGTTGCCAGGGCGATCTGCCCCCTTCTGCCCGCTGCATCCCGGCGGGCGGAAACCCGGTAAAATCCTTGCCATATTTTCGCCACTCTCCCGCACCGGGCGCAAAATGTAAAATCCGGCGTATCTTGTTATTTATCAATGCCTTGTCAGGTGCGCTCCGCCTCCGCAATTTGATCAAATCCACACCCCAATGCGTGGGGCCAAAAAAACTTCCCCGCAGCCGAAAAAACATCTTGCCAGAACGAATTATCCGTCCTATCTGCCGCTTCACTCGAACCACAGTGAAGGGTCTGCCGGACCAATGATCGCAACGCCAGAATGGACAACCTTTCCGCCCAAAAAGGGTGAAAGCACGACGCACAAGCGCCATGCTTCGGTTGCCACGCGGCTTGAGACCTCGTTGGAAAGTTCCGCCAGAAGCTGCCGGACGAGTGTGTCCACATCGGAATACATGTTCTACGTCGAATCCGACGATTTCTTCTGATCGGAAGCGCGGGTTGCCGCGCTTTCCCTGCACACCTCGCTGACTACTCGTCCCCTTGCAATCCGGGCCAAGCCCAAGCACCTTCACTGGAGCCGTTCGATGGATATTTCCAATTCCGTCTGGTCGTCGCCGCGCGACTACCTGAAATTTCACGCCCCCGTTAACCCGGTCATGTTCTTCTCGCCCAGCGCGCTGCACGAGCGTGCGCTGCGGTTCCTGAACGGCTTTCCGGGCCTGGTGACCTATGCGGTGAAATCGAACCCCGACATGACCGTGCTGCAAAGCCTGGTATCGTTCGGCGTGAACGCGTTCGACGTGGCCTCGCCGGTCGAAATCCAGCTTCTGCGCGACATCGCACCGGATGCGGCGCTGCACTACCACAACCCGGTTCGCGCCCGCCACGAGATCGAGTTTGCCAGGAAGATGGGCGTCAAATCCTACTCGGTCGATTCCGTGTCGGAATTTGCCAAGCTGCGCGACATTCTGGATGCCGACGGCACCGAAATCTCGGTCCGCTTCACGCTGCCGGTCTCCGGTGCCAGCTACAATTTCGGGGCCAAGTTCGGCGCGACGCCGGAAAAGGCGGCGGAATTGCTGCGGGCGGTGGCCGAGGCGGGCTTCATCCCCTCGATCACCTTCCATCCGGGCACCCAGTGCACCGATGCCGAGGCATGGGGCACCTATATCCGTGCCGCCGCCGGGATTGCCGGCATGGCGGGCGTGAAAATCCACCGCCTGAATGTCGGCGGCGGTTTTCCGTCGCGCCGTCTGCCCGGCGAGCTGGACCTGGAAGCGATCTTCGGGGTGATCCGCAACGCCGCCGTACAAGCCTTCGGCGACGATCAGCCGGTGCTGGTCTGCGAGCCGGGCCGCGCGATGGTGTCGGATGCGTTTTCGCTGGCGGTGCGGGTCAACGCGATCCGCGACGGGGCCGATCTGTTCATGAATGACGGCATCTATGGCGGTCTGTCCGAGCAGCACATGATCGGCCTGACCCGCCGGATGCAGGCATTCCGCGCCGATGGCACGCCGCTGGGTGGCCCGACCGTCGGTCGCCGCCTGTTCGGCCCGACCTGCGATTCCACCGACATGATGCCCGGCCTGATCGAGGTGCCGCTGGCGCTGGGCGAAGGCGATTACCTGGTGTTCCACAGCCTCGGCGCCTACTCGACCGCCACCGCCACCCGTTTCAACGGCTTTGGCGATATTCAACTGGCTACCGTCGGCACGCTCTGATCTGCGAATGCGGGCCGCTTCGGCGGCCCGCGTTACCTCCGGTCGATCCGAATGGAAAGCTGGATCAGGCTTTCCGACGATTTCACCCCCTTCACCGCGCCGATATGATCGAGGATCACGTCCAGATCCTGCGGCGTTCGTGCGGCCACCTGCAGCACCATGTCGAACCGTCCCGAGGTGGTGAAGGCCAGTTCCACCTGCGGCATCGCCTTCAGGCGCTGCAGCACCATCGGCGTGGCGCGGGGCTCCACCTGAATCAGTACCGCGGCGCGGATCATCGGTGCCGCAGCCTTGCCCTTGCGGATGGTGTAGCCTGCGATCACGCCGTCGCGTTCCAGCCGCTCGATCCTTGCCTGCACCGTGGTGCGGGCAACCCCCAGCCGCCGCGCCAAGGTTGACACGCTGGTGCGGGCGTCGCTGCTCAACGCCTCGATCAGGCTGGTATCAAGCTCATCCATTCATTTTGCCCGGATATACGTCATATTGCCGAAAGATAGCGCGATATTGACGAGATTGCCAACGCAGATTGTCACGAATCGCGCGTAAAATCCGCGCCAACCCGCAAATCAAAGGAAACATCATGGGGCATATTCAACCGATCTGGTCCGATCCGGCCGCCTATCTTGCCCGCATCCGCCCGGAAGAGGCAGTCCTGTTTCTTGATCCGAACGCGCTGGCGCATGCCTATGCGCGGTTTCAGCGCGGCTTTCCGGGGCTTGTCACCTATGCCGTCAAGGCCAATCCCGAACGCCAGATCATCGAACGGCTGACCGCGCTTGGCATGGCCGCCTACGATGTCGCCTCGCCGTCCGAGATTGATCTGGTCCGCGCCGCCTGCCCGGATGCGCGGCTGCATTACCACAACCCGATCCGCTCGCGCCGCGAAATCGCGCTGGCCGAAGCCGCGGGCGTTGCCTCGTATTCCGTCGATTGCCTGTCGGAACTGGACAAGCTGGCCGAAGGTCTGGCCGATCACCGCGTTGATGTCGCAGTACGCTTCGCGCTGCCGCTGGCCGGGGCGTCTTACGATTTCGGATCGAAGTTCGGGGCCACACCGGCGCGGGCATCCGAGTTGCTGGCACGCGCCGCCGCCCTTGGTTTCATTCCGGCAATCACCTTCCATCCCGGCACCCAATGCACCGACCCGAAGGTCTGGGCGCAATATATCGCGGCGGCGGTTGGCATCGCCGAAGCCGCTGGCGTCCGACCTGCCCGCCTGAATGTCGGCGGCGGTTTCCCTTCGGCGCGTGACGGGCGCGAGCATGACCTTGGCCTGATCTTCCAGACCATCCGCGAGGCCACCGCCGCGCATTTCCCCGACCACGCGCCGGAACTGGTCTGCGAGCCGGGCCGCGCGATGGTGTCGGATGCGCTGTCGCTGGCGGTGATGGTCAAGGCGGTGCGCGGGGGCGATCTGTTCCTGGCCGATGGCATCTACGGCACGCTGGGCGAACAGCACCAGATCGGCCTGACCCGCCGCCTGACGGTGATCCCCGGCGATGGCATCCCCAGGGGCGCTGAAGCGCGCGACTGGCGGGTATTCGGGCCGACCTGCGATTCGCTGGACGTGCTGCCCGAAGCGGTATCGCTGCCTGCCGACTTGGCCGAAGGCGATCATATCCTGTTCCATTCGCTCGGGGCCTATTCCACCGCGATGGCCACCCGGTTCAACGGCTACGGCGCGGCGCGGCTGGTGCCGGTCCAGTCCCTGTATCCCGCCTGAGGCCGCTGCATTCGGCTTTACCCGGGCCGATTGCCATGCTTTCCTTGCCGCCAGCCAACAGCGGAAGGAAAGCCATGAGCGAGATCATCACCTGGAGCGCGGTCGAGACCGCCGCGCGCATCCGCGATCGTTCCGTCAGCGTGACCGAGGTAACGCAGGCGCATCTGGACCGCATCGCGATGTGGGAGCCGGGCCTGAACGCGGTGGTGGACAATCTGGGCGAAACCGCGCTGGCGCAGGCCGCCGAGATGGACCGGGCCGGGCCGGGTGACGGTGTGCTGCACGGCCTGCCGGTGACGATCAAGATCAATGTCGATTTCGCCGGGCTGCCGAATTCCAATGGCCTGCCGGCGCAGAACCACACCCCCTCTGCATCCGACGGGCCGGTGGTGGCGAATTACCGCGCCGCCGGGGCGATCCCGATCGGGCGCACCAATACGCCGGAATTTTCCCTGCGCTGGTTCACCTCGAACCCGATCCACGGTGTGACGGAAAATTCGGTCAATCGCGCCCTGACACCCGGAGGTTCCAGCGGCGGGGCATCCTCGTCGGTGGCCGCCGGTATCGGCGTTCTGGCCCACGGCAACGATCTGGGCGGCTCGCTGCGTTATCCGGCCTATTGCTGCGGGCTGGCAACGCTGCGCCCCTCGCTCGGGCGGGTGCCGGCCTTCAACCCCTCGGCCCCGGCGGAACGCCCGGCGATGCTGCAAACCATGTCGGTACAGGGCAGTATCGCGCGGAATTTCGGCGATATCCGGCTGGCCCTGCGTGCCCAGGAACGCCGCTCGCCGCTCGATCCCTTGTGGAACGGCGCAGCCGATAGCGGGCGCACCCGCCGCGCCGTCCCGCGCATCGGCGTCTGTGCCGATCCGTTCGGCGACGGCATCGCGGCTGATGTGGCAACGGCTGTGGACAAGGCGGCGGCGGCGCTGAAGGCGACAGGGGCCGAGATTGTCGAAACCAAGCCGCCGATGGCCCGCGAGGCCGCCGATATCTGGGGACGGCTGCTGAACACCGAAACCGACGTGATGATGATGGACGGCATGCGGCAGGTCGGCTCGGACCAGGTGCTGGACCTGTTGCAGGGCTATGTCGAGATTTTCGGCACCACCGATCTTAAAGGCTACATGCAGGATCAGGCGGCGCGCCTGACCATCCAGCGCGCCTGGGCGCTGATGTTCGAGGATATCGACGTCCTGTTGATGCCGGTCTCGGGGCAATTGCCCTTCGCGCTGGAACAGGATTTCCGCCAGAGGGGCAGACTGCCCGATATCATCCGCGCCCAGCGCTTCCTGTTCATCGCCAATGTCCTTGGCCTGCCGGCCACTTCGGTGCCGACGGGCAAGGTGGACGGGGTGCCGACCGGCGTGCAGATCATCGGCGCATGGCGCGATGACGACCTGTGCATTGATATCTCGGAGCGGCTGGAAACCGCGCTGGCGCTGGATTTGTCGCCGGTCGCGCCCGCAAGCTGACGGCGATGTGATTTCCCGGCCCGGCCGGGCTGTGGCAGCATTTCGGTACAATGGCGCGCAAACCGATCATCCATGCCGTCGTGATTGACGGCACCCTCAGCACGCTGGACGACATCCGCCAGAGCAATGCGGGGCGGCTGCGCTCGCTGCTGATCGAGATTGCCGAGCGCGAGAAAATCGCGCTGCAATACCTGCCGGGCATCCAGTGGTGCACCTATGGCAACCTGCTGGACGTGGTCGCCGGGCGCGGCCTGACCCGGCAGGTGCGGCAGGTCTATGGCGGCATCGCCGCGCGCTATCGCCCCGGCGACCGTATCTTCCTGTTCGGCTTTTCGCGCGGGGCCTATGCGGTGCGTTCGCTGGCCGGGGTGATTGATCTGGTCGGCCTGCTGAAGCACCGGCACGCGACCGAGCGCAATATACGGCAGGTTTTCCGTTATTATCGCGCCGATCCCTACAGCCGCGCGGCGCGGTCGTTTTCAAGCGCCTATTGCTGCAAGAATCCCCGGATCGAGATGGTCGGCGTCTGGGATACCGTCAAGGCATTGGGCATCCCGTTTCCGCTGTTGTGGCGGCTGGCCCCGGACCCGACCGATTTTCACAACCACGAACTCGGCAAGGCCACGCGCAACGGCTTTCAGGCGCTGGCGCTGGACGAAACCCGCACCGCCTTTCGCCCGGTCCTGTGGGACAACCGCGAAGGCTGGAACGGGCGGCTGGAACAGGCGTGGTTTCGCGGTGCGCATGGCGATATCGGCGGGCAGATCGGCACCTTTCAGGCGGCGCGTCCGCTGGCCAATATTCCGCTGGTCTGGATGCTGGAAAATGCCGAACGCTGCGGCCTGCCGCTGCCGCAGGACTGGCGCGGCAGGTTTGCCTGCGACCCGGACGCGCCCGCCTACGGCGACAAGCGCGGCATCGGGCGGTTTTTCCTCTACCGCTCGGCCCGCCTGCCCCTTCGCGATGCGTCGGAATATATCCACCCGTCCGCGGAACCGCGCGAAACCCCTGCCGCTCCGGCGCAACCCTGAAAATCGGGTTGCGCCTGCCCTGAATGGCGGTAAGGCTGTGGCCTGTGGGGGGACCGCGATGACCAAGGCAATCATGATTCAAGGCGCCGGCTCGAATGTCGGCAAGTCGCTGCTGGTGGCGGGCATGTGCCGCGCCTACCGCAAGCGCGGTCTGGCGGTGACGCCGTTCAAGCCGCAGAACATGTCCAACAACGCCGCCGTAACCGAGGATGGCGGCGAGATCGGGCGTGCGCAGGCCTTGCAGGCGCTGGCCGCAGGCGTGGCGCGGCATTCCGATCTGAACCCGGTCCTGCTGAAACCCGAAAGCGAGACCGGCGCGCAGGTGATCGTGCAGGGGCGGCGGCTGACCAATGTGAAGGCACGCGAATATGCCGGGCTGAAGGCGCGGCTGATGCCGGCGGTGATCGACAGTTTCGACCGGCTGAAATCGCGCTCGGACCTCGTGCTGGTCGAAGGTGCCGGAAGCCCGGCCGAGATCAATCTGCGGCCCGGTGACATCGCCAATATGGGCTTTGCCGAGGCGGCGAATGTGCCGGTGCTGCTGACCGGCGATATCGACCGGGGCGGCGTGATCGCGCAACTGGTCGGCACCTATACTGTGCTGCCAAGGGCGGATCGCGACCGCATAAAGGGCTTCATCATCAACAAGTTTCGCGGCGATGCCGCCCTGTTCGAGGAAGGTCTGAACGAGATCGTCGGGCGCACCGGCTGGCATTCGCTGGGCGTGGTGCCGTGGTTCGACGGCGCGCGCAAGCTGCCCGGCGAAGACGTGATGGACATGCGCTCGACCGATAGCGGCACCTACCGCATCGCCGTGCCGAAACTCTCGCGCATCGCCAATTTCGACGATCTGGACCCGCTGACGCAGGAACCGGGCATCAGCGTGGAAATCATCGAGGCCGGTCAGGCCCTGCCCGGCAATGCCGATCTGGTGCTGATTCCCGGCACCAAATCGACCATCGCCGATCTGGCCTATTTCCGCGAACAGGGCTGGGATATCGACCTGAAGGCGCATCTGCGGCGCGGCGGCCATGTGCTGGGGATTTGCGGCGGCTACCAGATGCTTGGCCGCCTGATCATCGACAAGGACGGGCTGGAAGGCCCGCCGGGCCGGGTGGAGGGGCTTGGCCATCTGGACGTGGTGACCGAGATGCACCCCGAAAAGGAGCTGGCCAATGTCACCGCCGAATACCTGCCCAACGGCATGGTGCTGGACGCCTACGAAATCCATATCGGCAAGACCTGGGGCGAGGATTGTCGCAATGCCTGGCTGGCGGTCGGCAACCGGCGCGAAGGCGCGCAATCTGCGGACGGACAGGTGCGCGGCTGCTACCTGCACGGGCTGTTCGCCAGCAACAAGTTCCGCAGCGCGTTCCTGTCGGGCATCGGCGCGGGCGCGTCATCGCTGGATTACGGGCTGGAGGTGGAGCGCACGCTGGATGCGCTGGCCGCCCATCTGGAAACCCATCTTGACCTTGATCTGATCCTGAAACTGGCCTCGGGCAAGGGCTGAGGGCGGGCGTTTACATGCGCACCCGCTCGCCGCCCGGATCATAGGCGCAACCCTCGATCAGGCGCGCGCGGGTGCGTTTGCCGAACGCCTCGATCTCGACCTCGCGCAAGGCCATGTCGTCGCCTTTCAGGTAGGCGAACACGATCGGCGCGCCGATGGTATGGCCAAAATCGCCGCTGGTGGTCATGCCGATCACCCGCCCGCCGCTCAGCACCGCTTCCGAGCCGTAAACCGGCAATGGATCGTCCAGCCGGAACTGCATCAGCCGCCGCCCCGGCCCGGCCTCGCGCTGCGCCGCCAAGGCATCACGCCCCTGAAAATCGCCCTTCTTCCAGGCCACGGCAAAGCCAAGCCCGGCCTCCAGCGGGGTATCGTCGGGCGTGATATCCGCACCCCAGTAGAGATACCGCTTTTCCATCCTGAGGCTGGAAATCGCCTTGTAGCCGACATTGACGATCCCGGCATCCGCCCCTGCCGCCCACAGACGCTCGTAAACATGGCCGGCATATTCAGGGGCCACGTAAATCTCCCAGCCAAGCTCGCCCATATAGGTGATCCGCGCCGCCATCACCGGGGCCCAGCCGATATGCAGGTTGCGGCAGGTCATGTAGGGAAACGCGGCGCTGGAGACATCGTCTTCCGCCGCCGCTGCCAGCACCTGCCGCGCCAGCGGACCGCAGAGGTTGATCACCGCCCAGGCCGGCGTCACATCGCGCATCGCCACGCTGCCGTCGCGCGGCAGGTGGCGGGCGATCCAGTCGCCATCGCGGGTGCCGAAACCCGAACCGGTGACGACCAGGAAGCGGTCAGCCTGCTGGCGCATGATGGTCAGGTCGGCCTCGATGCCGCCGCGCGCATTCAGAAGCTGGGTGTAGATCACCGAACCCGGAGCCTTGTCGACATTGCCGGCGGCAATCCATTGCAGCGCCGAGGCAGCCCCCGGCCCGCTGATTTCAAACTTGCTGAACGAGGATTGGTCGATCAGCGCCACGCCTTCGCGCACCGCCCGGCATTCGCGCCCGATGATCGCGGCCCAGGGTGCGCGTTCAAAGCTTTCCGGTTTCGGGCGCACCTCATCCGGTTGCAGGAAGTAATTCGGCCGCTCCCAGCCGAATTTCGCCCCCATCCCGGCCCCCTGCCGCGTCAGCGTCTCATGCAGCGCGGAGCGGCGGAGCGGGCGGCAGGCGGTGCGTTCTTCCTCGGGCCAGGCCACGGCGTAGTACTTTGAGTAGGCCTCGATCGCGCTCTGGCGCAGATATTCCAGCCCGCCATGCGGCTGGCCAAACCGGCGCAGATCGAAGGCCCAGAGGTCCATGCCGGGATCGTTGTGCAGGATCCAGTTGGCCATCGCCCGCCCGGCCCCGCCGGATGCCGCGATGCCGGATGTAAAGCCGCAGGCGATGAAGAAATTGTCAAGGCTGCCCGCCAGTCCCATCACCGGCTCGCCATCCGCTGAAATCGGGATCGGGCCGTTCACTACGGTGCGCACGCCAAGCTCGTTCAGCACCGGGATGCGGGCAGATGCGCCTTCGATCACCTCGGAAATGCGGTCAAGCTCGCCGCCGAACAATTCCTGCCCGAAGCCCATCGGCAGCTTGCCGCGCCCGTAAACCGCGCGGGTCTCCTTTTCCCAACCGCCGATGGCCATCGCGCCCGGCTCGGGCTTGACGTAGAAATTCGCATCCGGGTCGCGCAGCGTCGGCAGATCGTCGGGCACCAGAGGCGATTTCTCGGTCACCAGATATTGATGCTCGACCACGGTGACGGGCAGGTCGATCCCGGCCATCTCGCCCAGATGCCGCGCCCAGAGACCGGCGGCGTTGACCACGACATCGCAGGCAACCGCGCCCTTGTCGGTTTGCACCGCGGTGATGCGCCGGTCGGCAATGGTGAAGCCGGTAACCGACACATCCTCGATGATCCGGACACCCCCGGCGCGGGCACCTTTGGCATAGGCCTGGGTCAGGGAATAGGGATCGACATAGCCATCGCTTGCGATCCATGTCGCGCCTTTCAGGCCCTTGGTATCGGCCAGCGGGAACAGCTTTTTCACCTCGTCCGGGCCGATCAGTTCCATGCCGAAGCCATAGCTTCTGGCGGCGGTGGCGGCACGTTTCAATTCGTCCCAGCGGGCATCCGAGGCCGCAAGCCGCAGGCTGCCGACATTGCGCCAGCCGACATCCTGGCCGGTTTCCGCACCGATCCGGGCGCAGAGATCGGCGCTGTACTGCATCAGCCGGGTCAGGTTCACCTTGCTGCGCAACTGCCCCATCAACCCCGCCGCATGCCATGTCGCGCCCGAGGTCAGCTTGCCCTTGTCCAGCAGCAGCACGTCCTTTTCCCCTGCCAGTGCAAGGTGATAGGCGATCGAGGTTCCGATGGCACCGCCGCCGACAATGACGATGCGGGCCTGGCTGGGGAATGTGGCGGACAAGGGAAGGCTCCTACGGCACGCGGTCAGGATTTTGCCGCCGCGCGGCGGCGCGAGGTCATGCGGCGTTCACGGCTCTTGCCGCCGGCGATTTTCGGCGTCCAGCCCTCGGGCAGGGTCGAGGAGCCGTCAACGATGCCGGGAAAGGCGGCGCGGATGCGCGCATCGGTTTCCTTGTCCAGCGCGGCGCGGTTCGGCGTGGACAGGATCGCCATCGCCTTGTCCAGCGCACGGTCATGGATGGAATGCGACCCGGCCTCGGCCCATGTCTCGCGCAATTCGCGGTCGGCCAGATCGGGCATGAAGGTGGCGCTCAACATATCGCGCAGGGTCATGGGGGAATCGGCGAACATGCCGGCCGGGCCGATGCGTTTGACATCCTCGATCGCCAGTGCCGCATCTGAAAACTCAAACCCGGCGCGCACTCGCTTGATCATGCGGGCGATCTCGTTGTCGATCATCACCTGCCCGAAATCGAACGACATCAGCGCATCCAGCAAGCCGCCCATGACGATGAAATCAACGCCGGACAGGGCACCGATCATCGGTGACATGCCCTTTTCAAACCCGGCCTGGGCATCGGATATCTTGGAATTCGTCAGGCCCAGATAGCCGCCCGACGGCACATTGTAGAACCGCGCCATCTGGCAGACCAGCGCGTTCATGATCCCCACTTCGATGCCGCCCGGTGCATAGGCACCATCACGCAGATCGGCAAAGACCGGCAGGAAATTGTAGATCTGTTCGGTGCCGGGCCGCGACATCTGCGCCAGACAGGCCGAGGCCAGCCATTCCGCATTGATCAGCGCCAGCATCCCCGGCATCGACAACGGCGTGTTGATGCCGCCCATCGGGGCCACCGTGCCATAGGCCGTGACACCCTTTTCCGCAAAGAACATCAGGTTTTCGGTTGAATCGAAATCCATCGTCAGGGGTGTGACGATGGAGCAATAGCCGAAATTGATGAAGGGGCGTTCCCAGAATGCCTCGGGCGAACCGGCAATCAACTCGCCCAGTTTCAGGATCTGTTGCGCCTCGTCGGTGTTCAGAACCGAAGTGCGCACCGGCTTCAGGCAATTCTTCAGCGCCGGATAGAACCGCGACAGGTTGAACTGATCCGGCGGCGCATCATCGGCGAGGACGGAGATCGAGAACAGGTCGAACCCGTCCAGCGCATTCACCACATGACCGATCCGGGCGATATCGTGCGAGGTGGCCCGCCTTGTCCTGCCGCTGACCGGATCGACGATATCGGGGGCGGAACTGGCGGTGGCGATTACTGGCAGCTTGCGCGGGAAGGTCACGTCATATTTCGGATCGCGCCCGCGCAAGGTGATCGTCGGCGGGATCATGGCGCGGTATTTCTCGACCACTTCGGCGGGCAGGCGCACGCGCTCGGTTGCCTCGTCCACCACCGCGCCATGTTCGGCAAAGCGGCGGCGGGCCTTTTTGTTGCGCACCAGCAATCCGACCTCGGCCAATATCTCAAGAGAGGCCTGATGCACGCGGACAACTTCGGAGTCTTCGAGATAGGAAAAGAACTGCATGATCCACTCCGGTCGGTTCTTTGCACGAAGTCTATGGCGCAATCCGGCTTGCCGACAAACCGCAAATCCTGTTATCTCGCATAAGCAAGACTTATGTGACAATCATGGCCAACAAGCTGCAACTGAACTCCATCCGCACCTTCGATGCCGTCGCGCGTCGGATGAGCTTTTCGCTGGCCGCCGAGGAGCTTTCGGTGTCGCAATCCGCCGTCAGCCAGCAGGTCCGGCAGTTGGAGGCGGAACTGGGATCGAAGCTGTTCGTGCGGCATAACCGGTCAATCTCGCTCACCGAAAACGGCCGCGCCTATTTCGGCGTGGTGCGCGAGGTGCTGGATCGCCTCGACAGCGTCACCCAGCAATTGTTCCCCAGACGATCCGCGCGCACCCTGACGGTGCGCTGCACGCCCAGCGTCGCGGCGTTGTGGCTGTCGCGCAAGCTGCGCAGCATCAGCCAGAGCATCCCGGATGTCGATGTGCGGATCATCACGCTCGACAATGCAATGGATGGCCGCCACCGGGTCTGGGATATCGAGATTTTCCGGGGCCGGTTCCCGGAAGATACCGATGCCGATACCGAATTGCTGTGGGATGCGGAAATCCTGCCGGTCTGTGCGCCGGACTATCTGAAAAGCATCGGATTCGTGCAAATGCCGGGCGATCTGGCGCGCTGCGATCTGATCCATACGCTGGGCTACAAGAACGACTGGCACCGCTGGTTCCGCACCTTTGCCCCCGACATACCGAAAGCGCCGTCGGGCCTTTCGGTGGATGGAATGCTGATCGCCATTGATGCGGCGGAAAACGGCGAGGGTATCCTGCTGGGCCGCCGTCCGCTGGTGGATTCGCATCTGGCCGATGGCCGGCTGGTGCGGGTCTTCCAGGAAGACCACGCCCTGCATTCGCCCTATCTGATTCGCATCAACAGCAAATCCGCTGGCTGGCAGGCAACGCGGCGGCTGCGTGACCTGTTACAGGCCAAGACGGTTCCGGACTGACGCCGCGCCGCTACTGCGCCCGCCAGCTCTGGGTTTTCCGCAGCACCCGGCGCGATGCCAGCATATGCAGTAGCCTTGCCCCGGCATTGGTGTAGAAGATCATCATCCCCATCGCCGCCGCCGGCGCGATATCGCCCGCATCGTCCATGTTCAGAACCGCCACCGAGGCCAGTGCGGTATGGGTGGAATACAAAAACACCACCGCCGAAACCGTCGTCATCGCGTTGACGAACAGGTAGATCGAGATATCCAGGATCGCCGGCAGGCAGACCGGCACCGTTACCCGCACGAACAGCCGGTAGAACGGCTGACGCAGGGAACTTGCCACCGGCTCGAACTCGGCATCTATCTGCTTCAGGGCGGTCAGCGCCGTCAGGTGGCCGACCGTGTAGAAATGCGTGACGGTCGAAACCACCAGGATGATCATCGTGCCGTAGATCGGGTGCAAGGGGTTCGCCGGATCGTTGAAAAAGAAGATATAGGCCAGCCCCAGCACCATCCCCGGCACCGCCATCGGCAGCATCGCCAGGAACTGGAACACGTTGCGCCCGGTTTTGAAACCCTCGATCTTTTCCACCATATAGGCCCCGGTGAACACGATCACCGTGCCGAATACCGCCGTCATCACCGCAAGCTGGATCGAGTTCTGATAAGCCGCCCAGCCGCCGCCATCGGTGCGGTTGAAATTGTAATTGTTCAGGCTGAGGCTGAGGTCATAGGGCCAGAACTTCACCAGCGCGGCGAACTGGCAGATCAGGATCAGGCCCAGGATGAACACCGCGATCAGCCCGCACCAGACCAGGCACAGAGCCTCGAACCGCTTGTTGGCCTTGGGCTGAAAGGGCACCGAGCGCGCCGACAGCAGCGACACCTGCTTTTTCTGCACCTGCCGGTCGACGATGAAGGCCAGCATGGCCGGGATCAGCAGGATCACCGACACCACCGCGCCCATCTCGAAATTCTGCTGGCCGATCACCTGCTTGTAGATGTCGATGGCAAGCACGTTGTATTGCCCGCCGATCACCTTGGGCAGGCCGAAATCGGTGATGACTAGCGTGAACACCACGAAAGCCGCCGAGATAAGGCCATAGCGCGCGCCGGGAATTGTGACGGTCCAGAAGGTTCGCCACCGGCTGGCGCGCAGGGATTCCGCCGCCTCGTACTGGCGCTGGTCGGCAATCGACAGGGCCGTGGTGATGATGATCATCGCATGCGGGAATGTGAAGAACACCGAGCCGATGACAATTCCGATAGGGCCATAGATGGTCTGGCCCATCATCGCCCATTTCAGGATTCCCTGATTACCGAACAGGTAGATCAGCGCGATGCCCGGCAACAGCGACGGCACCAGGATCGGCATCATCGCCACCAGCCGGAAAAACCCCTTGAAGCGCATCAGGCTGCGATTGAGCGCATAGGCAAACCCGAATGCCAGCGCCACTGTCAGCACCGTGCTGATGGCCGCGATGAACAGCGAATTCTCGATGGACGAGAACAGCGCGGGATTGGAGAAATACTCGGTATAGTTCTGCGGACCGACCGATTTCACCGGGCGCAGGTTGATGCGGCGGAAGGTGTTGCTGTCATATTCCTGCCAGGCGGTCGAGTTCTGCAGGTCCAGCCCGACAAGGTAGGGCGCATCGGGGTCGGTGCCGCGCAGGCGGTATTTCACCTTGCTGCGGAAGTTGAAATCCGGGAAGAACGCGGTAGCCGAAAGCCGCCCATCCGAGGAGGTCCGCAGATCCGCCGCGCTGTAGACACCCAGTTCGGCGTTGATCGCGGCGGCGTTCTGCGTCGGGCCGAAATTGCCGTCTTCATCGCTGACCTGGAAATCGTAGCGGCTGAGATCGAAACCATAGGTGACGAAACTTTTCGACAGCATGGCGTAAAGCGGCAATGCCAGCGCGACGATCAGGTAAAGCGCGATCACCCCCATGAAGGCCCGCTTGATCACGCCGTCACGATCCAGTTTCAGGGTGACATTGCGTCCGGGGGGAAGGGCTGCCTCGGCCATTCTATGCCTCTTCCGCGAAGACAAGAACCCGGTCTGCCGGCAGTTCAACCGCCATGTCCAGCCCCGGTTTCAGATCCAGCCGCCGCACCGCGTTGATCGAGAAATTGGCGACCAGTTCCTGCCCGCCCAGAATGTCCGATTGCAGATGGCAGCGCCAGTAGGAGCCGAGAAATTCCATATCCACCAGCCGCGCCGGCAGCAGGTTGTCCGCCCCCTCGCCATCCTTGGTGGACAGATGCGGCACCACATCCTCGGGCCGTACCGCTACCGTCACGGCGACCCCGTCGGCCAGGTCCTGCTTCTTCGTGGCGAGCGTCACCGAGCCAAGCGTGACCTTGCCGCCACGGTAGGTGGTGGCAACCTTGTTGGTTTCGCCGATGAAATCCGCCACGAACAGGGTGGCGGGCTGGCGGTAAATCTCGGTCGGGGTGCCGACCTGTTCCACCGTGCCCTGGTTCATCACCACGATGCGGTCGGCCATCGAAAGGGCCTCTTCCTGGTCATGCGTTACCATAATCGTGGTAACGCCAAGCTTGCGCTGCAATTCCTTGATCTCGTGGCGCAGATAGACCCGCACCTTGGCGTCCAGCGCCGAAAGCGGTTCGTCCAGCAGCAACAGGCCGGGATCAATGGCGATGGCGCGCGCCAGCGCGATGCGCTGTTGCTGGCCGCCCGAAAGCTGCGCGGGATATTTGTTGGCCTGTTCCGGCAGGCCGACCAGCGCCAGCAATTCCGCCACGCGGGCCTTGATATCGGCCTTGGCGCGGCCGGTATTTTCCAGCCCGAACGCGACATTGCGCGCCACCGTCAGGTTGGGAAACAGGGCATAGGATTGAAACACGATGCCGTAATCGCGCTTCGAGGTCGGCAGGTCGGATATATCCTGCCCGCCCTGATGGATTTCGCCGCGCGTCTGCGGGTCCAGCCCGGCAATGGCGCGCAACAGCGTGGTCTTGCCGCAGCCCGACGGGCCGAGGAAGCAGACAAACTCGCCCTTGCCGACATCGAGATTGATGTCCTTCAGTGCCAGGAAATCGCCGAATGCCTTCCACAGGTCTTTGATTTGCAGGTACGTTTCGGCCTTGTCTGGCATGGCTGGCTTTCCGGTTCGGATATTGGGTGGTTGAACGGTCGGGGGCGCCACAACGCGCAGCGCCCCCTGGTTTCAGACTGAGATCAACAGATCAGCCCTTGGGTTCCGACTTGGTGTCGTACCGCTTGGACCATTCGCTCAGCAGCCGGTCACGGTTGTTCGCGGCCCATTCGAAATCGTTGTCGATCATCGCGTCGGTGATGCCTTCGGGGAAGTGCTCGACCGGCTTGGCGATACCCGGAATGCCGACCACGGCATAGCCGACATTGTACATTTCCATCGCCTTGGGAGTGATGGTCCAGTCAACCAGCGTTTTCGCAGCTTCTTCCTTGGCAGTACCGGCCACGATGCCGATGGCTTCCATGTCCCAGCCAACGCCTTCGGTCGGGATGATGATCTCGATCGGCGCGCCGGCGGCTTTCGACTTCGCACCACGGAAGGCGAACGAGACGCCGATCACGGTTTCACCCGCAGCGGCCATCTTGCAGGGCTTGGAGCCGGAATGCGTGTAGGCGGCGATATTCTGGTGCAGGGCGTCCATGTATTCCCAGCCCTTTTCTTCACCGAAGATCTGCAGCCAGGACGACACGTCCAGGAAGCCGGTGCCCGACGAGGCCGGGTTCGGCATCACCACATGGCCGGCATATTCCGGCTTGGTCAGGTCCATCCAGCTTGTCGGCGCGGTCAGGCCCAGCTTGCCGCCTTCAACCGTGTTGTAGCAAACGGCCGCAACCCAGGCGTCCATGCCAACCCAGGACGGCGGGTTGTCGCTGTCGCGGAAATTGGCGGACAGCTTGTCCAGCCCGGCCGGGGCATAGGGCATCAGCATATCTTCGGTTTTCAGCACCAGAAGCGAGGTCGCGGCCAGGCCCCAGACCACATCGGCTTGCGGATTGTTCTTTTCCGCCAGCAGCTTGGCGGTGACAACACCGGTCGAATCACGCACCCAGTTGATCTTGATGTCGGGGTGATCCTCGTTGAAGGTGGCGGCGTAGCGGGCAAGGTCTTCGGCCTCGATCGCGGTGTAGACTGTCAGTTCGGTCTCGGCGAACGCGGCAGTCGCGAACAATGCCGAGGCCGCGACGGTCAGGCGCAGAATGGGAGTTTTCTTCATGGTCATAGTCATTCCCCTGTTGGGTTGGAAGATTCATGTCGGATTCATTCGGTCCGGTTTTCCCCGGCGGTTCCCCCGTGGTTTGGCAGGTTCCTTTTGCGAATGTCTTGCAGCAGCAAAGTGACACATCGGGGAAACCTTCACCAAGGAAAATTTTGCGGGCGTTTCATGAATAAGTACAATCTATTTATCTTATGGCTGCATAGATTTCAGCAACAAAATGCCGCTATTACGCGAACGAAAGCGCCAGAACTCCGCCGGTCACCACCAGCGCCGCCAGAATACGCCCCTGCCAGGGCCGTTCGCGGAACACGAACACCCCGATCAGCGCGGCGATGATGACGCTGGATTCGCGCACCGCCGACACGGCACCAAGCGGCGCGATGGTTTTCACGTACAGAACCAGCGCATAGGCGGTCACCGCCGCCGCACCTCCCAGCATCCCCAGGATCAGCGTGCGCGGCGCGAACCGGCCCCGGTTGCGGCGGCGGTTCAGCGCAATCGCCAGCGGCACCGGGGCCTCGCACAAGAACAGCCAGCCCATATAGCCGGTGGCGGTTCCCGACATCCGTATGCCGATGCCATCCGCCGTGGAATAGGTGCCGATGCACAGGCCCAGCAACACCGCAAGTCCCAGCGCAGACCCCGAGGCCGAGGCTGCTCCGCGCTGCAACGCCAGCAGGCTGATTCCGCCCGTGATCGCCACCAGCCCCGCCACCGCCATCGGTGCCAGCGCCTCGCCGATCAGCACATAAGCCCCCAGCGCAACGAAGGCCGGTGCCAGCCCGCGCGAGATGGGGTAAACCTGACTGAGATCGCCGTGGCGATAGGCGCGAAACAACAAGAGGTAGTAGCCGTAATGCACCAGCGTCGAGACGATGATCGACGGCCAGCTTGCCATTGCGGGCATTGGCGATATGGCAATCAGCACCACCCCCGCCAGGGCATGCGCCAGCGACACCGCCCCCAGCACCCCGGCGCGGTCATCCACCGCCTTCAGCATCGCATTCCAGCCGGCATGCAGAAATGCCGAGAACAGCACGATACCAAGGGCGAAGGCGCTCATGCCTCGGCCAGAATGGCGGTTTCCACGATGGCAAGGGCGCGATCCAGATCGTCGCGCGAGATGGTCAGGGGCGGCGACAGGGTCAGCACGCAACCGGCGCTGATCTTGAACGACAGGCCCGCCTCAAGGCAGCGGTAATAGATACGTTCGGCCCGGTCCGGGGCAGGCTCGCGGCTGGCGCGATCCCCGACGATTTCCACCCCGAACATCAGGCCCCGCCCGCGCACATCGCCAATATATGGGCTGCGCGGCGCGAAGGCCTGCAGGCGGGCCATCGCATGTGCCCCGAGCGTGGCGCTGCGCTCGACCAGGCCCTCATCCTCGATGATCTGCAGGGTGGTCAGCGCGGCGCGGGCGGTCACCGGGTTTTTCTCGTGGGTGTAATGGCCAATGGCGAAATCGCCGCAGACATCAAGATCCGCGCGCGCGATCACCGCCGCAATCGGCAGCACGCCACCGCCCAACGCCTTGCCCAGCGTCACGATATCGGGGATCACCTCGTCATGATCGAACGCGAACATCCGCCCGGTCTTGCCAAGGCCGGTGGGGATTTCATCGAGGATAAGCAAGGCATTGTGGCGGTCACAGGCGGCGCGGACCGCCTTCCAGAAGCCCGGCGGCGGCACCACCGGCGTTGCCCGCATCGGCTCGGCAATCACCGCAGCCACATCGGTTTCGCGCCCCAGCACGAAGTCGATCATGCCGGCGCAGGCCAGCCCGCATGTGTCCGGGCCGGCATGGTTATACGGGCAGCGATAGCAGTTGAAGGGTGCCACATGCTCGGCCCCCGGCAGCAGCGGCCCAGCAATATGGCTGCGGAACGTCGCCTCGCCGCCGACACTGGCCGCACCGAACCCGGCACCGTGGAAGGCGTCCCAGAAGCTGATCGTCTTGAACCGCCCCGTGGCGGCGCGCGCGATCTTCAGCGCCACCTCGTTGGCGTCCGACCCGCCGGTGGTGAACAGAACCTTGCTCAGATCACCGGGCGCGATTTGCCCCAGCTTTTCCGCCAGTTGTACGGCGGGTTCATTGGTGAAGCGGCGCGGCGCGAAGGGCAGCGCATCAAGCTGGTCCTTGATCGCGGCAATCAGGCGGGGATGGCCGTAACCGATGTGATGCACCGAATTGCCGTGAAAATCCATGTAGCGCCGCCCGGCGACATCCTCGATCCAGATGCCTTCGGCCTTGGCGATGGTGGACACGCAGGGGCTGGACAGGGATTGATGCAGGAAGGCATCGGCATCGCGCGACAACAGATCGCGCGTGGCATTGTCCATCTGCCCGGCAGACCAGGCGCGGCGGGCGTCTGATGTATTCGATTCGCCTTCGGTATGCGTGATCTTCATGCGCCCCCCCGGACAATCCCCTAGCGCGGCCAGGGCAACGAGTAGGTCTTGACGTTGGTGAAGAACTTCATCGCCTCCAGCACGCCCTCCTTCACCGCATTGCCGCTGTCCTTGATGCCGCCGAAGGGCGACATTTCGATCCGGTAGCCGGGCTGTTCCCAGATATTCACCGTGCCGACATCCAGACCGTTCACGTAAGATATCGCCCGGTTCAGATCGTTGGTACAGACGCCCGAGGACAGGCCGAACTGGGTCGAATTGGAAATCGCCATCACGGCGGCATCGTCATCCGGCACCCGCACGATCGGCACGATGGGGCCAAAGGTTTCCTCCATCACCAATTCGCTGCCATGCGGAACATGATCGACCACGATGGGTGGCAGCAAGGCACCCTTGCGGCCCGGATGGTACAGGATTTTCGCACCCTTCTTTTCGGCATCCAGCACCCGGCGCTCGAACACTTCGGCGGCTTCGGCATGCACCACGCAGCCAAGCTGGGTTTCGGGGTCCATCGGATCGCCGAAGCGCAGCTTTTTGGCCTTTTCCAGCACCATCGGCACGAACCGGTCCGCCACGGATTCCTGCACCAGAATGCGCTTCACCGCGGTGCAGCGCTGCCCGGAATTGCCCGTCGCCCCGGCCACCGCGATGGTCGCGGCGCGGTCCAGATCGGCGTCGCCGAGGTCATTGCAGATGATAAGGGGATCATTGCCGCCCAGTTCCAGCGCCATCCGCTTGTACCCGGCCTTGGAGGCGATCAACTTGCCCACCGGCACGCCGCCGGTGAAGGTGATGATGTCGATATTGGGGTTGGTGATCATCTCGTCGCCGATATCCTTCGGCCAGCCGGTGACGATCTGGAACATCTGGTGCGGCAGACCGGCCTCGTACAGGATATCGGCCAGCGCGATTGCCGTCAGCGGTGTCAGTTCGGTCGGCTTGCAGACCACGCAATTATTGGTGGCAATGGCCGGTGCGATCTTGTGACTGACCATGTTCAGGGGATGGTTGAACGGCGTGATCGCCGAGATCGCCCGAACCGGTTCGCGCAGGGTGAAGATCTTGCGCTCCTTGCCTTGCGGGGTCAGATCGCACGAGAAAATCTGCCCGTCATCCAGGATCGCCATCTGCCCGGCCAGCGAGAACACGTCATAGGCGCGGCCGGTTTCATACAAAGCATGCTGCCAGCAGATGCCCAGTTCCAGCACCAGCCAATAGGCCAGTTCCTCGCGCCGCTCGCGGATCAACTCGCCCGCGCGGAACAGGATTTGCTGGCGCTCGTATCGGCTGAGTTTCGGCTTGTAGGCTGCCGCGATCTCGAACGCCCTTGCGGCATGTTCGGCCTTGCCTGCGGGAACGGTGCCGATCACCTCGTTGGTGAAGGGATACCGCACCTCGACCACCTCGTCGGTGAAGACCTTTTCACCGCCGATGCGCATGGCCTCGTGTCTGGGCGAGAATTTGCGGCTGCGTGGATCAGACATCAGGTTCCCCTTAGGCAGACGCAGCGGTGGTGGCGTAGAACAGCGCATCGAAATTGCGCAAAACCGGCGCGGCGGGCAGGTCCAGCTTGCGGTTGACGATGAACGGCACCTCCTGTTCGGTCAGCCCGCCGTGGCTGCGAAGGGGTTCGTTCAGCGCCGCCAGATCGTGGCGATGCTCCGAGGTGCCGATGGTCATGTTCTCGGTCGAGATCATCACGATATCGCCGATCCGGTCCGCCGGCAGGTCGTACCGCTTCACCGCTTCGGCGCGGTCGATCACTTCCAGCAATTCGGGCCGTGCCGCCAGCCGGGCGATGATATCCGCCTTGTCGGCACCTTTCGGCAGATAGGCCGTGCCGAAGCCGCCCAAGGCCCCGTGATGCACGACGTAAGGATCGGTGATCGGCAGGATCACCCGCGCCGCCGCCTTGCCCAGCCAATCATCCAGCAGGTCCTGCACATAGATCACGTTCGGATCGCCCTTGGCATCGTGCTTGGGCTTCATGCCGTGATCGGCGGTGACGACAATCGCCGCGCCCATCGCGTCAAGCTGGCCGAGATAGCCGTCGAACATGGCGTAGAAGGCCTGCGCTTCGGGCTGGTGCGGGGCGTATTTGTGCTGCACGTAATCGGTGGTGGTCAGGTACATCAGGTCGGGCTTCCAGTCCGCCAGCAGCTTGACCCCGGCGGCAAAGACAAATTCCGACAGCCCGGCGGAATAGACATCCGGCTGCGCCATGCCGAGCCACGTGCTGGCCGCATCGACCCCGTGTTCGGCCCTTGTCGATGTGTCCGAGCGTTCCGCCGAAAAGCACCGCGCGCGATCTTCGTCAAACCGCAGTTCCGCGCCCAGCAAGGCCCGCAGCTTGTCCTTGGCGGTGACAATGGCCACCCGCGCACCGGCCTCGTAGAATTTGAAAAACACGGTCGGCGCACGAAGGAAGCGCACGTCGTTCATCATCACCTCTTCGCCGGTTTCCGGCTCGTACAGGTAATTGCCGCAGATACCGTGGACCGAGGGCGGGCGGCCCGTGGCAATCGACAGGTTATTGGGGTTGGTGAAGGACGGGATCACCGAATGCGCCAGCCGGTCGGTGCCGGTTTCGCGGATGCGCTTCAGCTCCGGCATCAGCCCCTTGGCAATCGCCTGGGTCAGGTATTCCGGCTCGCAGCCATCAAGACAGATAGCGATGGCGGGCACCTTCGGCCAGGGATAGCTGCGGTCGTTCGCTTGGATGGCGGCGCGGGGTTTATCGGTCATTGTCAGTCCTTTATTGATCTGTTCTGCGTTGCGGCTCAGGCCGCGAGCTTGGCGCGTTCGGCAATCGCTGCCGGTGGCGGTGCCGCCGAGGCGACATTCATTTCGGCAAGGGCCTCTTTCGCGGCCTGCACCACGCGGGCCATGATCGCGGCATCCATGCGGCCAATGCAGCCGATGCGGAAGCTGTCCACCACGGTCAGTTTGCCGGGATAGATGATGAAGCCCTTGGCCTTCATGCGTTCGTAAAACTCGGCGAACACGAAATTCGGATCCGCCGGGCAGAAGAAGGTGACGATGATCGGCGACAACCAGCGATCCTTCAGCAGGGTTTCAAAGCCAAGTTCGCGCATCCCCGCCACCATCACGTCGCGGTTGGCGGTATAGCGCGCACCACGCCCGGCTACGCCGCCTTCGGCTTCGTGCAGGCGCAACGCCTCAAGGAACGCCGCGACGACATGGGTGGGCGGGGTGTAGCGCCACTGCCCGCTTTTCACCAGATTGGCCCATTGCGCATGAATATCGAGGCTGAGCGAATGGCAATTGCCCTTTGCGGCCTCAAGTTCCGACTTGCGGGCGATCACGAAGCCAAAGCCCGGCACGCCCTCGATGCATTTGTTGGCCGACGACACCATCGCCTCGAAGCGGATATGGTTCACATCCAGATCAATCGCCCCGAAGGCCGACATGCTGTCCACCAGCAGCTTGCGCCCGGCGGCATAGGTGGCTTCGGAAATCTCCGCCACCGGGTTCAGGATGCCTGACGAGGTTTCGCAATGAATGGCGATGACATGGGTGATCGCGGGGTCGGCTGCCAGCGCGGCGGCCACTTCATCGCCGCGCGGCGGCATGTAATCGCCCTTGTCGATCAGCGTATAGGCGCGGCCAAGGTAGCGCATGGTTTCCGCCGCCCTGAGGCCATAGGCCCCGTTGGCCAGCACCAGCACCTTGCCGTCACGCGGCACGAAAGTGCCCAGCATCGCCTCGACACAGTAACTGCCCGATCCCTGCATCGGCACGCAGACAAATTCGCCGTTCCTATCGCCCGCCAGCGCCACCAGTTGATCGCACAGGCTCCTGGTCATGGCGCGGAAATCGCCGTCCCACGAACCCCAGTCGCGCAGCATCGCCTCTTTCACCGAAAAGGCTGTGGTCAGCGGGCCCGGGGTCAGCAGGAAAGGTTCGCCCTTTGCGGGATTGGGGAAGGCATCGTTGGGAAGCGAAGACATCGGCGCGGCCTCGTTATGGATTGGCGATACGGATCGCTTCTTCCATGCCATTTCATATATGTAAAATCGTTATTTTGTATCCAAGCATCGTTTGAGGCGATGCGTCAGGTTGGCTTTGCCAGCCGGCTGTCCAGCAGATGCCCGGATTCGGTCAGGATCGGATAGGCCACGGTGACCAGCAGCGAGTTTATCTCTTTCAGCGCCCGCACGGTTTCCAGGTGGATATCGGAGGTGTCGATACTGGAGGAATCGCTGTTGCGCAGCCGTTCCAGGTGGCTGTCGTGGCTGTCGCGGGCCAGCTTGCGCATGGTTTCCTTTTCCTTGACCAATTGCCGCGCAGAATCGACATCGCCGGAAATCAGCACGTTCATCGCCATCTGCATGTTCGCCTCGACCCTGGCATGCAGGTTGCACAATTCCGACCAGCCAGCAGGCGAAAACCGAAAGCCCTGTTGCGCGCGGGTCTGCGCCAGCGTCAGCAGGTTGCGCGCGATCTCATCGCCGATATGTCCCAGATTGATCGAGAAATCCGTCAACTCGGCGCCAAGGCGTTCCTCGCGCTCGGTCAACTCGCCACGGTTCAGTTCGGCGATGAACAGCTTGATCTCGGTATGCTTGCGGTTGACCTGTTCGCCCAGCGCCCGGATCTGCGCGATCTTCGCCGCATTGCCGCCATCCATCAACTCCATCACCGGGCGGTACATCGCCGCCACGGTCTCGCCCATGCGCAGCAATTCACGCTTCGCACTGGCCAGTGCAAGTGCGGGATTGCCGACCGCGCTGCGATCCAGCGTGCTGACGATCGGCACCAGGTCGTCGTGGTCGGCCTCGGCGGGCGGATCGGGCAGCAGCATTGTCGCCAACCGCTCCATCGGGCGCACGAATGGCAGCGCCAGCAGCACCAGCACGAAGTTGAACGCCAGATGGAAGTTGACCAGTTGCACCGGCTCGGTGCCGCCCAGAAGCGTGATCGGCAGGTCGACGATCTCTGTCACCGTTAGCATCAGCAGCGCCGCCGAGCCGCGAAAGATCAGGTTGCCAAGGGGGATGCGGCGCGCCTCAAGCTCCATGTCGCGGGTCAGCCAGACGGCGATGATGCCACCGCCAAGATTGGCCCCCAGCACCATCGGTACCGCCACGTCCAGCGGCAGCATCCCGCCGCTGGCGAAGGTGACAAACAACAGAACCGTCGCCACCGAGGAATGCACCAGCCAGGCAATCACCGCCGCCACCAGAAAGGCGGTCAGGGGATCGCCGCGCAGATATCCCACCAGCCCTGGCAGCAACCGGCTGTCGCGCAGCGGCTCGGTCGCCTGTCCGACCATCTGCAGCGACAACAGCACGAAGGCGATGCCCAGCACGATCCGCCCGGTCTGGCGGATGGTGCGGGAATCGAATTTCAGGAACATCGTCGCCCCGACCAGCAACAGCACCGGAATGAAGCCCGACAGATCGAACGACAGGATCTTGACCACCAGCGCCGATCCCAGATCGGCCCCCAACAGGGCCGCGATGCCGGTCGGCACCGTCAGGATGCCCGAGGTCACGAAGCCCGCCGCCAGAATGCCCACCGCGGTCGAGCTTTGCAGCACCACCGCCAGGATCATCCCCACCAGCGCCATCTGCGCCGTGCCGTCGCGTGCCCCGCGCAGGGCGGCACGAAGCCGGGTGCCATGCGCGCGCTCGACGCCGGTGCGCACCATCCGCACCGCCCACAACAACAGCATGACGGCCCCGGCAAGATGGATCAGGAAAGCAACAGGAAGCACGTGCGGTCCTTGTATTTCACGGCGCGGCGAATGCCGGGCGCGGGTATCCATGAAGCACGCTTGCGGTGCATAGATCAAATCGTTAGTTCTGATGCTGGTATTACTTCACCCGATGAAGGGCAAGAGATCATGCGCTATGTCCAGCTTCGCGCCTTTCACCATGTCGCGATCAGCGGCGGGTTCTCACGCGCTGCCGAACAGCTTTTCCTGACGCAGCCGGCCATCTCGGATCAGGTGCGCAAGCTGGAGGCCGAATACGACATCCTTCTGTTCAACCGCCACAAGAAGCAGGTCACGGTAACGCCCACCGGCGAGAAGCTGCTGGAGATCACGCGGCGCCTGTTCGACAGCGAGGATCAGGCCCGCGAATTGCTGAGCGAAAGCCGCGCCACGCGCTCGGGCAATTTGCATATCGTCGCCGACAGCGCCCTGCACATGCTGAAAATCCTTGCCCGCTTCCGGCAGGAATATCCCGGCGTCGGCATCACCATCAGCCACGGCAATACCGAAACCGTGACCGAAAGCCTGCTGAGCTACGAGGCCGATATCGGCATTCTGGGCGATCTGCCCCCGGCGGGCGATTTCGAGACGGTGGCGCTGAACTCCACCCCGATTTCCGCCTTTGTCGCACTTGGCCATCCGATCGCCAGACGCGCCTCGCTGGGGTTCCAGGACCTGGCCGGCCTGCCTTTGGTGATGCGCGAAGCCGGATCACGCACACGCCGCAAGTTCGAGGAAGCCGCGGCGGCCCGCAATTTCACCTTCACGCCGTCGATCATCGCCGAAGGGCGCGAAGCGGTGCGCGAGATCGTTGCCTCGGGCGTTGGCGTCGGCTTCGTATCGGCAGCGGAGTTCGGCGACGACCCGCGCCTTGTGCGCATCCCGCTGGACGACGAGGCGAACATGATGATGGACGAAACCCTGATCTGCCTGCGCGAACGCCGCGGCGGCAAACTGGTCAGCGCCTTTCTGGCCATCGCCGAGGCGCTGGCCGCCGAGGGGGCAACCCCCTAAACCGGCGGCCTTGCATGCCATGTCGCGGCATAGCGTTTGCCCGCAAGATCAATCTCGAACGTCCCGTCTGCCAGATAATCGCGGCTGATCGCGTTCGCGGCATCCTCGATCCGGCACAGAGTGATCGGCCGCCCGATGCTGTGGCCATGCGCCGCCGACATAACCTTGCCCACAGGCAATCCGTTGCGCAGCAGCAATTCGCCGCCCCATAGCTGCGGCGTGGGATCATCGACGCTGAATTGCGCGATGCGCTGGTGCAGGTTCTGCCCGCGCCGCGCCAGCAATGCCTCGCGCCCGATAAATCCGCCCGGCTTGTCGAAATCGACGGCAAAGCCAAGCCCGGCCTCGAACGGCGTGATGTCCGGGGTCAATTCCCGCCCCCAGGCGCGGAAGCCCTTTTCCAGCCGCAGGCTGTCCAGCGCGTAATATCCCGCATGGGTCAGTGCCCCCGCCGCCAGCAGCGCATCGTACACCCCTTGGGTAAACTCCACCGGCACGAACAATTCAAACCCGGCCTCACCGGCATAGCTCATCCGGTTGGCCAGCACGGTCGCATAGCCAAGATCAATCTCGCGCACTGTCGCGGCAGGGTGGCCTGCATCCGACAGATCGGCCCGCGACAGGCCTTGCAGCAAGCCAGGCGCATCCGGCCCCATCACCGCCAGAACCGACCAGGCATTGGTGACATCGGACACGAAGACATGCGCATCCTCCGGCGTGTTCTGCCGGATCCAGTCGGCATCATGCACCGCCTGCGCCGAACCGGTGACCACCATGAACCGCGTCTCGGCCAGCCGGAACACCGTCAGATCGCTTTCATAACCGCCTCGTGCATTCAGCATGCCGGTATAGACCGATGTGCCGATGGCGCGGTCCAGATTGGCGGCGCAGATCCGGTTCAGAACCGCCAGCGCATCGCGCCCCTCGACCATCAGCTTGGCGAAGGACGACAGGTCAAACAGCGCCGCGCCTTTGCGGGTGGCAAGATGCTCTGCCGCTGCCGCGTCGTGCCAGTTCTGGCGGCCAAAGGAATATTTGATACTGCGTTCGGCATCGTTGCGGGCAAAGTAATTCGCCCGCTCCCAGCCCATCTTGCTGCCCCAGACTGCGCCGATGGCGTTCAGGCGATCGTAAAGCGGCGAGCGGCGGAAGGGGCGCGCGCTGTCCAGTTCCAGGTTCGGCCAGGGCATGGTGTAGTGCATCCCCAGCGTTTCCTTCACCCGGTCATGCAGCCAGGTCGGGTTGTTGTTGAACCCGGCAAAGCGGCGGATATCGACCGGCCACAGATCCATCGTGGGCGCGCCTTCGACGATCCATTCCGCCAGCGCACGCCCGGCCCCGCCGGCACTTGCAATCCCCATCGAGTTGAACCCGGCCCCGACGTAAAACCCCTTCAGCTCCGGCGCTTCGCCCAGCAGGAAGTTATTGTCGGGCGTGAAGCTTTCCGGCCCGTTCAGGAATTTCTTCACCTCGGCCTTGTCCAGTTCCGGCACCCGGATCAGGGCGTTTTCCATCAGAACCTCGAACTGGTCCCAATCGTCTTCCAGCAGTTGAAAGGCGAAATCGTCGGGGATGCCGGACATGCCCCAGGGCTTTGCCACCGGCTCGAACCCGCCCATGCAGAGGCCGCCGACCTCCTCCTTGAAATAGATGTAACCGTCGGGATCGCGCATCACCGGCAGGTCGGGATGCACGCCCGGCACCGGGCCGGTCACGATATACATATGCTCGGCGGAATGCATCGGCACGCTGACGCCGCACATCAGCCCCAGCTTGCGTGCCCATTGGCCGGCGCAGTTCACCACGATCTCGGCGGTGATGTCGCCATCGGCGGTCTGAACCCCGGTCACGCGACCATCCTTCTGGCTGATGCCGGTCACCCGCACCCCCTCGAAAATCCGCGCGCCATGTGTTCGCGCGCCCTTGGCCAGCGATTGCGTCAGGTCGGTCGGGTTGGCCTTGCCATCGCCGGGCAGCCAGATCGCGCCTTTCAGATCGTCAATGCGCATCGGCGGCCACATCTCGCCCGCCTCGGCCGGGGTCAGTTCCTGCACCTCGACCCCTTGCGAGCGGGCCGAGGCGATGGTGCGGCGCAGCAGCGTCATCCGCTCATCCGTGCGCGCCACCGACATCGAGCCGCATTGCTTCCAGCCGGTTTCCAGCCCGGTTTCCTGATGCAGTTCGGAATACAACCTGGTGGAATACTGGATCAGCCGTGTCATCACCGAATGCCCGCGCAACTGCCCCACCAGCCCCGCCGCATGCCATGTCGTGCCCGAGGAAAGCTGTCCCTGTTCCAGCAACACGACATCGGCAATCCCCAGCCTGGTCAGGTGATAGGCGGTGGACACGCCGACAATGCCGCCTCCGACGATCACGACACGGGCGTGGCTGGGCAAGGTCTTGGCAGTCATGGGAATCCCCCTTTTCGCGGTTTCTTCAGGAGTATCGCCACTTGGCATAAGTTGGAAGTTTTTTTATCTTATTGGCATATCGAAAATTCTGTGGCATCCATAAGCGGCAATAACCGGGGCCGCCGATGACCGATCTGCCGATCCAGCGCCACCGCGCGATCCTTGACCATCTGGAGGCCGAGGAATCCGCGCGCACCGTGCAGCTTGCCGCCAGCCTCGGCGTCACCCGCGAGACCATCCGCAAGGACCTGGCCTATCTGGCGAATCGCGGGCTGTTGCGGCTGGTCTATGGCGGGGCGGTGCGCAGCGGGCTGCTGGAGCCGGATCTGCAGGCGAGGCTGGCCACCAATATCGAAGGCAAGACCATGATCGCACGCCGCGCCGTGGCGCTGGTGCCGGACGGGGCGCGGCTGGCGCTCGATTGCGGCTCGACCACGCTGGCACTGGCGCGGGAATTGCGGGCGCGGTCCGGCTTGCAGGTCTGGACCAATGACATCGCCATCGCCCAGGAACTCGCCACCAGCGCCGAGGTGGTGCTGCTTGGCGGCAGCTATGCGCCGGACGAGAACAAGACCACAGGGCCGGATGCGGTGGAGATGATGGCCACCTATAATGTCGATCTGGCCTTCATCAGCCTCGGTGGCCTCAGCGCCGCGCAGGGCCTGACCGATTTCGACCGAGACGGCTTTGCCTTGCGCAACACCATGCGCAACGCCGCGACAGGCTGCTATTTCCTGGCCGATCACGGCAAGTTCGGCCGGCCCGCGCATCTGCGCTGGAAACACCCCGAAACCGCCAGCGGCGTGATCGCGGATCGCGCACCGGGGCCGGAGGAACAGGCAATGCTGGCGCGGATCGGCCTGCCGCTGATCCTGGCCTGACACCCGAACTGCCAGCGAATGGGCTGCATGGCTTGCGCCCATGCGCCAGCTTTGGCACAGTCGCCGCCTGACCAGACAACCGGAGCCACGCATGACCCCCCATATCGGTGCCCAACCCGGCGAGATTGCCGAAACCGTCCTGCTGCCTGGCGATCCCTATCGCGCGCGGTGGGCGGCGGAGACCTTTCTGGACGAAGCCGTCTGCATCAATCAGGTGCGCGGCATGCTGGGTTTTACCGGCAAGTGGAAGGGCCATCCGGTCACCATCCACGGCACCGGCATGGGGATGCCAAGCCTGTCGATCTACGTCAACGAACTGATCCGCGATTATGGCGCGAAAACGCTGATCCGCATCGGCTCGGCCGGGGGGATGGCCTCGCAGGTCGGCATCCGCGATGTGGTACTGGCGATGACCGCGACCACGATCGGCAATCCCTCGCGCTCGACCCTCAAGGAAATCAACTACGCCCCTGCCGCCGACTGGTCATTGCTGCGCGCGGCAGCGGCGGCGGCGGCGAAGCGGGCGGTCACGACGCATGTCGGAGGCATCTATTCTTCCGACACGTTCTACGATGAACGCCCCGACTTGCACCAGCAGATGATCCGCCACGGCATCCTGGCGGTCGAGATGGAGGCGGCGGAATTATACACCCTCGCCGCCCGCCACGATTGCCGCGCCTTGGCGGTGCTGACGATATCCGACCATCTCGGCACCGGCGAATCGCTGCCCGCATCCGACCGCGAGCGCAGCTTTGGCGACATGGTGGAAATCGCGCTGGAAGCGGCATTTGCCTGACAAACCGGAGGCAGGGATATGAAATTCACAAGGCTTGGGCAGAACGGCCCCGAGGTCTCGAAACTCTCGCTTGGCTGCATGTCGTTCGCGGGGTTCTACGGCCCCACGGATCGCGATGAGAGTTTCGCCTGCCTCGATGCCGCGCGTGATCACGGGATCACCTTCCTTGATACCGCCGAGATGTACGGGCGCGGATTGTCGGAACAGATCATCGGCGATTGGCAGAAGGATCGCGGCCATCGCTTCCATATCGCCACCAAGGGCGGCATCGTGATCGGCGGCAAGCGTGGCGAGAACGACAATTCCGAACCCTATCTGCGCCGCTCATTGGAAGGCTCGCTGACGCGGCTGGGGGTGGACAAGGTGGCGCTTTACTACATCCACCGCCGCGACTGGTCGATCCCGATCGAAACCGTCACCGAAACGCTGGAAGGGTTCCGCCGCGAAGGGCTGATCGGCGGCTTCGGCTATTCCGAGATCGCGCCATCATCGCTGCGCCGCGCCGCGACCGTGGCACCCGTGGCGGCGGTGCAGAACGAATATTCGCTGTGGACGCGCTATCCCGAACTGGGGCTGATCCAGGCCTGCCGGGAGCTTGGCACCACCTTCGTGCCGTTCTCGCCACTGGCGCGGGGCATGTTTGGTGAGGCGCGGCTGGACCCCGAGACCTTCCTTGAGGCCGATTTCCGCCGCAACCAGCCGCGGTTTACCGAGCCGAATTTCAGCTACAATGCCACCGCCATCGCCGCCTTCCGCGACTTCGCCCATGCGCGGGGATGGACAACATCCGCCGCCGCGCTGGCATGGATACTGGATCAGGGCGACCACCTGATCCCGATCCCCGGCACCAGAAGTGCCGCGCATTTGAGCGAATGGGCCGGGGCCTGCGAGATTGCCTTCAGCGAAGATGACCGCGCCGAGATCGCCCGCCTGCTGCCCACCGGCTGGGCGCATGGCGACCGCTATTCCGATGCCCAGGTGATCGGCGTGGAACGCTATTGCTAGGCATTCTCCCGGGTTGGCATGCCGACCCTTTCAGGCTTTTTCAAATGCGCCCTTTCGCCCTCATGCTGTGCCTGTTGCTGCTGCCCGCGCCACTGTTGGCGGATACAAGCGACAAGGCGGTATTCGCCATCACCGCGAACGGTTTCCGCTTTGGCGACATGGCGCTGGACTATGCCGAGGCTGGCGGGCGCTACCGCTTTGGCGTGGCCAGCCAGGCCACCGGGATTTTCGGCTTTCTCACCCGCTCGCAATATGCGGGCTGGTCCGAGGGGCAGATTGGCGAAGGCGGGCGGCTGATCCCGTCGGCCTTTGCCGCCACGTCCGAGCGGATTTTCAAGAACCGCGAGGTGCGGGTGAGCTTCGCGCCGGACGGAAAGCCGCTATCGGTGGATATCTCGCCCGCGCGGGACCGCACGGACCTGTCCGACCCAGCAAGCGTGCCCGCCGGGCGAATCGATTCGCTCAGCTATCTGGCGATGCTGTTCCGCCCGCCCGACAATTCCTGCCCCGAGCCGCGCGATCTGTATGACGGGCGGCGCATGACGCGGATTGAATTGCGGGCAGAGCCGGGCGCGACAGGGCGGCTGATCTGCGCGGGAACCTATCGCATCACCGCAGGCCCGGACCATTCCCTGCGCAGGGGTTTCCGCAGCTTCAGCGTGAAACTGGATTACCGCCGCACCGATGAGGGCCTGTGGCTGGACCGCGCCTGGTTCACCTCGGCCGACAACGTGGTGGAATTGTCGCGCTAGGGCCCGTAGCGGTCAGACCCGCCGTTCGACCATCAGCTTCTTGATTTCGGCAATCGCCTTGGCCGGGTTCAACCCCTTCGGGCAGGTGCGGGTGCAGTTCATGATGGTGTGACAGCGATAGAGGCGGAACGGGTCTTCCAACTGGTCCAGCCGCTCGCCCGTCGCCTCATCCCGGCTGTCGATGATCCAGCGATAGGCATGCAACAGGGCCGCCGGGCCAAGATAGCGATCCGAATTCCACCAATAGCTCGGACATGATGTCGAACACGAAGCGCACATCACGCATTCATACAGGCCGTCCAGCTTCTTGCGATCCTCGATGGATTGCCGCCATTCCGCCGCCGGGCGATTGGTCCTGGTTTCCAGCCAGGGCATGATCGAGGCATGCTGGGCGTAGAAATGCGTCAGGTCCGGGATCAGGTCCTTGACCACCGGCATATGCGGCAGCGGGTAGATTTTCACATCGCCCTTGATCTCATCCATGCCGTAGATGCAGGCCAGCGTGTTGATCCCGTCGATATTCATCGCACAGGAGCCGCAGATGCCTTCGCGGCAGGAACGGCGGAAGGTCAGGGTCGGATCGACCTCGTTCTTGATCTTGATCAGCGCGTCCAGGATCATCGGCCCGCAATCGTCCATATCGACGAAATAGGTATCCAGCCGCGGGTTCGCGCCGCTGTCGGGATCGAAGCGGTAGATCCTGAAGGTGCGGATATTCTTCGCGCCCGCCGGTTTCGGCCAGGTCTTGCCGATGGTGATACGGCTGTTCTTGGGAAGGGTGAATTCAACCATTGTAGCCTCCTCCTAGAAAGTGATGTGGCCAAGGCCGGTTTTGGTTATGCAGACCAGTGTTCTGGGCCGCCCTGCGATTTCGGTAATGGTCGAAACCGTGGTATCGGTGATGCCGGTTACTGCCGTACTGGCGATGCCCAGCAACTCGCCGCGTGTGGCATTGTCGATGATGCAGTCGCTGATCGGCTCGACATTGACGCCGGGGGCGCGGTCGGCGACCACGGTATTGATCGCGGCCTTGGCCGAACGGCGCGTCGTGTCCGTCGTCACCCGGTCCACCGTGGCGCAACCGGACAAAAGGGCCAGACACAGGACCAGGCCAAATCGCATCAGAATGTCCGCGCCTTGGGGGCGATCAGCTTGGGATCAATGCCGCCATCCGCCGGTGCGATCAGCGGATCGGTAACCACCGGGCGATAGGACAGCGTAACCTTCCTGCCGGCCACCCGGGCGATGGTGTGGACGCGCCATTTCTTGTCATCCCGCTTGGGGAAATCCTCGTGCGCATGGGCACCCCGGCTTTCCTTGCGCGCCTCGGCCCCGACCATCGTGGCCAGTGCGTTCGGCATCAGGTTGGTCAGCTCAAGCGTTTCCATCAGATCGCTGTTCCAGATCAGCGAACGGTCGGTGACCTTCAGATCGTCCATCTTGGCGGCCACCGCATCCATCCGCTTGACGCCTTGCGCCAGCGAATCCGAGGCGCGGAACACCGCCGCGTCCTCCTGCATGGTCTTCTGCATTTCCAGCCGCAATTCTGCCGTCGGAACCTTGCCATCGGCATGGCGCAGGCCATCGAAACGGTCCATCGAGGCGGCAACGGATGCCTCGTTCAGCGCCCGGTTCGGGGCATCGGCATCCACCACCTGACCGGCGCGGATCGCGGCGGCGCGACCGAACACCACCAGGTCGATCAACGAGTTCGATCCCAGCCGGTTCGCGCCATGCACGCTGGCACAGCCCGCCTCGCCCACCGCCATCAGTCCGGGCACCACGGCGTTCGGATCGTCCCTGGACGGGTTCAGCACCTCGCCCCAGTAATTGGTCGGGATGCCGCCCATGTTGTAATGCACCGTCGGCAGCACCGGGATCGGCTCTTTCGTCACGTCAACACCGGCGAAAATCTTCGCGCTTTCCGAAATCCCCGGCAACCGTTCATGCAGCGCTTCGGGCGGCAGGTGGTTCAGGTGCAGGAAGATGTGGTCCTTGTTGGCCCCCACGCCGCGCCCTTCGCGGATTTCCATCGTCATCGAGCGTGACACGTAATCGCGCGGGGCGAGGTCCTTGTAGGTCGGGGCGTAGCGTTCCATGAACCGCTCGCCCTCGGAATTGGTCAGATAGCCGCCCTCGCCGCGTGCGCCTTCGGTAATCAGGCAGCCAGCCCCGTAGATGCCGGTCGGGTGGAACTGCACGAATTCCATGTCCTGCAGGGGCAAGCCGGCGCGTGCCACCATGCCGCCGCCATCGCCGGTACAGGTATGCGCCGAAGTGGCGCTGAAATAGGCCCGGCCATAGCCGCCGGTTGCCAGCACCACCATCTTGGCGTTGAAGCGATGGATCGTGCCGTCGTCCAGCTTCCAGGCGGTGATGCCCTGGCAGGTGCCATCCTCGGCCATGATCAGATCAAGCGCGAAATACTCGATGAAGAACTCGGCATTGTTCTTCAGCGACTGGCCATACAGCGTATGCAAAATCGCGTGGCCGGTGCGGTCGGCGGCGGCGCAGGTGCGCTGCACCGGCGGGCCTTCGCCAAATTCAGTAGTGTGGCCGCCGAACGGGCGCTGATAGATCTTGCCTTCTTCGGTGCGCGAGAACGGCACGCCGTAATGTTCCAACTCGTAAACCGCCTTGGGCGCTTCCTTGGCGAGGTATTCCATCGCATCGGTATCGCCCAGCCAGTCGCTGCCCTTCACCGTGTCGTACATGTGCCAATGCCAGTTATCCGGCCCCATATTGCCCAGCGAGGCGGCAATGCCCCCCTGCGCGGCAACCGTGTGGCTGCGGGTCGGGAACACCTTGGTCACGCAGGCGGTCTTCAACCCCTGTTCGGCCATCCCCAGCGTGGCGCGCAGGCCCGAGCCGCCGGCACCGACAACGACGACATCATAGGTGTGATCAACGAAAGTATAAGCAGACATCGGACTTCTCTTTCTCAGGCGCCAAGCGCGATCTTGGCGACGGCAAAGGCCCCGGCAATGGCCAGGCCGCGCCAGGTCAGGGCGTTCAGGATCATGCAGATCATGCGCGGGCGTTCGGCATGGATGTAATCCTCGATCACCACCTGCAGGCCCAGCCGCAGATGGCGGAAGCCGACGATCAGGAATCCGACCGCGATCAGCGCGTTGAACGGATGGCGGTAGGTCTCAAGCACGGCCTCGTGCCCCGAGCCCAGCGCCCGCATGAACGGATAAAGGAAACACAAGGCCAGCGGCACCAGCGCAATCGCGGTCAGCCGCTGCGAGATGAAATGCCCGGTGCCGTCTTTGGCAGAGCCCAGGCCAGCGACGGCCTTGTAATCGGTCTTGTAGGCCATGTTTCCCTCCCTAACAGGCGAGCCAGACGCTGAGCGCCGTGAAAACCACCGAACAGATCGCCACATACCAGCCCGAACGGTTGGATTCGCCGATCCCCAGCCCCTTGCCGAGGTCCCAGCGCAGATGCCGCACGCCGTTGAAGAAATGATACCAGAACGCCCAGAGCGAGCCGAGCAGCACCAGCGTGCCGATCCATGAGGTCAGAATGCCATCGACAAAAGCGAAATATTCCGGCCCGATCGCCGCCGCCGAGAACCACCAGACCAGCAACATGGCGGTCAGCGCCAGCCCGGTGCCGGTAATGCGGTGGAGGATGGACATCATCATGCCCATATCGTTGCGGTAAATCGACAGATGCGGCGAAAGCGGTCGGTTCGCCTGTCCGGTTCCAGCCATGATGGCCCCCCTCTTGCAAGTCAGGTCGGTCGGAGTATCTGCTCCTTTATCGGCCTATTGTATACCATCGTAAACCGAAAAAACATCAATCGCAGCAGAATCCGCCCGCGCCGCACGTTAGCACCTGCCTTGCCCGCCCGCCAGTTCGCAAATGCCGCCGCCGGGTCGCAGCTTTACCGCCAAGGAAGGCCGCATTAGGCTTGCCACCAACGACCCATACAAGGACCAGAATGATGAGCCTGTTCGATGAAGACCTGTTCCAGAAGGGCCTGGCCCAGCGCAAGGCGACCTTGGGTTCGGATTACGTGGACAAGACACTGGCGGCCGCCGATGACTTCTCGATGCCGTTCCAGCAGGCGATGACCGCCTGGTGCTGGGGTTTTGGCTGGGGCGACGACGTGATCGACGCCAAGACCCGCTCGATGATGAACCTCGCGATGATCGGCGCGCTTGGCAAGATGCAGGAATGGGAAATCCACTGCAACGGTGCCCTGAACAACGGCGTCAGCCCTGAGGAAATCCGCGCCATCATCCATGTCGTGGCGATCTATTGCGGCGTGCCGCAGGGGCTGGAATGCTTCCGCGCTGCCCGCAAGGTTCTCGGCGAACGCGGATTGCTGTAAGCCGCACCTTTCAACTTTGTTCAAGAAACTCTCCCGCGCGGCAGGTGCGCCCCCTGCCCCGGCGCGCATATTTCCTTTGAACTCCACCACCTCAGCGGCCTATGAATGGGCCGGTCACAATTCGGGGAAACCTCCATGATCTACCTTGTTCTCGGCGTCGTGCTGTTCGCTGCCGGCCATATGCTGAAACGTCTCGCGCCCGGCATCCGGCACGACCTTGCGACCACGCTGGGGGTCGAGCCGTCCAAGGGCGTTGTGGCGCTGGTGATGATGGCGGGGCTGGTCCTGATGATCCTGGGCTATCTCTGGGCCGATTTCATACCGGTCTACACGCCGATGCCGGGGGCCGGGCATCTCAACAACACGCTGATGCTGATCGCGCTGTTCGTCACGGGCATCGGTATGGCCGGCGGGCGGCTGTCGGCGCGCATGCGCCACCCTATGCTCTGGGGCACCATCCTGTTTGCCTTCGCACATCTGCTGGTCAACGGCGATCTGGCCTCGATCATCCTGTTCGGCGGGCTGGGCCTATGGGCGCTGGTGCAGATCCGGCTGATCAACCAGCATGAAGGCCCGTGGGAGCGCCCGATGCCGGGCAATGCGCTGCGCGATGGCAAACTGGCGCTGGCGGTGTTGTTCCTCTATGTCGTGATCACCGGCATTCACTGGCTGTTCGGCCATAATCCATTCCTGGGGACCTACGGATGAAAGCCTACCGATTGCTGACCGGCGAGGACACTTCCGCCTTCTGCCACAAGGTGACCGAGGCGCTGGCCAAGGGCTGGCACCTCTACGGCGATCCGGCCTATGGCTTTGATGCCGCCACCGGCGTCATGCGCTGCGCCCAGGCGGTTGTCAAAGAGGTGGACGCCGACTATCACCCCGACCAGAAACTCGGACAATTATAGGCGCGCATTCCATGACAGCCAGCAAGACCAATCCCGGCCGTTTCTTCGAGGATTACCGGATCGGCCAGACCCTGGTTCATGCCGTGCCGCGCACCGTATCGGGTGGCGAACGCGCGCTTTACCACGCGCTCTACCCGGCCCGTACCGCGATCTATTCGTCGGATGAATTCGCCCGCGCCTCAGGCCTGGCGCAATCGCCGCTGGACGATCTGGCCGGATTTCACATCGTCTTCGGCAAGACGGTCCCCGATGTCTCGCTGAACGCGGTGGCCAATCTCGGCTATGCCGAAGGGCGGTTCCTGAAGCCGGTGCATGTCGGCGACACGCTGCGCTCGGTCTCCGAGGTGATCGGCCTGAAACAGAACTCGAACGGGCGTTCCGGCGTAGTCTGGGTGCATACCACCGGAACCAATCAGCACGGCGAGGCGGTGATCGACTACAAGCGCTGGGTGATGGTGAAGAAACAGGATTTCGACGCCCCGGCACCCGACACCGTGATCCCCGACCTGGCACCGGCGCTGAGTGTGGATCAACTGGTGATCCCGGACGGCCTTGATTTCAGCAAATACGATTTCACGCTGGCCGGCGAACCACACCGCTGGGGCGACTACGCGGTGGGCGAGAAGATCGACCATGTCGACGGCTCGACCATCGAGGAAGCCGAGCATATGCTGGCCACCCGGCTGTGGCAAAACACCTCGAAAGTGCATTTCGACCTGATGGCGCGGACCGAATGGCAACGCCTGATCTATGGCGGGCATGTGATCTCGCTGGCGCGCACCCTGTCGTTCAACGGGCTGGCCAATGCCCAGATGGTGGCCGGGATCAATGCCGGGGCGCATGTGAACCCCTGCGTTGGTGGCGATACCGTCCGCGCCTGGTCCGAGGTACTGGACAAGGCTGAAACCGCTGCCCCCGGCATAGGCGCGCTGCGGCTGCGGCTGGTGGCGACCAAGGGCGAATCGAAGGATTTCCACCTGCGCGACGAGGCCGGCAAATACCACCGGGATATCCTGCTGGACCTCGATTACTGGGTCCTGATCCCGACCTGACACCGGAGGGTAACATGAGACATCTGCTGGCTGGATTGCTGATCGCGCTTGCGCTTCAACCCGTCCGTGCCGATGCCCAGACCCTTTCGGCGGATGAGGAAAGCTATATCCGCGCCAACACGATCTTCTTCATCTACCACGAACTCGGCCATGCCCTGATCGACCTGTTGCGCCTGCCGGTATTCGGCCAGGAAGAAGATGCCGCCGATGTTCTGGGCGTGATCCTGTCAGAGACCATCAATTCCGAAGACGACAATTCCGCGATCATCCTCGCCACCGCCGACAGCTTTGCCTATATGGCCGAAACGGCGGAAACCGAAGGCTACGAGCTGCCGTTCTGGGACACGCACGGGCTGGATGCGCAGCGGTTCTACACCATCCTGTGCCTGCATTACGGTGCCGACCCGGCGGCGCGTCAGCGCGACGCGGACGAGTTCGGCCTGCCCGAGGAACGCCAGGTCACCTGCGCCGAGGAATTCCGCCTCGCCGATGAAAGCTGGGGGCCGGTGCTGGACGATATCACCCGCAACCGCGACGGCCGCGACTGGCTGCATTTCTCGCAATCCGGCAGCGCCGACAGCCCGGGCGAACAGATCGTGCTGGAGACCCTGCGCGAGGAGGCCGCGATCCTGAACGAATTGCTGGATCCCGGGCTTGATCTGGACATCACGTTTGATCGCTGCGACGAGGCGAACGCCTGGTACGAACCGGGCGCGAAACGCATCACCATCTGCGCCGAACTGGCGGAACTGTTCCTGGAATGACGCCCGGGCGGACCTACAGCATCGCCGGAACCACCTGATCCGGCGGGCGGTGGCCATCGGCGAAGGTCTTGATGTTGATGATCACCTTTTCGCCCATCTCAAGGCGTCCCTCATGCGTGGCCGAGCCCATATGCGGCAACAGCATCACGTTATCCAGACCGCGCAGCCGCGGGTTGACCACATTGCCGCGCTCGAACACGTCCAGCCCGGCCCCCGCCAGATCGCCCGCCCGCAGCATGCGGGTAAAGGCGTTCTCGTCGATCACCTCGCCGCGCGAGGTGTTGACCACGAAGGCCGAGGGCTTCATCAGCTTCAGCCGCCGCGCGTTCAGCAAGTGGAAGGTCGACGGCGTATGCGGGCAGTTGATCGACAGGATATCGATCCGGCTCAGCATCTGGTCAAGGCTTTCCCAATAGGTTGCCTCAAGCTCGTCCTCGATCGCCGGATGCACCTTCTTGCGGTTGTGATAGTGGATCTGCAGCCCGAAGGGCCGCGCCCGGCGGGCCACCGCCTGACCGATTCGCCCCATCCCCAGAATGCCCAGCCGCTTGCCGCCGACCCGCGCACCCAGAAAGGCCGAGGGCGACCAGCCGTTCCAGTCGCCCGACTGCATGACGTTGGAACCCTCCTTGAACCGGCGCATCGTCATCAGGATCAGCGCCATCGTGGTATCCGCCGTGTCATCCGTCAGAACCCCGGGCGTGTTCGACACCAGGATGCCGCGCTGGCGTGCCGTCTGCACGTCGATATGATCGAACCCGGCGCCGTAATTGGCGATCAGCCGCAGCTTCTCGCCGGCCTGCGCCAGCACCCGCTGGTCGATCTCGTCATTCAGCGTCGGCACCAGCACATCGGCGCGCTGCATCGCGGCCACCAGTTGCTCGCGGCTGAACGGCACGTCGCTTTCGTTCAGTTCGACATTGAACAACTCCTTCAGCCGGGTTTCCACGGCTTCCGGCAACCGTCGCGTTACCACAACACTCAGTCTGCTACCCGGCATATGCTTGTTTCCCGCTCTGGATTTTCCAGCCCCATTGTGGCAAATTGAGCGGGAAGGGGGCAAGGTCTAAACCGCCGACAGATCCCCGATTTTCGAGCGACAAATGGACCGCACAGGCGTGCAATGACATTCCGGACAACCCTTGCCGCGGCGACGATCCTGTTGTTGTTGCCTTTGGCGTCGATGGCGGACGAAATCGCCGCCGATCCTGCCTCCGATGTGGCGGGCGCGCCGGTGCTGGGGCCGGTCACAAACCTGCCGTTGCCGCGCTTTGTCTCGGTGAGGGCAAGCAAGGTCAATGTCCGGCGTGGCCCGAGCGATCTGCATCGCGTCGACTGGGTGTTCCAGATGCCGCATATGCCGCTGGAGGTAACCGCGGAATTCGGCCATTGGCGGCGGGTGCGCGATATCGACGGCGCCGGTGGCTGGGTGCATTACGCATTGTTGTCGGGCGAGCGGACGGTGATCGTGCAGAAAGACTACACACCGATGCGGACCCTGCCCGATATCGGCTCCGACCCTACGGCCTATGCCGAACAGGGTGTGGTTGCCTTTCTGGACGATTGCGGCATCGACTGGTGCCAGATCCGGGCCGACGGCTATCGCGGCTGGGTGCTGAAAACGGAATTATGGGGCGTCAGGGCGGACGAGTTGCGGCAATAGGTTCGGATACCTTCCGCCAGAAGCATCCGACATCACAAGACGCCAGGCCTGTCGGGCGATTCAGGTCACATGCAACCCGCATCCATTGTGCCCCGGCTGGCAGCGGGGAAGGGCCGGGCATTGTGCAAACGATCTTTTGTTGCACAATACCCGGCCCCCGCCCCCACCACACGGGCCTCAGGGGATCAGAACTCGACCCTGAGACTCGCGGATCCTTTGGTAGTGGCCAATCCAGCCCCGCCGAAGCTGGTCTCGGCGGCTATCTGTCCGACAATCCGGGCCGCGAAACGATGATCCACCTTCACGCCGACCTGTCCGCCGATACCGGCACCTGATCCCGCGTCATAGGCCCACGGCAGGCCAAGCAGGGTGCCCGAGATCGTTTCGTTGCCGAGGGCGGTTTCGGCGACGATGCCCAACCGGCCTGTGATCACCGTGTTCCCGAACGACCGCGCCAGTTCGACATCGGCGCTGCCGGTGCCAAGGGTGAAGCTACGGGCGGCGAAGCTGGCGGTGCCGAAACTGGCGGTCTCGGTATGGGCATCGACCATGCCTGCCGTCAGGCCCAGCGCCGCCCGCGTCGTCAGCACAATATTGCCACCTGACCCCAGCACGAAGGACCGCCGCACCGATACGCGCGGGGCAATGAAGCGGCTGGAATAGGCCGAAATGCCGGTGTCGATGCCGCCCGGGGCCAGGTTGTTGTTGATCGCACGCTGGCTGTCATGGCTCTGCATGGCCCCGGTCAGCCCGACATCCAGCACCGCATTGCCGATCTGCCAGGCCCCGTAGGCGGCGACGAACATGGCCTCGGTCTGGATGCGGTGCGAGTGCATGAATATCCCGTCAGCCCCGAACCGGCCCTGGCCACCACCGGCGGCAATGCCGAAAACCCGATCGGCGCGGCGCGACAGGTCCATGCCGGCAACCATGCCTGCCTGTCCGGTCGCATAGGCCAGATCATTGCCCGACGCGCCATGCCACGCCGCGCCGCCAAAACCGGTGGCCCAGGCGCGCGGCGGCGTGCCCGCGGTATCCCGGCCCGGGCCGGACCGGGTGGAGACGGTCACACCGTGGCCGCCACCCGGCAGCACACGCTCGCTCCAGCCGCCGATGGCGCCGAAGACGTGATCGCCGGTCTGTGTCATGCCGGTCTGCATGGCACTGAACTGGGTCGGATCAATCGAGGCCACCCGCTGGCCTGCTGCATCGACGACATGCGGCACCGTGCCGGTGACGTTCATGCTCCACCAGGGAACGCCGTCGAAGCTGAAATCAAACGAATTGGCCGCGCCGGTGTTGATCGTGATGAAGCTCGAAGCCCCCAGCGTCATGAGGCCTTGGATAAAGGCTCCGGTATCCAGCGTCAGGCCGTTCTCGGCGCTCTCGAACAACAGGGCCCGGCCAAGGGGTGCGATTAATCGGCCGGAGACATAGACCTCATTGCTTGACCCCCCGAACCGGAGCGCGGAGGCCCCCCCTCCGCCAGTTGAGATCGTGCCATAATTATAGACCGTCGTTCCCGAGCCGGCGTAACGCACAGCATCGGCCGCCGCCGACGAGATCGTTCCGTAATTGTCCAGCCGGTGCGACCCGATATCGGGATCGAACGCGAAAATCGCGCGCTGGCCAAGGCCGGTGGCGGTGATGGTTCCGGTATTGGTGAGCAGACTGCCGCCGCCGTCCAGCAGGATGGTCGTGGTATCGACGCCGCTGATCGTGCCGCTGTTGGTGATCTCGGCGTTCGATCCGACGGTCCTGATCGCGGCGGAATTGGCACCGCTCGCGGTAATGATGCCGGAATTGGTGAATGCCGTTCCGGCTGCCATAAACACGGCAAATGCCAGATTGCCGCTGGCTGTCACGATGCCGCTGTTGGAGGCCGCGGAATCCACGCCCACCAACTGCATCCCGAACGTGTTGGCGCCGGTTACGGTGATCGTGGCGTTGTTCGCCATCTGGGCCGAAGCCCCGACCGAGATCATGCCGCCGCCGGACGGACCTGTATGAGTGACGGTGCCGAAATTGATGCCCTGCGATCCGGTGCCGCCAATCACCATCCCGGCAGCACCGCCCGAAGTGATGGTGAAGCCGTTATTGGTGATCGTGCTTGCGTCGCTCGCGGTTGTCAGCGCGATCACGTTCAGGCCGGGATTCACCGTGATCCCGGTATTCACCGTCAATGTGTCGCCCGGGCCAAGGATGAAGCCGCCATTCGTTGCGACTGTATCGGTTGTAATGGCGAAATCGGCCCCGGTTGCAGAGGCCGCCAGAAGCCCGCTCGCTGCGATCGCGATCAGACCTGTAAAACCTGGTCGTGGGGACATCCGGCTTACACTCTCTACCCAGTTTCAACGTTCGCCCCCCAGCGAACCGGAACCGGGGTCGAACGTCCCGGAGCCTGTCCTGAACATCAGTCTATGCGTGGAATTTCCCGGCCCGATAGCGCTGCGCGCTGGCTGGGCCATTTTTGCCCGGTTGGTTAACCGGCTTGTCACAATTTCGCCACAAACGGCGGAATGGCATAATAAGTGTTTGTTATCGTTTATTTATAATCTACGCAATGTGGCGGCATTGTTGTCATTCGGGAAACCGCCAATGCCGCTATGGCGCATCCGATTCGACCAGCCCGCGGCCTTTCAGCAAGGCCTCGACCCCCGGCAGGCGGCCCCGGAAAGCGGTGTACAGGTCCTCGGCCTCGGCGCTGCCGCCGGCAGAAAAGATATGCTCGGCCAGTCGCGCCGCCAATGCGGGATCGAAGGGATCGCCCGCCTCGTCGAACGCGGCGAAGGCGTCGGCATCCATCACTTCCGACCACATGTAGCTGTAATATCCGCTGGAATAGCCGTCGCCTGCAAAGACATGCGCGAAATGCGGCGTGGCGTGGCGCATGGTGATCGCTGGCGGCATGCCGATCTCGGCCAGCACCCCGGCCTGTCGCGCCATCGGATCGGCGGGTGCCGCGCCACCGTGAAACGCCAGATCGACCAGCGCCGAGGCGGTATATTCCACCGTCGCAAAGCCCTGATCGAAGTTCCGCGCCGCCAGCAGCCGCGTCAGCAGCGCCTCGGGGATCGGCTGGCCGGTTTTGCCATGGCGGGCATGTTTGCGCAGCACCTCCGGCACCGTCAGCCAGTGTTCATAAAGCTGGCTGGGCAATTCCACGAAATCCCGCGCCACCGAGGTGCCCGAGATCATCTGGTAGGTAACATCCGACAGCATCGCATGCAGCGCATGGCCGAACTCGTGAAACAGCGTATGCGCATCGTCAAATGTCAGCAGCGTCGGGCGGCCCGCCGGGGCCTTGGCGAAATTGCAGACATTGACGGTGATCGGACGCACCTCGCCATCCAGATTCGATTGCTGGCGAAAACCCGAACACCAGGCACCCGAGCGTTTGGCGGGCCGGGCAAAGTAGTCGCCGATGAACACCGCCATGTGCCGGCCATCCTTGCGAACCTCCCAGGCGCGGGCATCCGGGTGGTACAGCGGCACATCCAGCGCGTGAAAGCTGAGGCCGAACAGGCGGCCGGCCACATCGAACGCCGCCTCGATCATCGTATCAAGCTGGAAATAGGGTTTCAGTTCGGCCTCGTCCAGATCGTGTTCGGCCAGCCTGCGGCGCTCGGCATAGTGCCGCCAGTCCCAGGGGGCCAGATCGCCGTTGATGCCGTCGTCATGCATCATCGCCGCCAGGATTTCGGCATCGCGGTTGGCCTGCGCGCGGGCCGGTTGCCACACCGCCATCAGCAATTCGCGCACCCGTTCGGGCGTTTTCGCCATCTCGGGGTCCAGCTTGAACGCCGCGAAAGACGGATAGCCCAGCAGCTTGGCGCGTTCCTCGCGCAGCGCCAGGGTTTCGCGGACAATCGCGCGGTTGTCGGTATCGCCGCCGTTTTCGCCGCGCGCGCCCCAGGCCCGGAACGCGGCCTCGCGCAAGTCCCGGCGGGTGGAGAATTGCAGGAACGGCACGATCAGCGAGCGCGACAGCGTGATCGCGTAGCCCTCCAGCCCGCGTTCAAGTGCCGCCTCGCGGGTGGCGTCGATCAGGAAATCCGGCAGGCCGTCCAGATCATCCTCGCCAAGCGGCATGGCCCAGCTACGCTCATCCGCCAGCAGGTTCTGGGAAAATGCCGTGCCCAGCACCGCCAGCCGCTCGGTCACCGCCCGCAGCCGGTCGCGGCCATCGCCTTGCAGCGCGGCACCGGCGCGAACGAACATGCGGTGGTAAAGCTCCAGCACGCGGGATTGCTGCGCCGTCAGGCCAAGGCTTTCGCGCGAGGCGAACAGCGCCTGCACCCGCTGAAACAGAGCCGCATTCAGCATGGTTTCGGAGTGAAACGCCGCAAAGCGCGGCGACAAATCGCGTTGCAGGGCTTCCAGCACCGGATTGGCATTGGCCCCGACCAGGTTGAAGAACACAGCCGCCACCCGGTCCATCAGCGCATCGCTGCGTTCCATCGCCTCGATCGTGTTGGCGAAAGTCGGGGCGTCGGGATTGCCGGCAATGGCGTCGATGGCGGCGCGGGACCGGCGGAACGCCTCGTCAAATGCGGGGACGAAATCGGCATCGGATATCCGCGCGAAAGGCGGCAGGCCGAAGGGTGTTGTCCAGTCTTCCAGCAACGGGTTTTTCATCGGGCATCTCCTGTTCGGGCGGACCCTAAAGCATTTCGGGTTAAACTTGGATCGGATGTTCGCTGCCTCTCCCTTCGGTCGAACGCGAAATCCGATGCTCGATGTTTCAGGTTAAACCCGAAACGCTCTAGATCGGCCCGCCGGGAATGGCCAGAGCGGCCCTATCACAAATGCGCCGCCCCTTGCGGAGCGGCGCAATTCATGACCCGGCGGCGGTTCAGCGCGACAGTGTTTCTGCCAGCCGCATCAGCCGGATCGCCTCGGCCCGGTAGCCGAATGCGTCGTCACCCTTGGCGGCACCGGCCAGCGCGATGGCGTCGCCAAAGCTCCAGTCGCCCAGATATTTGCCGCCCGTCAGCAACTGGCCGAACCCGGCAATGGCGGCGGCGAAGCGGGCATCGTCGTCGATAGTGGATTCATCGCCACTGATCGGGGTGGTGATCAGGTGGCTGGTGCTTTCGCCGGGGCGTTTGTAGCGCAGTTTCAGGAAGGCATATTCCTGGCTGACCGCCACCGCCTCGCCGGAATTGTCGCCATAGCGCAGCGGGTCCGACATCTGCGCCGGTGAGCCGACGGGCGTAATCTCGTAAATCGCGGTGACGGTATGGCCGGCCCCGATATCACCGGCATCGACCTTGTCATTGTTGAAATCCTCGCGGTTCAGCAGCCGGGTTTCATAGCCGATCAGCCGGTATTCGGCAATCTGGGCGGGGTTGAACTCGATCTGGATCTTCACATCGCTGGCAATCGGGAACAATGCGCCCGAGACCTGGTCCACCAGCACCTTCTGCGCCTCGCTCAGCGTGTCGATGTAAGACGCCGTGCCATTGCCGTTCTGCGCCAGCGCCTGCATCAGCGCATCGTTGTAATTGCCCCGCCCGAAGCCCAGCACCGACAGGTAGGTGCCGCCGTCGCGCTTTTGCTCGATGTATGTCTTCAGCTCCTCGGGATCGGAAATCCCGACATTGAAATCGCCATCGGTGGCCAGCAGGATGCGCCCGATCCGCCCGTCGCCGTGCATCTTCGCGGCCTGGGCATAGGCCAGTTGCAGGCCTTCCGCCCCGGCGGTGGAGCCGCCCGCCTCAAGCCGGTTCAGCGCCTCAAGAATGGCGGCCTCATCGGAGGCGGCGGTCGGTTCCAGCACCACGCCGGACGACCCGGCATAGGTGACGATGGACACCCGGTCCTCGGGGCTGAGTTTCGACAGGAGCAGGCGGAAGGATTGCTTCAGAAGCGGCAACTTGTTGGCATCCTGCATCGAACCGGACGTGTCGATCAGGAACACCAGATCAAGCGCCGGGCGACCCTCGACCGCCGGTTTTTCGCCCTGAATGCCGATGCGCAGCAGCTTCGTGTCGGCATTCCACGGTGTCTGGAACAGGGCCACGGAGGTTGCGAAGGGGGCATCGCTGCCGTCGGGGGCGCGGTAATCGTAGGGGAAATAATTGATCATCTCCTCTATCCGCACCGCATCGGGGTTCGGCAGGCGGCCATCCATGATGGCGGCGCGGATATAGGCGTAAGAGGCGGTATCGACATCGACCGAGAAGGTCGAGACCGGCTCGTCCGCCGCGATCTTCAGGGGGTTGGATTCGGCATTGGCGAAACGTTCGTTATCGTCCTGCGGCATCTGCGCCGCATCGTCGCTGGTGGTTACAATCCCGCCATAGCCCGGCGCAACCTTTTCCATGCGCGGCATGGCAAGGGGGGCCGGCGAGGGTGCCGCCTGTCCGGTTGCCGGCGGCGGCGCGACTTCAAGGGCAAGCTCGGCCTCGGCGGGAAGTTGATCGCGCCGGGCCTCGCGGACCTTGTCGGCTTCGGTATTGCCGCCATCGATCCCGCTTACCGGCGGGGCGGTCAGGCGCATGCGCGGCGTCGAATCGTCCAGCGGCAGGACGACCAGCAGGCCAAGCCCGGCAACGGCAAGGCTGGAGGTGGCATAAAGGGCGGGTTTCAGGCCGATCCGGTGGAACATGGTTTTCACTCCTGTCAAAAATCCGGCCCTGTCTTTCGGGCCGTCAATTGTCTGACGGGCGGCATCGGCCGATCCTTGGCGGGCGGCGAAATTTTTTTGCGCCAGCGCGATGGCGGCGGCCTTGGCATCCGGGTCGGTTTCGGGCGTGGCGGCCCTCAGGGCGGCTTGCAGGCGGTGCAGTTCGTCACTCATGCCGGGTCCTCCGCTTGCGCCATCCGGCGCAGGGCTTTTTTCACTTCGCTCATCCGCCAGCTTACCGTGCCTTCGGAAATGTCCAGCACGCGGGCGGCCTCGGCATGGGTCATCTCCTCGCCCAGGACCAGCGCCACGGTCTGGCGCAGATCGGGCGCAAGCCGCGCCATCGCCTGATGCAGCCAGTCCAGTTCGCGCTGGCGTTCGGCGTCGGCGTCACGCGCCAGGCTTTCGGCCTCGGCCCAGCCCTCGGCGGCTTTGGCATGGGCCTTGCGGCGGCGCAGATGGTCCAGCGCGGCGTTCGACACCACCCGGTAGAGCCAGGTGGTAAACCGCGCCTCGCGGCGAAACCCGGCCAGCTTGCCGGGCAGGGCGGCGCAGATATCCTGCGCCAGGTCCATCGCCGCGTCGCGGCTGCCAAGGATGCGAAAGGCGACCCGGAAGATCAGGTCGTAATGCCGGGTGACAAGGGCAGTAAATGCCTCGCCGTCCCCTTGCAGGGCCAGCGCGACCAGTGACTCGTCTCCGGTTTCCATCCGCATAATGTGGGTGAGACGCAGGGGCGGCGTCAATCCTTGGCGGCGGCGGGGAATTAATTCAGCGCGAAGGGGCGCTCCCGCCCGGCATCTGATCTTCGATCAGTGCCGGTTGGGCCGGGCGCAAAGCTGCGCTTTGCGGGATTTCTGGCCTGCGGCGCGAGTATTTCTGCCAAAAAGAAGCCGGGGGCAAGTTGGCGGCACTCAGTCGATGCCGATGCACATGTATTTCATTTCCAGGTAATCCTCGGTGCCGTGCGACGAGCCTTCGCGGCCCTGGCCGGATTGCTTGATGCCGCCGAACGGGGCCAGCTCGGTCGAGATCAGGCCGGTATTGATGCCGACCATGCCATATTCCAGCGCCTCGGCCACGCGGGTGACCCGCGACAGATCGCGGGCGTAGAAATACGAGGCGAGGCCGAAGATCGTGTCATTGGCCTGGCGGATCACGTCGTCTTCGTCCGCAAAGCGGAACAGGGGCGCGACCGGGCCGAAGGTTTCATCATTGGTGACCATCATGTCGGAGGTGACGCCGGTCAGGATGGTGGGCTCGAAGAACGTGCCCCCCAGCGCGTGGCGCTTGCCGCCGGCGGCGATTTTCGCGCCCTTGGCAAGCGCGTCGGCGATATGTTCCTCGACCTTGGCCACCGCGTCTTCGGTGATCAGCGGGCCGGCGGTGACGCCATCGTCAAAGCCGTCGCCGACCTTCATCCTCGCCACGGCGGCCGCGAGTTTTTCGGCAAAGGCGTCGTAGACGCCATCCTGCACGTAGATGCGGTTGGCGCAGACGCAGGTCTGGCCGTTATTGCGGTATTTCGAGATCATCGCGCCTTCGACCGCCTTGTCGAGATCGGCATCGTCGAATACGATGAACGGGGCGTTGCCGCCAAGCTCCATCGAGGTTTTCATGATCTGGTCGGCGGCCTGGCGCATCAGGATGCGGCCAACTTCGGTCGAGCCGGTGAAGGTGAGTTTGCGCACGATCGGGTTTTCGCAGAATTCCTTGCCGATGGCCGAGGATTTCGTCGAGGTGATGACGCTGAGCACGCCTTTCGGCACCCCGGCGCGTTCCGCCAGCACCGCCAGCGCCAGCGCCGAAAGCGGGGTTTCCGAGGCCGGGCGGGCGACAAAGGCGCAGCCGACCGCCAGCGCGGGGGCGACCTTGCGGGCGATCATCGCGTTGGGGAAGTTCCACGGCGTGATCGAGGCGACAACGCCGACCGGCTGCCTGATAACCATGATGCGCTTGTCGGGCTGGTGGCCGGGGATGGTTTCGCCGTAGATGCGCTTGGCCTCTTCGCCGAACCATTCGACATAGCTGGCACCGTACAGCACTTCGCCCTTCGCCTCGGCCAGCGGCTTGCCCATTTCGGCGGTCAGGATAGCGGCCAGATCATCGGCATTGGCGACCATCAGGTCGTACCATTTGCGCAGGATCGCGGCGCGGTCCTTGCCGGTTCGTGCGGCCCAGGATTTCTGGGCGATGCGGGCGGCCTCGATGGCGCGGCGGGCTTCGGCGACGCCCAGATCGGGGATGGTGCAGATGACATCGCCGCGCGACGGATTGCTGATCGCGAAGGTCGCGCCGTCATCGGCATCCACCCATTCACCGGCAACAAAGGCCTTGCGGGCCAGCAGGCTCGGGTCCTTGAGGGCGGCGGCGAGGTTGGTCTTGGCTTGCATGGGTTGGGTCCTTGCGCGGGATCTGATCTGGCGGCGGGTGTTTCACATATCGCTTTTCTTCGCAAGGGTGGGCGGTGATAGTCTGATGGCGAGCGCAGACGGAGGCAGAGATGGCGACAACCGACCGGGACGATGCCTACGACAATTTCGGCCATATCCCGGCGGCGGCGGATTATCCGCCCCGCTGGGCGGCGGCAGCGGCGGCGTTCCGGGCAGCGCGGCAGGCGGAGATCGACCTGGCTTATGGCGATCATCCGCGCCAGCGGCTGGACCTGTTCCGGCCCGAAGCCGCGCCCGAAGGGTTGGCGGTGTTCGTGCATGGCGGTTATTGGCGTGCCAATGACAAGTCGATGTGGTCGCATCTGGCTGCCGGGGCATTGGCGCGGGGATATGCGGTGGCGATCCCGTCCTATGTGCTGGCCCCTGAGGCGCGGATATCCGCGATCACGCGGCAGGTGGCGGCGGCGGTTGGCAAGGCGGCGGCGATGGTTGACGGGCCGATCCGGCTGGCCGGGCATTCCGCCGGTGGGCATCTGGTGACGCGGATGCTGGGATCGGACCGCACGCAGCCCCGGCTTGATGGCCGGATCAGGCGGGTGGTTTCAATCTCCGGGCTGCATGATCTGAGGCCCCTGCTGAACACCGCGATGAACCGCGATCTGCGGCTGGATGAGGGCGAGGCGGCGGCGGAAAGTCCGATCCTCGATGCCGGGCATCTGGCCGTGCCGGTAATCGCCTGGGTTGGTGGCGACGAGCGCCCGGCCTTTATCGACCAGGCCAACTGGCTGGCGCGGGCATGGCCGGAGGCCGGGGCGGTGATCGACCCCGGGCGGCATCATTTCGATGTGATCGACGCGCTGGCGGATGCGCAATCGCCGCTGGTGGCGGCCTTGTTCGCCTGAAAATACAGGATCAGGCGGCCTGATCGCTGTCGGCCAAAAGGTCATCCTCGCCCAGATATGCGCCGGTCTGCACTTCGATCAGGTGCAGATCGACGCGTCCGGCATTTTCGATCAGGTGGGTAACGCCGATGGCGATATCGGCCGAGCGGGTTTCAAACAGCGCCGATTCCGCGCCGTCCAGCACCAGACGCGCCGCGCCCGAGACCACCACCAGATGCTTGGCGCGGTGCAGATGAGTGAACGGGCCGAGCACCTGGCCGGGGGCCAGCACCAGGTGGCGAACCTTGAACCTTGCCTGATAGGCCGGAGTGGAATCCGGGGCCGGATAGACCGGGATGGCGTTGGCCGAAAAGGCGGAATGGCAGGTCATGGGCGGCAACCTCGGCATTGGGGTCAGGCGTCAGCCCTGACACTAGCCAGCACCGGGTTAAGAAAGCGTAAACCCTTGATCGTGCAGCGCGGTCAGGCGAACCGGTCCTGCCATGTCGGGAAGGGATCGCCGGGGGCGCTGGTGGCCAGGTAGACCGCGCGGGCAATCGCGCGCGACAGGCACAAAGCGGCGGCATGGCCCAGCAGGGCCGGTTCGCCAACCGGATCGCCGAGCGGCTTTTCCCCGGTGGCGGCGGCAAAGACCAGATCGCCGTCGAACGGCGTATGGCTGGGCAGGATCGCCCGCGCCATGCCGTCATGCGCGGCAATCGCCATGCGGGTGGCCTGCGCCTGTGACAGGGCGGCATCGGTGGCGACAATGGCGATGGTGGTGTTGGCGCGGGCGGCGGGGCCGTGCTTGGTGGCCGGCAGGGCGGTTGCATCATGCGCCGGGGCCGGGCCGCGCCCGCCGAACTCGTCCCCGATCTCGAACGGGGCGGCCCAGAAATGCGGCCCGTCGCCGACCGTGGCACCGCCAACCGCGTTCATCGCCACCAATGCGCCGACCCGCAGCCCCCCCGGCAGGATGACCGAGGCCGAGCCAAGCCCGCCTTTCAGCCCTGCAATGGTTGCGCCGGTACCGGCCCCTTCGGTTCCCAGCGCGAAATCCGTGTCCGCCGCCACGTAAGCCGCGCGGCCCAGTGCCGGATAGGGGTTGTCGTCCCAGGTCTTGTCGCCGCCGTTCAGCAGATCGAAGATGATCGCCCCCGGCACCAGCGGCACCAGCGCACCGCCCACATCGAACCCCCGCCCGGCAGCACGCAGCCCGGCCATCACGCCCGAGGCGGCATCCAGCCCGAAGGCCGACCCGCCCGACAGCACCAGCGCATCCACCTCCTGCACCAACCGGTCCGGGGCCAGCATGTCGGTATCGCGGGTGCCCGGCGCGCCGCCCATCACATGCACCGCCGCCACGAAGGGCCTGTCGGCGGTCAACACGGTAACGCCGGATTTCAGGGCATCGTCACGGGCATTGCCCACCTTCAGCCCGGCAATATCGGTGATCAGGTTTCGCGGTCCGGGTGTCATCATCGCCTTGAATTTTCCTTGTTCACCAGGTCAGATACAGCGCCCGCCATCGACTTCCATCGCCACGCCGGTAATCATGGAAGCCTCATCGGAACACAGGAAGCAGGCGGCATTGCCCATATCCTCGGGTGTCGAGAACCGCCCCAGCGGGATCGTGGCCAGGAATTTCGCCCGCATTTCCGGCGTGTCCTCGCCCATGAAGGATTTCAGAAGCGGCGTTTCCCCCGCCACCGGGCAGAGCGCGTTGACCCGGATGCCGAAGGGCGCAAGTTCCACCGCCATTGCCTTGCTGGCGGTGATCACCCAGCCTTTCGAGGCATTGTACCAGTTCAGGTTGGGCCGCGGGCTCAGCCCGGCGGTCGAGGCGATGTTCAGGAAGGTGCCGGATTTGCGCGCCTTCATCATCGGCACCACGGCGCGGGCGATCAGGTAGATCGACTTTACGTTGACCGCAAGCACCTTGTCGAAATCCGCCTCGGACACGGTTTCCATCGGGGCCGGCAGATGCGTGACACCGGCATTGTTGATCACGATGTCGATTACCCCAAAGGTATCTGCGGCGGTCGCCACCATGCGTTTCACATCCGAATCCAGCGCCACGTTGGCGATGATCGGGGCGCCGCCGATTTCCTTGGCAACCTTCGCGGCGGCCTCGCCGTCGATATCGGCCACCAGAACCTTCGCGCCCTCGGCGGCGAATTTGCGCGCGATGCCGGCACCAAAGCCGGACCCCGCGCCGGTGACGATGGCGGATTTACCTGCAAGTCTCATGTCGCATCTCCGATGTCTTTGGCCTCAGAGTGCCGATATCCCGGCCCGAGGCAAGAGGCATTGTTCAGGCCCCCAGGGGTGCCGCCACCGACCAGACCGGCGCGTCCAGCCCGGCCAGCCGCGCGAAGCGGCCAAGCTCTGCCGCCAGCTTGCGGCCACGCGGTGCGGTCCAGGACACGCCCGGTTCCGGCCAGAAGCCGGTGACGGCCATATGGCGGCGGTTGCGGTCGGCCCGGATCTCGATCCGCCCGACGAAGCGGTCGCGCTCCAGCAGGGGATAGACGTAATAGCCCCAGATCCGCTTGTCGGCGGGCACGAACATTTCGTTGCGATACTGGAACCCGAACAGCCGCGACAGGCGGTTGCGGTCGCGGATCGCCGGATCGAACGGGTTCAGGATGCGCATGGTGGCCGAAGGCTCCGGGCAGGCCGCCAGCCGCGCCTCGATATCCGGCGGCGCAAGGGCCGGTACAACCTGGCCATCCGCCGCCTCGATCCCGACCGGCACCAGATCGCGCTGCCGCGCTGCCCATTGCCGCACCTCGGGGGCGTCGGTGGCGGCCCAGAACCGCTGCACCTCGCCCGTGCTGGCAAAGGCCAGCCGGTCCAGCGCGGCGCGGCACAGCCAGTCCACCGAGGCCGCGTCCGCCGGTCCCTCGCGCAGATTGGCGGGAAATACCCGTTCGCCCAGATCGTAGAACTTGATGAAATTCTCGCGATGCGCGGTGGCCAGCGTGCCGGCATACCACATCTGGTCCAGCGCCTTCTTGTGCGGCGGGCGCGACCACATCTGCCGCTCGCCTTCGACCTTGGTGTCAAAGGCATGCGTCGAAAGCGGCCCCTCGGCCCAGATCCGCTCGTGGATGGCGCGGATCGCCTCGCGGGCCATGCCGGATTGATACCAGTCATGCCGCGCCACCTTGTCGCCCAGGCGGCGGAACTGGCGCTGCCACATGCCGAGATAGTCCATCGGGATCAGGCTGGCATCATGGGTGAAATGCTCGAACAACAGCCGGTCGCGGCCCAGCAGGGGCCACAACATCCCCTCGCGGTAATTGCGGTTGCGCGACCACAGGATGTGGTGATGCGCCCGCGTGACGTTGCGGATCGTGTCGATCTGCACGAAGCCAAGATCGCGGATCATCGCCATCACATCCGGCGGCCCGGCGGCCACGTCCGACAGCCCGAGCGTATGCAGCCAGAGCCGGCGGGCGGTGCGGTTGTCAATCCTGATCGGCATTCGGCTGGGCAACTTCCGGGTCTGGTCGGCACCATCAAACAGCTTTCGGCCCGGCCTGTCCACGCCGGAACGACTCGACGGCACATTGCCAGTGCCGCCCGGATCACGCTAGATGTTGCCAACCGCCAGACAAACCGCCGGAGACCGCCATGACCACCATCCAGATGACCCTCAGCCAACATCCCGAAGATGCCCCGGCCATCGGCGCGCCGGATCGCGCGGACCTGTCCTATGGCGCGTTGGCCGCGCATCTGCTGGCGGTGCGCAAGGCGCTGAACGCGATGGGCATCGGGCGCGGCGACCGGGTGGCGATCGTGCTGCCGAACGGCCCGGAAATGGCCAGCGCCTTCCTGGCGGTGGCGGCGGCGGCCTCGGCGGCACCACTGAACCCGGCCTATACGCAGGACGAGTTTTCCTTCTACCTGGAGGATCTGCGCGCGAAGCTGGTGATCGTCGAATCCGGCAGCACCTCGCCGGTGCGGGCCTCGGCGGAAGCACTTGGCGTGCCGGTGGTGGAAATCAAGGTTGGCAAAGACGCGCCCGCCGGCAAGTTCAGCTTTGCCGCACATGATCTGGCGGGAACGCCGTCGCGCAGCGGCTGGTCCGAGGGCCGGGACGAGGCACTGGTGCTGCACACATCCGGCACCACATCACGCCCCAAGGTGGTGCCGTTATCCACCGCCAACGTGCTGGCCTCGGCGCGGCATATCGCGAAGGCGCTGGACTTGACGGGCGAGGATGTCGGGCTGTCGATCATGCCTCTGTTTCACATCCACGGGCTGATCGCCTCGCTGCTGGCGTCGATGTCGGCGGGTGCGCATGTGGTCTGCACGCCGGGGTTCAACGCGCTGAAATTCTTCCAGTGGTTCGCCGCCGTGAACCCCACCTGGTACACCGCCGTGCCGACCATGCATCAGGCAATCCTTGGCCGCGCCGCGCGCAACCCCGAGGCGCTGGAAAATTCGCGCCTGCGTTTTGCACGATCGTCCTCGTCCTCGCTGCCGCCGCCGGTGATGGCCGAGATGGAGGCAACCTTCCACTGCCCGGTGATCGAGGCCTACGGCATGACCGAGGCGGCGCATCAGATGGCCTCGAACCCGCTGCCGCCGAAGATGCGCAAGCCCGGCACCGTGGGCATCGCCGCCGGCCCGGAAATCGCCATCATGGACGAGGGCGGCAAGCTTCTGGCGCAAGGCGAAAGCGGCGAGATCGTGATCCAGGGGCCGAACGTGACCGCGGGATACGAGAACAACCCAAAGGCCAATGCCGAGAATTTCACCAATGGCTGGTTCCGCACCGGCGATCTGGGTTTCCTCGACAAGGACGGCTACCTGACCATCTCGGGCCGCCTGAAGGAGATCATCAATCGCGGCGGCGAAAAGATCGCCCCGCGTGAAGTGGATGACGTGATCCAGGCGCATCCGGCCGTCGAACAGGTGGTCACCTTCGCCATGCCGCATGACAAGCTGGGCGAGGCGGTGGCCGCCGTTGTGGTGCTGCGCGAAGGCCAGAGCGCCGATGCGGCAGACCTGAAGGCCTTCGCCGCCGAGAAACTCGCCGCCTACAAGGTGCCGTCGAAAATCCTGATCGTCGATGATATCCCGAAAGGGGCGACCGGCAAGTTGCAGCGGATCGGGCTGGCGGAAAAGCTGGGGCTGGCGTGATGGCGCGGGTCTGCATCTATGGCGCAGGTGCGATTGGCGGCTATCTGGGGGCGAAGCTGGCCGGTACCGATGCCGAGGTTTCGCTGGTGGCCCGCGGCCCGCATCTGGCGGCGATCCGGGCCAATGGCCTGACACTGATCGAGGACGGCCAGACCAGCACTCACCGGATCACCGCCACCGATGATCCCGCCACCCTGGGCGTGCAGGATTTCGTGATCGTCACCCTGAAGGCGCATTCGATCCCGGCGGTGGTGGACCAGATGCAACCCCTGCTTGGCCCCGATACCGCCGTGGTCTTCGCGGTCAACGGCGTGCCGTGGTGGTATTTTCACGGGGTCGAAGGCGATCTGGCGAGCCGCCGGTTGGACAGTGTCGATCCCGGCGGGCGGATCTGGGACGCAATCGGCCCGGAGCGGGCGATTGGCTGCGTGGTCTATCCGGCGTCGGAAATCACCGCGCCGGGGGTGGTCGAGCATCGCTCGGGCAACCGTTTTTCGCTTGGCGAACCATCGGGCGAGAAAACCGGCCGGGTGGTGGCACTGGCGGCCTTGCTGCAGGATGCCGGGCTGAAAGCCCCGGTGCGCCCAAGGCTGCGCGATGAAATCTGGATCAAGCTCTGGGGCAATGCCAGCCTGAACCCGATCTCGGCGCTGACCGGCGCGACGCTGGCCGAGATGACCGCCGATCCCGGAACGCGGCAGGTGCTGGGCCATATCATGACCGAATTGCAGGCCGTGGGCGAGGCGCTGGGGGCGCGGTTCGGCGTGACGGTGGAAAAGCGGATCGAGGGCGCGGCGGCGGTGGGCGAACACAAGACCTCGATGCTGCAAGACCTTGAGGCTGGCCGTCCGATGGAGATCGACGCGCTGGTCACGGCGGTGCAGGAACTGGGCCTGCTGGCCGGACAACCGACACCCACCCTTGATACAGTGCTGGCGCTGGTGCAGCAAAAGGCGCGGCTGGCCGGGTGCTACGGACCCTGATGGACGAGCCGACCCGCGCCTTCCTGATCAGGCTGTTCAACGCCGCTGTCGCCGCCGCTGAACCCGGGGCGGCGATGGCTCCGCATCTGCCGGAACGCCCGAAAGGCCGCACCATCGTGATCGGTGCGGGCAAGGGGGCGGCGCAGATGGCCCGCGCGTTCGAGCGGCTTTGGGACGCCCCGCTGCAAGGCGTGGTCGTCACCCGCTACGGCTATGGCGCGGAGTGCCGCCACATCCGCGTGCTGGAAGCCGCGCATCCGGTGCCTGACAGCGCCGGGCTGGCGGCGTCGCAGGCGCTGCTGGCAGAGGTGGCGGGCTTGAGTGCCGACGATCTGGTGGTGGCGCTGATCTCGGGCGGTGGTTCGGCCCTTTTGCCCTGCCCGGTGCCGGGGCTGACGCTGGACGATGAACAGGCGGTGAACCGGGTCTTGCTGGCCTCGGGCGCGCCGATCTCGGTGATGAACCTGATCCGCAAGCAGATTTCCGCCATCAAGGGCGGGCGGCTGGCGGCGGCGGCGCATCCGGCGCGGGTGGTGACGCTGGTGGTCTCGGATGTGCCGGGGGATGATCCGGCACAGGTCGCCTCGGGGCCGTCGGTGCCGGACCGGGGCGACGCGGCGCAGGCGCTGGCGGCGATCAAGGCTTATTGCATGGCGTTTTCTCCGGCGGTGATGGCGGCGATCAAAGCGGCCAAAGTACCGGACCCGGACGATTCGGTCTTTGCGCGAAACAGTGTGCGGGTCGTCGCCTCGGCCAGGCAATCGCTGGAGGCAGCGGCATCGGCGGCCGAGGCGGCGGGCATCAACGCGGTGATCCTGTCGGACGCGATCGAGGGCGAGGCGCGCGAGGTTGGCCGTGTCCACGCCGCGATTGCCCGCGAGGTCGCCTTTCGCAACCGCCCGTTCCGCAAGCCGGTGGTGATCCTGTCGGGCGGCGAAACCACAGTCACGCTGAAGGGCAAGGGGCGCGGCGGGCGCAATACCGAGTTTCTGCTGGCACTGGCGCTGGCGATTGACGGCATGGACGCAATCAACGCGCTGGCCGCCGACACCGACGGGATCGACGGCAGCGAGGACAATGCCGGCGCCTTCGCCGATGGCGCGACGGTTGCGCGTATCCGCAGGGCCGGGCTGGATGCGGGCGCATTGCTGGCCGCGAACGATGCCTGGGCCGCCTTTCACGCCGCCGATACGCTGTTCGTGCCGGGACCGACCGGCACCAACGTGAACGATTTCCGGGCCATCCTGATCCGCTAGTGCCCGCCGCCCGATACCCGCTGGACAGTGCGCTGCCAAGGCGTAAGCTGGTCTGTGGCATAACAGTGAGGAACTCGAATGGCGTTCGATTATGTCATCGTGGGCGGCGGTGCCGGCGAGGCCACCCTGGCGGCCCGCCTCAGCGAGGATCCGGCGATCAGCGTCTGCCTGCTGGAAGCGGGCGGCGGCGGCAATGGCGTTCTGGTCCGCGCCCCGGTCGGTGCCCTGGCGTTCCTGCCGGGCCGTCCCGTCAGGATCGCCAACTGGGCCTTCCAGACGGTGCCACAACCCGGCCTGAACGGGCGGCGGGGCTATCAGCCGCGCGGCAGGGCGCTGGGCGGCTCCAGCGCCATCAACGCCATGCTCTATGTCCGGGGTATCCGGCAGGATTACGACGGCTGGGCCGATCTTGGCTGCGACGGCTGGTCCTGGGACGAGGTGCTGCCCTATTTCAAACGCTCCGAGAATAACGAAAACGGCGCGGACGATCTCCACGGCGATGCCGGCCCGTTGCAGGTGTCCAACCAGAAGGCGATGCGCCCGCTCACCCGCGCCTTTGTCGCCGCTGCCGAGGAAATGCAGCACCGCCGGCGCGAGGATTTCAACCGTGGTGAAAACGAGGGCGTGGGCTACTACCAGGTGACGCAGTTTCACCGCCCCGACAAGAACGGCGAGCGCTGTTCGGCGGCGGCGGCATATCTTCTGCCGCATATGGACCGGGCCAACCTGACGGTGCTGACCCGCGCACAGGCGACCCGCATCCTGTTCGAGGGCAAGCGCGCCACCGGTGTCGCCTACCGGCGCGGCGGGGACGAGCATCACGTGATGGCCACGCGCGAGGTGATCCTGTGCGGCGGGGCCTTCAACTCGCCGCATCTGCTGCAATTGTCCGGCGTCGGGCGGGCGGACGATATCCAGCGCCACGGTCTGAGGATGGTGCATGAATTGCCGGGGGTCGGGCAGAACCTGCAGGATCATCTGGACTTCATCCAGGGCTTCAAATCCAAAGACAGCAACATGTACGGTATCGGGCTGGCCGGTATGGTGCGGCTGACGCGGGAAATCCTGAAATGGCGCAAGGACGGCGTGTCGATGATCGCAACTCCCTTTGCCGAAGGGGCCGGTTTCCTGAAAACCGATCCGGCACTGGAGCGCCCCGATATCCAGTTGCATTTCGTCGTCGGCATTGTCGACAACCACGCCCGCAAACTGCATCCCGGCTATGGCTATACCTGCCATGTCTGTGCGCTGAACCCGCATTCGCTGGGCGAGGTGTTCCTGCAAAGCGCCGATCCGATGGCCCCGCCGGGGATTGATCCGCGCTATCTGAGCGATGGCCGCGACCTTCAGACCCTGATCAAGGGCGCGAAACTGGTCCGCCGGATCCTGCACTCGCCCGCCCTCAGGCCCTATAATCACCGCGAATTGTTCGGCGTGCGTGACAACATGACCGATGCCGATTGGGAGGCGATCATCCGCAACCGCGCCGACACGATCTATCATCCGGTCGGCACCTGCAAGATGGGGGTGGACGACATGGCCGTGGTCGATCCGAAATTGCGCGTGCATGGATTGCAGGGGCTGCGGGTTGTCGATGCCTCGATCATGCCGCGGCTGGTTTCCGGCAATACCAACGCACCGACGATCATGATCGCGGAAAAGGCCGCCGACATGATCCGCGCGGCGGTGGCGTAGGGTTATCTGCAGTTCCACCTCGTCAAGGCGGCGGCGGCGGTTTACATTCCGCCAAAATCTTCAACGGAAGGGAATACATGATGCTTGGCTCGATGATGCACCAACCGCTGCTGATCAGCAGCCTGATCCGCCACGCCGCGAAATACCACGGCGATACCGCGATCATCTCGCGTGAAACCTCGGGCGAGCTGAACACCACGGACTGGGCCGGGATCGAGGACGGTGCCCGCCGCCTGGCCGCCTCGCTTGGCAAGCTGGGCCTGAAACAGGGCGACCGGATCGGCACCATCGCCTGGAACAATCACCGGCATCTGAAAATCTGGTTCGCAGTATCGGGTGGCGGCATGGTCTGCCACACGCTGAACCCGCGCCTGCATCCCGAGCAACTCATCTTCATCGTGAACGACGCCGCCGACCGCGCGATCTTCTTTGACAAGACCTTCATGCCGCTGATCACCGGCACCCGCCAGCACCTGAAGACGGTCGAGCATTTCATCTATATGGGTGCGCCGGACGACGAGGTTGCCGCAGCCGTCCCCGGCGTTCTGTTCTTTGATGATCTGGTGGCCGACGACACCGGTTACGACTGGCCGGAACTGGACGAAACCGCGCCCTGTTCGCTGTGCTACACTTCGGGTACCACCGGCAATCCAAAGGGGGTTCTGTACAACAACCGCTCGACGATGATCCACACGATGGCGATTTCGCTGCCGGATGCTCTGTCGCTGTCGGCCACCGAAACCGTGCTGCCGGTGGTGCCGATGTTCCACGCCAATGCCTGGGGCATCCCCTATGCCGCCGCGATGACCGGGGCCAGGCTGGTGATGCCGGGGCCGGGGCTGGATGGCGACAGCCTGCTGGGGCTGATCGACAGCCAGCAGGTGACACTGGCACTGGGCGTACCGACGATCTGGCAGATGCTGCTGACGGCGGCGGCCAAGTCCGGCTCGAAAATGGCCAGCCTGAAGCGCAACGTGATCGGCGGGTCCGCCGCCGCGCCGTCGATGATCGCCACCTTCCGCGACAAGTACAATTGCGAGACGATCCACGCCTGGGGCATGACCGAGACCAGCCCGCTCGGCACCGCCAACCAGATCAAGGCCAAGCATCTGGCGCTGGATCCCGCGGCGATGGCAAAGCAGCGTCTTGGGCAGGGCCGCCCGCCCTTCGGCATCGAACTCAGGATCGTTGACGATGAAGGCAAGGTGCTGGCCAATGACGGCAAGGCCGAAGGCGCGTTGCAGGTACGTGGCCATTGGGTGGTGGACAGCTATTTCGGCAAATCCGCCAATACGCTGACAGATGACGGCTGGTTCGATACCGGCGATGTTTCAACCATTGACGCCGACGGCTACATGGTGATCCGCGACCGCACCAAGGATATCATCAAATCCGGCGGCGAATGGATTTCCTCGGTCGATCTGGAAGGCATCGCGGTCGAGCATCCGGGCATCGCGATGGCCGCCGCCATCGGGGCGCGGCACCCAAAATGGGATGAACGCCCGGTGATCGTCGCCGTCAGGGCGGAAGGCGCCAACCCGAGCGAGGCCGAGATCATCGACTTGTTCAAGGGCCGCGTCGCAAGCTGGCAGGTGCCCGATGCGGTGGTCTTTACCGATGCCATCCCGCTGAATGGCACCGGCAAGATGCTGAAGAACCAGTTGCGCGACAAGTTCGGCGAGGTGCTGATCGAACGCGGGGCAAGCGCATGACGACAGCCGCGAAAAACCCCGAAACCCCCGGCTACGTGGAAGAATACGATGCCGCACTGGCAGAACTTGACGCCGCTAAGGATGATTGGGCCAGAACCGGCATTGCCGAACGCATCCGGATATTGTCGGACATCAGCGATGGCATAATGCGGGCTGCCGAAGGCTGGGCCGAAACCGCCGCGCGCAGGAAACTGATCCCGCCGCAATCGCCCTTGGCGGGCGAGGAATGGATTTCCGGCCCCTATGCCACGCTGACCAGCGTCAACGCGCTGAAAAAGACGCTGGCGAAGATGACGGGCAAGACCTTCCTTGATCGCCTGCTGAAACGCCAGACGGTCACCGGGCAACTGGCCATCCAGGTCTTGCCGGTCACGCTGTGGGACCGCTTGTTGCTGTCGGGCATCTCGGCCGAGGTCTGGATGCAGAAAGGTGTGTCGGAAACCAATCTGAAGGCCAATGCCGCCACCGCCTACGACATTCCCACCGACGAGCGCAAAGGCAAGGTGGCGCTTATTCTCGGGGCCGGCAACATCGCCTCGATTCCGCCGCTGGATGTGCTGCACAAGCTGTTCATCGAGAACCAGGTGGCGATCCTGAAGATGAACCCGATCAACGATTACCTGGCCGATTACCTGTCGGCGGCGCTGAAGCCGCTGATCGACCGTGATGCCCTGCGTATCGTGCGTGGCGACGGGCAGGCCGGGGCCTATCTGGCGGACCACCCGCTGGTCGAGGAACTGCATGTCACCGGTGCCGCCGCGACGCATGACGCCATCGTCTGGGGCATTGGGGCGGAGGCCGTGAAGAACCGCAAGGCGGGCAAGCCGAAGAACACCCGCCGTTTCACATCCGAGCTGGGATCGGTCAGCCCGACCATCGTCGTGCCCGGGCCGTGGAGTGCCGCCGATATCCGCTTTCAGGCGGAAAACATCGCCACACAGAAGCTGCACAATTCCGGCCATAACTGCATCGCCTGTCAGGTGCTGATCATGCCCAAGGGCTGGGACAAGGGCGCAGCATTGATGGATGCGGTGCGCGATGTGGCGGCTGGCGTGCAACGCCCGGCCTATTATCCCGGCACCGACGCGCGGCTGGAAGCCTTTGGCGAGCACGGCAAATCGGTGGAACAGGTGGACCGCGGCGAGGCCTCGCCCCCCCTGACCATCGCCAGCATGACCAAGGACAAGGTAAATTCCCGTACCGAGGTGTTCGGCCCGGCCCTTGGCACGGTCGAGATTGATGCCGCCAGCGCCGAACAATTCCTGAAAGATGCCGTGGATTACGCCAACCGCAATCTCGGCGGCACGCTGGGTGCGAATATCCTGATCCACCCCGCCACCGAACGCCAGATCGGCCGGGTGCGGTTCGAGGAAATCCTGGCCGGGTTCCGCTATGGCTCGATCGCCATCAACGGCTGGTCGGGGCTTGGCTTTCTGATCGCCACCTGCCCCTGGGGGGCGTTTCCCGGCCATACCGTCGAGGATGTGCAATCGGGCATCGGCACCGTCCATAACGCCTTCATGCTGGAACAGACCGAACGCACCGTGGTGCGGGCACCCTGGCGGCCTTTCCCGCGCAACCTGCTGTCGGGTGAATTTTCGATGCTGCCGCGCCCGCCCTGGTTCGTGACCAACCGGCGGCAACATGTCCTCGGGCGGCTTCTGACGACGTTCGAGCACCGCCCGGGCTGGCGGCATGTGCCACGCATATTCATCAACGCGCTCAGGGGCTGAACCGCCCCTGCCGGGTGGCGGGATCAGTCCCTGGCCTTGCCGCCCGGTGCAAAGGCGCTCATCATCCGCGAGAACATTTCAAGGTTCGACGACGCCCCGGCGGTCCAGCTTTTCAGGATGTTCTCAGGGCTGAGATTCTCGATCTCGGAGGCCATCTTGGCCTCGATCTGCTTCAGCCATTCTTCCTGCAGTTTCTGGACATTGGGCAGGCCCATCATCTCACGCGCCTCGGCGGGCGTGCAATCAATGTCGATGGTCAGTTTCATGGCGGTTCTCCGGGTGGTTTGCGCGACGCTTGCGATCAGCCTAGCCGCGCATGACCGGCTTGGCCAGTGGCTGATGCGGTGTCAGGCAGCGCCCGTCAGCACCCCGGCCAGATGCTGCACCTGCGCGGCCAGATCGGCGGAATCGCGCACCGTGGCATAGACATAGCGGTCGGGCCGCACCAGCACCGAGGTGAAGCCGTTGCCCGACTGCCAGTCGGCGAAAATCGTGCCGTCCTCGCGCAGAACCCGCGCATCCGTGCCGCCAGCCGCGCCCGCAACAATCGCGCGTTCGATACCGCCGATCCGCGCCCAGGCCTCGGAGCAATCGTCCAGCCAGCGCAAGGCAGAGGGATCGGACGTCAGGAACAGGAATTCCGGGGCCAGCAGATCGTCCAGCAACCGGCTTCCGCCATCGGTCAGGATACGCGGCTGCGCCGACAGGGCACCGGCCATGCGACCGGTGCCGATCAGTCCGGCCTCCAGATCGGGCACATGATCCTGCCGCGACGTGACCATTTTGCCCGAGGCCAGTTCCGCGCCCAGCGCGGCATCGCGCACCTTCGCCTTCGCCTCGTCCATCTCGCCGATGATCAGGCCAAATTCCTTGGCATGAGCAATCAGCGTGCCGACATGCGGCTTGCGTTCGGCCTGGTAGCTGTCCAGCAGCGCCTCGTTCAGTCCGTGGCGCTGCATCTGCACCAGTTTCCACGACAGGTTCAGCGCATCACGGATGCCGGCGCACAGGCCCTGGCCCAGAAACGGCGGAGTCTGATGCACCGCGTCGCCCGCCAGCAGCACCCGCCCCTTGCGCCAGTGATCGCCCACCCGCGCGGCAAAGCGATAAGTGGCGCTGCGCCAGATTTCCAGCGCTGAGGTATCGACGAACGGCGACAGCGCCGCCTCCAGATAGACGGGATCCTCGAAATCCTCGGGCTGTTCATGCGCCAGCAGCTTCAACTCCCAACGGCGCAGGTCGCCGGGACCGATCACATAGGTTCCCGGGCGCGACGGCCAGCAATATTGCACGGATTTCGCCGGCAGATCAGTCTCGCGGCGCTGCCAGGCGTCCAGCACCACCCACCACTGATCGAAGCCGTAATCTTCCAGCCCGAAGCCCAGCGCGGCGCGGATGGCGGAATTGGCTCCGTCGCAGCCAACCAGAAAATCGCCGCTGAACTGTTCCACCGCGCCGGTTTCGGGATCGGTGATATCGGCGATCACCTTGCCGTTGGTATCGCTGAAAGCGCCCAGCGTCCTGCCATAGACCGTGCGGACCGTGGGGCGTTGTTCCAGCTTCGCCCGCAGCAGGCGTTCGAGTTCCGGCTGCACGAAGGTCAGGGTCGGCGGCCAGCCCAGCACATAGGGTTGCGGCGCGGGATCGAACAGCTTGATCGTCTGGCCCTGAAGCCCGACGAAATTGGTGCCTGGATGCGGCTTGGTGCCGGGAAAAAGCGCATCGGCAACGCCGCAGAATTGCAGCGCGCGCATCGCCTCCCAGTCCACGACGATGGCGCGGGGCTTGTCGTAGACTTCGCGGAAGCGTTCGACGATGCAGACGCTCAGGCCACTTGCCGCCAGAAGATTCGCCAATACCGCACCGACCGGGCCGCAGCCCGATATCACGACGTCGTAATGTTTCATGCACTTCACGCCTTCCCTTGACGGTATTTGACAACCATGTTGACCCTTACGTCAAGTGGATAGGCGCAGCCGATTGGCCGCCTTTGCCGCAACAAGTCGGCCAGTGCAGGGCGATTGCGGCGCGATGGCCTACATGTAGATCATCGAGGACAGCTTGCGCCGCCCAGCCAGCACCACCGGATCGTTCGGCTTCAGCGCATCGAAGATCTTGAACAACTGGGTCCGCGCCGCGCCGTCATTCCATTCGCGGTCGCGGCGGAACAGATCCAGAAGCTCGTCCACCGCCGCCTGATTGTCGCCGGTCGCGGCCAGTGCCGTGGCCAGGTCCAGCCGGCTTTGATGATCTTCGGGGTTGGCATCCAACGTTGCCCGCAATTCGGCAATCGGGCCGGCATTCGCGGCGGCTTCGGCCAGGTCGATCTGGGCGCGGATGGCCACGATCTCGGCTGCGCCGGCAATCGCCTCGGGCACCGCTGCCAGCAGCGCCTTGGCCTTGTCGGCGTCATCCACCGCCAGATGCGCGCGCACCAGCCCGGCATAGGCGGCGGCACTGTCGGGCACTTCGCCCAGGATCGCCGCGAAGACCTCGGCAGCATCAGCCGCGGCACCTTCCGCCAGCATCGCCTCGGCGGCTTCCAGCGCCTCGCCGATACCGCCATCGGGGCCAAGCTCGGCCAGCTTGCCGACAAAGGCCTTCAGTTGCGACGGCGACTGGTTGCCCATGAAGCCGTCCACCGGCTTGCCATCGTGGAAGGCATAGACCGCCGGGATCGACTGAATGCGCATCTGCGCCGCGATCTGCTGGTTTTCATCGACGTTGATCTTGACCATCCGCACCTTGCCCTTGGCGGCCTTCACCTCGGCCTCCAGCGCCGGGCCAAGCGTCTTGCACGGGCCGCACCAGGGGGCCCAGAAATCGACGATCACGGGAATGTCCTTCGACGCCTCGATCACGTCCTCCATGAAGGTCGCCTCGCTGCCATCGGTGATCAGGTCGGCACCTGCGCCGCCACTTGCTCCAAGCTCAATCATGTCCTGCATCTCCTTATCCGGCCAAATGCCGGGAACTGCCGCTTATGTAAGTGAAGCAAAGACCGAACCCAAGGGGCTAAGTCAAAGATCAAATGTCGCAAAGACCGGCGCGTGGTCGCTGGGCTGGGTCCAGCCGCGTGCCGCGCGCAATACCCGGCTGGAATGCGCCGCGCCCGCGATATCGCCTGTGGCCCAGACATGATCCAGCCGGCGGCCCTTGTCGGCCTCGTCCCATCCCGGCGAGCGGTAGGACCACCAGCTATACAGCGGCCCGTCGGGAATATCGGCGCGCGTTATGTCCACCCAACCACCGGCATCCCGGGTTTCGCCCAGATGCTCCACCTCGATCGGAGTGTGGCTGACCACCTTCAGCAATTGCTTGTGCGACCAGACATCATCCTCGCGCGGGGCGATGTTCAGATCACCGACCAGGATCGCCTTTCGCGGTGCCTCAGCATGGAAATGGTCGCGCATCCCGGTCAGGTAATCCAGCTTCTGGCCGAATTTCTCGTTGACCTCGCGGTCGGGTACGTCGCCCCCGGCGGGGACGTAGAAATTGTGGATCGTCACGCCGTTTTCCAGCCGCCCGGCGATGTGGCGGGCATGGCCGAGCGTGGCGAAATCATGCCGCGCCACTTCGGTTATCGGCAGTTTCGACAGGATGGCGACGCCGTTATAGCCCTTCTGCCCGTTCGCCAGCATATGGCTGTAGCCAAGGGCGCGGAACCCTTCCAGCGGGATCTTGTCGACCGGCGATTTGCATTCCTGCAGGCACAGGATTTCCGGGCCTTCCTCGGCCAGCAGCTTGCAGACCAGCGGTTCGCGCAGGCGTACCGAGTTGATGTTCCATGTGGCAATCGTGAACGGCATCGGACCCCCTGAAGTTTGCCCGCGCACCATAGGGACGCGGCGGTGCCGCCGCAACACCGGCGGTCGAATGCATGGGTAATTGCGCCTGCCTTTTGGATCGCCTAGGCTTGCCGCCTCATTCCAGCCAAAGGCAGATGCGATGCCAAAGCCCGACACCGCCCTGATCGTGATCGACATCCAGAACGATTTCTGCCCGGGCGGCGCATTGGCGGTGCCCGGCGGCGATCAGATCGTCGCACCGGTCAATTCCATGCAGGCGGATCATCCGGTGCGGGTGCTGACGCAGGACTGGCACCCGGCCAACCACGCGTCTTTCGCCTCCAACCAGCCGGGCCACGACCCCTATTCGGTGATCGAGATGGCCTACGGCCCGCAGGTCCTGTGGCCGGACCATTGCGTGCAGGGCAGTACCGGTGCCGCCTTCCACAGGGACCTGGCGCTGGACCGGGCCGATCTGATCCTGCGCAAGGGGTTCCGCGCCGAAATCGACAGCTATTCGGCGTTTTTCGAGAATGACCGCACCACCCCGACCGGCCTGCACGGCTATCTGCGCGAACGCGGCGTGACGGCGCTGGTCATGGCAGGCCTCGCCACCGATTTCTGCGTGCGCTATTCGGCGGTGGATGCCGCGCGTCTTGGCTATGACGTGACGGTGATACTGGCGGCCTGCCGCGCCATCGACATGGATGGTTCACTGGCGGCGGCGATGCAGGACATGCGGACACATGGCGTAAGGCTGGAGGGCTGATGGCCTATTACGGAAGCGGACAGATGGATATCGCCAAACGCGTCTATGACCACCAGTGGAAGATCGACCCGATCGTCCGCTCGCTGATCGACACCGATTTCTACAAGCTGCTGATGGCGCAATCGGTGTTTCGCAACCGCCCCGATACCGAGGTGACGTTCAGCCTGATCAACCGCTCCAGCCACCTGAAACTGGCCGGGATGATCGACGAGGGCGAATTGCGCGAACAGCTCGATCACGTCCGCTCGCTGTCGCTGTCGCGCGGCGAAAGCACCTGGCTGCGCGGCAACATGTTCTACGGCAAACGCGCGATGTTCCGCCCGGATTTCATGGAATGGTTCGAGAATCTGCGGCTGCCGCCCTATCACCTGGAACAGCGCGACGGCCAGTATGAACTGACCTTCGAGGGCAAATGGCCCGAAGTGATGATGTGGGAAATCCCGGCGCTGGCGGTGATCATGGAACTGCGCTCGCGGGCGGTGCTGAAGGATATGGGGCTGTTCGAATTGCGCGTCCTCTATGCCCGCGCCCTGACCCGGGTTTGGGAAAAGATCGAGCGCCTGCGCGCGATCAACCCGCTGGGCGTCGCCGATTTCGGCACCCGCCGTCGCCACGGCTATCTGTGGCAGGATCTCTGCGTGCAGGCGATGATCGAGGGGCTGGGCAAGAAATTCACCGGCACCTCGAACTGCCTGATCGCCATGAAGCGCGAGGTCGAGGCGATCGGCACCAATGCCCATGAATTGCCGATGGTCTATTCCGCGCTGGCCACCAGCGACGCCGATCTTGCCAACGCCCCCTACCGGGTGCTGGAGGACTGGCAGGAAGAACATGACGGCAACCTGCTGATCATCCTGCCCGACACTTACGGCACGGCGGAATTCCTGGCCCGCGCCCCGGACTGGCTGCGCCACTGGACCGGCATCAGGATCGACAGCGGCGATCCGGCGGACGGGGCCGAAGCCGCGATCCGCTGGTGGCAGAGCCTCGGCGAGGACCCGCGCGGCAAGCTAGTGATCTTCTCCGACGGTCTGGATGTCGGCAAGATCGAGGAATTGTCCGCCCGCTTCCAGGGCCGCGTCAAGGTCGGCTTCGGCTGGGGCACCCTGCTGACGAACGACTTTCGCGGCCTTGTGCCGGACGATGCGCTGGCACCGTTCTCGCTGGTCTGCAAGGCGGTCAGTGCCAATGGCCGACCGACCGTCAAACTGTCGGACAACCCCAACAAGGCGATGGGCCCGGCAGACGAGGTCGCCCGCTACAAACGCGTCTTCGGCGTCGGCGAACAGATCCCGATCGAGGTGGTGGTCTGACCGGGCATCGCTTCTTTTTGGTTTAAATACTCAAACTTGCGGCCTTCGGTGTACCCCGGAAATGCCGGGTTCAGATCACCTCCACCGCCCCTGGCCGGGCGTTCTTTTCCACGATCAGGCGATCACCGGCGGCGACGATCCCGGCAATCTCGCGCCGCTGATCTTCCGACAACACCCCGCATTCGGGTGCCGCGGCGATCAGGCCAAGTGCCTTGTCGCGGGCGGCGTCAAAGGCGGTGCGGCGGCCGGATTTCTCGTAATCGTCGCGGCCCTGGCGCAGAAATACCTCCGGGCGGTGCTGATCGCGGCACAAGTCCAGCGTATGGCCGGAATCCAGGAAATGCCCGCCGGTGCGGATTGCCGATACTTCTGACCAGTTCAGGCTTTCGTCGCTGATCTCGGGTGGTGTCAGGAACCTGCGCAGCATCGCGCCGATCTCGTTGTCCATCACCGCCTGCACCGGGCTGAACACCGTGGCGCATTCCAACTGGCCGATACCGCCCAGGATATCAGCCCCGGCCTCGGCTACGCTCTGGCCGATCATCGCGCGTTCCGCCATCGACTGATGGTCGGCATCCGGCGTATCGGACCCCGAGCCATAGGTATGCGCCGGCAGCCCGAATCCCTGCTTCATCAACTGGATCGCCATCGACGCCGCCTGCACGCTTTCGGGGCAGGATTGCAGGGCCGAGCCGGTCTTCATGTCCAGCGTGAACATCAGCGGCACCGCGATCACCGGCGTGCCGGGGGCCAGCACATGCGCCAGCGTCACCATCGCCAGGATTTCCGCCCCCGCCATCAGAACAAGTCCCGCCGTGGTCAAGGGCGCGGTTCCGCCCGCCGAGGGCAGCGAACAGGCATGCAGCGGCATCTTCACCTTGCCGGCCTGAATGATCACCTCGGTATCCATCTGCTTGAATTCCAGCGGCGAGAACGAACAGGTGATCACGCTGCTCAAGGGCCGCGCCGCCAGCGCCGCCTCGCCACCCGCCGCGACGGCGGCGATGCGGATCAGAAATTCGATATTGTCCTTGCCATAGGGTTGCAGCCAGCAATGCTTGTCGGTGTGGCTGATCATCTCGGCATAGGAATGCAGATCGGCGGTCACCTCGGGCACGCCATGCACGAAGGGATGCGCGATGAACCCGACCTGGTTGAGGCCCGACGCCACCGCCGCGATCTCGCGCACCGAGGCCAGATCGGTCTTGCGGTAACGCGCATCGCGCGGATCGACATAGCCATGCGCGCCGGTTCCGGTCCTGAGGACGAAACCGCCATCCGAACGCGGCAGATGCAGATCGAGGGCGGGGTTCTTGCCGGCCAGGAACACATCCTTCGGGGCCTCCGCCACCGCCTGTTCCACCAGTTCGCGCGGCAGCCGCAGACGGTTGGTGCCGCTGCCGGGTTTCGCCCCGGCCTTCAGCAAAGCCGCCTGCGCCAGCGGATGCACCACCACCACGCCATAGCCCGACAGCAATTCAAGGCACCGGTGCTTCATTTCGGCAATCTGGCCATCCGACAGAAAGCCGAAGCGCGGGCGCGTGGCGTCGGGGCCGGTGTGAAAGGCATCGGGTGCGGCATTGTCGGGTTTCGGGGTGCCACGGCCACGGCGGCGGGGACGATCGGCTCTGGTTTCCATGCAAACCTCCTGAACAGGGTTGGATGGCACACACCGATTACGCTCACTGCCTGCCGACTTGAGCTGACGCGACGTTACGCTTCGATTCGCGGTTTCGTCAATGGTCTGACCATACCTTGCCGGACCGGACGCTAAAGAATGAAATCCCCGGCAGTCAGCGTAATCAACCCGCTGAGTGCAATGGTTGAATCCGCCCTGCCGTCGCCATCCACGTCCATCTCGACAATGGTCCTGCTGGCGGTCTGGCGATAGCGCAATTCACCCTCGGTATTGCTGAAATCCGCCGCGCCGATAAAGCTGAAGGCCTGATCGCCGCCAGCCGTGGTTTCGGCGTCGATACCGGACAGGTCGATCTGATCCATCTCGGCCTGGCTGAAATCGGTGATGACGTCACGCAACCTGGCGCGCGCGCTGTCGGCGATATCGTTGAAGACGAAATCATCATCCCCGTAGCCGCCTGCCATCACGTCCCGGCCAAGCCCGCCGATCAGGGTATCCGACCCGATATCGCCCCACAGGCGATCCTTGCCGGCACCGCCGTCGATCACGTTGTTGCCGAAATTGCCGTTCAGCGTGTTCCGGATCGACGACCCGACGATGTCGAGATGTTCAAACCCCGTCAGGGTGCCGTTCTCGACATTCCTGTAATTCGCCATCAGCAGGTTGATGTTGGAGGACTTGACCAGATCGGTACCCTCGCCCGACCGCTCGACCACCATGTCGCCGTAGTGATCCACGATGTAGGTGCCGTTCTGCGTACCGCCGGCCATGTAGTCCACGCCAAAGCCGCCGTTGAGCGTATCCCGGCCCGCGCCGCCGAAAAGCTGATCCGAGCCGGTATTGCCGTTCAGGATATCGTTTCCATCCTCGCCATGCAGGATGTCGTTGCCACGCCCGCCGGTGATCGTGTCGTTGCCATCCTGACCGTTCAGGACATCCGATCCGCCGCGCCCGGCGATTTTGTCGTCGCCGATAAACCCGGTGATGACATCGCCAAGATGCGTGCCGACGAAATCATCGTCCAGGATCGAGCCGAACAACTGAATGGCGCTGTCGCGCGGATCGAAGATCTGGGCGCGGGCACCGCTGGTGGACGGGTCCGGACCGTTATCGCTTACATCCGACCAGCCGACAACGAACCGGCCATCGGCAAGGGCGGTGATCGACGGACCGGTCTGGTTGTCAGTGGTGGTGGTGTTGACCAGAAATTCGTTCCCGTAGGCGCTGCCATCGAAGTCGAACACCTGCGCGCGGATGGCTCTGCCGGATGTGTCGCCACCGGATGCGCTGGCATCCTCCCAGGCGATCACGAACCGACCGTTCCCAAGGGCTGCAATCGCCGGAAATGACTGGCCAAGTTCGGTCGTCGTATTGACCCGGAATTCAGCCCCCAGCCGGCTGCCATCTGCATTGAAAACCTGTGCCGCGATCGAGCCGCTGGACGTATCGCCGTTGCTTGTGTCGGAGGTGCTCCAGGTAACGGCAAACCGACCATCTTCGAGTGCCGCCAAGGAAGGATTGTTTTGGCCACCGGACGTATGGGTGTTGACCACAAACTCGGCCCCGAAAGCCGTGCCATCGGCATTGTAGATCTGTGCGCGAACGGCATCGCCTGACAGATCGTCGCCGGTCCCGCTGCCATCTGTCCAACTGATCACGAAGCGCCCGTTGGTCAGGGCGGTGATTGCCGGGGATTGCTGGTAATTCGCTGTGGCTGTATTGACCAGAAACTCGGTCCTGAAAGCCGTGCCATCGGCATTGTACATCTGCGCCCGAACGGCATAGCTCGACAGATCGCCACCGGTCTGGCTGAGGTCAGCCCAGCTTATCACAAAGCGCCCATCCGCCAATGTGGCGATTGCCGGAGTGAACTGGGTGCTGGTTGTCGTTGTATTGACCAGAAACTCGGCCCCGTTGGCCGTGCCGTCGGCATTGTACATCTGCGCGCGCACGGCACGGCCTGACAGATCGCCGCCGGTTGCGCTGTAATCCGTCCATGTCACGATAAAACCGCCGTCATCGAATGCGGCTGCGGCTGGCGCATACTGGTCCAGAAGTGTCTGGGTATTTATCTGAAACTCGGCCCCGGACGTGCTGCCATCGGCATTGAACATCTGGGCGAAGACGCCGATTCCGGACGCATCGGGGGCGGTCCAGGTCGCCAGGAATCGCCCATCCGCAAGGCCCGTCAGCTCTGGCCAGCTCGTCGATGCGAGCGTGGGTGTCTTGAGCACAATTTCAGGTCCGAAACGGGCGGGGCGTGTCATGGCATTCCTCCTATGAGGGAATCACTGATGAATTGAGATCCAATCAAACAAGCGTGACGCCTCGATTGGATTTTTGTCAATTGATCAGGTCAGCTTGCGGATGGCCGGGTTTTCAGCGACACAGGCGGCATGGAATGTCTGAACGAACAGGCCGTGGTGATCGGTGCCGGACCGGCCGGGCTGATGGCGGCCGAGGCGCTTGCGGATGCCGGGTATCCGCCGCTGGTGATCGAGGCGAAACCATCGCCCGCGCGCAAGCTGCTGATGGCGGGGAAGTCTGGCCTGAACCTGACCCGCGCCGAGCCGTTCGAGGATTTCCTGGCGCATTATGACGAGGCCGCCGACTGGCTGGCCCCGATGCTGCGCGAGATGTCGAATGACGGCGTGGCAGATTGGGCGCGCGGGCTTGGCATTGACCTTTTCACCGGTACCACCGGTCGGGTTTTCCCCACCGGCATGAAGGCGTCACCCCTGCTCAGGGCCTGGCTGGCAAGGCTGGCGGGCAAGGGCGTGCGGCTGGCCACCCGCTGGCGCTGGACCGGCTGGCAGGGCGATGTGTTGCGGTTTGAAACACCGGATGGCATGCGGCTGATCCGCGCCGGTGCACCCGTGCTGGCACTTGGCGGGGCAAGCTGGCCACGGCTGGGATCGGACGGCTCCTGGGCCGAAGTGCTGGCCGCGATGGGCGTAAATGTCGCACCCTTTCGACCGGCCAATATGGGCTTTGGCGTCGAGTGGTCGCCGCATATGGCGAAGCATTTCGGCACCCCGGTCAAGGCCTGCGCCCTTGTCGCCGGTGATCGCCGCAGCCGGGGCGAGTTCATCCTGTCACGGCGCGGGCTGGAAGGCGGCGGCATCTATGATGTGGCGCGCGTACTTGGTGAAGGCGCGCCGCTGGCGCTGGATCTGGTGCCGGACCTTGCACTATCACAGGCTGAAACCCGGCTGGCGGCGCAGCGCGGCAAGGACAGCCTGTCCAACCGGCTGCGAAAATCGCTGAAACTCGACCCGGTGCGCCTGGCGCTGTTGCAGGAATGGGGCAGGCCGATGCCGGACGATCCCGCGAAACTGGCGCGGCTGGTCAAGCATCTGGCGGTGCCGCTGACCGGCCCGGCCCCGATTGCGCAGGCGATTTCGACCGCCGGTGGCATTCGCCGGGCGGACCTCAGTGACCGACTGATGCTGACCGCCGTACCCGGCATGTTCGCCGCCGGCGAGATGCTGGACTGGCAGGCCCCAACCGGCGGCTACCTGCTGACGGCCTGTTTCGCGACCGGGCGATGGGCCGGGCAAGGGGCGGCTGCTTATCTTGCCGACCGCACCTGAACGTGCCAACCTCGCCCTGAGGCGCGGCAGACAAGGAGCCAACGAATGGCCGGTAAACGCATGACATTGACCGAGGCGCACAGCCTCGCCGAAACCTGCCTGCTGCGGCACGGCTGCGACGCCGAAAACGCCGCCGCCATCGCCGATCGCATGATCGAGGCCGAGCGGGATCGCTGCCATTCGCACGGCTTGTTTCGCCTGCAATGGTATGTATCGGGCATAACCTCCGGACGGGTGAACGGCCAAGCCAGACCGAGCGTCGAGCGCCTCGCCCCCGGCGTGGTGCGGGTCGATGGCGATGGCGGCTATGCGCCTTTGGGCCAGAAAATCGCCCATGCCCCATTGGCCGAGGCGGCGCGCACCAACGGCATTGCCGCCCTTGGTCTGGTCAACATGTTCCACATCGCCGCCATCTGGCCCGAGGTCGAGGCGCTGGCGAATGACGGGTTATGCGCGCTGGCGATGACGGCGGCCTATCCATACGTCGCACCGGCGGGCGGTATCCGGCCATTGTTCGGCACCAACCCGGTCGGTTTCGCCTGGCCCCGCCGCGACGGCCCGCCGCTGGTGTTCGACCAGGCGTCATCGGCGATGGCGCGGGGCGAAATCCAGATCGCGGCGCGCGATGGCCACAGCGTGCCGCTGACCGCCGGTATCGGCCCGGACGGGCAGCCGACCACCGATCCGAACGTGGTGCTGGCCGGCGCACAGCTTGGCTTTGGCGGCTACAAGGGGGCGGTGCTGGCAATGATGGTGGAATTGCTGGCCGGACCGCTGATCGGCGAGTTCCTGTCGTTTGAATCCGCCGCCGACGATGCTGGCCGGGGCGGCCCGCCGAAGGGTGGCGAATTCATCATCGCGATTGATCCGGCACGGTTTGGCGATGCGGACGGTTTCCTTGACCACGGCGAGCGGCTGTTCGCGGAGATCGCGGCGCAGGAGGGCACCCGCCTGCCCGGCGAACGCCGCTTCCGCGCCCGCCTTGAAACCCCGAGCGAAGGGATCGAAATCCCGGCCAGCCTGTGGGCGGATATCGAGGCCCTGATGGCCTGATCGCCGCGCGGCCTGAACCGCGCGGCGTTTGGCTGCTTAAATCTGTTCCAGCAGGGTCTCACCGGCGGAAATCTCGCAGGCACCGCCTTCGGGCTCGGGGTTCCAGACCTTGATCACGCCATCCTCGGCATAGGCCGCGAAGCGCTTGCAGCGGTCCAGAAAGCCGATCTTCGGGTTGGAAAACGCCATGCCGATGGCGCGCGCAAACGATCCGTCGCCATCCGCCACCAGTTGCACGCCTGCGCCACTTGCGCCGCTGGCCTTGTCCCAGGCATTCATCACGAACGGATCGTTGACCGACACGCAGACGATATGATCGACACCCTTGGCGCGAAACGCCTCGGCGGTGTTCATGAAGCTGGGCAGATGCCGGGCCGAACAGGTGCCGGTGAACGCGCCGGGCAGGCCGAACAGCACCAGTTTCTTGCCCTTGGCCAGATCACCCAGCGAAACCGGCGTGATCCCCTTGTCGCCAAACTGCGTGAAGGTTGCGTCGGGCAGCGTGTCGCCTACCTTGATGGTCATGTCATTCCCTTTTCAGATTGCTCTCGTTTGGAGGAAACATATAGGGTCTGGCACGAATTGAAAGACGGGAAACGCGCGGGGCGGGGATGAGTCATATCGTGGTAGTCGGGGCCGGGCAGGCCGGATCGTCGCTGGTGGTGAAGCTGCGCAACCTGGGCTTTGACGGCAACATTACCCTGATCGGCAACGAGGCGGTGCCGCCCTACCAGCGCCCGCCCTTGTCCAAGAAATACCTGCTGGGCGAGATGGAAGTGGAGCGCCTGTATCTGCGCCCCGAGGCGTTTTACGCCGAACAGGCCATCACCCTGCGGCTGGGCCGGAATGTCGAGGCGATCGATCCCGCCGGGAAGACGCTGACGCTGGACGGCGAGACGCTGGCCTATGACCAGCTTGCCCTGACCACCGGCTCCCTGCCGCGCCGCCTGCCTGCCGCCATCGGTGGTGCGCTGGCGGGTGTTTATACCGTGCGCAACCTTGCCGATGTCGACGCGATGGCCCCTGAGTTCACCCCCGGGCGGCGGGTGCTGATCGTCGGTGGCGGCTATATCGGGCTGGAAGCCGCTGCGGTCGCCGCCGCACGCGGGCTGAAGGTGACGCTTGTCGAGGCGGCGGAACGTATCCTGCAACGGGTGGCAGCGCCGGAAACCTCGGGTTTCTTCCGCGAACTGCACGCTTCGCATGGCGTGACCATCCTTGAAGGCACCGGCCTTAAGGCCCTGACCGGTGCGGGCCGGGTCAGCGGCGCGACCCTGTCGGATGGCCGCGAAGTAGAGGCCGATTTCGCCATTGTCGGCGTCGGCATCACCCCGGATACCGCGCTGGCCGAGGCGGCGGGCTGCGCCTTCGACAACGGCATTGCCACGGACGCACAGGGCCGCACCAGCGTGCCCGGCATCTGGGCGGCGGGCGATTGCGCCTCGTTTCCGTGGAAAGGCGGGCGCATCCGGCTGGAATCGGTTCCCAACGCCATCGATCAGGCGGAAATCGTGGCCGCCAACATGCTGGGCACGGGCGTGGATTATGTCGCGCGTCCCTGGTTCTGGTCGGATCAATACGATGTGAAGCTTCAGATCGCCGGGCTGAATACCGGTTATGACCGGATCGTCACCCGCCGCACCGACAGTGCCGTCAGCTTTTGGTATTACCAAGGCGCGGACTTGCTGGCGGTGGACGCGATGAACGATGCCCGCGCCTACATGATCGCCAAGCGGTTGATCGAGGCCGGGAAGTCGCCCGATCCGGCCGCCGTCGCTGATCCAGGCACCGACCTCAAATCGCTGCTGGGCTAGCGGGGATGCGGATCATCGGTGGCAGCCTTCGCGGATTGCGGCTGGCCGAGGTCGGCAAGGGCGATCTGGCGGCGCATCTGCGGCCCACCTCCGACCGGGTACGCGAATCCATCTTCAACCTGCTGCTGAACGGCGGCTACGGCAACCGGGTGGCTGATGCCCGTGTGCTGGACCTGTTCGCGGGCACCGGCGCTTTGGGGCTGGAAGCGCTCAGCCGGGGCGCGGCCTCGGTCCTGTTTGTCGATGCGGGTGCGAAGGCGGCGGCGCTGATCCGGCGCAATATCGCGCTCTGTCGTGCCGGGGATCGCGCCAGCCTGCTGCGCCGCGATGCCACCCAGCCGGGCAAGGCGGAAGAACCGTTCGATCTGGTGTTCCTCGATCCGCCCTATGGTGCCGGTCTGGGGCAGGCGGCGCTTGCGGCCATCGCCGCCGGTGGCTGGCTGGCCCCGGACGCGATGATCGTCTGGGAGGAAGGCACGCGGCAGGTGCCGCCCTCGGGGTTCCATTTGCTGGATGCCAGGCGCTACGGCGATAACTTCGTGCATTTGCTGCGCCCGGTCGCTGCCGGCGGCTGATCCGCCCCTTGTTCACCGAATCCTAATATGGGACAACCAGCCTGACGCTGCCATGCCCAAATCCCGGATAGCCGTGACCCTGCACCTGCCCCTTTTGAAATCGGTCTTCGGCTTTGACGAATTTCGCCCCGGACAGGCGGAAATCGTCGATGCGGTGGCTGCCGGGCGCAATGTGCTGGCGATCATGCCGACGGGCGGCGGCAAATCGCTGTGCTTCCAGCTACCGGCGATTGCCCAGACCGGTGTGACGGTGGTGATCTCGCCCCTCATTGCGCTGATGCGCGATCAGGTGCGGGCGCTGAAGGCTGTCGGTGTCGAGGCCGGTGCGCTGACCAGCGGCAACACCGAAGAAGAAACCGACGAGGTGTTCTCGGCGCTTGAGGATGGCCGCCTGAAGCTGTTGTATCTGGCGCCCGAGCGGCTGGCCAATCCCGGCACCGAGCGCCTGCTGGCGCGGGTCGGGGCCAGTCTGATCGCGGTGGACGAGGCGCATTGCGTCAGCCAGTGGGGGCATGATTTCCGGCCCGATTACCTGCGCATCGGCGATCTCAGGCGGGCGCTGAACCTGCCGCTGGCCGCCTTCACCGCAACCGCGGACGAGGAAACCCGGGCCGAGATCATCCGCCGCCTGTTCGATGGCGACATGCCGGACGTGTTCCTGCGCGGCTTTGACCGCCCGAATATCCGGCTGGCCTTTCAGGTCAAGAACAAGCCGCGCGAGCAGATCCTGGACTTCGCCGCCGCCCGCAAGGGCCAGTCGGGGATTGTCTATTGCGGCACCCGCGCCAAGACCGAAACGCTGGCTCAGGCGCTGCGGGCCGCCGGGCATCAGGCGATCCCCTATCACGCCGGGCTGTCGCCCGAGGACCGGCGCATCGCGGAGACAAGGTTCAGCCGCGAGGACGGGCTGATCGTGGTGGCAACGGTGGCCTTCGGCATGGGGGTCGACAAGCCGGATATCCGCTGGGTGGCGCATGCCGACCTGCCGAAATCCATCGAATCCTATTATCAGGAAATCGGCCGCGCGGGCCGCGACGGCGCGCCTGCGGATACGCTCACGCTATATGGCCCGGAAGACATCCGCCTGCGCCGCAGCCAGATTGACGAGGGGTTAGCCCCGGCGGAGCGCAAGGAGGCCGATCACGCCCGACTGAACGCCTTGCTGGGCCTCGCCGAGGCGCGGGCCTGCCGCCGCCAGGTGCTGCTGGGCTATTTCGGCGAAACCACGCCCGGTTGCGGCAATTGCGATCTGTGCGAGGCCCCGCCCGAGGTGTTCGACGGCACCGAAGCGGTGCGCAAGGCCCTGTCGGCGATCCTCAGAACCGACGAAAGTTTCGGTGCCGGGCATCTGATCGACATCCTGCGCGGTGTCACCACCGACAAGATCACCGCGCGCGGACATGATCGCCTGCCGACCTTCGGTGTCGGATGCGATCTGTCGAAATCCGAATGGCAGGCGGTGTTTCGCCAGATGATGGGCCACGACCTGATCCGCCCCGACGCGGCGCGCCACGGCGCGTTCCGCATGACCCCTGCCGCCCGCCCGATCCTGCGCGGCGAGCAGGCGATTGACCTTCGCCGCGATACCATCGTTGCACGCAATTCCCGGCCCGAACCAAAGGCGCTGTGCCCGGAGGAGGATGAACCCCTGCTGGCCGCCCTGAAATCAAAACGCCGCGAACTGGCCGAGGCGATGCGGGCACCCGCCTATGTTGTCTTTCCCGACCGCACACTGATCGAGATGGCCACCAGACGCCCGGCAAATCTGGATGAGTTCGCTCGCCTGCCCGGTGTTGGTGCGAAGAAGCTGGCCAGTTTCGGTGACGTGTTTCTGGCGGTGATCAACCAGGCTCCGGCGATGCCGGTCCATCCGGCGCGGCGGCGGCTGGCCGGGCGCGGGGGCGGAGAATTGTATGATCGCCTGATCGAGGCGCAGCGCGATCTGCAACGCGGGCAGGACGGCACCGACAAATTGATGAGCTGTTCCGCCGCGCTGCTGGCAAAGCTGGCAGAGACCAGGCCGCGCGATGCTTCAGCGATAGCCCGGATATTGGGCGATGCCCGTGCCGACCGCTTCGGCGCGCGGTTCCTCGAAATCCTGCACGAAGACGGGGGTTGAGGCGATGCTGGTAGTCATCTCACCCGCCAAGCGGCTGGATTTCGGCGCAAGCCCGGTGCGCATTGCGCCCAGCCAGCCGGAATTTCAGGCCGATGCGGTGACGCTGGCGCGGTCCGCCCGCAGGCTGGGCATCAAGGATCTGCGCAAGCTGATGGCGATCAGCGAACCTCTGGCAATCCGCGCCCGCGACCAGTTCCGCGCCTTCACGCCCGAGCCTGAGGCCGAGGCGGTGAAACAGGCCGCGCTGGCCTTTGCCGGTGATACCTATCTCGGGCTGGAGGCCGCCAGCCTTGACCCTGACGAGATGGCCTATGCGCAGGACCATCTGCGCATCCTGTCGGGGCTTTACGGATTGCTGCGTCCGGCGGATCTGATCCAGCCCTATCGGCTGGAAATGGGCAGCCGGCTGGCGACACGGCGGGGCAAGACGCTCTATGCCTATTGGCAGGATCGTCTGGCGGAGGCGGCCAACCGGGCGGCGGCGGAGTGCGGCGCGAAGGCAATCGTGAACTGCGCATCGGTGGAGTATTTCACCGCCCTGCCGCAAGTCGCGCTGGCCCTGCCGGTCATCACCCCGGAATTCCGCGAATTGCGCGACGGCGAGGCGAAAATCGTCAGCTTCTTCGCCAAACGGGCACGCGGTGCGATGGCCCGGTTCATCGTGCAGAACCGCCTTCAGGACCCGGCCGCACTGGCGGATTTCACCACCGGCGGCTATCGCTTCCAGCCGCAGATGTCGCGCCCGGATCGCCCGGTCTTTCTGCGCGAAGCGGCTGACGACACGGCGGTCGCATGATGCTGTTTCCCGATATCGGACGGCTGGTCATTGCCTTCGTGATCCTGTTCGCCCTGTTCCGCCTGATCGAAATGCTGCGCCCGCCATCGCGCCGCCTGCCGCTGCTCAGGCGCGGGCTGGCGACCGATATCGCCTACTGGCTGTTCACCCCCTTCGTAGCCAAGGTGGTCACACGGATTGCCGTTATCCTGGCGATCCTGCCCATCGCGCTTCTGGCCTATGGCCGGTTCGATGCCGAGGCGATCGGCCAGGGCTTCGGCCCCATGTCGCGCCTGCCGCTATGGCTTCAGGCGATCGGCATACTGACCTTGGGCGATTTCATCGGCTACTGGATGCATCGCTGGTTCCACGGCAGGGCGATGTGGAATTTCCACGCGGTGCACCATTCCTCGACCGATCTTGACTGGCTGTCCTCGGTCCGCCTGCATCCGGTCAACGATGTGCTGATGCGGCTGGCGGGTACGGTGCCGGTGGTGGCGCTGGGCTTCGCGCCGCTGGCGGTGGCGGGGATCGTGCCGTTCCTGACGCTGATGGCGATTCTGGTGCATGCAAGGCTGGACTGGGATTGGGGGCCATTTCGGGCCGTTTTCGTTTCGCCGCGGTTCCATCGCTGGCACCATACCGACGAGGCGGCGGCGCGTGATACCAATTTCGCCGGGTTGCTGCCGGTCTGGGATATCCTGTTCGGCACCTATTACATGCCGAAAGGGCAGGCGCCGTCGCGGTTCGGCACAACAACGCCGGTGCCGCCGGGATTGCTGGGGCAGATGATCTTTCCGTTCCTGCGCCGCCCCGGAAACGGGCGTTGAACCGATATCAGGCGGCGCGATAGCGGTAGAGCCGGTCCGGCCCGAACCGCAGCAATTCCTCGTAGCCCATATCCGCCAGCAACCGCTGCGTTTCCGCCCTTGACCGGCTGCCGACGAACAGCTTGTCGCTCAGTTCCAGATAAATGATTGTCGGTCGGATATCGCCAAGGCTTTGCAGCGCAACAAATTCCGCGCCCTCGATATCCATGTGCAAAAGGTCAATCCGCGCGATCCCGAGCCGCTGGCACAGCGTGTCGAGGCGGGTCGCCGGCACCTTGACCGGCTCTGACGCCTGCACCACGAAACCGAACCGCCGCTTGTAGGTTTTCGATTGCCGGTAGAGAGACCCTTGCGCGTGGGATTTACCGTCGATGGTTGCGGAAAACCAGTCGATCTCGCCGTCGTGATCGCAGATTGCGGAATTGACCAGAATGTTCCCGGCGCTTTGCACATGGCTGCGGACCTGTTCAAACTGCTCGGGATCAGCCTCGACCGAGACCACCTGCGCAGACGGGAAATGCCGCTTCAGCCGCAGCCCGTCACCGCCGTCATACGAGCCGACATCGAAGATCACCTGCGGCGTGATCGCCATTTCTTCCAGCCATGCCGGGTTGAACGGCGAATGCGTCACCTGCACGGTTTCGCCGTCGATCTCGGTGTCGTAACGCCCTTCGCCCAGCATCGGCGAGGTCAGGCCCGCCTTCTTGATCTGCCGGTTGACCCGGAATTTCTCGAACATCTCGGCATCCATCCTTGCTGTGCGGTTTCGCAGGTACACCAATTGCCCGGCTGGCTCAATCCACCATTCAGCGCCCGCTCGCCCGGACAATCAGGTTGCAGGGGTTTCCTCGTCTCCGTCCTGATCCAGTTGCGTGGTGGCGATGGCGCGGGCGCTGCGGAAAATGCCGTCGAGGATTTCCAGCAATTCGATGGCCCGCATATAGGCGGTCAGATCGGCTTTCTTGCCCCGCAGCATTGCCGCGCTGTCGCGTTCGATAGCGTGGCGCAGTCGGTTCACGCCGGTCTTGCGGGCCACCACCTCGCGTGCCAGATCCGGATCTGACGCGCTGACCGAGCGGATCGCATCCGACAGCGCCGTCACGATATTGCCGTGTATGCGGCCCAGCTTGGCCAGATAATCCGGATCATGCACCACCCCGTCGCGGAGGCGTTTCTGCGTTGTTGTGCGGATGTTGATGGCGATCCGGTCGCCGATAAATTCCAGAAGATTGACCGCCTCCAGCAGGCGCAGCACGTCGCGCCCGTCTTCCTCGCGCAGGCTGGAGGCGCTCAGTTCCGCCAGGTAACCGACGATGGCGCGATGCAGCGCGTCCACCGATTTGTCGCGTTCTGCGAGCCTGTCCATCTGCTGGATGCTGGTGGCGGACGCCGCGTCCAGCGCATCGGAGAGCATCGCCACCACCTGCACGCCCATGCGCTCGATCTCGAACCGAACCTGTTGCAGCGCAATCGACGGCGTGCCCAGCAACAGGCGATCCAGGAATTTCGGCGTTGCCGCCTCTTCCAGCCGGATCGGGCGGTCGGGGATCAGCCATTCGACGAAGCGCGCGATCTGGGTGGTGAACCCGACCATGATCAACGTGTTGGCGATATTGAACACGGTATGGGCATTGGCCAGTTGGCGCGGAGCCTCGGCGGCAACTCGGGCCGCCCCCTGCAGATGCGCCGCATTTGGGGAAATCGCGCGGACCAGATCGGCAAGCACCCCGATCAGCCCGATCCAGATCACGACACCGGCGATATTGAACAGCAGATGCACCGCGGCGGCCCGCACCGCTTCGCGCGGTTTGCCGATCACCGCCAGGCCGGCGGTCATGCAGGTGCCGATATTGGCCCCCAGCGCGATGGCAATGCCGGTTTCCAGGTCCAGCAATCCCTGCCCGGCCATTACGATCACGATGCCGGTGGTCGCCGCCGACGACTGGATCACGGCGGTAAACAAAGCGCCCGCCAACACCCCTAGCAGCGCGGAATCGAGCCGCGCCAGCATGTCCAGAAACGGCTGGTAGCTGCGCAGGGGCTGCATCGCGTCGCTCATCACGCCCATGCCGTAAAACACCAGTCCGAAGCCCAGCAGCATCCGGCCATATTGCGCAATGGTCTCGCGCGGCGACACGAACGACACCAGAAATCCCAGCGCCACCGCCGGCAGCGCCACCGAGGAAATGTTGAACGCCAGCAACTGCGCCGTCACGGTCGAGCCGATATTGGCCCCCATGATCACGCCGACGCTCTGCGACATCGACATCACGCCCGCAGTGATGAAGCCGACCAGAATGACCGTGGTAACCGAAGAGGAATTGACGATGCCGGTGATGAACGCCCCCGCCGCCACCGCCGTGAAGCGGTTGCGTGTCAGCCGGGCAAGGATATCCTTCAGATAGGCCCCCGCCGCGCGTTTCAGCGCATCGGTCATGATATCCATGCCGAACAGGAATAGCGCCAGACCACCGAACAACCCGATCACCAGGGCCGTGTGATCCAGCGGGGCGTCCATCTCAGGTGCCCTGTTCGGGTGTGTCGCCGGATTGCGCCGGTTTGGCGGGTTCCGGCTCCGCCGGGGAACGCTCTGCCTTGACCACCACCACCGGAATTTCGGCTTCGCGGATTACCTGTTCGGCCACCGATCCCAGCAACAGGCTGGACAGGCGCGAGCGCCCGCGATTGCCGACAACGATCATCTGCGCCGCTTCGGTGCGGGCCAGTTCGGTAATCCGCCCGGCGGGCAGGCCGTCAATCAGGCGTTCGGAAATCTCGACCCGCCCGCTGCGCACCGCCTCCAGCCGCGCCACCTGTTTCAGGAAATCCGCCATCATCTCCCTGGCGACATCGCCGTGAAAGGCGAGGTCGGATTGGCCGGGCCTGGAATAAAAGCCTGGCGAATCGGCGGGATCGTGGATTGCATGCAGAACGATGATCGACGCGGCCAGCAGATCGGCCTGCTGGATCGCCCATTTCAGCGCCGCCAGACTGTCCGGCGAGAAATCGACGGCAACAAGGATTGGCTGCTTGCTGCCGGATTTGCCCCTGCCTGTCGCCACCGCCCTCACCTCCGCCAATGCTGTCAGGACCGGGCCACCCCAGGGCCCCGAAATAGGGTCAGCGGACGGCGGATTCCTTCAGCGCCGTATACTGGCCGGATTCGCGGTGGCAATAGAGGTAGCTTTCCAGCACGGCCTCCATCGGCGTCGGCTCGATCCCCAGATCGCTGAGTCTGCGGGCATCCTGCGATACCACATTGTCGCGCGCCAGTTGTTTGACCTGATCGCGGGTCAGGATCTTGTTGGTGTAAAGACCGCCGATCGCCTTCGAGCCCATGTCGAAGAACCAGGCCTGAATGCGGGCAATCCAGAACGGGATGTTCATGATTATCCGCCGCCGCCGCACCACCCGCAGCATGCCGCGCATCAGGTTGCGGAACGACCGCGCCACCGGGCCGCCGATCTCGTAAATCCCGGCAGGTGCCTCGCCGGTCGCCCCCATGACGGCCGCCTGTGCCAGATCATCGACATAGACCGGCTGGAACATGGTTTCCGCCCCGACCAGCGGCAGCACCACCGAGAACCGCGCCAGCGTGGCGAAGCGGTTGAAGAAGGCGTCTTCCGGGCCGAACACGATGGATGGCCGCAGGATCATCGCGCCGGGAAAGGCCTGCAATACCAGCGCCTCGCCCGCCGCCTTGGAGCGGTCATAGGCGCTGTCGCTGTCGGCATTCGCCCCGAGCGACGAGATATGCACCAGTTGAGCCACGCCTTCTTCGGCGGCCAGCCGCGCCACCCGTCCGGCTCCTTCTTCCTGAACGGGTCCGAATTTCTGCTTGCCGGTCTCCTGCAGGATGCCGACGCAATTCACCACCGCATCTGCGCCCCGGATCGCGGCGCGGGTCGAATCCTCGTCGCGGATATTGGCCAGGATCGGCTCCACCTGCCCGACGGAGCCATAGGTGCGCACGAACAGCGCCTCGTTCGGGCGGCGCACGGCCACCCTGACGCGCCAGCCTTCGCGGGCCAGCCGGCGTACGATGTAGCGCCCGACAAAGCCGGAGCCGCCGAAGACAGTGGCGATTTTCAAGGTGCCGGACATGGGGTTCTCCGTTCGCTACTTTGGTTGCAGAAAGGCATAATCCGCATTGCCGCCGGGAACAAGTTTCAAATATCGCCCAAAACGCGGCGAACTGCCGTTGACAGCACGAAAAGGCAGCGCTACATGACCGCGACTGACACCTGCCCAGGTGGCGGAATTGGTAGACGCGCTAGCTTCAGGTGCTAGTATTCGCAAGGATGTGGAGGTTCGAGTCCTCTCCTGGGCACCAGTCTCACCCGATTTCGGAACATAATGCCGCAATTAAGGGCGTGATGTCCGTTTCCTGCTCGTGATCCGCCACTCATCGCCTGATTGCCAACCAGTGCTCCAAAACCTGCGATGAACGTATCGCATCCCGCCGCCAAGGGTGTCGGTAGCGGCACATTTATCGTGCCGGCCTGCAGCGAACCACTTCACCGTTCCAGATTGCACTGGTAATTTCTGGCCGATTCCAGCATCTTGCGCAGGGTATCAGGGAGACATTTCATGCATAAGACGATCTGGATATCGGGATTGGTAGCGATGTCGCTTGCCGCGTGCGAGCCTTACGAAACCACCGGCACCGATCCTTCCGGCCAATTCATCAAGACCCTGCCGCAAGGCGTTCTGGCGATTGCAGCGCCGCAACAGGACCTGACCGCGGTGCGGATTGATCCGTCCGATGGCTGCTATGTCTACCGGTATGTCGGCCCGGTCGAAACGACGTTCCTGCCGCTGCGGACGCTGAACGGCTCGCCGATCTGCTCGCGTCCGCAATAGGCCATACCACCGTTTCAGGCGGCAGGCTCAGCTTTCCGTGATGAGGCCGTCGCTGGGCGGATAGAGATACGCTGTCGATCCGACGGACACATGTTCATATAGGTCGATGATATGCGCCATGACCATCCGGACGCAGCCTGAACTGGCCCGCCCACCGATGGATTCCGGGTGCGGCGAGCCGTGGATGCGCAGATACGTATCCCGGCTGCCCTTGAACAGGTACAAGGCACGCGAACCGAGCGGGTTTGTCGGCCCGCCGTTCACCCCGTTTGCCGCATCGGCGTAAAGCTCAGGGTCGCGCTTGATCATCTCGGCGGTGGGCGTCCATGTCGGCCATTTGGCCTTGCGCCGGATCGTGTAGGTTCCCGGAACGTAAAGATTGCCGCGAGCAATCGCCACGCCGTAGCGCATCGCCGTGCCGTCATCCTGAATGTGATAAAGATATCTCGCCACCGCATCGACATGGATGTCGCCTGCCCTCAGGCCGGGATTCGCCTCGACCCGCTGGGGCAGGAAACGCGGGTAAAGTCCCCAGGGATTCGACGTGGCGGGATTGTAATTGGCCGGCGTTACCTGCGCGTCCCAGGCATCCCATTTTGATTGATCCGATGTCGGCGCTGCCCAGACCTGATCCGGAATCGGCGCTGAAAACATCGCCGCTGCGGTTATAACAAAGTGTCGTCTGGTCAACATGGGTCTGCGGTCCTCGATCTGGTCGGAAAACAGTGAATGGACGTAAAACTAGCCGGGCTCAAGCAAATTGCCAGACAATTCCTTGTGTTCCGAGCTTAAATGGCCGGGTGTCGCATATTCACATGCTTCATCGCCGGAAGTCGCTGATGCGTCTTTCGCACCGGGCGGCAAACCGCGAAAACAGGATGCCCCCGATCGCTGTTTTCCCCCTTGTTTCCAACCCTGCTGAAATGTCATTCCCTATGGATCACCGGATGATGAAGCCGCGGAAGGGAACGAATATGCTGACGAATGACCAACTGGCCCTCTGGGACCGCGAGAATTTCTTTCACCCCTCGACCCATCTGGCCCAGCATGCACGCGGCGAAACCGCGACCCGGATCATCCGCACCGCGAAGGATTGCCATATCGAGGATCGCGACGGCAATCGCCTGCTGGACGCCTTTGCCGGGCTCTACTGCGTCAATGTCGGTTATGGCCGCCAGGAGATCGCCGAGGCGATTGCCGAACAGGCGCGCGAGCTGGCCTATTTCCACGCCTATGTCGGGCATGGCACCGATGCCTCGATCACCCTGTCGAAGATGATTCTGGACCGCGCACCCGCGAACATGTCGAAAGTCTATTTCGGGCTGGGCGGATCGGATGCGAACGAGACCAATATCAAGCTGGTCTGGTATTACAACAACATCCTCGGGCGGCCGGAAAAGAAGAAGATCATCAGCCGCTGGCGGGGCTATCACGGCTCGGGGCTGATGACCGGATCGCTGACCGGGCTGGGTCTGTTTCACAAGAAATTCGATCTGCCGCTGGCGCAGGTGGTGCATACCGACGCGCCCTATTATTACCGCCGGGCAGATGCCGCGATGTCCGAGGCCACGTTCACCGCGCATCTGGCGGGCGAACTTGAAGCCCTGATCGAGCGTGAAGGCGCCGACACAATCGCCGCCTTCATCGGCGAGCCGGTTCTGGGCACCGGCGGCATCGTGCCGCCGCCCGCCGGGTATTGGGACGCCATTCAGGCGGTGCTGCGCAAGCACGATATCCTGCTGATCGCGGATGAGGTGGTCACCGGTTTCGGGCGGCTCGGCTCGATGTTCGGTTGCGAACATTACGGCATCGAGGCGGACCTGATCACCATCGCCAAGGGCCTGACCAGCGCCTATGCGCCGCTGTCAGGCTCCATCGTGTCGGATCGTATGTGGAAAGTTCTGGAACAGGGCACGGACGAGAATGGCCCGATCGGCCACGGCTGGACCTATTCTGCGCATCCGATCGGCGCGGCGGCGGGGGTGGCGAACCTTGAACTGATCGACAAGCTGGGCCTGATCGGCAATGCAGGCAAGGTCGGGGCCTATCTGAATGCGGCCATGCGCGATGCTTTGGGCGACCACCGGCATGTTGGCGATATCCGGGGCGAAGGCATGCTCTGCGCGGTGGAATTCACCGCCGACCGCGCCGGTCGCACGCCGCTGGACCCCGCCCTGAAAACCGGCCCGGCGATTGCCGCCGCGTTGCTGGCCAATGGCGTTATCGGGCGGGCCATGCCGGAGGGCGATATCCTGGGCTTCGCCCCGCCCTTCTGCCTGACCGAGGCCGAGGCGGATCAGGTCGTCGCAGCGACCGCCAGGGCGGTTAAGTCCGTGCTGGGCTAAAGCGAACCCTGCCCCCGTCCTTGCTGGCGGGGGTTCGGCCTGAACCTTCGATCACTCCGCCTTGCCGCCGGTGATGCGTTCGTATTCCTTCAGCGCGATTTCCTGCAAATGGTCGAAGCTGGCCTCGAACTGGCCGACCCCCATCGTGACCGAGCGGATTTCGGTGATCAGGTCCTGCATCTCGACCGCCGGCATCTGGCAGGCGACATCGCTCCAGCCGTCCCAGCCTTCGCGGGTCTCGAAGCCGAAAATCTGCCCGCGCCGGCCCAGCACGATCTTCTGGATGCTGGCCAGGAACGCCTCGGGGACCAGAATGTTTACCCGGTTGATCGGCTCCAGCAGCACCGGCCCGGCATCGGTCAGGCAATCGCGCATCGCCTGCGACCCGGCCTTGCGGAACGCCATTTCCGAGGAATCGACGCTGTGGAACTTGCCGTCCTGCAACGTCACCTCGACATCGACCACCGGAAAGCCCAGCGGGCCCTTGGCCATCGCCTCTTCCACGCCGTATTGCACCGCCGGGATGAACTGTTTCGGCACCACGCCGCCGTGGATCGCATCGTTGAACTGGAACCCGTCGCCGCGCGCCCTTGGGCCGACGGCGATATGCACCTCGCCGAACTCGCCATGCCCGCCGCTCTGCTTCTTGTGGCGGACGCGCTTGTCCACCTTCTTGCGGATGGTCTCGCGGAAGGCCACGGTGGGCGGTGCGGATTCGACCTGCAGGCCCGAGCGGTTCTGCAAACGCTCAAGGCACAGGCGCAGATGCATGTCGCCCTGGCCCCGCAGCACCTGCTCGCCGCTCAATTCATCGAAATCGGCGCTGAGCGAGGGGTCCTCCTCGATCACCTTCTTCAGGTTGTCGGGCAGTTTCACATCGTCGCCGCGATTGGCGGTGTGGATCGCCAGCGCATAAAGGGGCGGCATCGCGGCACCGATGCCGGTGTCCGGGCTGCGGCCATCGGCGGTCAGAAGATCGCCGGTAGACACGCCGTCAAGCTTGGTAAACCCGATCACATCGCCCGCCTCCGCCGTCTGCACCGCATCCATCTTCTTGCCGAACAACCGGTTCAGCCCGGCGGGACGTTCGCCGTTCAGCAGATCGCCGCTGGCGATGCTGCCGGACAAAACCCGCCCGATCGAGACCTTGCCGGCATGACCGGCATGAACCGTCTTGAATATCTTCACATGCGTTTTGTCCCCGGCAATGCCCTGGCGCGCTGCGGTAACCCGCACGTCCGGGCTTTCATGGCGCAGCGCCTTCATCAGGCGGCGCACGCCGTGGCCTTGCGCCGCCGATCCGAAAAACACCGGCACCACCAGGTTGGTTGACAGGTCTTTGGCCAGGTTGGCGTAGATCTCGTCGGTCGAGGGCTGCACATCCTCCAGCAGCTTTTCCAGCAATCCGTCGTCGAAATCGGCCAGATGCTCGACCATTTCGGTGCGCGCCTCGGCCTCGCGTTCCAGCACGGTCTTGGGCATCGCCATCAGGCTGGAGGCCTTGTTCTCTTCCCAGTGAAAGGCGCGTTCGGAGACCAGATCGACATGGCCGGTCACGTCCTCGCCATCGCGGATGGGAATTTCGCGCAGCACCAGCGGTTTGGACGAGGCCCCCTGGAACGCCTCCATCAGCCCGCGCAATTCGACGTTCTTCTTGTCGAACTTGTTGATGAAAACGATATGGGGCACATCCGCGTCTTCCAGCAGGCGCAGATAGGATGCCAGCGACACCGCCTTGTCGGCCTCGGGTTCCACCACCACCACCGCGATATCCACAGCCGCCAGCGCGCTGCGGGTTTCCTGCATCAGATCGACCGAGCCGGGACAATCAATGAAGGTCCAGCTTTCGCCAAGGTAATCCGCCGTGGCGACGTTCATTTCCGTCGACATACCATGCGCTTTTGCCTCGGGCGAGGCATCGGCCAGCGTCAGCCCGCCGCTGCCGTGGCGCTGCAGGGCACCGGCCTCGGCCAGCAGCGCCTCCATCAGCGACGACTTGCCGGACAGATAAGGGCCGCAGATCAGGGCCGTGCGGGGAGTGTGGGGGGTGGAAACGGTCATGGGCGACTCTTTCTTTTGCAATTTCCGGCCGGTGGCTGGGCTGCACCCGGCGGCTTGATGGCATTTCCGGACATGTCTCCGGGAACAGGCGTCCAGACCACGTTAGTCGCCTTGCCCGATTGCCGCAACAACTGCGACGCGCGTTGGCGGGGGCGATTTCCTCTGGTCTGTCGGGCCGGTTTGCGCGACCATGCGATCAACAGGCAGGAGGGCAGGAAATGCACAGCGATTACGGCAAACACGATGCAACCGGGCTGGCGGCGCTGGTGGCCTCGGGCGAGACCAGCGCCGATGAATTGCTGGATATCGCGCTGGCCCGCACCGAAGCGCTGAACCCCAGCCTGAACGCCATCGTGCATCTGGCCGAAGACGTGGCGCGAAAATCCATCCGCGACGGCCTGCCGGACGGGCCGTTCAAGGGCGTGCCGTTCCTGTTGAAGGACCTCGGGGCCGAAGCGGTGGATTTTCCCACCAATAACGGCTCGAAACTGTTCGCCGACATGCGCTGGAGCTATGATTCCGAGATTTTCCTCAGGATGCGGCAAACCGGGCTGGTGACCTTCGCGCGCACCACCTCGCCGGAACTGGGGGTCGGGCCGGTGACCGAATCGCAGGTCTATGGCGGGCCGACGCGCAATCCCTGGAACCTCGATCACACCTCCGGCGGATCGTCCGGTGGCTCGGGCGCGGCGGTGGCGGCGGGGATCGTGCCGGTGGCGCATGGCTCGGACGGGGGCGGATCGGTGCGGATACCGGCGGCCTCCTGCGGGCTGGTGGGCTTCAAGCCGACGCGGGCGCGCCTGCCGGATGGCCCGGCCTCGGGCGAGGGCTGGGCGGGCATGGCGCTGGACGGTTTCCTGACCCGCAGCCTGCGCGATACCGCCGCGCTGCTGGACGCCACCGAAGGCCCCGACCTGGGCGCGCCCTATTGGCCGCCGCCGCTGGACGGCACCTTTGGCGGCGCGATGGACCGCGCACCGGGGCAATTGAAGGTGCGCTATTCAACCCACACCCTGACCGGCACCAGGGTGCATCCCGACTGCGCATTGGCGGTCGAGCAAACCGCCGCGCTGCTGGCCGATCTTGGCCACGATGTCGCGGAATACCGCCAGCGCGATCTGGGCGTCGAGGCGCTGATGCTGGCCTGGACAAAGGTGGTCGCCTGCGGCACGGCGCTGTCGGTCAACACCAAGCTGGCCGGCCGTCCGCTGGACCCCGCGACGGTCGAAGGCGTGACGCGCGGGGCCATCGCCTATGCCGCCACCCTGTCGGGGGCGGATTACCTGGCAGCGGTGAACGAGGTGCATGCCTTCGGGCGGCGGATGGCGGGGATTTTCCTTGATTGCGACGTGCTGATCACCCCGACGCTGGCCGAACCGCCAGCCCGCATCGGGCGGTTCAAGCCGGATTTCGAGGATTTCGTGGCCTATCGCAACGGCCCGGGCAGCGTGTTCGAATATTCCCCCTTCACCGCCCTGTTCAACGCCTCGGGCCAGCCTTGCGTTTCCCTGCCGCTGCACTGGACGGTGGATGATCTGCCCATCGGCGTGCATCTCGCGATGGCGTTCGGTCAGGATACAAGGCTGATGTCGCTGTCTGCCGAGATCGAGCGCAGCCAGCCCTGGATGGCGCAGCAACAGGCGCTGATTGATCGTGGCGGGCTGTGGCATCAACCCGCCTGACAGGACGGTATTGCCAATGCCATCCCTTTGGCTACAAGGGCGGGCGCAATTCGACATGGGGACCGACAGATGAATGTACCAACCGCCAACTGGTCCTACCCGACCGCGATCCGCTTCGGGGCCGGGCGCATCCGGGAACTGGCGGATGCCTGCCGCGCCGCCGGCATGTCGCGCCCGCTGCTGGTCACGGATCGCGGCCTTGCAACGCTGCCGATCACCAAAGGCGCGCTGGACATGCTGGACGAAGGCGGCCTCGGGCGGGGGCTGTTCGCTGATGTCGATCCCAATCCGAACGAGATCAACCTCGCCGCCGGTATCCGCGCCTACCGCGATGGCGGCCATGACGGCGTGGTGGCGTTCGGCGGCGGCTCGGGGCTTGACCTTGGCAAGCTGATCGCCTTCATGGCCGGTCAGACCCGCCCGGTCTGGGATTTCGAGGATATCGGCGATTGGTGGACCCGCGCCGATGCCGCTGCCATCGCCCCGATCGTCGCGGTGCCGACCACCGCCGGAACCGGTTCCGAGGTCGGGCGTGCCGGGGTGCTGACCAACTCCGAAACCCATGTGAAGAAGATCATCTTCCACCCGAAAATCCTGCCATCTGTGGTGATCGGCGATCCCGAACTGACCATCGGCATGCCCAAGGCAATCACCGTCGGCACCGGCATGGACGCGCTGGCGCATTGTCTCGAGGCCTATTGTTCCCCGAATTTCCACCCGATGAGCCAGGGCATCGCGCTGGAAGGCATGCGGCTGGTGCGCGAATGGCTGCCGCTGTGCTACACCGATGGCCGCGATCTGCTGGCGCGCTCCAACGTGCTGGCGGCGGCGATGATGGGGGCGGTGGCGTTCCAGAAGGGCCTTGGTGCGATGCACGCGATGGCGCATCCGGTCGGCGCGATCTACAACACCCATCACGGCATGACCAACGCGGTGGTGATGCCCTATGTGCTGGAACTGAACCGGCCAGTGATCGAGAACCGGATCGTCTGGGCCGCGGAATATCTCGGGATCAAGGACGGCTTCGACGGCTTCATGGATTTCATCCACCTCTTGCGCTCGGGCATGTCGGTGCCGGAGCGCCTGTCGGAGCTGGGAGTCGGGCGCGACCGGATCGACGATCTGACCCGCATGGCGCTGGAGGACCCGAGCGCCGCCGGCAACCCGGTGCCGCTGACACCGGCGAATATGCGCGCATTGTTCGAGGCTGCGATCTGACCGTCAGGCGATTCGTCGCCGCACTTTCCACCGATTTGCGCCGTCTGGCCGACAATGAGGCCAGTGCGGTGCCATTGTCGCCAATACCACCTGGCATCTTGGCCGCATCATGCCGGAAACCATTGAAATCAGTCAGTTTTCGGGCGGAAATTTGACTTCTGCACAGGGTTAACGCTATGCCGGTGATGCATTATACAAACCCGCGCAGGCCGATCCCAATAAGATTGGGGACTTATCCGAGGTCGCCTGCGGGGAGGTCGGAGAATCGCCATGCTGCTGAAGAAACGCAAACTGCCCCAGGGTATCGCCATTGCCGCGCAAAGCCCGGAATTCTGGCGGCGGCTGGTCCCTGACCTGACGATTTCCGACAGCGGGCCACGCCGGATCCTGCCCCGCCGCCCGGATACCGGGGCGGACCGGATGCGGCTGGTCAATGACGGTTTCTTGCATCTGGCGCAGCCCGGCCTTGGCGATGCGCTGCCCGATATCGCGGCGGGGATGCGGCGGATCGTGGCTGCCGGCCTGCCCTCGGCCTTTGTCGGGGTCTATGACGAGGTCTGGGACATGCTGGCCGGGCTGGATGGCGTGCTGGACAGCCTGTTCGACGGCAAGGCGGCGCTGGTGCCGAATTTCTGGGCCAGCCACGGCGCGCCCGGCACCGGCGCACAGCGGCGGCGCGGTGGTTGCGGGGTGTTCGCGGATGGCACACCGAAGAACCTGACAATCTGGCTGCCGGTCACCGATGCCACCCCGGCCAATGGCTGCGTCTATGTCGTGCCCGCCGGGCAGGACCGCAATTACGGCAGACTGGCGCGCGCCGATGCCAGCCTGCCGGGGATTCGTGCCCTGACCGCACAGGCCGGTGACGTGCTGATCTGGACCGGCGAGATTTACCACTGGCAGGGCCGGGTTGACCGCCATGCCGATGCCACGCCGCTTCTGGCGCTGACCTGGGAATTCCAGAGCCGCGACACAGCGCCGCTGGAACAGACCCTGATCGACAGTTTCCCGCATGTGCCGTTTGAAACAAGGCTGGCAATTCTGGCTGGCCAGATGCCACGCCACCGCGCCGAATTCGCCGGTCAGCCGGTCTGGCGGGCGGTGCAGCAGACGCTGGCAAACCGCTATCCGATGCCCGCCATGCGCCAGAGCGCCTGATTTCCCTTTTCTATCCTGCGGGTTTCGCGCTAAGACGCGCCGTCCGGAACCTAATGCCCAGGAGATTGAAATGGGTTATCGAGTTGTCGTCGCGGGCGCCACGGGCAATGTGGGCCGCGAAATGCTGAACATCCTGGCCGAGCGCCAGTTCCCGGTGGACGAGATCGCGGTGCTTGCATCGCGCAAATCCATGGGAACCGAATGCAGCTTCGGCGACCGCACCCTGAAAACCCAGGACCTGGACACCTTCGATTTCACCGGCTGGGACATCGCGCTGTTCGCTGTCGGTTCGACCGCGACCAAGCAATACGCCCCGAGGGCTGCCAAGGCCGGTTGCATCGTGATCGACAATTCGTCGCTCTACCGCTACGACGCGGACGTTCCCCTGATCGTGCCGGAAGTCAACGCCGATGCGATTTTCGGCTATGCCAAGAAGAACATCATCGCCAACCCGAATTGTTCGACCGCGCAGATGGTGGTAGCGCTGAAACCGTTGCATGACCGCGCCCGGATCAAGCGGGTGGTGGTGTCGACCTATCAATCCGTCTCCGGCACCGGCAAGGCGGCGATTGATGAATTGTGGAACCAGACCAAGGGCATGTATGTGCCGGGCCAGGAAGTTGCGCCGTCGGTCTATCCCAAGCAGATCGCCTTCAACGTGATCCCGCATATCGACGTGTTCATGGAAGACGGCCAGACCAAGGAAGAATGGAAAATGGTCGCCGAGACCAAGAAAATCGTCGATCCCGCGATCAAGGTCACCGCGACCTGCGTGCGGGTGCCGGTGTTTGTTGGCCATTCCGAAGCGATCAATATCGAGTTCGAGGATTTTCTGGACGAGGAAGAAGCCCGCGAAATCCTGCGCCAGGCACCGGGAGTGATGGTGATCGACAAGCGCGAGCCGGGTGGCTACATCACGCCCGTCGAATGCGTCGGCGATTATGCCACCTATGTCAGCCGCATCCGCCAGGACCCGACCATCGACAACGGTATCAACCTGTGGTGCGTGTCCGACAACCTGCGCAAGGGTGCTGCCCTGAACGCGGTGCAGATCGCCGAAGTGCTGGGCAACAAGGTGCTGAAAAAGGGCTGATTAGCATATCGCAGTCATCCCGGTCCGGTCGGGGCGCGGGACATCAGCAGGAATCGCGCGCCCCGTTTTCGACGTTGAAAACGAGGCGCGTTCATCAGGCTGATTCTGATTACGCTAAGACGCCGCCTCCAGTCCCGGTTTCCCGCCGAGCGAACCGGGCCGTCCGGCGTTCTCAGGTCAGGTCTTCAAGCCGCGCGTCCGGGGCGTTCTTCATGACCGAGGCGATGCCGTTATCGCGGGCCGAGGCGCTGGAATAGCTTTCCGAGGTGCCGACAACCTGACCGTTGGTGGCCTTAAGATTGAACATCTCGTTGCCGGCCTTGGTGGTTTTCTTCTCGAACCGCGCTTCGGTCGCGGAATTGCGGCGGACCGATTCAATGCCGTTCATCGCGCTGGCGCGGCGCTTGTAGCCCTCGCTGGCCAGAATGATCTCGCCATTGCCAGCCTTCAGCCGGAACCGGAACTCGCCCGCCTTGTCCTTGTAGAGTTCGAACTTGCCTGCCATCTTGTACCTCCGAGAGCCAACTGAACCATATCCTGAATAGTTAACATCAGATTCCGCCGATTTGGCAACTTTAATACTCGGGTTTGATCCAATAATTCGCGCCTTGCTGGCCGAAGCACTCTGGTATGCCGCCGTTTGGTTGCCGTGCAACAGCCTGTGTGCCTGCATTATTTTCGGTTGCGCTTCAATCCGCTGAAAATACCCCAACGTAGTACGGTCCGGCGTCCTGACATTGCTTTCGTAGTTCTGCAACGTGCGCAAGTCTACTCCGTAGTAGACTGCAAACTGCTCCTGAGTCAGTCGCAGACGGGTACGCAATTCCTTTACCGACAATCGTTGCGGTGGCGTGACTATTGCAACGGAAATTCCTGCGTCCTTAAGCGAGCGGACCAAGCTTTTTGTTGACTCAACATGCGGCAGGATAAGCGCTACCTCGCCTTGGGCCAACATCTTTTCAACCGCTCTTTTTGCTTTCAGTAGCGAAAGACCAGATCGCGCCAAGGTCAAAGCTGCAAACACGGCATTGACCTCAGAATCCGGCCTCGCCTGAATTACGACGTGCTCTTTTGAACCGGAGACGTTTGGGGAGACGACCTGGACTGGCCCCAGTCGTTCTAACCGCGCCTTCAACGATGAGTTCTTCATAGTCTAACCTCTCAAGAGCGGATTCCGCAATCTTGCGCAATAGCTTCCAGCCAAGGTCGTTCGGACTGAATCCTTCAGCATGTACATGCATCCCTTTTGCAAAAAGCCGTCTTCCTTCGAGTTCAAATTCCGCCATTACAGACAGTCGACCTGCTGCCATTACCACATCCAGAACCAGCACATTGCCCTCGCTATCGTCCATGACAATCTCAAAGGCAATTGGGTCATCAGGCATATTCTTGTACTTCATTGGGTGGGCTGTTTCAATATCGCATTGTTGCGGATGTAGTTGTTTGAACTCAAACGAGGTTGGCCTGCAGACTCTCGCTATACGTGTAGACAGGATATTGAGCTATAGCTAGCCCGGCGATCCCCCCTTCCCATCGCCTTGAAACTGCTGTAAGGCCCCGCCATCTGTGACGTGACGCCAGGACCCCGGCGCATGAGATGATGGAAGGGGTCGGCGGCAATGGGGCCGCCATTTCAACGGGAGACCCGGGAAGGCCCGGGAGTGCTCCCAGACAGGATACGAAATGTTCAACGAAGTTAAGAAAAGCATCGAGTGGGGCGGTGAAACCCTGACACTCGAAACCGGCAAGATTGCCCGCCAGGCCGACGCGACCGTGATCGCGACCCTTGGCGAAACCTCGGTCATGTGTGCCGTGGTGTTCGAGAAGAAGCCCAAGGCCGGTTTCGACTTTTTCCCGCTGACCGTCCATTACCAGGAAAAATACTACGCCGCCGGCAAGATCCCGGGCGGCTTCTTCAAGCGCGAGGCGCGGCCGACCGAAAAGGAAACGCTGACGGCGCGCCTGATCGACCGGCCGATCCGGCCCCTGTTCGTCCCCGGTTTCAAGCATGAAACCCAGGCGATCTGCACCGTTCTGAGCCACGATCTGGAAAACGACCCCGATATCGTGGCGCTGATCGCCACCTCGGCGGCGCTGACGCTGTCGGGTGCTCCGTTCCGTGGCCCGATCGGCGCGGCGCGGGTTGGCTTTGTCGATGGCGAATACGTGCTTAACCCGGCTGTCGACGACATGCACAAGCTGCGCGAAAAGCCCGAGCAGCGCCTTGATCTGGTTGTCGCCGGCACCAAGGACGCCGTGATGATGGTGGAATCCGAGGCTTATGAACTGAGCGAAGACGAAATGCTGGGCGCGGTCACCTTCGGCCACGAGGCGATGCAGCCGGTGATCGACCTGATCATCGACATGGCGGAAGATGCCGCGAAGGAGCCGTTCGATTTCCAGCCGCCCGATTACTCGGCGCTTTACGAAAAGGTGAAAGCCGCTGGCGAGGCCGACATGCGCGCCGCCTTCGCGATCACCGACAAGCAGGAACGCCAATCGGCGATTTCCGCGGCCCGCGACGCGGTGATGGCCACCTTGTCCGAGGAAGACCTGGACGACGCCAATCTCGGCTCGTGCTTCAAGAAGCTGGAAAGCTCGGTTCTGCGCGGTGACGTGATCAAGACCGGTCGCCGGATCGACGGGCGCGACCTGGCGACGGTGCGCCAGATCGAAAGCGAAACCCATGTTCTGGCCCGCGCCCACGGCTCGGCCCTGTTCACCCGTGGCGAAACCCAGGCGCTGGTGGTGACCACGCTGGGCACCGGCGATGATGAGCAGATGATCGACGCGCTGAACGGCACCTACAAGTCCAACTTCCTGCTGCATTACAACTTCCCGCCCTATTCGGTCGGTGAAGCTGGCCGGATGATGGGCCCGGGCCGGCGCGAGATCGGTCATGGCAAGCTGGCCTGGCGGGCGTTGCAGGCGGTTCTGCCGGCGGCGACGGATTTCCCCTATACCATCCGCGTGGTGTCGGAGATCACGGAATCCAACGGCTCGTCGTCGATGGCGTCGGTCTGTGGTGGTTCCTTGTCGATGATGGATGCCGGTGTGCCGCTGAAAGCCCCGGTGGCCGGTGTGGCGATGGGCCTGATCCTGGAGGGCGAGGAATTCGCCGTCCTGACCGATATCCTGGGCGACGAGGATCACCTCGGCGACATGGACTTCAAGGTTGCGGGCACCGCCAACGGCATCACCAGCCTGCAGATGGACATCAAGGTTGCCGGTATCACGCCGGAAATCATGAAACAGGCGCTGGCGCAGGCGAAAGATGGCCGCATGCACATCCTGAACGAGATGTCCAAGGCGATGACCGAAGCCGGGGAGTTTTCGGTGCATGCGCCGCGGATCGAAACCATGACGGTGCCGACCGACAAGATCCGTGAAGTGATCGGCTCGGGCGGCAAGGTGATCCGCGAGATCGTCGAGGTGTCGGGTGCCAAGGTCGATATCAACGACGACGGGGTGATCAAGATCGCCTCGCCGAACGGGGAAGCGATCCAGAAGGCCTATGACATGATCCACGCGATCGTGGCCGAGCCGGAAGTGGGCCATATCTACACCGGCAAGGTGGTCAAGCTGATGGATTTCGGTGCCTTTGTGAACTTCTTCGGCAAGCGCGACGGGCTGGTGCATGTCAGCCAGATCGCCGCCGAGCGGATCAACCACCCGAAAGACCTGTTGCAGGAAGGCCAGGAAGTGAAAGTCAAGCTGATGGGCTTTGACGATCGCGGCAAGGTGCGGCTGTCGATGAAGGTGGTCGATCAGGAGACCGGCAAGGAAATCGCCGAATAAGCCTGAATGCAGGAATGAAATCGAAAGCCCCGGCGATGCGCCGGGGCTTTTTCTTTGGTGGGGGCAAGTGTTTGTGAACGCAAGTCCGATCAATCCCGTCCGGCAAACCGGATATCCGTAACCTCGGCCCGGAAGAACGGGAAATAGTCACTGGTGCCGAAGAAATTTCCAGCGTCGATCCGGGTGGCAAGGCGGTAGCCGCCGAACTCGCGGAACTCCGACAGGGTGGCACCGAAGGGTTGTTCGCGGTAGGTCTTGTCGGCATTGGCATCGCTCCAGCGATCCATCCGCACCTGTACGGGCTGGCCATCGGCGTTCACGGTGATCTCGACCGCCTGCACAAATCCGCCGTGGCTGAGCGTGACGATGGCACGGTCCCGATCGACTGCCTGCCAGTTTATCCCCGGCCCCGGCAGCAGGGCGGCGGGGGTCCAGATCAAGGCTTCGGCAGCCATCCGCGCGAAGGTTGAGCGGGCGTGATCAGCGCTCTGGCCGGTGCGCGCCACCGGAAGCGTGCCAAGTGCCCAGAACCGCGTCCAGCTTTGCGCGCCCGCCCCGCCATCCGAACCCGACACCCGCATCAGCCCCTTGCCCGCCGACATGATCCAGACAAACCCGTTGGGCGGGGCGAGGATCTGGCGCGCCTGCATCGGCAGGTAATTCGGGGCCTGCCGGTCGCCCAGCGCGAAATCGCCGCGCATGGTGATGGTTGCCACGTTCGACAGCCTTGTGCCGGGGCGGATCGTGTAGGTGAAGTAACGGATGGCCGGGTCCGGCAGGCCCGCCAGCATCGCCGGATCGAACCGGGGCGCATCTGCGCTTGCGAAGGCGGCCAGTTGCCGCCAGACCGCGCCGGCCATCCAGCGGTCGCTCAGCCGCCAGACCTGCATCGCTGCCAGCAGGATGGCCGCAATGCCAACGATCAGGATCGCCAGTCGAATCATCTGTATCCCCTTGTGCTGCAAAGCGCCGGAATGATGACGGCATTCCCCGCCGGGTGCATTGACCGGCATCAAATCCGCCTCGGCGCATCGCCGCCCGAGCGGGATTGCTGCCCCTTGCATCTGCTGCGCCCATTTGACACTGTGCGCGCAAATTTCCTCCCCCTTTTCTGCTTTGGAGTCGGACATGCTGGACAAGCGTCAATTCTACATCAATGGCCAATGGGTCGCCCCTGCCGCCGCCAATGACCTTGAGGTCATCAACCCCTCGACCGAAGAGGCCTGCGCGGTGATCTCGCTGGGCGGGCAGGCCGATACCGATGCTGCCGTTGCCGCCGCCCGCGCCGCGTTCGAGCCCTGGATGATGACACCGAAGGCCGAACGCCTGGCGCTGATTGAAAAGCTGCTTGAGGTGTACAATTCCCGCGCCGAAGACATGGCCCACGCGATCAGCCTGGAAATGGGCGCGCCGATCGACATGTCCCGCCAGCAGCAGGTGACTACCGGGTCCTGGCATATCGGCAATTTCATCCGCGCCTTCAAAGGGTTCGAGTTTGACCGCATGCTGGGCGACCACGCCCCGAACGATCGCATCCTGATGGAGCCGATCGGCGTTGTCGGCATGATCACGCCCTGGAACTGGCCGATGAACCAGATCGCGCTGAAGGCGATCCCGGCGATGGCGACCGGTTGCACGATGATCCTTAAGCCCTCGGAAATCGCGCCCCTTTCGGGCATGCTGTTTGCCGAGATCGTGGACGAGGCTGGCTTCCCGGCGGGCGTGTTCAACCTGGTGAACGGCGATGGCATGGGGGTTGGCACGCAATTGTCCGGCCATGCGGATGTGGACATGATCTCCTTCACCGGCTCCACCCGGGCCGGGATCGCCATTCAGAAGAACGCCGCCGACACGGTCAAGCGGGTTTCGCTGGAACTGGGCGGCAAGGGCGCCAATATCGTGTTTGCAGATGCCGACGAAAAGGCGGTGTCGCGCGGCGTGATGCGCTGCATGAACAATACCGGCCAGTCCTGCAATGCGCCCACCCGGATGCTGGTGGAACGCCCGATCTATGACGCGGCAATCGAGGCTGCCGCCGCTGCCGCCAGCAAGATCACGGTCGGTCATTCCGATCAGGAAGGTCGCCATATCGGCCCGGTCGTGTCGCAGGCGCAGTGGACCAAGATCCAGGGCCTGATCCAGAAGGGCATCGACGAGGGCGCGCGGCTGGTTGCCGGTGGTCCGGGCCGCCCCGAGGGGCTGAACCGGGGTTACTTCGTGCGTCCGACGGTATTTGCCGATGCCAATAACCAGATGACCATCGCGCGCGAGGAAATCTTTGGCCCGGTGTTGACGATGATCCCGTTCGACACCGAGGAAGAGGCCATCGCCATCGCCAATGACACGCCCTATGGCCTGACCGACTACATCCAGACCCAGGACGCCGCCAAGGCGGCCCGCGTCACCCGCCGCCTGCGCGCCGGCATGGTCGAGATGAACGGCACCTCGCGGGCTGCCGGGGCACCGTTCGGCGGCTACAAGATGTCCGGCAACGGGCGTGAAGGCGGCGTCTGGGGGCTTGAGGATTACCTTGAGGTCAAGGCCGTGTCGGGCTGGGCTGCCGAGTAAGCGCACGCTAATTCGGGCTGACCGGTATCGCGCTGAACGCAGGCGCGATGCCGGTTGCGCCGTTCAAGATTCTGTTTGAGTATTTCTACCAAAAAGAAGCCGGGGGAACAGATGCGATGCCGAAGCTGACGGGGCTGGATCATCTGGTGCTGACGGTGCGCGACGCGGCGGCGGCCTTGCAGTTCTATACCCGTGTTCTGGGGATGAGGGCCGAGGCGTTTCGCGCCGCTGACGGCTCGTTGCGGCAGGCGCTGGTGTTCGAGGCGCAGAAGATCAACCTGCATGTCGCGGGGGCGGAATTTTCCCCGCACGCGGCGGCACCGATGCCGGGATCGGCGGATCTGTGTTTCCTGACCGGGGTGCCGCTGGACGAGTGGCAGGCGCATCTGGCGGCAAGCGGGGTTGCGGTGATCGAAGGGCCGGTGGCGCGTACCGGGGCGACGGGGCCGATCCGGTCGCTTTATGTGCGGGACCCGGACGGCAATCTGATCGAGATCGCGGTGCGGGCCTGAGCCTGTTGCACGTCAGGCCAGCGGCGGTGTCAGCAACGGGCGCAGCAGCGCCAGCGGGTGCGAGCGCAGCGTCAGGCGCATCGAGACATAATCCTCGACCACATGTTCGCCTTCGGTCATCTCCGGCAGATGCACCGGAGGCTCTGCAATGCCTTCGCCTTCCAGGCTGCGGGCAAACAGCGGCAGCGGCTCATCGCCGGTGATGGCGCGGGCCTGCCACTGGGCCTCGCGCCGGGACAGGCCGAGGGCGGCGAAGGCATCGGCTTCGGCCAGGCGGTAGAGCAGGCGGGGCGGGGTGCCGGCGCGCCGCCATATATCCTCGACATCCAGATAGCCGTTGCCGCGGGCGGCGGTGATCCAGGCGGCCTCTTCCTCGCGCATCGCCTTGATCTGGCGAAAGCCGAGGCGCAAGGCCAGGCCGCCGCGCCCGTCCGGCTCCATCACGTTATCCCAGAACGAGGCGTTGATGCAGACCGGCAGCACCGCCACCCCGTGTTCGCGCACATCGCGCACGATCTGGGCGGGCGCATAGAACCCCATTGGCTGCGAGTTCAAGAGCGCACAGGCGAAGATGCCGGGATGGTGGCATTTGATCCAGGCGCTGGCATAGACCAGCAGCGCGAAGCTGGCGGCGTGGCTTTCGGGAAAGCCGTATTCGCCGAAACCCTCGATCTGGCTGAAACAGCGCTCGGCGAAATCCATGTCGTAGCCGTTCTTCAGCATCCCCTTCAGGAAACGGTCGCGGAACAGGTGGATGGTGCCGGATTTCTTGAAGGTGGCCAGGGCGCGGCGCAGGCGGTCTGCTTCCTCCGGCGAGAAACCGGCGCCGATGATGGCGATCTGCATCGCCTGTTCCTGAAACAGCGGCACGCCCAGCGTCTTGCCCAGCACCGCGCCCAGCGCGTCGGACGGGAACACCACCTTTTCCTCGCCGTTGCGCCGCCGGATGTAGGGATGCACCATGTCGCCCTGGATCGGTCCGGGGCGGATGATCGCCACCTCGATCACCAGGTCGTAGAAATTCCGGGGCCGCATCCGGGGCAGGAAATTCATCTGTGCGCGGCTTTCCACCTGAAACACCCCGACACTGTCGGCCTTGCACAGCATGTCATAGACCGCCGGGTCCTCGGGCGGCAGGGTGGCCAGCGTGTAATCCAGCCGGTGATGCTGGCGCATCAGATCGAAGCCCTTGCGGACGCAGCTGAGCATCCCCAGCGACAGCACATCCACCTTCAGGATGCCCAGCGCGTCGATATCGTCCTTGTCCCAGCAGATGACGGTGCGATCCTCCATCGCGGCATTTTCGATCGGCACCAACTCATCCAGCCGCCCCTCGGTCATGATGAAGCCGCCGACATGCTGCGACAGGTGGCGGGGAAAGCCGCGGATCTGCTGGCAAAGTTCCAGCACCAGTTGCAGGCGCTTGTCGCTGGGGTCGAGGCCGATCTCGCGCAGGCGGTCTTCGGGCAGGCCGTGGCTGCCCCAGCCCCAAAGCTGCGAGGAAATGGCCGCCACCGTATCCTCGGACAGGCCCATCACCTTGCCGACCTCGCGGATCGCCCGTTTGCCGCGATAATGGATCACCGTGGCGCAGAGACCGGCGCGGTGGCGGCCATAGCGATCATAGATGTGCTGGATCACCTCCTCGCGGCGTTCATGCTCAAAGTCCACGTCGATATCGGGGGGTTCGTCGCGGGCTTCCGACACGAAGCGTTCAAACACCATCGTGCCGATTTCCGGGGAAACCGAGGTAACGCCCAACGCGTAGCAGGTGACCGAATTGGCCGCCGAGCCGCGCCCCTGGCAGAGGATGCCGCGCGAACGGGCAAAGCCCACCACATCGTTGACGGTCAGGAAATAGGGTTCGTATTTCAGCTTGCCGATCAGCGCCAGTTCGTGACCCAGCATCTTCTGCACCCGCTCCGGCGCGCCGCCGGGATAGCGCCATTTCAGCCCGGCGCGGGCCAGCCGTTCCAGCCGCTGGGCGGGGGTTTCGCCGGGGGCGATCTCGGAGGGGTATTCATAGCGCAACTCGTCCAGCGAGAAGGTGCAGCGCGCGGCGATCTGCCCGGCGCGATGCACCGCGTCTTCGTGACCGGCGAACAGCCGCAGCATTTCAGCGCCCGAGCGCAGCCGCTGTTCGGCATTGGCCTGCGCGGCGCGGCCAAGCTGATCGACCGACGTGCCGGTGCGGATCGCGGTCAGCACATCGGTCAGACGGCGGCGGCGGGCGGCATGCATGAGCGGGGCCGCCGAGGCAACGCCTGGAAGGCCAAGGCTGGCGGCCAGCCGGGACAGCCGGGCAAGGCGGGCCTTGTCCTGGCCGTCATAGCGCGGGCTGATCAGCAGGGCGCAGGAATCGGGGAAACGCCGGATCAGGTGGCCGGCACAGGCCTGCCAGTCCGCCGGAATATCCTTGCCGGGCGGCGGATGCAGCAGCATGTCCAGGCCTTGCCCGAACTCCACCAGATCGGGCAGGCGCAACAGGCAGGTGCCCTTGGCCACCCGCTGACGCCCCAGCGACAACAACCGGCAAAGCCGCCCCCAGCCGGCGCGGTCGCGCGGCAGGACGGTCAGTGCAAGGCCGTCCTCCAGCACCAGCTTCGCCGCTGGCAGCAGGCGCGGCACGTTCCGGATTGCCGCTGATTCCGGGGCCGGCAGATGCGGCGGGCGGGGCGGGCCGACCGGGCCATCCGCCGCCTCGGCCTCGGCGCGCAGGCGCACGTCGCGGGCCACTTCGCGCAGGGCCATATGCGCCCGCACGATCCCGGCCACCGAGTTTTCATCCGCGATGGCCAGTGCCGGCATCCCCATCAGGGCGGCAAGGTTGGCATATTCCTCGGGATGGCTGCCGCCGGTCAGGAAGGTGAAATTGGACGTGATGCTGAGTTCTGCGAAGGTCATGAGGTGCAGTATATTCACGTTTTGTTCTTGTGTGGAGTCCCGTTGTTACGGCCCGCATCCGGGCGAAACCCGATTAGTGGCAGCAAAAAGGTCAGAATCGTGCTATCGTGGGCCTACGATAGAAACGTGCGATCCTGGGGGGGAAACATGAGAAAACAGATTTTGAGCACCGTTCTGGCTGTTTCGCTATCCGCTGCATCGACCGCATCGGTTTCGGCGGAGCCGCAGAACCTGCCGCCACAGATCACATCGCAACACTGGGAGCAACTGACGCCCGAACAGCAACAGCACATCACCAAATCCAGCAGCTACGTGTCACCGTTCATGCTGCTGATAATGGTGCTGGCGTTCATCGGAATGGTCTGGTTGCCGCCGGATTCGCTGCGTTCCAGCCCGGTAAGCTGGCTGTAGGCAAGGCAAGCAGGCTCAGGCTGTTTCTTGCGGCCTGAGCCGCAGCATCAGGTAAGTATTGTAATGCCGGAACGCCTCGGCGGTGCGGGTGCGTTGGTGCAGCCGCTGTTCCAGCCGTTCGCGGCGGCGGCGGCCAAGCAGCAGGCCGATGATGCGGCGGATGGTGCCGTAGAGAACCGGGCGGGCATCTGACAGGGCCTCGTCCGAGCGGCGGAACGCATAGCCGATCACGTTGAACATCTCCTGCTCGATCTCGACCGAGGGCGCAACGGCGTCGGTGATGTCTTCCTCGGCTTCCACCACCACCGGCATCTCGGCCAGCAGGGCGCGGAAATCCTTCAGCGCGTGGCCGCCGCCGACCTTGGCCACGTCTTCCTGATCGGCGTAATAGGCGTCCGAGCGGAAGCAGTCGGCGATGATGACCGCGCCGTCATCGGCCAGCAGGCCAAGGCATTTGGCCAGCGCGATATCCAGCGGGATATACTGATAGCTTTCCGAGAACAGGCACAGATCGAACCGCCGGTCGGTGGTGAAATCCTCGAACCGGCATTCATGCACCCGCGCCTTTGGCCCGGCATTCGCGCGGCAGCGTTCGGCCAGAAAGGCGGACGGGATCACGATATCCACCGAATGGCCCATCGCCACCAGCTTTTTCGCGGTTTCCCCGGCACCGCCGCCGATATCGAGAATGGAGAGCGGCCGCCCCTCGGGCAACAGGCGGAACAGCTTTTCGGTATAGGCTTCCTGGGCGCGCCCGGCATTGGCGCCGCAAACCTCCCAATCAGACTGCCACAGCCCGTAATGCAGGTTTTCCTTGCCGGTCAGGAAGCGCGAAAACGCCAGCCCGACATCCAGCCCGATCGCGCGGGTATCAATTTTGGTTTTGCGCGACATCACGGGCCTGCCAGTTTTCGGGTCCCGAACGCTTTAGCCGCTGCGGGCGCGCATTGGAACAGAACAATCACGCCTCAGGCGACCATTTCATGAAATTCGCGGATCACCCGTTCGTAAGTGTCGCGCTTGAACGGCACGATACGGGCCAGCAGGTCCTCGGGCGGCAGCCAGCACCAGCGGCTGAATTCCTGATGCTCGGTGTGAATGTCGATCAGCCGGTCGTCGCCCAGAAACCGCATCAGATACCAACGCTGTTTCTGGCCACGATAGCGCCCGTTCCACAGTTTCGGCACCAGATGGTGCGGCAGTTCATAGGGGATCCAGTCGGCGGTTTCCGCCAGGATTTCCACCGCCTCGGCGGGAATGCCGGTTTCCTCGTGCAATTCACGGTAGGCCGCATCGCGCGGGTCTTCGCCCTGCTCCACACCGCCCTGCGGCATCTGCCAGGCATCCATGCTCGAATCCAGCCGCTGACCGGCGAAAATGCGGCCCTGGCGGTTGCACACCATCAGCCCGACGCAGGGTCGGTACGGCAGGGCCAGAATGTCGTCAGGGTTCATCATGCGAATTGTCCGTAACTGCCCGGGCCGACAGATGCGCCGCCCCGGTTCGCCATGCATATAGGTGGCTCAGTTGGCCTTTTTAAGAACCGCCAGCCCGCGCAGGATGTTCAGCGCATAGGACATCTGGTAATCCTCGCTCCGCTTCTTGGCGGCTTCTTCCTGCAGGCGGCGTTCTTCCTCCAGCAGTTTCTTTTCGTCTTCGGTCAGCGAATCGTTGTCCAGATGGCCGCGCAGATCGGCCTCGGAACGCTGCCGCCGCTTCGTGGTTTCCGCGGTTTCCTCAGGTGCCGGTTGCTGTTCGACGATGATGTCCGGGGCCACGCCCAGCGACTGGATCGACCGGCCCGACGGCGTGTAATACCGCGCCGTGGTCAGCCGCATCGCGCCGTCGCCCTGAAGCGGCATGATGGTCTGGACGGACCCCTTGCCGAAGGATTTGGTGCCGACGATGATGGCACGGCGATGATCCTGCAACGCACCGGCCACGATTTCCGACGCCGAAGCAGAGCCGCCATTGATCAGCACGACAATCGGCTTGCCGCCGGCCAGATCGCCCAGCGTGGCGTTGTAGCGCTCGCTGTCTTCCGTCTTGCGGCCACGGGTCGAGACAATCTCACCCTTGTCCAGAAACGCATCCGACACAAGGATCGCCTGATTGAGCAGGCCGCCGGGATTGTTCCGCAGGTCCAGCACCACGCCGGATACCGCATCCATGCCGCCGATTTCCTCGGCCGCCTTTTGCAGGCCGCTTTCCAGATTGGGGAAGGTCTGATCGGTAAAGGACGAGATGCGCAGCACGATGGCATTGCCCTCGGCGCGGGTCTTGACGGCGGCGATCTTGATCGTGTCGCGGATGATCGACACGTCGAAGGGTTCATCGACGCTTTCGCGCACCACCGTGATGACGATTTCCGAACCGACCGGCCCGCGCATAAGTTCCACCGCCTGATCCAGGGTCAGGCCCTGCACCGGCTCGCCATCGACATGGGTAATCATGTCGCCGGCCTGAATGCCGGCCTCGTCCGCCGGGGTGCCGTCAATCGGCGAAACCACTTTGACGAAGCCGTCTTCCTGCGTCACCTCGATACCAAGGCCGCCGAATTCGCCACGAGTCTGCACCTGCATGTCCTTGAAATCACGCGGTGGCAGATAGGACGAATGCGGATCGAGCGAGGTCAGCATGCCGTTGATCGCGCTCTCGATCAGGTCGGCCTCGTCAACCTGTTCGACATACTGGCTGCGGATCCGCTCGAAGATATCGCCGAACAGGTCAAGCTGCTCATAGGTCGATTTCTTGCGGTCCGCCTCGTCGGCGATCAGCGGTCCGGCCACCTGAGAGGTCAGCAGGATACCGGCAAGCGTGCCGCCGATAGCGGCCATCATGTATCGTTTCATTGTTTTCGTCCTACCTCTGGTTCAGGGCGAACCACGCCCCCGGATCGACTGCTTCCCGACCCTTTCTGATTTCAATATACAATGTTTCCTGCCGGATTTCGCCACTTCCCTGCACCGCCTCGACCAGAAAATCCGCCGCTGCGGGATCAGAGCCACTCAGAAGGCCGACCGGATCGCCTGCCGCCAGAATCTGCCCGACCTCACCATAGACCTGTCCAAGCCCGGCGAGAACTATCAAATAACCCGATCCCGGCTCAAGGATAATCACGTTTCCGTAGTCCAGGAATGGCCCGCGATAGCGGATTGTCGCCGCAAATGGTGCGCGCACCAGCGATACCGGCGGGGCCGAGATCAACAGGCCGGGGCGGCGCAGACCGGCGGCATCGGCCTCGTTGAAGCTGCGCAGAACCGTGCCGAATACCGGCAGCGGGATGCGCCCGGCAGCAGATTCAAAATCGGCGGTATCGCCCGGTTCACCATCGAAGGGCAGATCGGCCAGGCCGTTGGCAAAGCCGGTCAGGGTGTCGCTGTTCTCTGCCAATGTCTTCAATTGCCCGGGGTCCGATACGAACCGGCGCGGCAGGTTGGTACGCTCGCCTATCGCCTCGGTCAGCGCGACGCGGGCATCCTGCACACCTTTGAGGCCAGCCTGCAGGTCTTCCTCGGCCGAGGTCTGCAAGGCCTGCAGGACCAGCAATTCCTCCAGTTGCAGGCGCAACTCCTCGGCCTGGGCATGCAGCGCCGGGGTGATCTCGGACAAGACCTGCCCGGAGCGCGCGGTGCCCAAGGGGCCGGACGGGTGGATCAGCAGCAACGGCGTCGAGGCACGCTGCAAGGTCTGCAACACCCCCAGCAGGCGCGATAGCTGATCGCGCCGCGCGGCAAATTCCCGGCGCAGCACGGCTTCGCGGATTGCCGCCCGGCGCAGCGATTCGCGCATCGCGGCAAGGCCGTCCTCATAGGCACGAACCGCGCCGGTCAGCGCCTCGACCCGGTCACGCGCCTCGCGGGCATCCTTCAGGGCGCGGGTTGCGGCCTTCAGGTCCTCGGCAGCCTTGCGCGCGGCAAAGACCGGATCGCTGGCGGCAATGGCCGGGGCGGCCAGCATCAGCGCGAACGCCAGGCAAAGGGCGAAAAGCCGCCTCATCCGGTCAGCAGGCTCTGCCCGGTCATTTCGGGCGGGGGTTGAAGCCCCATCAATTGCAACAAGCTGGGGGCCAGATCGGCCAGCCGCCCGCCATCGCGCAAACCGGCGCCCGGCGGTCCACCCACCAGGATGACCGGCACAGGATTGGTGGTATGGGCGGTATGCGGCCTGCCGGTGTCGGGATCGACCATGGTTTCGCAATTGCCGTGATCGGCGGTGACGATCATCGCACCGCCTTCACGCTCCAATGCCCGCACCACCCGCGCCAGGCCGCGATCCACCGCCTCGCAGGCGGCAATGGCGGCGGCCAGATCGCCGGTATGGCCGACCATGTCGGGATTTGCGTAATTGACCACGATCAGGTCATAGCGATCCTCGATTGCCGCCACCAGCCGGTCGGTCACCTCGACCGAGGACATTTCCGGCTGCAGATCGTAGGTGGCAACAGCGGGCGATTTCGGCATCATGCGGTCTTCGCCGGCCTCGGGCACCTCCTCGCCACCGTTCAGAAAGAAGGTGACATGGGGGTATTTCTCGGTCTCGGCCAGCCGGTATTGCCTCAGGCCCTGCGCTGCCACCCAATGGCCCAGCGTGTTGGTGATGTTCTGCTTGGCGAACAGCACATCCATATAGGCATCGTGCCCGGTGGAATAGCTGGCCATGCCGGCCATCGCCGCAAGTTGCGGGCGGCCCGCGATATCGAAGGCGGAAAACCCCGGATCGCCGATGGCCGCCATGATCTCGCGCGCGCGATCGGCCCGGAAATTGAGGCACAAAACGCCATCGCCATCCTGCATCCCGGCATGGCCGTCCAGCACGGTTGCGGCGATGAATTCATCGCTTTCGCCCCGGTTGGCGGCCATTGTCACCGCGCCCGTGGCGCTGGCGGCCTGCAGCCCCTGGCCCAGCACCATCGCCCGCCAGGCGCTTTCCACCCGCTGCCAGCGATTGTCGCGGTCCATCGCGTGGAACCGCCCGATCACGGTGGCGATGCGGGCATTGCCGGGCAGGGCGGCGGCCAGCCGCCCCAGATCACCGCCAGCCGAGCCGGGGGCGACATCGCGCCCGTCGGTCAGCGCATGGATCGCCACCGGCACATTGGCAGCGGCGATGATCCGCGCGGCGGCGATCAGGTGGTCGATATGGGCATGCACCCCGCCATCCGAGGCCAGTCCGACAAGATGCGCGGTGCCGCCGCTGGCCTGCAGTTTCGCGATGAAGCGGTTCAGCGCGGGATTGTCGGCGAAACTGCCATCTCCAATCGCCAGATCAATCCGCCCCAGATCCATCGACACCACCCTTCCGGCCCCGATATTCATGTGCCCGACCTCGGAATTGCCCATCTGCCCGTCCGGCAGCCCGACATCGCGCCCCGAGGTTTTCAGCGTCGCGTTCGGGCAGGTTGCCAGCAGGTGATCATAGGTCGGTGTATGCGACAGCGCGACGGCATTGTTGGCGCGTTCGGGGTTGAGGCCCCAGCCATCGAGAATGCACAGGACAACGGGTTTTGGCGGGGTCATCTGCTCGTCCGTTCCGGGTTTTCACTTACCTAAAGCGCCGGTTCGCATTAGGCAAGGCAAGGCGGCAAGGGGGCCTCCCGCCGCCTTGCCGATCTTCGATCGCAAGGCGTTGCGCGGTGAGCGCTCCGCGTGGGCGTATTTCCGGAACAAAGTTGGCGTATCAGGGCAGATCGGCGGCGCAATCGACATCCCGCAGCGTGTCGGTGATGGCAATGCGGCGGTCGCCGAGGCCAGCCAGCGTTTCGGCCATCGTATGCGGGCCGGACCAGCGGATATTGGCGAAACGCGGCGACCTGCTCCCGCGATTGAGGCCGACCAGCCAGAAACCGCCATCCTCCGCCGGGCCGAACACCATGTCATGCCCGCCAAGGGCGCGGAAGGCGCGGGCGATATGGGCCTGCGTTATGCCCGGAATGTCCGAACCGATCAGCAGCGCCGGGCGCGGTGCCGCTGCCAGCAGGCGGGCCATCCTTTCTCCGATATCGCCCGGCCCCTGGGCCATGCGCGGCAGCGCGGAAGGCCAGACCCGGGACATCATCCCCTGATGATCCGGCGACACCGCCAGCACGACCTGCCAGCGCGGATCGCGCGACAGGCGGCGGATCAGCGCCCGGCATTGCCGGCGATACCAGGCAGCGGCGGCGATATGGCCGATATCGCGCGCCAGCCGGGTCTTGACGCGGCCCGGCCCGGGTTGTTTCACCATGATGATAAGGGTCGGTCTAACCGCCAAAATAACCCCTGAGGATGCGGCCATAGATCGCCTTCAACTGTTCGATCTGGGCCACCGGCACGCATTCATCGACCTGGTGCATGGTCTTGCCGACCAGCCCGAACTCGACCACCGGGCAGTGATCCTTGATGAACCGCGCATCCGACGTGCCGCCCGAGGTGGACAGGACCGGCACCAGCCCGGTTTCCGCCGTGACCGATGCCGCCACCAGATCGGACAATTCGCCGGGTGCGGTCAGGAAGCTTTCGCCGGACACCTGTACCTTCATATCCACCCGCACGCCGGTTTCATCCGCGATCCGCTCTGCCTCGGTCTGCAGCAATTCGGTGATGCTGGCCGAGGAATGCGCATCGTTGAAGCGAATGTTGACGGTGGCGCGGGTCGCTGCCGGGATGACGTTGTTGGCCGGATTGCCGGTGTCAATCGTGGTGATCGCCAGCGTCGAGGCATCGAAATGCGCGGTGCCCTCGTCCAGCACATGGCTCGCCAGCCGGTCCATCAGCCGCGCCATCGCGGGCAAGGGGTTCAGCGCGCGATGCGGATAGGCCGAATGCCCCTGCCGGCCGCTGGCGACAAAATGCGCCGTCATCGAGCCGCGCCGCCCGATCTTGATCATCTCGCCCATTTGGTCCGGGCAGGTCGGCTCGCCCACCAGGCAGGCATCAATGCTCTCGCCATTGGCCGCCATCCAGTCGAGGATGGCAATCGTGCCATCGGCCGCCACGCCTTCCTCGTCGCCGGTGATCGCCAGCACGATGGAACCATCCGGCGGCGTTGCACGCACGAAATCAATCGCGGCGGCGGCAAAGGCGGCAACGCCCGATTTCATGTCGGTGGCCCCCCGGCCATACATCACGCCATCACGGATGTCCGCGCCGAAGGGATCGGCGCTCCACGCCGCCTCGTCGCCCACCGGCACCACGTCGGTATGGCCGTTGAAGCCGAAGCTGCGGCCATTGCGCCCCTCGCCCCAGCGCGCGAACAGATTGGCGATGCCGCCGCGATCAACCCGGCTGCAGGTGAACCCGGCGCTGCCCAGCAGGTCCTCCAGCAAGCCGATGGCCCCGTCATCCGCCGGTGTGACGGATCGGCAGCGGATCAGATCGGCAGTCAGCGCGACGGGATCGACCGGGTTCATGGCGGCTCCTTCCTATTCAAGCCCCAGCAGGTCGGCGACCAGTTCGCCCACCTCTTCGGGCGCTCCGGCCAGTGCATCCGCCTCGGCCATGTGCAGTTCCTCGGGTTCGGCAAAGCCCCACAGCACGCCCAGCGCCGGGATATCGTTGGCCCGCGCACCGAAAATATCATGCTTGCGATCGCCGATCATGACCGAGCGGAACGGGTCCGCACCGGTTTCCGCCAAAGCATGCGCCAGAAGATCCGTCTTGTCGGAATTGGTGCCGTCCAGTTCCGAACCGAACAGCCCGTCCACGAAATGCATCAGCCCGAAATGTTCCGCGATTTCCGTGGCATAGACATGCGGCTTCGAGGTGGCGATGAACAGCGGCAGGCCGGTATCGCGCAATTCCTCCAGCATCTCGCCGATGCCGTCATAGACATCCGCCTCAAACATTCCCTTGTCGGCATAGCGTTCGCGGTACAGCGCCACCGCCTCGTCCAGATCGGCCTTTTCGCCCAAAAGCACGGCGAAGGATTCCCACAAAGGCGGGCCGATGCACCAGCCAAGCTCGTCCTGTTCCGGCACATCCGCGCCAAGCTCGCGCAGGGCGTGGCGGATCGACAGGGTGATCCCCTCCTTGGGGTCGATCAGCGTGCCGTCGAGATCAAGGAAAATGGCGGGCATTGCTTTCCTGACAGGTTATCCGGGGTCGCGGCAATCTAGGCGAGCCCTGCGCAAATGAACACCTCAAATCGCGGCCTGCGCCTGCGCCAACCTCAATCATCGCCCTCGTAAAACGGCGTCACCTGCGCCACGATGACTGAGTTTTCCGCCAAAGCCCGCGCCATCAGCACTCGTTCATCCTCGTCGATATCGTGGCCCTCGGCCAATCGTTCATCCAGCGTGCCATAGCCGGACACGTCCAGCGGCGCCATATCCGCCTGCTTCAGGATCGCCACCGTTTCGCGCACCGCCTCGGCCTCGTCCACGCCCGAGGCATAGCACATCAGCGCCGCCCCGGTTGCGCGTTTCGGCAGGCCATCCCCGGGATTGCGCCCGACCTCGACCAGAAGGGTAAAAACCTGCTGCCTGGAATCCTTGCCCATGATCCGTCTTCTTTTTGGTCCAAATACTCCCGCCGGAGGCGGACTAAGGAAAAGTCACGCCGCCCGAAGGGCGGTTCCGCAAGGTCAGTCGCGCAGCAATTCGTTGATCGAGGTCTTGGAACGCGTCTGCGCATCCACCCGCTTCACGATCACCGCGCAGTAAAGGCTGATGCCGTTCTTCGATGGCATGGACCCCGCCACCACCACCGATCCCGACGGCACCTCGCCATAGCTCACATTGCCGGTTTCACGGTCAACGATCTTGGTGGATTGCCCGATGAACACGCCCATCCCCAGCACCGAGCCTTCGCGCACGATGCAGCCTTCCACCACCTCGGAACGCGCCCCGATGAAGCAGTTATCCTCGATGATGGTCGGGCCGGCCTGCATCGGTTCCAGCACGCCGCCGATGCCGACACCGCCGGACAGATGCACGTTCTTGCCGATCTGGGCGCAGGAGCCGACGGTGGCCCAGGTATCGACCATCGTGCCGCTGTCGACATAGGCCCCGAGGTTCACGAAAGACGGCATCAGCACCACGCCCGGCGCGATATAGGCCGACCGGCGCACCACGCAGGACGGCACGGCGCGGAAACCGGCCGCGCGCCACTCGCCGTCGCCCCAGCCCTTGAACTTGCTGTCAACCTTGTCCCACCAGCCGCCGCCTTGCGGGCCACCGTCCTGCACGCCCATATCGTTCAGCCGGAAGCCCAGCAGCACTGCCTTCTTGGCCCACTGGTTCACCTTCCACACACCATCCGCCTGGCGTTCGGCCACCCGCAAGGAACCGCTGTCCAGGGCGGTCAGCGTTGCCTCGATGGCGTCGCGGGTCTCGCCTTTGGTGGCGGGGGTGATGGTGTCGCGGGCATCCCAGGCGGCTTCGATGGCGGCTTCTAGCGGGGCATGGGACATGGGCTTCTCCAACAAGTGACTGGTCTGATCCGAACGGAGTCTATAGGTCTTTCCCCCAAGCCACGCAATGCGGCAACGCCACAATGACCGCTTGTCACGACAGGAGCGAAAGATGAACGAACACACGCCGCCCCGGCGGTTCCCCGACGCCCGCGACGATATTCAGCGCGCGGACAAGCTACCCGACACGCCCCAGACCCGCTCGCCCACCTACCGGCTGGCATTCAACGATCCCGATTTCCTGTGCCGTGACGAACTGCGCCCGGTGCGGCTGCAACTGGAACTGCTGAAGCCGCAGATGGCGCTGGAGGCCGCCGGCATCGAAAGCACCATCGTGATGTTCGGCGGGGCCCGCATCCCCGATCCGGCGAACAAGGATCAGGCCCGCAATCCGGCGCTGGCCGATCTGTCGCGCTATTACACCGAGGCGCGGGAATTTGCCCGGCTCTGCACCGAACGCAGCCTGAAGGCGGAAGGCTGCCACGACGTGATCGTCACCGGCGGCGGCCCCGGCGTGATGGAAGCCGGCAATCGCGGCGCCGCCGAGGCCGGCGGCAAGTCGATCTCGCTCAATATCGTGCTGCCGCATGAACAGGCTCCCAACCGCTATGCCACGCCGGAACTGTGCTTCAACTTCCACTATTTCGGCATCCGCAAGATGCATTTCCTGATCCGTGCCAAGGCGATCGTGGTGTTCCCGGGCGGCTTCGGCACGCTGGACGAGTTGTTTGAAAGCCTGACGCTGATCCAGACACGGCGGATGGATTCCATCCCGGTGATCCTGTTCGGGCGCGATTTCTGGAAAAAGGTGGTCAACTGGCAGGCGCTGGCCGATGCCGGCACCATTTCGGCCGACGACCTGAACCTGTTTTCGTTCGTCGAAACCGCCGCCGAAGCGATGGCGGAACTGAACCGCTGCACCGGGGGCTGATGCACAGATCACATTCCGCACGGCAACGGGTTGTATTGCTGCCGCATTCCCGGTTTAACTCGGATCATCGAACAGCCCTGACAAACAGGAAATCGAATGCCGGTCGTCAACGATTATACCGCAATCCTGGCCACCAATGACAGCGCGCCGGCGCGCTGGAACGCGCCGGTCGACCTGGGAACCGCGGTGATCGTCACCTATAGCTTCGCCGATGGCGCATACCTTCCCAGCCTCTCCGATTACCAGCCCTATTCCAACAGCGGCTACACCGCCTTCACTACCGCCCAGCGGGCGAATTTCCGCGACGCCGCGGCGGTTTTCCAGGCCGTGACAGGCATCCTGTTCGTCGAGGTCGATGAAGGCGGCATGATCGACATCTTCAACACCTCCGGGTCATCCTATGGCGGCTGGGCGAATTACCCTTATACAACAGCCACTTATACCAGCGACGGCTATCTGGTGATTGACAATTCCGGCAATTACGACGAAGGCAGCTATGGCTTTCTGACCATGCTGCACGAGCTTGGCCATGCCACCGGCCTGCAACATCCCCATTCCGGCACCGTGACGCTGAACCCCGCGCTGGACAATCTCAGCCATACGGTGATGACCTACAACAACACCTTTCCCTATCCCTCGACGCTGGGATCGTTCGATCTGCAGGCGCTGGCATATTACTACGGCTCGCCGCAGGACATGAGCGGCTGGACCTATGCCTTTGTCGCGTCCGTCTTCACCATTTCCGGCGGCGGGCTGGGCGACGTGATCTACGGCGTGATGGGCCAGAACGACATTTCCGGCGGGCGCGGGCGCGATACCCTGATCGGACGCGACGAAGACGATATCATCCGTGGCGATGGCGCCGCCGACACGCTGATCGGCTTTGACGGATCGGATACGCTCTTTGGCGGCGGCGGGCGCGACATGCTCTATGGATTCGATACCGGCGGCGGCATTGATTACTCGGCCGATACGCTGCATGGCGGCGGCGGCAACGATATTTTGACCGCCAGCAGCGGTGCCGACATTCTGAACGGAAATGAAGGAAACGATACCCTTTACGGCAATGCCGGCAGCGATACGCTGGACGGTGGTGGCGGCAACGACACGCTGCTCGGCGGCAGCGGTTTTGATACCCTGAACGGCGGCGGCGGCGATGACGATCTTTATGGCGACGCAGTCGGCGTCACCGGTTCGTCCAATGTCGATTACCTTTACGGCGACAGCGGCAATGACCGGCTGTTCGGAATGGCGGGGATAGATTACCTCTATGGCGGCAGCGGTGATGACAAGCTGTTCGGCGATGACGGGCCATCCGCCTCGGGCTACGCGGACCGGCTGTATGGTGACGGCGGCGATGACCGGTTGTTCGGCTATGGCGGCAATGATTACCTCTATGGCGGCGGCGGCCTGGATTACCTGGAAGGCGGCGATGGCAACGACACGCTCTATGGCGGCAATGGCAGCGACCGGCTGAAGGGCGGGGCCGGGGCCGATTATCTCTATGGCGAGGGCGGGCGCGACAATCTCTGGGGCGGCGGGGATGCCGATATCTTCGTCTTCACCAGCGCCGATCTGGGCCGCCGCGACGCCATCCGCGATTTCGAGAATGGCCTTGATCACGTCTGGCTGTCCTCGATGGGGCTGGGCTGGGGCGATCTGACCATCAGCGCGCTGGACGGAGGCGCATCGTCGCTGGTCAGGGCAACCAACGGCCTGTCCCTGCGGCTGGACGATATCGCGCCCGGCGATCTGGATATCGGCGATTTCTATTTCTGATCGCGGGTTTCTCCGCGTCAATAATGCGCAGGATCAAGGCTTTACTCCGCGCCCGCCTCGACCAGCCGGTAATCGACAAATTCCGTGCGCTGCAACAGGTTGCCGTTGTCATCCGACACCAGCGTCAGCCTGATCGCGCCCGCCGCGTCCTGCCAGAGCGCGATGGCTTCCAGATTGTCATGCGTGCCAAAGGCGGTAACCAGCAGGGTCTCGCCTTCGCTCAACCCCAGTTCCGTCAGGTCGAACCGGCGGATACGGCTGGCAAATCCGGCATACCACAGGAAATCCCGCTCCACGATATAAAGCCGCCCATCGGGGCCGAAATCCGCCCCGGCGGGCAGGAACCGCCCCTCGCGCGGGATCGACAATTCGTCATCCCAGACCCCGTGGCGGTAGCGGTAGACGGGAAAGGGGCGTTCCCATTCACCGGATCGTTCGGGGATCGCGTAAAGCGCTCCGTCCGCGCCGATCGCCAGCGCCTCCAGCCCGGAATTGTTCTGAAGCGTGGCGAAACCGGCATGGTCGCCGATGGCTTTGGCGGCACCGAACGGCCTGTCGTAACGCCAGACCCGGTGATACCCCTCGAACGACACGAATAGCGGGCCGCCGGGTTCACCGGCCAGCCCTTCGGAATCGGATTCATGACCTTTCAGCGCCTTGCCCTTGCGGTTGACCAGATCGGCCATCCGGAAACCGGCAACCCCGCTGACCGCGCCATCCGCGCCGCGTTCCAGCCGCCCGGTGCCGATCCAGCCCCGGTCCGAGACCACGGCAAAGCCCAAGCCATCGGCGGCGATTTCCATGCCGGACACCTCGCCGAAAGCCTCGCCCGGCTCCGACCAGACGTAACGCCCGACAAATTCCAGTTCCGCCGCCGCAAGCGGCAGGCCGGCCAGACAGGCCAGCAGACTTGCAATGATATGCTTCATTCCGATTGCAACACGCCCCGGCACTGGCGCGGCAGGTCGGCCATGATCATGTCCTTGCCCCGGCGCGGTGCGGGTTTGGGTTTCTTCTTGGGCGGCTTCTTCTTGTTCGGATCGGCCTTCGGCGGGTTCAGGTAATCCGTCACCCACCATTCCAGCGACTTGTCGCAGCCATCGCCCTTGGAAATCTTCGTGACCGGCGTCTGTTTCTTGCATTGCGGCGAGCCGCGCGGGCATTTCAGCCTGACATGGAAATGGTAATTATGCCCGTAAAGCGGGCGCACCTTCTGCAGCCAGTCACGATCATCGCCGGCGCGCTTGCACATCTCGATCTTGACCGCGGCGGCAACGAAAATGCGGTCCACCGCGTCATCCTTGGCGGCGGCCCGGATGATCGCCATATGCGCCGGCGTCCAGTTGGAATTGATGTTGCGCTGATCGTTGGTACGCACCGAGATCGACGACAGGCTTTCGCGCTCGGCCCGCGAAAGGTTCAGCCGCTTCGGCGGCAGCATCCAGATATCCGCATCCAGCCCGTTCTGATGCGAGGCATGGCCCGACGTGGTCGGCCCGCCGCGCGGCTGGCCGAGATCGCCGATGTAAAGACCGGCCCAGCCATGCTGGGTTGCCTCGACACTGAGGCGCTTGAGGAACGAGATCAGATCGGGATGGCCCCAGTTGCGGTTACGGCTGAGGCGCATCGCCTGCCAGGTCGGCCCGGTTTCGGGCAGTTCCTCGGCCCCCGCCACACAACCGGCAGAATAATAGCCGATGACCTTCGGGCGCTGTTTCGATCCCTGCTGATGCGCGCCGAACAATTCGCTGGCACGTTTCTCGCCGGGCTTGGGTTCAACGTGATTGGTGCCCGCCAGCAGCATTGCTGCCGCCAGCGCCATCCCTGCGCGTGCGATTGGTCCGGTAAGCCTCATGTCTTCTTCGCGTCACCGGTCGGCGAAACCCAGGCCAGCAGGATCAGGCCCAGGATGAACAGCACCAGGATCGGTGTCACGCCGATGCTCTGGCTGTTGGAGATATCCGTGACCACCGCAATCGCCAGCGGTGCCAGCCATGCCGTCGCCTTGCCCGACAGCGCGTAAAGGCCGAACGCCTCGGTCATCTTGCCGGGTTCGGCCTGACGCACCATCATCGTGCGCGAGGCCGACTGGATCGTACCGCCCGCCGCACCGATGATGATGCCGCAGATGTAGAAGGTGATGTCCGGCAGGCTGGATTCCGGGCCAACCGGCATGAACAACACGCTGTCACGATCCACCAGCACGATCAGCAGCACCACCGCGATCAGCACATAGATCGACGCCAGGATCACCGGTTTCGGCCCCATCGCATGATCCGCCTTGCCGCCCAGCCAGGCGAACAACGCGCCGGAGATGATCGCCAGAATGGCGAAAATCCCGATTTCCACCACCGACCAGCCCAGCACGCCGCCGGCATAGATACCGCCGAAGGTGTAGATGCCGTTCAGCCCGTCGCGGTAGAACAGCGATGCGCCCAGATAGGCGAACAGGCTTTTCTTCTTCGGCAGCGATTTCAGGGTCTGCCAGACCTCGCTCAGCCCGCTGGTGATGGCAACGGTGGCATCCTTGCGTTTCGGCGTGTCCTTGACCCACAAGAAGAACGGAATGATGAAGATCACGTACCAGATTGCCGTCAGCGGACCGACCGAACGCGTGCCTTCGCGGGTTTCCGGATCCAGCCCGAACATCGGCGGCGTGCCCAGCATGGTCTTGCCTTCGGGGTTTTCCGCCAGCAACAGCAGCATCACGATCAGCGTTATCAACCCGCCGACATAGCCCAGCGCCCAGCCATTGCCGGACAGGCGGCCAACTTCGTCTTCCGGGCCAAGCTCGGGCAGGTAGGCATTGGTGAAGATGGTAGCGAATTCCATGCCGATCAGGCCGATGGCAAAGAAGATCAGGATCCAGGTGTAATCCACCATTCCAGGAACCGCCCACCACAACGCGAACGAGCCGACGACATACATCACCGAGAACAGGAATATCCACGGCCGGCGTGGCCCGGTCCGGTCGGAATAGGCCCCGAGGATCGGTGCCAGCACGGCAATGATCAGCCCGCTGATGCCAACCGTATAGCCCCAGACCGCCTGACCCTGCGCCGGATCACCGACCACCGCCGAGGTGAAATAGGGGGCGAAAATGAACGTGATCAGCAGGGTGTTGTAGGGCTGGCTGGCCCAGTCGAACAGCATCCAGCCCCAGATACCCTTTTTCTGTGCGCGATCCAGCATCGCTTGTCCCCCCGGTTTTCGTTTTCCGGATAAGACAGCTTTCAACGCCACCGCGCAAGGGGTTTCCCGTCAGACCTCAGGCGGCCAGGGGCGCTGGGCGTCGGCCCCGATCCACGCCGAAACGTAGTCCGGCAGCGGCGGGGATTGCTCCGGCCAGCCGAGTTCGGCGGCCATTACCGGGGGCGGCAGGATGCCGTTTTCGCAAGTCGCCGCCATCCGCATCAGGGTTGATGATGCCGCCTCATCGCCGCGCCACATGGTTTGCTGAACGTAGATGAACCGCTGATCCCAGCCCAGTATCACGCTTTGCATGCGGAATCTCTGAAAAATGTGTATACGGCGGCGATACCTGATCGAGGCCCCCGCCACCGCCATGCCCCAATCCCGGCGGCGCAACGCGGCCAGAATCCCGGCCCGGCGAAACATCGGCAGGCGGCCAAGATCATACAGCGTCAGCGCACGGCCGTTGTTCATCTCCATCCAGACATCGAGATCCCACGGCCAGCAGATGTGATCGGACATGTGAACCTCGCCCGGGCCGAGCGGATCAGCGCGGCGAAACCGGACCATTTCCTTGACCAACCGAATAACGGGAAACATCGGACCTCCTGCAACTGGCGGCCCTGAATGCGACAACCGGCGGGGTTTGACAAGCCGCAAGCGGGGGCTTGCGGTGGCGGCGCTGGCTGATTAGGTCTGGGAGACCGAAAATTCCTGCACAAGGCCGCCATGTATTCCCTGATCCAGATCCTGATGATGATCCTCAACATCGTCAAATTCATCGTTATCGCGCATATCATCATGAGCTGGCTGATCAATTTCCAGGTGCTGAACCTGCGTCAGCCGCTGGTGGCGCAATTGTGGTATGGCGTGAACCAGCTGCTGGAGCCGCTCTATTCGCGGGTGCGGCGTTTTCTGCCAGATATGGGCGGGCTGGACCTGGCGCCGCTGATCGTGTTCGTGGCGATCATCGCGCTGCAGATGGTGTTGCAGAACAACGCCTATGCGTTCCTGTAGGCTGGCCTGATCTCGCCCGGCATCACGACCCGGCGAACGGCGCCGCATCGCCCCAGATTTCCCGCACCCTCTGGTCGCGCCCGCAGGCGTCGCGGTATTTCTTGTAGGCATCCTTCTGGCGGACCACGCCGAACCGGGTGATCACGCGCTTGTTGCCCTTGTAGTAATTCTGATGATTTGCCTCGGCCGGGTAGAACGCCGCCACGGGCAGAACCTTTGTTACCACCCGCCGCATCAGCGCACTTTCGGCGGCGGCTTTCGATTCCAGGGCATCGCTGCGCTGCGACGGTGTGGCGAAGATCGCGGTGCGGTAGCTGGCTCCGCGATCACAGAACTGTCCACCGGCATCCAGGGGATCGACCGTGCGCCAGAAGATATCCACCAATTCGCGGTAGCTGACGCGGTCGGCGTCAAAGCGGATAAGCACCGCTTCGTAATGCCCGGTGCCGCCCTTGGTGACATCCTTGTAGGTCGGGTTCGCCATCGTGCCGCCGGTAAAGCCCGAAGTGGTTTCCACCACCCCCGGCACCTTGTCGAAATCCGCCTCGACGCACCAGAAACAGCCCCCCGCGAAAATTGCGGTCTGGATGTTGCGGGCATGGGCGGCGTTCATTTGCAGGGCAATGCCGAACAGGATGGCGATCAGCAACAGAACCGGGCGCAGGGCTTGCATGGTGTTTCCTTTCGTATCTGCAGGCATTCGACGCGGGCATGCGCCCGGGCGCAACTGACAACGCCGTGATCTCACGCGAGGGTGACATTCTGAAACCTCTTTCCCTTGCCCCGCACCGCCCCTATCGTCGCCCCAAACGGACAGCGGAGGGAATATGCAGCAGGACGTGACCACCCATCAGGCCGAAGACGACGCGCGCAACGAAACCATCCTGATCTACGTCAACGGCGCGCTAGTGCCGCGCGATCAGGCGCGCGTGTCGGTCTACGATTCAGGCTTCATGCTGGGCGATGGCGTCTGGGAGGGACTGCGCCTGTATAACGGAAGATGGGCCTTTCTGGACGAGCATATGGACCGTTTGTTCGAGGCAGCGAAAGCGATCGACCTTGATATCGGCATGGATCGCGCCGGGGTGATCGCCGCGCTTGAGGCAACACGCGAAGCCAACAACATGCAATCGGATGTTCACGCCCGCCTGATGATCACGCGCGGCGTCAAGGTGAAGCCGTTCCAGCATCCCTCGCTGTCGCGTTCGGGGCCGACCTTCGTGATCATCATGGAGCATTCGCGCCCCTCGATCCCGCGCCCGATCCGGCTTGCCACGGTGCCCCATATCCGTGGCCTGCCGATGAGCCAGGACCCAAAGCTGAACTCGCATTCCAAGCTGAACTGCGTGCTGGCCTGCATCGCCGCCGAAAAGGCCGGTGCGGATGAGGCGCTGATGCTGGATGTGCATGGCTTCGTGAACACCACCAATGCCTGCAACTTCTTCATTGTGCGCAAGGGCGCTGTCTGGACCTCGACCGGCGATTACTGCATGAACGGCATCACCCGCCGACATGTGATCGACCTCTGCCGCGCCAATGCCATCCCGGTTTTCGAGCGGAATTTCTCGCTGGTCGATACCTACAGTGCGGATGAAGCGTTCCTGACCGGCACCTTCGGCGCACAAACCCCGGTGGGCCGGATTGACGGGCGGATCATCGGCGACGGGCAGGCCGGGCCGATGACCCTGCGCTTGCGCGGCCTCTACGCCGATCTGATCAAGGCGCAGCAGCCATGAGGATCGCCATGTGGTCGGGGCCGCGAAACCTGTCTACCGCGATGATGTATGCCTTCGCGCAACGCAGCGATTGCGCCGTCTGGGATGAACCGTTCTACGCCGCCTATCTGCAGGCCACCGGGCTGGACCACCCGATGCGCGATGCCATCCTGGCTGCTGGCATGCGCGACCCCGAGGCGGTGATCCGCGCCTGTACCGGGCCGGTGCCGAACGGTAAGACGGTGTTTTATCAAAAACATATGACGCAACACATGATCCCCGGCTTTGATCGTGGCTGGATCGACGGCCTGACCAACGTGTTCCTGATCCGCGATCCCGCCCGGGTGATCGCCAGCTACGCCGCCAAGCGCGAAAACCCGACGCTGGACGATATCGGCTTTCGCCAGCAGGCCGAGTTGTTCGATGCCGTCTGCCAGCGCAACGGCACCGCGCCGCCGGTTCTGGACTCGGTCGATATCCGCGCCGATCCGGGCGCGGCACTCGCCCTGCTGTGCGATGCCATCGGGCTGGATTTCCAGGAAGCGATGCTGACATGGCCCGCCGGAGGCAATGCGGCGGACGGGGTCTGGGCGGCGCATTGGTATGGCGCGGTGTGGCGGTCAACCGGGTTCGCCGATCCCGAAGGCCCGTTGCCCACGGTTGCGGATGCGCTTCGGGATGTGCATGACGCGGCCCAGCCCCATTACCAAAGGATGCTGGCCCACGCGCTGCGCCCGGCTTGACAGGCCTCAGGCGGCGTTGCCGATCAGCGCGGCCACTTCAAACCGCTTCAGGATCGGGCGCGCCGCGACCCTGTCGGCCTCGGGTGCCAACGCCGCAAGGTCGGGGAACAATTCCAGGATTTCGCGCGATTGCTCCAGGTCCATGCCGTCGCGGATCGTGTCGCCGAACAGGAAGCTCTCGCTTGGCAGGCCTTCGGAGATCACCACTTCGTGGCGGTCGAACATGAAGTGGAAATAGCTGACATCGGCGCAGTCCTTGTCCACCGAAATGCCGTCATGCCCGACCAGCGCCTTGGCGGGCGCAAGCGCCTGATCCAGCCCCAGATGAAGCTGCAGCCGCCAGCCATCCACCATGATCCGGTGCTGCGGCGAAACCGCCAGATCGCGTATCGGCAGGCCCGGCCCGAAACTGTTGGCGCGGATGCGGATGGGCCGCAGATGCGGGCGCACCAGCAATTCGCGGACCGAAAGGTCGGACCGCCCGATCCAGCGGATCGGCTGCAACCCGTGATCCAGCGTCTCGATCAAATCGCCCACCGCCAGGGTTTCCACCGGGCGCTGGCCGGTCGCGGTGCGGATCAGCGTGCCTTTTACGAAACAGGCGATATCCGCGTAAAGGATCGAGGTATAATTGGCATACGAATCCAGCGTGAACGACGTTCCGACGGTTGCGCCGGGGATATTCGGGCCGTCATCGTTCATCACGAAAGACCGGGTGACCCCGCCGATCACCAACTGGAAGGTCTTGATCGTCTCGGGCCCGCCATTGATCGTGATATCGTCATCGTAATAGAACTGATAGGAACTGACCGCCCCGCCATCGACGGTGATGATCTGCGACGAACCCGGATCGGACGCCTCGCTGCTATGCAGGCGGGTGTCCCCGTCGACCACAACCATCGTGAAAACCCCCGAAATCGTCGGGCTGGTTCCGGAATCCACATAGGAATTCGGCACTTCGTAAATCTTTACTGTGGTTGTCGGCATTTACCTGCTCCACCGGGTCCGATTGTTCCATCGGTTACCGGCAATATCCCGCTTGTCGGCGGATTGCTGCTATGCCGTCAACAATACCAGTGATCGCGCGGTAAATCGAGCCGCCCGGCCCGACCGTCGGCAATTCCCTCCGGTTGTTGCCTTTGTGCAAAAATCGCCGAAATCAGCCGCCGCGCCGCTGCCGCATCGCCAGCAGCCTGAGGCGGAGCGCGTTGATCTTGATGAAGCCCGCCGCGTCCTTCTGGTCGTAGGCACCGGCGTCATCCTCGAACGTCACATGCTGCTCGGAATAAAGGCTGTAGTCCGACCAGCGGCCAACCACATAGGCCGTGCCCTTGTACAGTTTCAGCCGCACCGTGCCGGACACAAACTCCTGGCTGCGGTCGATCAGCGCCTGCAGCATCTCGCGTTCCGGGCTGTACCAGAAGCCGTTATAGATCAGTTCGGCATATTTCGGCATCAGCTCGTCTTTCAGATGCGCCGCGCCGCGATCCAGCGTGATCGATTCAATGCCGCGATGCGCTGCCATCAGGATGGTGCCGCCGGGGGTCTCATAGATGCCGCGCGACTTCATGCCGACGAACCGGCCCTCGACCAGATCGAGCCGGCCAATGCCATGCACCCGGCCATATTCATTCAGCGCCGTCAGGATCGTCGCGGGCGACATCGCCTCGCCGTTGATCGCCACCGCGTCGCCCTTTTCAAACGTCACCTCGATATATTCAGGCGTATCCGGCGCATCCTCGGGATGCACGGTGCGCTGGTAGACGTAATCGGGGGCCTGCTCGGCGGGATCTTCCAGAACCTTGCCCTCGGACGAGGTGTGCAACAGGTTGGCATCCACCGAGAACGGCGCCTCGCCGCGCTTGTCCTTGGCGATCGGGATCTGGTTCTGCTCGGCAAATTCCAGCAGCCTGGTGCGGCTGGTCAGCGCCCATTCCCGCCAGGGCGCGATCACCTTGATATCGGGGTTCAGCGCATAGGCGGCCAGTTCGAACCGCACCTGATCGTTGCCCTTGCCGGTTGCACCATGCGCCACCGCATCGGCCCCGGTCATCGCCGCAATCTCGACCAGCCGCTTGGAAATCAGCGGCCGCGCAATCGACGTGCCCAGCATGTACAGCCCTTCATAAAGCGCATTGGCGCGGAACATCGGGAACACGAAATCGCGCACGAATTCCTCGCGCACATCCTCGATATGGATATTTTCCGGCCTGATCCCCAGCATCTCGGCCTTCTTGCGGGCCGGCTCCAGCTCCTCGCCCTGGCCGAGATCGGCGGTGAAGGTCACCACCTCGCAACTATATTCGGTTTGCAGCCATTTCAGGATGATCGAGGTATCCAGACCGCCAGAATAGGCAAGGACGACTTTTTTGGGGGCAGACATCGGGCGCGCTCCGCTAAGGGGATTGTTCCGGCGCGGTTTATTGGGTTTGCCGGGCGGCGGCAAGGGTCAGGCGCGGTTGTGCGATGAAAGTTTGAGATATCCCCGGATCATGCTAGCATCGCCCACTTTTTCCAGACAGGGGAATTGATCAATGCGGGCACTAATGACAGCAACCGGCGCAGTTGTGCCCGGCATTGCATCCACTTTTCAGCGATTGCTGTACAATCTGCTCACCGATCCCTTGCTGTCGATGGGGTTTTCCCCGGATGGCACCGGGGGGTCGATGAATGTCCCGGGCGGGCAATATTACCTCTCGTTTCATGGCACCGGCCTTCAGGATGACGGCGACGGCACCGCCTCGGGCCAGGTGAGCGACATGACCGTTGCAAGCTGGGCCACCGGCAAGAAAAAGGAGATCGACTTCCTGACGGTCATCAGCTTCGGCCTGCTGTTCGACCTGCGCGATCTGGACGAGGACGACCCGTCGCCATCGACCGCATCTGGATTCTTCGACGCCTTGGATGCCGGCACCGGCAATGGCATCCGGTTTGACGGCTCCGGCGAGGGCGATACCTGCGAAGGGACCGGCGGCAACGATCTGATCCGCGGGGCTGCGGGTGCCGACTGGTTCATCATGGGTGACGGCGATGACAGGTTCATCGGCGGGCGCGGGGGCGACACGCTGGATTGTTCCGAGGCGGAATCGACCCTTACCTTTGACGTCGCGCAAGGAGTGGTCGTGCATACAGGCGGCAGCGTGTTTCTGCGATCGGTCGAAGCGCTGAAAGGCTCAACATTCAACGACAATCTGGATTTCAGCGGCGCGGCCTTTTCACCGCAAAAGATCAATTCCGGCATCGGCGACGATACCATCATAGGCAGCGACAGAAGCGAACGGATCAGGGGATCAGACGGCGATGACACGCTTTGGGGCAATGGTGGCGACGACATTATCCGCGGCGGAAAAGGCAATGACTTCATTCGCGGCGGGGCCGGTGACGACACCCTGACCGGCGGCAAAGGCAGCGACATCTTCGATTTCGATATGCAGAACGGACCCACCGATCAGGGCGACGACATCGTCACCGATTTCGTACCGGGCGTGGACCGGATCGTCATCAACGGCCCCAACGGTGCCGGGGCAGGCAGCGTTGCCTTTTCGTATTCCGGTGGCGATACCATCATCACCTACAACGCGCCCGGCGGTGCCAGCAACCAGATCACGGTGCAGGGCGTCACCATCATCGAAGCGGATATCGAGGTGAACTGGTTCTGACCTGATCCCGGCCCGACAGATCACGCGTGGCAAATCGACGGGTTGATCTGCCCGGCCCGTCAGTGCAGGTTTTCCTGCCACCATAAGGGAAGCCCCCATGTCCGATTTCGTCGCCCAGGCCATCGCGGCCCGCCGGGAAATGCGCAAGCTGTTCGCGGAAACACCGCTGCAGCGCAACGATCATTTGTCGCAGCTTCATGATGCCGATATCTACCTCAAGCGCGAGGATCTGTCGCCGGTGCGGTCCTACAAGATCAGGGGCGCCTACAACGCCATCCGCAAGCATCTGGACCGCGACCCGTCGCGCAACCGCTTCGTCTGTGCCAGTGCCGGCAACCACGCGCAGGGGGTGGCCTTTGTCTGCCGGCATTTCGGCGCGAAGGGAATCGTTTTCATGCCGATCACCACGCCACAGCAGAAGGTCGACAAGACCCGCATGTTCGGCGGCGACGCCATCGAAATCCGCCTGATCGGCGATTATTTCGAGGACACCATGAAGGCGGCGCAGGCCTTCTGTTCGGCCGAAGGCGCGGTCTTCCTGTCGCCCTACGACGATGACGACGTGATCGAGGGCCAGGCCAGCGTGGCGGTGGAATTGCTGGAACAAAGCCCCGAAAGCATAGACATGGTGATCCTGCCGGTTGGCGGTGGCGGGTTGTCGGCGGGAATGGTCTCCTATCTAAAGGCGTTGTCGCCTGATACCGGGTTCCGCTTTGTCGAACCGTCAGGCGGCAAAAGCCTGGCGGCAGCGATCGAGGCCGGTGAGCCGGTGACCCTGAAAAAGGTCGATTCCTTTGTCGATGGCGCGGCGGTGGCGCGGATCGGCGCACGGAATTTTACGGCGCTCTGCGATGTGCCGCGCGAACATGTGCTGGCCGTCCCCGAGGACCGTCTGTGCGGCACCATGCTGGAAATGCTGAATGTCGAGGGCATCGTGCTGGAACCCGCCGGAGCGCTGTCGGTCGATGCGCTGCGCGATCTTGCGCCCGAGATCGTGGGCAAGCGGGTGGTCTGCGTCACCTCCGGCGGCAATTTCGATTTTGAACGCCTGCCCGAGGTCAAGGAACGGGCGCTGAAATATGCCGGGCTGAAGAAATATTTCATCCTGCGCTTCCCGCAGCGCCCCGGTGCGCTGATGGAGTTTCTGAATATCCTCGGCCCGGACGACGATATCACCCGGTTTGAATATCTGAAGAAATCGGCGCGCAACTTCGGCTCGGTCCTGATCGGCATCGAGGCGCGAAACGCCGCTGATTTCCCCGATATCTGCGCGCGGATGGACGAGGCCGGCATGGCCTATCAGGACATCACCGGCAACGAGGCGCTGTCGCAATTCCTGATCTGATCCGGCGGCGGCATACCGATTGCCATGCGATCCAGAAAGCAGGCGCGCGACTGGTCGTAGGCCTGGACGATACCGGCCAGATCGACCTGATTTGCCTGTCCTGCAGCGGCAATCTTTTCGCCCAGGCCGCAGGCATCGGCAAAGCCGTCAAAGCCCAGGGTCAGGGCGCTGCCTTTCAGGAAATGCAGATCGTCGGCCAGGTTCCGCCCTTCCGCACCGCTGCGTAGGCGATCCACGCCTTCATCCACTTCTTCCAGAAACAGTTCGATCACCTCCTTCAGGTCTTCTGCCCCGACATCGTTTTCCAGTTCCTGCACCCGTAACCAATTTATCATGCCACACCTCCAAATCTGGCGGGCCCCCAAGTGCCCAAACTGCCCCTCAGGGGTTAACAATGTCTTGCCGGGGCCGGGCGGAATAGGTCGCATTTTCGCTTTCACCCGATGTTAAGCGCCGGGGCGGATGGTCGGGCTTGTTGATTCCCAGACCGGAAGGGTCACGGTGAACGTTCAGTATAATCCCGCCCCGCTCAGGCAGGGCAAACACATTCACGGCCGCGCGTTGACGGTGCTGGTGGTCGATGACAGCCGGCTGCAGCGCCGCCTGCTGGGCCAGCGGCTGGAAAACTGGGGCTATGTCGTGTTCGAGGCGCAGTCGGGCCGCGATGCGCTGGAAATCTGCAAGGCCACGCAGGTTGACCTGGTTATCAGCGACTGGATGATGCCCGATGTGGACGGTCTGCAATTCTGTCGCGCTTTCCGCAACCTGCCGCGCGAAAGCTACGGGTATTTCATCCTGCTGACCTCGAAAGACGGCAAGGACGATATCGCCGAAGGCCTGCAGGTGGGGGCGGATGATTTCCTGACCAAGCCGGTGAATGCCGGTGAATTGCGCGCCCGCCTCAATGCCGGTGAACGCGTGATCGCCATGCAATCCGAACTGGTGGATCGCAACAATTCCGTCACCAAAGCGCTGGAAGAATTGCAGAAACTTTATCTCGCTGTGGATCGCGACCTTGAGGAGGCGCGCAAATTGCAGCACTCGCTGGTGCCCGAAGGCCATCACGTGATCGGCAATGCGCAATTGTCACTGATGCTGCGTTCCAGCGGTCATGTCGGCGGCGACATGATCGGCATCTATTACTCCGATCCCGGGCGCATCGGTCTGTTCGCGCTGGACGTGTCCGGCCACGGCATATCCTCGGCACTGATGACGGCGCGGCTGGCCGGCTGCCTGGCCGCAGCCAATCCGGCCTATAACCTGGCGATGGCGCAGGCGGCGGATGGCACTTACCAGCCCCGCCCGCCGGACGAGACAGCGGCCCTGCTGAATGCCCGTATGCTTGAGGAGTTCAACACCGATCTCTACCTGACGGTGCTGCTGGCGGATGTCGATCTGACCACCGGTGCGCTGGTGCTGGTGCAGGCCGGGCATCCGCATCCGGCAATCCTGCGCGCCAGTGGCAAGGTGGATTTCATCGGCGCGGGCGGTCATCCGGTGGGCCTGCTGGAGGATGCCGCATTCGCGGTCTGCCATGATGCCCTCGCCCCCGGCGACCGCTTCCTGATCTATTCCGACGGCTTCACCGAGGCGGAAGATACCAACGGCAGTTTCCTGGACGAGGCAGGGCTTGCCCGCCTGCTGATCGCCTATGGCGAACAGGAGGGGCCTGATTTGCTGGCGCGGCTGGTGCGCGAAACGCAATTCTTCACCGGACGGGGCGAACTGGCGGATGACCTGTCGGCAGTGCTGCTGGATATCCACCGCCCGATGGCGGAAAATACCGGGGACGAACCTCGAACCTGCGGCTGGCCATCGGCCTGATGTGCCGGGTGGTCTCGATCCGGCGCATCCTGCCCGAAAGGCAGCCGCGCCCGCCTACAACAGCGCCGCCACGAAATGCCGATCCCCCTCATTGCCCAGAATATGCGCGGCGGTGGTCAGGCTGACCCAATGGGCGGAATGGTCCGGCTCGGATATCGGGCCTTTGCGAAAGGTGGGCCGGCACAGATAGATATGGCAGACCTTGCGCGCCCAGATATCGTAATCCGGCATGTAGGCATATCGCTGGAAGGCACCCAGACGGCGCTCGATGGCGATGCCCCAGCCGGTTTCCTCGCGCACCTCGCGGTGCAGCGCAATCAAGGGTGATTCGCCGGGGTCTATGCCGCCGCCGGGAAGCTGGAACTCGGGCTCCGGGCGCGCCTGAAAGGTGATCAGCAGCTTGTCGCCACGCCGCAGGATGCCGTAGGCCCCGGGCCGCTGGCGATAGCGGATGCCGTAGCGCCGGGCTTCGTCGAACCGTCGCATATTGCCCCCTTTGCCGCTTGCCCGCCTGAAGGCGTGATTTGCCTTGCCCGCGCAACTTGTCTATGGGAACGCGCGCAACGTCAAGGAACCGCCTGCATGAACCTGCCCAACCAGATCGCCTGGGACGATACCGTCCTGCCCTTCCAACTGGACCTAGCCGATATCCGCGGCCGGGTGGCGCGGCTTGACGGGGTGCTTGCGGATGTGCTGCGCCAGCACGCCTATCCCGCCCCGGTCGAGGCGATGGTGGCCGAAGCCGCGATCCTGACCGCGCTGATCGGCCAGACCATCAAGCTGCGCTGGAAACTGTCTTTGCAGATCCGCGGCGACGGCCCCTTGCGCCTGATCGCCACCGATTATTACGGCCCGGAACATCCCGGCGAACCCGGCCGCCTGCGCGCCTGGGCCAGCTTCGATGCGGACCGCCTGGACGAAGCCTCCGGCACACCGTTTTCGGCCATCGGCAAGGGCATGTTCGCCATCCTGATCGACCAGGGCAGCGGCACCACGCCCTATCAGGGCATCACGCCCCTGGCCGGCGGATCGCTGGCCGCCTGCGCGGAAACCTATTTCGCCCAGTCCGAACAATTGCCAACCCGCTTCGCGGTGGCGCTGGGCCGCTCGACCGAGCCGGGCACGCCCGAGCAATGGCGGGCCGGCGGGGTGATGATCCAGCACATGCCGAAAGCCGCCCTGCACGCAACCGAGGCCAGCGGCGAAAACGGCCTGCTGGCCCCGGCCGATCTTCTGGATGGCGAGGATGGCGAGAACTGGACCCGCGTGAACCTGCATCTGGACACGATCGAGGAGATGGAGCTGGTCGGCCCGACCGTCGCCCCGACCGACCTTCTGTTCCGCCTGTTTCACGCGGAAAAGCCGCGCGTCTTCGATGCCACGCCGGTCAGGTTCGGCTGCACTTGCGCCCCGGAAAAGGTGGTGCAGACGATGTCGATCTACTCGGCCAAGGATATCTCGCGCATGACCAACGAGGCCGGTCGCGTCACCGCCGATTGCCAGTTCTGCGGCGCGCATTACGATTTCGACCCCGCCTCGCTGGGCTTCGAGGCAGCCAAAAAGCCGGAATAATCGGCGCCGCATCTTGTCGGCGCTCCGGTCCTGAGCCATGTAGGGCGGATGGACAGGCGGTTGGACACGATCGGACATGTACGCGGCATGCTGGCGAACGGGCCGGCAGGCTCGTCGTCGGATTTCGATCTCAATCCCGGCGTTGTCGGGCCGTGGCCGGTGGCCGACAAGCTGCGCCCCGCCGCCGTGCTGGTGCCGCTGATCGAATCGCCGCGCGGCGTGAACGTGATCCTGACCAAACGCTCCTCGCATCTGAAACACCATCCCGGCCAGATCGCCTTTCCCGGCGGCAAGGTGGATGCAACCGACGCCGACGAGGTCGCCGCCGCCCTGCGCGAAGCCGAAGAGGAAATCGCGCTCCTCGCCTCCAATGTCGAGGTGATGGGCCGCATGCCGTTTCACCAGACCGTCACCTCGTTCCAGATCACGCCTGTGGTCGGGCGGGTGGTTGATCCCTTCATTGCCCGCCCCGAGGCCGGCGAAGTGGCCGAAGTGTTCGAGGTGCCGCTGGCCTATCTGGCCGATCCGGCGAATTACCTGATCGAGGGGCGCTATTGGGGCGGCATTCACCGCCGCTACTACGCAATTCCTTACGGCCCCTATTACATCTGGGGGGCGACCGCGCGGATATTGCGCGGCTTCGCCGAAAGGCTGTCGGAATGGCACGGGTAAGCGGCGACTGGCTGGAGGCGCCGGGAACCCAAGCCGTTCTGACGCTTCTGGCCAGGGCCGGATATCAGGCCTATGCCGTGGGCGGCTGCGTGCGCAACGCGCTGCTGGGGGTGGCGGTGGCGGATGTCGATATCGCCACCGATGCGCGGCCCGAAACAGTGGCCGAACTGGCCGCCAAGGCCGGGTTCCGCGCCGTGCCGACCGGGATCGAGCATGGCACGATTACCGTTGTCGCGCATGGCGAGGGGCATGAGGTGACCACCTTCCGCAAGGATGTCGAAACCGATGGCCGCCGCGCCGTCATCGCCTATGCCGACACGATGGCCGATGATGCGCGCCGCCGCGATTTCACCATCAACGCGCTTTACGCCGATGCCGATGGCGTGCTGCACGATCCGATTGGCGGGTTGGCCGATATCCGCGCCCGGCGGGTGCGCTTCATCGACGATGCCCATGACCGTATCCGCGAGGACTATCTGCGCATCCTGCGGTTTTTCCGCTTTCACGCCTGGTATGGCGACCCGGCGGCGGGGATTGATCCCGACGCCCTGGCCGCCTGCGCCGAACTGGCCGACGGGCTTGATACCCTCTCGCGCGAGCGGATCGGGGCGGAGATGCGCAAGCTGCTGGCCGCGCCCGATCCGGCCCCGGCATTGGCGGTGATGGCGCAGACCGGCATCCTGGCCCGCATCCTGCCCGGTGCGGTGGCGGCGGGGCTGGCGGTGCTGGTACATAACGAACAGGCGCTGGGCCTTGGGCCGGACTGGCTGCGGCGGCTGGCCAGTCTTGGCGGCAGCGATCATCGCGCGCGGCTGCGGATGAAAAAGGCCGATGCACGGCGGCTGGACCTTTACCGCGACAAGGCCGGCAGCGGCGAACCTGCCGAGGAACTGGCCTGGCGGCATGGTGCGAAGGCGGCGCAGGATATCATCCTGCTGCGCTCGTCCACGCTGATTGCAGACCCCCCGGCAGACCTGATCGCCCGCACCGAGGCAGCGGCTGCGCAGGTCTTTCCCGTCCGCGCCGCCGATCTGGCCGAAACCGGCCTGCAAGGCCCGGCCCTGGGCGCGCGGCTGAGCGCGCTGGAAACCCGCTGGATCGCCTCGGGCTTCCGGCTGGACAAGGCCGCGCTGCTGGCTTGACCGCTGGCAGCAATTCCGCCAGAAAGGTCAGCATGTGCGACCTATCCGCACGGCAAATGGCGGAACATGATGACGCTGGACATGCTCTTGTCGCTGACGGGAATGGCGCTGGCGGCGTCGTGGACGCCGGGGCCGAACAACTCGATGCTGGCCAGTTCCGGCGCAACCTATGGCTTGCGCGCGACGATACCGCATGTGGCGGGGATCGTGATCGGCTTTCCGGTGATGATCTTTCTTGTCGGTATCGGTCTTGGCGAGGTGTTTCGCCAAAGCCCGGTGCTGTTGCAGGTGCTGCGCTGGGTCGGGGCATTGATGCTGCTGTGGATGGCATGGCGGACCGCCACCGCCGCACCGGCGGGCCAGTCGGGCCGAACGACACGCCCCCTGACCTTCACCGAGGCGGCGGCGTTTCAATGGGTCAATCCCAAGTCCTGGCTGGCGGCCATCGCCATCACCAGCCAGTTCGTGACCCCCGCAGCGCCCCTTGCCACGGCGCTTGCCGTGGCCGTGGTGTTCGTCGGGGCCGGGATCAGTGCAACCCTGGCCTGGGCGGCCTTCGGACAGGCCATCGGAAAGCGGCTGAACACGCCGCTGCGCCTCAGGATGTTCAACCTCGCGATGGCCTCGATGCTGGTGGCGTTCCTGCTGGCGCTGATGCTGGGCCGCTGAGGCCCGGATTGCGCCTTGCCTTGAGCGGCGCATTCGTGTTCTTCTGGACGGCTTGGCAATCCAGCCCAATCCAAGGCCGTTTCGATGTTCCGCTTCTTTGAAAACCTGGTCGATCCGTTCGCCCCCTATGACGATACCGCCCCGCCACCGGCAGGGTTGTGGCCGTTCCTGAACGAATATCTGAGGCCCCTGCGCAAGGTGCTGGTGGCGATTTTCATCCTGACGACGATTGTCGGGATATTCGAGATTGCGCTGATCTCGTTCGCCGGGCGGGTGGTGGATCTGCTGGCCGACAGCACTCCGGCGACGATCTTTGCCGATCACGGGCTGGAACTGATCCTGCTGACGGTGTTCATCCTGATCGTCCGCCCGGTTGTGGGAATGCTGGACGTGGCGCTGATGAACCAGTCGCTGATGCCTAATTTCGGCACGTTGATCCGCTGGCGCAGCCATCGCCATGTGCTGCGCCAGTCGGTCGGCTGGTTCCAGAACGATTTCGCCGGGCGCATCGCCAACCGCCTGATGCAGACCGCTCCGGCAGCGGGCGAGGCGGTGTATCAGGTGTTCGATGCCGTGGTCTATGCCGGTATCTACCTTGTCGGTGCGCTGTGGCTGCTGGCCGGGATTGACTGGCGGCTGGCGGTGCCGCTGGCGGTGTGGATGGTGCTGTACCTGGCGCTGATGCACTGGACCATCCCGCGCATTGGCCGCGCCTCGCAGGAATTTGCCGATGCGCGTTCGGAAATCAACGGGCGGATCGTGGACAGCTATTCCAACATCCAGTCGGTCAAGCTGTTCGCCCATGCCGGCACCGAAGAGGCCTATGCCCGCGAAGCGATTGAAAGCGCGCGCGTCACCTTCGCAAACCAGATGCGGCTGATCACGCTGATGGAACTGGGCCTGACCCTGATCAACGGCTTCCTGATCGTGGCGGTGATCGGCTGGGCCATCGTGATGTGGCAGCAGGGGATTTCGACAATCGGCACGGTGGCCGCCGCCTCGGCACTGACGCTCAGGCTGAATGCCATGACCGGCTGGATCATGTGGGCGCTGTCCTCGCTGTTTCAGCAACTCGGCGTGGTGGCTGAAGGGATGGAGACGATCGCCCAGCCCATCGCACTGGCCGACGCGCCGGATGCCGGCAAACTGGCGGTGCGCGATTGCCGGATTTCGGTCAAGGGCGTCAGCCACCATTACGGGCGCGGCTCGGGCGGGCTGGACCGGGTGTCGCTGGACATTTCGGGTGGCGAGAAGGTGGGCATTGTCGGGCGCTCGGGTGCCGGGAAATCGACGCTGGTGAACCTGCTGTTACGGTTCCACGATGTCGAGGACGGCGCGATCTTGATCGACGGGCAGGATATCCGCAGCGTGACGCAGGAATCGCTGCGCCGCCAGATCGGCATGGTGACGCAGGATTCCTCGCTGATGCACCGCTCGGTAAGGGCCAACATCCTTTATGGCCGTCCCGACGCCACCGAGGAGCAGATGATCCGCGCGGCAAAGCGTGCCGAAGCGCATGATTTCATCCTGGGGCTGGAGGATTCGCGCGGCAATCGCGGCTATGACGCGCTGGTCGGCGAACGCGGAGTCAAGCTGTCGGGCGGCCAGCGGCAGCGGGTGGCGCTGGCGCGGGTGATCCTGAAGGATGCGCCGATCCTGGTGCTGGACGAGGCGACAAGTGCGCTGGACAGCGAGGTCGAGGCGGCGATCCAGGAAACGCTCTACGGCGTGATGCAGGGCAAGACGGTGATCGCCATCGCCCACCGCCTGTCCACCATCGCCCAGATGGACCGGATCGTGGTGCTGGATGACGGCCGCGTCGCCGAACAGGGCAGCCATGCGGAATTGCTGGCGAAATCCGGGCTTTACGCCGGGTTCTGGCAGCGCCAGGCGGGCGGGTTCATCGGCGCGGACGAGGCGGCGGAATGACAGCGCACAGGATCGCGCGGCTGGGCCATCTGGGCGACGGCATCACCGAGGACGGCCTGTTCGCGCCCTTCACCCTGCCGGGTGAGGAGGTGGAAGGCGCGGTAAGTTCCGGGCGCATCGCCGAACCGCGAATCCTGACGCCATCCGGCAATCGGGTGAAAGCGCCCTGCCCGCATTTCCGCGCCTGCGGCGGTTGCGCGCTGCAACATGCCTCGGACGATTTTGTCGCCAACTGGAAGGTGGAGGTGGTTGAAACCGCGCTGAAGGCACAGGGGCTTCAGGCCACGTTCCTGCCCATCGCGGTCTCGCCCCCCGCTGCGCGGCGGCGTGCGGTGCTGGCGGGCAAGCGCACGAAAAAGGGCGCGATGGTTGGCCTGCATGGCCGCGCCTCGGACACCATCATCGCCATCCCGGGCTGCACCCTGCTGCATCCCGCCATTCTGGCCGCGATCCCGGCGCTTGAGGGGCTGACCGTTCTGGGGGCCTCGCGCAAGGCGGTGCTGGCGCTTTCGGTCACGCATTCTGAGGGCGGGCTTGATCTGGCGGTCGAGAACGGCCGCCCGGTGGACGGCCCGCTGCTGGCCCAGCTTGGCGCGTTCTGCGCCAGTGCAGGCTTCGCGCGGCTGGCCTGGAACGGCGAGGTGATCGCCACCATCAACCCCCCGGTTCAGAGCTTCGGGCGGGCGCGGGTGGTGCCGCCGCCGGGGGGCTTCCTGCAGGCCACCACCCACGGGCAGGCGGCACTGACGGCGGGGGTGCAGGCGGCGCTGGACGGGGCCACAAGGGTGGCCGATCTGTTCGCCGGTTCCGGCACCTTCGCGCTGGCGCTGGCCGACCGGGCCGAGATTCACGCGGTGGAATCCGATGCCGCCGCGCTGGCCGCACTGGATCGCGGCTGGCGGCAAAGCCCGGGCCTGAAGGCCACAACCTGCGAGACGCGCGACCTGTTCCGCCGCCCGCTGCTGGCGGACGAGCTGGCCCGCTTTGACGGTGTCGTGATCGACCCGCCCCGCGCCGGGGCCGAAGCACAGATGCGCCTGCTGGCACAATCGCAAGTGCCACGCATCGCGTTGGTGTCGTGCAACCCGGTCACCTTCGCGCGCGATGCCGCCATCCTGGCCGCCGGCGGCTATGCGCTGGAGCGGGTACAGGTGGTCGACCAGTTCCGCTGGTCGGTCCATATCGAACTTGTAGCCGGATTCGTTCGTCGCCATATAGGCCCCGCCTGAATCAGGAACCGAACCGCCATGATCCGCCAAAAACTGGAAACCTGGCTTGACCAGCCGATTGTACGCAACACGATTCTGGGTGTGATCGTGTTCAATGCCATTCTGCTGGGGCTGGAAACCTCGAATGCAACGATGGCGCGGATCGGGCCGTGGATCGAGTTTCTGGATGCGCTGTGCCTGACGGTTTTCGTGATCGAGATTGCGCTGAAACTGTTCGCGCGTGGCTGGCGATTCTTCCTGAACGGCTGGTCGGTGTTCGATTTCGTCATCGTCGCAATCGCTCTGCTACCCGGTGCCGGGGCGTTCAGCGTGTTGCGGGCGCTTCGGATATTGCGCCTGCTCAGGGTCATCTCGCTGGTGCCGCGCCTGCGCCGGGTGGTCGAGGGGTTTTTGACGGCGCTGCCCGGCATGGGCTCGGTCTTCATCCTGATGGCGCTGATCTTCTATATCGGCGCGGTGATGGCCACGCGGCTGTTCGCCGGGAGTTTCCCCGAGTTTTTCGGCACGCTCGGGCGGTCCGCCTATTCGCTGTTCCAGATCATGACGCTGGAAAGCTGGTCGATGGGCATCGTGCGCCCGGTGATGGAGGTCTATCCGCTGGCCTGGGCCTTTTTCGTGCCGTTCATCATGATCACCACATTCGCCGTGGTAAACCTGCTGGTCGGCCTGATCGTCAATTCCATGCAGGACGCGCATCACGCCGAGGACGTGCAGCGCACCGATACCTACCGCGACGAGGTGTTGAGCCGCCTTGAGGCCATCGAAAGGCGGCTGGACCGCAAGGACTGATCCCGGTGCCCGGGCAAAATTCTTCCCGAAGAATTTTCTACCGCGCAGGATTTTCGTGAAAATCCTGTTGTCGCGGCTCAGCGTCTCGGCACGCCGCGCAGCCGGGCGATGATCTGCGCCAGCACCCAGCCGATCAGCATGAGGGCGAGGCCGGTGCCGATGGTGGTGCCATAGAATACCAGCCGCTGGTCCATCGCCATATCGTTCAGGAACGGATAGGGCAGCCCATGCGTGGCCGACCCTTCGGGAAACGAGTTCAGCGGCGCGACCAGCACCTCAACCCAGACCGTGTAGCCAACGAAGATCGCCAGCACGATCAGGCAGGTCCGCCACAGCGAATGAAACGCGCCAAGGATGAAGAAGGCATCGAACAGCATCAGCGCCGGGCCGAGCGCGTGCAGGTAATATTCCTGATACCAGGGATTGGGACCATCGGAATTGACCAGCGCCGGATCGGTGAACCACAATTTCCAGTACAGGAACACCACCATCACCTCCAGCACGGCCGTGGCCGAGACGATGGCGTTGAACTGCCGTTCCGAACGTCCCAGCGACAGGCGCAGCATCAGCCACGAGGTGATCAGCGCCGCCGTCAGGCCCCAGATCGTCAGGAACCGGAACTGCCAGCCGAAATGATCCAGCGAGGTCTGGCTGAACTGGTAGAACCAGAACCCCAGCGCCAGCAGGAACACCACCCAGCGATAATTGAGAACCCAGCCTTTCGGATGCGCCGCCATGATCAACCCTCCCCTTGTGATCCGGGGATGATCCTAGGCCGGGTGGCGGTTTCGCACAAGCCGCTCAGGCGCGGCGCGCCGCCATGCTGGCAATGCCCAGAACCTCCAGCACTTTGGTTTCGATTTTTGCCGCACTCATGCCCGCAAGGTCATACATGCTGGCCGGATCGTCATGCGAGATGAAGGTATCGGGAAGCACCATCGAGCGGAATTTCAAGCCGTGATCGAACACGCCTTCCTCCGCCAGCAATTGCGCGACATGGCTGCCGAAGCCGCCGATGGCGCCTTCCTCGATGGTGATCAGCGCCTCGTGGCCGGCGGCAAGCTGAAGGATCAGGTCGCGGTCCAGCGGTTTGGCGAACCGGGCATCCGCGATGCTGGGGGTGATGCCACGGGCCGCCAGGCTTTCGGCGGCTTTCCTGACCTCGCCCAATCGGGTGCCGAAGGACAGGATGGCAACCCGGCTGCCGGTCTGGATCATCCGGCCCTTGCCGATCTCCAGCACCTCGCCCTTCGCCGGGATATCGACGCCGACGCCTTCGCCGCGCGGATAGCGGAAGGCGGACGGGCGGTCGTTGATCGACGCGGCGGTGGCGACCATGTGGACCAGCTCCGCCTCGTCGGCGGCGGCCATCACCACGAAACCGGGCAGATTGGCCAGATAGGCGATATCGAACGCCCCCGCATGGGTGGCCCCGTCAGCCCCGACCAGCCCGGCGCGATCAATGGCAAAACGCACCGGCAGGCGCTGGATCGCCACGTCATGCACCACCTGATCGTAACCGCGCTGCAGGAAGGTCGAGTACATCGCGCAGAACGGCTTCATGCCGCCCGCCGCCAAGGCCGCCGCGAAGGTGACGCCGTGCTGTTCGGCAATGCCGACATCGAAACAGCGCGACGGGAAGCGTTCGGCGAACAGATCAAGCCCGGTGCCATCCGGCATCGCGGCGGTAACAGCGACGATGCGGTCATCCGCCTCGGCCTCGCGGATCAGGCTGTCGGCGAAGATACGGGTGTAGCTCGGCGCGTTCGACGGCGCTTTCTTCTGCTTGCCCGACACGAGGTCAAACTTGCCCACGCCGTGATACTTGTCCGCCGCCGCCTCGGCGGGCGGATAGCCCTTGCCCTTGCGGGTGACGACATGGATCAGCACCGGATGATCGGCACGCGCACGCACCGTGCGCAGGACCGCCAGCAATTGCTCCATGTCGTGGCCGTCAATCGGGCCGACATAGGAAAAGCCCAGTTCCTCGAACAGGGTGCCGCCGACGGTCATCGACTTGACCATTTCCTTGGCGCGGCGCGCCCCTTCCTGGAACGGCGGCGGCAGCAGGCTGACCGCGCCCCTGGCGGCGGCCTTCAACTCCTGAAACGGATCACCGGCATAAAGCCGCGACAGATAGGAGGACAGCGCCCCGACCGGCGGCGCAATCGACATCTCGTTATCGTTCAGCACCACGAACAGCCGCTTGCCCAGATGCCCGGCATTGTTCATCGCCTCGAACGCCATGCCCGCGGACATCGCGCCATCGCCGATCACCGCGATGGCATCGCCCAGCCCCGGTTCCGGCGCACCACCCAGATCACGCGCTACGGCAAAGCCCAAGGCCGCCGAGATTGAGGTGGAGGAATGCGCCGCGCCGAACGGATCGAACGCGCTTTCGCTGCGCTTGGTAAAGCCCGACAGGCCCCCCGGCTGGCGCAGGGTGCGGATGCGATCACGCCGCCCGGTCAGGATCTTGTGCGGATAGCATTGATGCCCGACATCCCAGACCAGCCGGTCTTTCGGCGTGTCGAATACCGCATGCAGCGCCACGGTCAGTTCCACCACGCCCAGGCCCGCGCCCAGATGCCCGCCGGTTTCCGACACCGCCGAGATCGTCTCGGCCCGCAGCTCATCGGCCAGACGGCGCAGTTCATCATCGGAAAAGCGTTTCAGATCAGCCGGTAGCCGGACGTTGTCAAGCAGCGGAGTGGAGGGTCGTTGCGATAGGGTCACGCGGCCAGAATCCTTGTTGATGGCCCCTGCCTATCACATCTCGCGGTCAATGATAAAGCGGGCCAAGGCGCGGAGGTTTTCGCCGGTGCCGCCGAAAATGTCCAGCCCGTCGCAGGCTTCCTCGACCAGTTCGGCGGCCTTTTTGCGCGCACCATCCAGCCCCAGCAGCGACACGAAGGTCGCCTTGCCGGCCTGAGCGTCCTTTTGCAGCCGCTTGCCCGCCTTGCCGGCATCGCCGGTCACGTCCAGAATATCGTCGGCGATCTGGAAGGCCAGCCCGACCGCGCTTGCGTAGTTGCGCATCACGCCGGTATTGGCATTGCCCATGATCGGCCCGGCCTCGGCGGACCAGGAGAACAGCTTGCCGGTCTTGTTGGCCTGCAATTCGTGGATTTCGGCTAGGTCCAGCGGCTGGACGGCGGTTTCCGCCGCGATATCCATCATCTGGCCCAGAACCATGCCCTTGGCCCCCGCCGCCTCGGCCAGCGTGGTGATCAGCCGAAGGCGGTTATTGGCATCCGCCGCCGTGCGCGCCGAGGCGAGGATTTCAAACGCCATCGTCTGAAGCGCATCGCCCGCCAGGATCGCCGTCGCCTCGTCCCATTTCACATGTACCGTTGGCCGCCCGCGCCTGAGGTCATCGTCGTCCATTGCGGGCAGATCATCATGCACCAGCGAATAGGCGTGGATGCACTCCACAGCCGCCGCCGCGCGATCGGCCTGTTGCGGGCGCACGCCGTAAAGATGCGCGCCTTCCAGCACCAGAAACGCCCGCAGCCGCTTGCCACCGGCCAGCGTGGCATAGCGCATGGCGTCGGTCAGCTTGCCTTTGGGCTGTTCGGCGAACAACCCTTCCAGACAGGCCTCGACCCGCGCCGAATGCGCCGCCAGCGCTGCGGCGAACATGCTCAGGCGCCCTCGACCGGCTTCAGCCCGTCCGGCGTGCCGTCGCTGCCAAGGGTGATCTGGGCAACCTTTTCTTCCGCCGCCTTCAGCTTGGCCTCGCAGTGCTTTTTCAGGGTCTCGCCGCGCTCGTACAGGCGGATCGAATCGTCCAGCGCCACCTGGCTGCCTTCCAACTGGCTGACCACCAGTTCCAGTTCGGCCATCGCGTCTTCAAATGTCATTTCGGATACCGGTTTGTCGGTCATTGCCCCCGCCCCATCAATACCTTCACATGCGCGGCCACCGATGCCGCCAGAGCGTGCAGATCATAGCCACCCTCCAGGGCCGAAACCACCCGCCCGTCGGCGGTTTCGTCGGCTATGTCACATATCTGCTGCGTCACCCAGGCGAAGTCGTCCTCGGTCAGGTTGAGGTTGGCCAGGGGGTCGTCCCGGTGGCCGTCAAAACCGGCGGATATGAACAGCATGTCGGGGCGATGCGCCCGGATCGCCGGGAACGCCTCGTTGGTCCAGGCCTGCCGGAACGCCTGCCCGCCCGCCTCCGGCGCCAGCGGCAGGTTCAGCACATTGCCATGCGCGCCGGTCTCGTCCGCCGCGCCGGTGCCGGGATAAAGCGGCACCTGATGGGACGACACGAACAGAATGCGCTTGTCCTCCCAGACGATATCCTGCGTGCCGTTGCCGTGATGCACGTCGAAATCGACGATGGCAACGCGGTCAAGGCCGTGGCGTTCCATCGCGTGAATGGCCGCCAGCGCGATATTGCCGAAGAAACAAAAGCCCATCGCGCGGGATTTCTCGGCATGATGGCCGGGCGGGCGCATGGCGACGAAGGCGTTGTCGGCCTTGCCCGCGATCACCCGGTCCACCGCCAGCATTGCCCCGCCGACCGCGCGAAGCGCAGCCTCAAGCGAACCCGGCGACATATGGGTATCAGGATCGAGCGAGCGGAAACCGCTGGCAGGCGCGGCGGCGCGAATGGCGTCGATATGCGATTGCGGATGCGCCAGCAGCAGATCGGCATCCGAACACAGCGGCGCGTCAAAGCGGCTTAGGGCGGCGAAATCCGCGCCCGACAGGGCGGCATTGATGGCGGTGAGCCGGGCCACCTGTTCGGGATGACCGGGCGGCGTGGTATGGGCAAGGCAGGCGGAATGGGTGATCAATGCGGTTGTCATGGCGCGACGTTAGGCCAAGCCGCGAACCGGGGCAATACGTGCAAACCGCGCGGGCGGCCCGAAGACCGCCCGCTGCCGGCGAACCGCTCAGGCGCTGGCGCGCTGGCGATTGCCGGAAAACCGCCGACGGCCCTTGTTGCCCTGCGGTTGCGGGCGTTTCGGGCCACGGCTTTTCGGCTCGGCGTAGCTGCGTTCCGGCATCGGCGTGCCATCGGCAGAAAGCGCCGGGATGGCGCGTTTGATCAGCTTTTCGATATCGCGCAATTGCTTGGCCTCGTCACCGGCGCAGAACGATACCGCCAGCCCCGATGCGCCCGCCCGCGCCGTGCGGCCGATCCGGTGGACATAGGATTCCGGCACGTTCGGCAGGTCGTAATTCACCACCAGTTCCACGCCCGGCACGTCAATGCCGCGCGCCGCGATATCGGTGGCGATCAGCACCGGGTTCGAGCCGTCGCGGAACGCCGCCAGCGTGCGCTGCCGCTGGCTTTGCGACTTGTTGCCGTGGATCGCCTCGGCCCCCAGATTTTCCGCATTCAGCTTGCGCGCCACCTTGTCCGCCCCGCGCTTGGTGCGGGTAAACACGATCACCCGCTTGCCGGGATGGGTGCGCACCAGCTTGGCCACGGCACTCGGCTTGTCGTCGGTATTCATGTGCATCACGGTCTGGTCGATCTTGTCCACCGTCGAGGCAACCGGCGTCACCGCCACCTCGACCGGGTTCTTCAGATGATCCGCCGACAGCGACTTGATCTCGTTCGGCATGGTGGCCGAGAACAAAAGCGTCTGGCGCGAGCGCGGCGTCAGCTTCAGGATGCGCCGGATCGCCGGCATGAAGCCGATATCCAGCATCTGGTCCGCCTCGTCCAGCACCACGGTTTCGATCTTGTCGAGCACGACGACGCGCTGCGAGATCAAATCTTCCAGCCGCCCGGGCGTGGCGACGAGGATATCGACACCGGCGCGGATCGCCACGATCTGCCGCTTGATCGGCACGCCGCCAACCACGGCGGTCGAGCGCAGCCCGAGATCGCCGCCATAGGTGCGCATCGCGGTTTCGATCTGGATCGTCAGTTCGCGGGTCGGGGCCAGCACCAGCACGCGCGGGGCGCGGTAGCCGGCCTTGTGCTGCGTGTCGCTCAGGCGGTGCAGGATCGGCAGGCTGAACGCGGCGGTCTTGCCGGTGCCGGTCTGCGCCAGCCCGACCACGTCGCGGCCCGCCAGCACCGGCGGGATCGCCTGCTCCTGGATCGGCGTTGGGGTTTCATAGCCTTGTTTGACAAGGATCGAAAGGATCGGCTTTTTCAAGCCGAGGTCAGTAAAATTCACGATGTATCTTTCTTGGTAAGGTTTGCCGACGACCGGGGCCGCCTGCATCACGTGCTTGTCGAATGCGACAAGACAATCCGGATGCAAGCCCGCAAGGTCAGCCGCAGCATTGGTCTGAACATCGGTTTCAAGGAAAGCTCAGCTTCTGGCGGGCGCTGCCGGTTCAGGCGCGCCCAAATGCTGCAGGTGCATAATCATGGATAGGGGACCAAGTCAACCTTAATCGGTTTTCCGGCACAATGCGCTGCCTTCGATCCGCCACGAAGAAATCCCCAATGCGATATGGCGCGATCATTCGGTCGCCGGCCGGATCGCAGCTTCAAAAGGGCGGAGAAGTTTGACCAAAGGTGGTTTCGGCCAATCCCGGCCCATTGCACCACAACCTTACCCGCGCCGGTAAACATCCTCGTACCGGACGATATCGTCTTCGCCGAGATAGGTGCCTGTCTGGACCTCGATCAGGTGCAGGTCCACCTTGCCGGGGTTTTCCAGCCGGTGCTTGTCGCCGACCGGGATGTAGACAGACTGGTTCTCGGTGACCAGGGTCACCGTTTCGCCCACCGTCACCCGCGCGGTTCCCGCCACGACGACCCAGTGTTCGCTTCGGTGCACATGGCTTTGCAACGAAAGTGCCGCGCCGGGATGCACCATGATGCGCTTGACCTGAAACCGCTCGCCCAGCGACAGCGTCTCGAACCAGCCCCAGGGGCGGTGATCGCGGGGGAATTGTTCGGCCTGCTTGGCCTGCTTGGCTTTCAGTGCGGCCACCGCCTGCTTGACATTCTGGGCCGAGGACATGTCGGCCACCAGCACCGCATCCGGCATGGCGATGGCGATGATATTGTCCAGACCAATGCCGACAATCTCGAGATTGGGATTTTCCGAGCGCAGCAGCGAATCGCGGCATTCGATCGCCGTGGCCGGCCCGGCGGTGACAACCCCGTCGCCATCGCCGTCGCTTTCACGCCAGACCGCATCCCAGCCGCCCAGATCGGACCAGCCGCCATCGAACGGCACCACCGACAGATTGGCGGCACGTTCCATCACCGCGTAGTCGATCGAGATATCCTCGACCCCCTCCCAGGGGCCGGGCGCGATCCGCAGGAAGCCAAGATCGGCTTCGGCCCCGGCCACCGCGCGCTCGCAGGGATCCAGCATCGCCGGGGCATGCGCCTTGAAGGCGGCAAGGATGTCGCTGACGCGAAACAGGAAAATCCCGGCATTCCACAGGTAATTCCCGGCCTCCAGCATCTGTGCCGCAGCCTTTGCGTCGGGCTTTTCGACAAAGCGGCGCAGCTTTTGCGGTTCGCCCGATCCGGCCCTGGCCAGTTCCAGATAGCCATAGCCGGTTTCCGCCCGGTCGGGGCGGATGCCGAAGGTAACCAGATCACCGGCGGCGCAGGCGGCCTGCCCCTGCTCCACTGCCAGCCGGAACGCACCGGCATCGGGAACCACATGATCCGAGGGCGCCACCAGCATCATCGCATCGGGATCGCGGCCCTTCAGCCAGATTGCCGCAGCCAGGATCGCCGGTGCGGTATTGCGGCCCACCGGTTCGATCAGCACGGCGGTCGGGTCCACCCCGATCTCGGCCAGTTGCTCGGCCACGATGAAGCGGAAATCGGCATTGGTCAGGATCACCGGTGCCGCGAAACCCTCGCCCGTAAGCCGCTTGACCGAGGCCTGAAACAGGCTTTCGCGCCCGGTCAGGCGGGCGAATTGCTTGGGGTAGCTTTTGCGCGACAGCGGCCAGAGCCGCGTGCCCGAGCCGCCGCACAGGATAACCGGATAAATCATGACAAGGATTGATCCCCACTGGATGTCGTTGCCGCTTTTATGGCGGCAAATTATGGCAAGAGAAAGCCGCGAATTTGAAAAGGCAGGCTGGAGAGCATGCAGTTGGTCCGGCGGATGGCGGGAAAGGTTGACGCGCGGACGGGGCGGAGCGGGTGTTCGGGGCGGTTGGCTTCTGGTGTTGATGTTATGCATTAAGAGTGATGAGAATAGGCGTAATAACAGTTTGTTACTGTGTGTTCTTAACGTATTGAATGAAGCGATTTCGCATCATCTTGAGTCAAATTCTCCAGGAACATATCCGTGGCCCCTGGCCGGTTAACCCTGCATTCATCCGTGCTTGCTAGGCCGGGCGCAGGAAATCCTTGCAGGTATGGACATGGCGGCCCCCCCGGCAAATGCGCCGATCATCATCAAACGCAAGAAGGTGGTCGCCGCAGAAGGCCATCACGGCGGCGCGTGGAAGGTGGCCTATGCCGATTTCGTCACCGCGATGATGGCGTTCTTCATGCTGATGTGGCTGTTGAACGCAACCACGGAAAAGCAGCGCAAGGGCATTGCCGACTACTTCAACCCGACGATCCCGGTGAACCGCATTTCCGGCGGCGGCGAAGGCGTGTTCGGCGGCGACAGCGTATTCTCGGAGGAAGCCTTGCCGCAGAACGGCACCGGCGGCAGCGATCAATCGCCTTCGACCGAACGCCAGGCGCGCGGCAGCACCGGCGTCGACACCACAGATATCCGCAGCGGCGAGGCCGAGGAACGCCGTCTGAAGGAGATCGAGGAGCTGCTGAACGCCAATAGCGGCGAAAGCTCGGTCGCCGATGAGTTGCTGCAGCATATCCACACCAGGGTGACGGATGAGGGGCTGATTGTCGAATTGTTCGATCTGCCCGGCGAGCCGCTGTTTCGCGGCGACAGCGACGAGGCGACGGTGATCCTGCAGCAACTGACGCGGATGATTGCCGGGATATTCGAGGCCACCACCAACCGCATCGCGGTGAACGGTCATACCCAGTCTTTTCCGGTGGTGCTGGCCGCCAATCCCGGCTGGGACCGGTCCACCAATCGCGCCCATGCCACGCGCAAACTGCTGGAGGGTGGCGGCCTTGATGCCAGCCGGATGCAGCGCATCGCCGGTTGGTCGGATCGCAACCTTGCCACATCCAACCCGATGGCCGCGCGCAACAACCGGATCGAGGTGATCCTGCTGCGCACCGACCGCGCCGCCACCGGCAAATAATCGAAGGATTTGATTCTTTAGGGCCCTGTTAAGATCGCCCGCCGATAGTCGGGCCAGACGGATTTGCAGCAGAAAGGCGCAAATATGACGATATCCTCCTCACTGATTGCCGGTGTATCCGGGCTGAACGTGAATGCCAGCCGGCTGGCGACGATTTCCGACAACATCGCCAATTCCTCGACCTATGGCTATAAACGCGCGGTGGCGGAATTTCACTCGCTGGTGCTGAACAACGGCAACGGGGCTTATTCGGCGGGCGGGGTGCGGGTATCGACCTATCGCGATATCGATTCGTCGGGTCCGATGATCACCACCGGCAATGCCACCGATCTGGCGGTGGCCGGGCGCGGCATGTTGCCGGTGACACAGGCCTCGGCGCTGAACAACCAGACCGGCCCGCTGCCGATGCTGCTGGTCTCCACCGGATCGTTCCACCCTGACAGCAACGGCATCCTGAAAACCGAAAGCGGCCTGGTGCTGATGGGCTGGCCGGCCAATGCCGACGGCACGATCCCGACCTATCCGCGCGACACGATTGACGGGCTGGAACCGGTCTCGGTCGATCTGAACCAGTTTGCCGGCGATCCGACCACCGCTATCGAACTGGGCGTGAACCTGCCCGCCACGGAAACCGAAGCCGGCGGAAGCGGCGACGGTCTGGATCTGTCGATTGAATATTTCGGCAATCTCGGCACTTCGGAATCTCTCGATATCACCTTCACGCCGACGGTTCCGGGAACCGGCCGGTCGAACGAATGGACGATGGCGATCACCGATTCGGCGCTGGGCGGCGCCAGTGTCGGCGAATATACGATCACGTTCGACGATACGCGCGGCGCGGGCGGTACCATCGCCTCGATCGCCACGGTGTCCGGCGGGGCCTATGATGCCGCCACCGGTGAGTTGGCGCTGACAGTCGGCGGCGGACCCCTGACGCTGAACATCGGCAAGCCGGGCGAACCGAACGGGCTGACGCAATTGTCGGGCAGCTTCGCGCCGGTGGCGATCACCAAGGACGGCTCGCCGGTCGGCAACCTGACCTCGGTGGAGGTGGATGCAAACGGCTATGTCAACGCGATCTACGATATCGGCTTTACCCGCACCATCTACCAGATCCCGCTGGTCGACGTGCCCAACCCGAACGGTTTGATTTCGCTGGACAATCAGGCCTACAGCATCTCGCCGGAAAGTGGTTCGTTCTTCCTGTGGCAGGCCGGTGACGGCCCCTCGGGCGAGATTATCGGCTTCGCGCGCGAGGAATCGACCACCGATGTGGCGGGTGAACTGACGCAACTGATCCAGACCCAGCGCGCCTATTCCTCGAACGCCAAGATCATCCAGACGGTGGAATTGTCCTTGGCCGAACCGACCGCCTTGCCAGTGGAGATTTCGCTCTGGGTCTTGCTCAGGCCCATATTGATGGTCTTCAGCGTCTGCAGCGCGACGAGGCTGCTGGAATTGGTAAGAATGCTTGACATGTTTGTTCCTTCAGACGAACGGCGGCACTTCGTGCGCCGATATGATGAAAGCCGCAATTCAGGCGGCCGGTTTCGTCTTTCTGACATCTGCGGTTCGCGGCATTTCGCCGGTTCCGCGCCACCCCACTTGGATGCAGGGCCGACCATGCGGGCGAGGTCTTAAGGCGGACTTAAGGGCTGGGATTGCCGGGTGGGCAAGTGGCGGGAATTTTAGACAAACCCGCGCCGAAACTGTCGGAGAACGCAGCGCAGGAGCGAAAGCGCCCGATTGCTCGAACGCATGTGAAAACACCATTGCTGTGGGTAAGGTATGAGACCGTTCAGCTGCGCCGGTTCAGGGCGGGCAGGGAATGGCCGGAGGCGGCCAGCGGCTGCGCCCTGCCGTCGCGATCATAGGTCCGCACACCTGCCAGCATGTTCAGACGCTCGCGGTGCCGCCGCCCTGCCGCCGCGATGCCACGGCCCGCGGCCTTCAGCAAAACGGCGTTGCGCGCCGCCGCCCGGGCAAGTTGTTCCATGCGGGCGGTATCCGCCGGGCCGGACGGGGGCAGGGCCTGCAGCGCCTCGCTCAGGGCTTGCTGTCGCTGCGTCAGATCGGGCAGGCGATCCAGATCACCTGCTTTCAGGGCCAGCCTGATTTCCTGCATCAGGTCCAGAAAGCGTGCCAACAGGGCGGCCCGGCCGGTCGGGTCAGCCATCGGCCCGTTCCCCCGCCATCAGCGCCTGCAGGATCGATTCGGTCAGCCCGAAACCGCCCGCGCGGACGATCTGCTCCGCCTCGGCGTGGACCAGGAACGAGGCGAAATTGTCTTCGCCCGCGCCGCCGCCCATTGCGTCACGCGACTTGCCGAAGCCCGCCGCATTCAGCATCTCGGCCAGAAAGCCGACCTCAAGCTGCTGCGCCAGCGGCCTGAGGCGGGCGGCATTGCCTTGCGTCTGGTCGGCTATCGGCACTTGGATCGGCGGCAGCATGGCGAGCCCCTGTTTTGCGAAAACTTTCCCGATATTGGCCCGGGGCCGGTAAAGAAAACGTAACGGATCGCGGATTAGCTGGGCCGGACTTCACAGGCAGAAAGCTTGCAGGCAGATGATGATACCGCACCGAATAGCAGATATGTCCGGCCTTGGTCTGACGATTGCACAAAACGGAAAGGTGCCGGTTGCAGGTGTGATTGGCGGATTGGGATTTGCGGATGATGGCACGTTCAGAACATACATTAAGAACGCCATTCAAACGCATGAAAAAACATCTAATACCACAATATCTCATGTAAAACACGAAGTACCTTCAACGGCCACGCTCCCGGTGGAGTGGCTGGAAATTCCGGTACGATCACGCATAGTTGCAGACACAAAATCCGCGCCAGCGGCAACCATGCCGGTGGATGACCCCAAGTCAGGCGTCGCGCAGCCGGATGTGCCTCTGCACGTCGCTAATATACCCGGGCCAAATCCGGCAATAGTGATTCGCAGCCACTCAAATGGCGAAATTTTTGACGCGCTGGCAGGGCTGCAAGAGCAGCGAAATGAACCTCACGTTTTAGCCAACCAAAGCCAAATCCCGCCTGTGCCAACTGTGCCTGCACCCCCGAAAGCCGTTGGCGCAGCACCGTTTGCAATGCCTGGCGATACCTCGAATAACCAGTTGGCCGGGGTCGACAAACCGAATGGAGTTGAAAATGCCGTACCCGTGAATGCACCACCAGGCGTGCCTGCGGCTAGCGTGGATGAGTTGTTGAAGGTCCGGTCTGTCAGGGCCGATGCAGTAGCACTCGAACTCGCACCGGCAGAATCGGTAGCTCCGGGCAAACAAGCAGCACTGGAATCGCGCCTTATTGAAGTACCGTCCGGCGAGGGCGTTGGGCATGCAACCGATGGCACCGCACCGGCTCATGCGGACAGGCCGGTAATAGGTCAGGCTGTGGTGCCCAGCCCGGTGGCGTCCGGTGAGATGTCCGACGATATTCCGGCCCTGGATTCCGGCGATCTCGCACCGGCAGGGCCAGCCATTGCAGCACTGGCCGATATACCGGAGGTGATGGAGCCGGTTGTGCCGGGGGTGATCCCCGATGCTGTTTCATTGGGAAAACCGCGCGGCACGGACCAGCCCGCTCCGCCACCTGCGCTTCCGGCGCAACCGGCGCAACCGGCTGGTCCGGTGGGGCTGCGGACGGAAACGGGGCCAGCGAAAGTGCCGTCGGCACATGCGTCCGGTCAGCCAAATCCGGTGATCACGCCAGACAGGGTTGTGATGGAAAGTAACCAGCCGCCTGCGCCCGTCCGCGACAACCCCGTGCCTTTGCAGACCGCCAATCCGGGCGTGGCTCCTGTGCCACCGGCAACCGGCAACGGCCTGAACACGCCGCCGGGGCCGCCAATTGCCGATACCGTCCGGGCGAAACCGGCACCGGCAACACCACCCGTTCCGGCTGCGCCGATCACCCCTTCGACGGCTCCGCGCCTGCCTGCCGCGTCCGGCCTCAACGCCAATGACAATGCGGCCACGCCTGAGATCAGCCCTGATCTGATGGGCCGCACAACCGAACAGACCCCGGCAAACTCTGCCACAAGCGCCGGTCGGACCCAGCCACCGGCCACCTTGTCACCGCGCCACGTCGCGGCTCAGGTCGCGTCGCTGAACCTACAGCCCGGTGCGCCGATGGAAATCGCGCTGGACCCGCCGGAGCTTGGCAAGGTGCGGCTGACCCTGCTGAACGGCGAGAACGGCATGACGATCCAGATCAGTGCCGAACGCGCCGATACGATTGATCTGCTGCGCCGCCATGCCGGCATCCTGATGGACGAGTTCCAGCGCCAGGGCCAGCGCGACCCGAGCCTCGATTTCTCGCGCGAGCATTCCGATCGTCGCCCGGAAACCCCCGCCGCGCGTGGCGAATGGCTGATCGAGACCGACGAGGCCGCACCTGCATCGCCGCATTCCAGCCCGATCCACGCGATCAGCCCGGCGCGCAACCTGCGCCTGTCGGGCCTCGACATACGCTTTTAGGAAAGACTGCAAACATGGAAATCAGCCCCGTAACCACCGCAAACACAACAACGACACCCACCGATTCGGCAAAACCGGTGGCCGCCGCGTCGGATTTCGAGACCTTCCTGACCCTGCTGACCACGCAATTGCGCAATCAGGATCCGCTGAAACCGCTGGAATCCACCGAATTCGTGGCCCAGTTGGCCAGCTTCTCGGCGGTGGAACAGCAGGTCCGCACCAATGATGCGCTGGGGCGGATCGAGGCGGCGCTGGGCGGTTCGTCGGCCACCGGGCTGGCGGCCTGGATCGGGATGGAGGTGAAGACCACGCAAGCGGTCAATTTCGACGGCCAGCCGGTGACGCTTGTCACCGATATCGCCCGGTCCGCGGACCGCGCCGAACTGGTGGTGCGCGACCGTACCGGCGCGGCGATCCAGCGGCTTGCGGTTCCGACCGACAGCACCAGCATCGCATGGGCCGGTGTCACCGACGATGGCGGGCCGCTGCCAGCGGGACAATATGCGATTTCGGTCGAAAGCTACCGCGGCGAGGCGCTTCTGGCCAGCAAGCCGGTTGCAACCTATGGCCGGGTAACCGAGGCGCGGATCGACGGCGCGGAAACCACGCTGGTGCTGGCCGATGGCAGCGAAGTGCCGGCAAGCGGCGTAGCAGCGCTGCGCGAGCCGGGCGCGCTGTAAGGCGGCAAACGTCCGGCCTATCGGGGTTCTGACAATTTGAGCGTCAAGCCGGGCTGGTGCAAGAACGCGCCCGTGCCCGGGTTATTGCCGGTAGCGGCGCCCTTCAGCCCTGCAGCGCGCCGACCATCATCAGGAACAGGCTGGCCAGCATCACGCCCACGCCAACCCAGCCAACCGGCCCGAACAGCGAGGTATTTTTCTCCGGCTCGTCCGGTTCCGCCAACCGTTTCAGCGCCCGCTCGGCCATCTGCGGCAGGCGCGGGCCGAAGCGCGCCAGCACCGCCGCCGTGGCGGCCAGATCGCGCGCCAGCGCGCGCGGGCCGATATTGTCCATGATGTATTCCTCGACCACCGGCTTGGCCACGTCCCACATGTTCAAGGAGGGGTTCAGCGTCCGCGACACGCCCTCGACCACCACCATCGTGCGTTGCAGCAGCAGCAATTCGATCCGGGTTTCCATGCCGAAACGATCCGTCACGTCGAACAGATGCGCCAGCAGCCGCGCCATCGAGATGCGGCTGGCATCCGCCCCGAAAATCGGCTCGCCGACCGAGCGCAGCGCCTGGGCGAATTCGTCCACAACCTTGTCGGCGGGGACATATCCGGCCTCGAAATGCACCTCGGCGACGCGGCGGTAATCCTTGCGGATGAAGCCCATCAGGATCTCGGCATAGACCCTGCGGGTATAGGCGTCGATCCGCCCCATGATGCCGAAATCCAGCGCGATCAGGTCGCCGTTTTCCGCGACCTTCAGGTTGCCCTGATGCATGTCGGCGTGGAAATAGCCATCGCGCAGCGCGTGGCGCAGGAACATCTGGATCACTCTTGCGCCAAGGCTGTTCAGGTCATGCCCGGCATCGCGCAACTGCGCCACTTCGCCCAGCGGCAGGCCGGCGGCCCAGTCCAGCGTCATCACCCGGCGGGCCGACAATTCCCAGTTCATCGCCGGCACGGTGAAACCGGCATCGCGTTGCGTGTTGGCATGAAACTCGGCGGCGGCGGCGGCCTCCATCCTGAGATCCAGTTCGCCCTTCACCACCGTGTCGAAATGCCGGACCACGCCCGAAGGATGCAGCCTGCGCGATGACGGCGACAGGAATTCGATCACCGAGGCGGCCAGGTAGAAGGCGTCGATATCGCGGCGGAAATCGCGTTCGATATGCGGCCGCAGGATCTTGACCGCCACGTCCTGCCCGGTGTCGCGCACCGTCGCGCGATGCACCTGCGCGATCGAGGCGGCGGCGACCGGTTCGCTGAAGTCCGAGAAAACCTCGTCCACCGGGCGGCCCAGTTCGGATTCGATCGTCCGGTGGGCGGCCTGCATCGAAAACGGCGGCAGCTTGTCCTGCAAAATCTTCAACTGCTCGGCCAGATCGTCGCCCACCACGTCCGGGCGCGTCGACATGATCTGCCCGAACTTGATATAGGCCGGTCCCAGTGCCGTCAGCGCCCTCAGGACCGGCGGCATTGACGGATCGCCCTTCAGCCCCAGCCACTTGAACGGCCAGCCCATGATCCGCGCGGCCACCCGCAGCATCGGCGGCGCATCCAGCGCCTCAAGCGCCAGTTTCATCGCGCCGGTACGCTCGAACGTGGCACCGGTGCGGACCAGCCGCCAGATGTTGTGCGGGCCGCGCATCGCCTAGAGCTTCCAGCCGGAATGCAGGGCCGCGATGCCCAGCGACAGGTTGCGGTATTTCACCTGCTCAAAGCCGCCCTTGCGGATCATTTCGGCAAATTCCTCTTGTGGGGGGAACTTGCGGATGCTTTCCACCAGGTATTGATAGCTGTCGCGGTCATTGGCGATCATCTTGCCCATCGGCGGGATGATGTTGAACGAATAGCGGTCGTAAAGCCATTGCAGCCCCTCGTTCGGGATCCGGCTGAATTCCAGCACCATGAATCGGCCACCGGGTTTCAGCACGCGGAACGCCTCGTCGATCGCGTCCTGTATGCGGGTGACGTTCCGGATGCCGAAGGAAATCGTGTAGACATCGAAGGAATCGTCGGCAAACGGCAGCGCCATCGCATCGCCGCAGACCCAATCGAGATGCCCGGCCATTGCCGTTGCTTCGGCGCGTTTGCGCCCTTCATCCAGCATGCTCTGGGTCATGTCGAAGACGGTTGCATGGGCGTTGGGCGCGCGTTTCAGGAAGCGAAACGCGATATCGCCGGTGCCCCCCGCGACATCCAGCAACTTCTGGCCGTTGCGCGGGGCCAGCCAGTCCATCATCGCGTCTTTCCAGAGGCGGTGGATGCCAAGGCTCATCGCGTCGTTCATCACGTCGTATTTCGACGCCACATTGGTGAACACGCCATGCACCATGCCGGCCTTCTGGTCCTCGGGCACGGTCTGGTTGCCGAAATGGGTGGTTTTGTCGCCGGGAATAGTCATGAGGTCTTGCCGTTCGCTTTGCCGCCTCTTCTTATAGGCATGTTTGCCGGGGTTACAATGCGCGACCCCCCCGGCATCTGCGCGGCAAAAGGTGCGACAATGCCCGAACTTCCCGAGGTTGAAACCGTCCGCCGGGGCCTGTTGGGGGCAATGGAGGGCAAGCTGATCGCCCGCGCCGAGACCCGCCGCGAAGGCCTGCGCTGGCCGTTCCCGGATCGCATGGCCGAACGGCTGAGCGGGCGGCGGGTGATCGCCCTCCGGCGGCGGGCCAAGTATATCCTGGCGGATCTTGATTCGGGTGAAACCCTGTTGGTGCATCTGGGCATGTCCGGGCGGATGCTGATCGGCGAAGCGCGCGCCGCGCCGGGCGAGTTTCACCACGCCCACCCTGCCCCGGAAAAGCACGATCATGTCATTTTCGATATGGAAGGCGGCGCGCGTGTCACCTTCAACGATGCCCGCCGCTTCGGCATGATGGACCTCTGCGCCACCGATGCCGTTGAAACCCATCCCCTGCTGGCGAAACTGGGGCCTGAGCCGCTGGGCAATGCCTTCAGCGAGCCCTACCTTGCCGACGCCCTGAAATCCCGCAACACGCCGGTGAAATCGGCGCTGCTGGATCAGCACCTGGTTGCCGGGCTGGGCAATATCTATGTCTGCGAGGCGCTTTGGCGGGCCGGTATCTCGCCCGTCCGCAAGGCCAGTGCGCTGTCACGCCAGCGCGCCGCCGCATTGGTGCCGGTGATTCGCGCGGTTCTGGGCGAGGCCATCGAATCGGGCGGCTCGTCCTTGCAGGATTACCGGCAGGCGGATGGCGAGCTGGGCTATTTCCAGCACAAGTTCGCCGTCTATGACCGCGAGGGTGAAATCTGCAAAACCCACGGATGTGGCGGGGAAATTCACCGGATTACCCAGGCCGGGCGTTCTACCTACTATTGTCGCAGGTGCCAAAGATAGCTTGAAAGCCTTGGCCAGAATGCTATCACACCGGCCCAGACTGGCATCGGGCCAGGCAGGCATCCGGAAGGACCGAAGACATGGCCTATGAAACCCTGATCGTGGAAATCGAGGATCATGTCGGCCTGATCCGTCTGAACCGTCCCGACGCGATGAACGCGCTGAACAGTCAGTTGCTGGGCGAATTGTCCTGCGCGCTGAAGGCGATGGAAGACAACGAAAAGGTCCGCGCCATCGTGCTGACCGGATCGGAAAAGGTATTCGCCGCCGGGGCCGATATCAAGGAAATGTCGGAAAAGTCCTTTGTCGACATGTTCGCCTCGGATTTCTTCACGCCCGAAACCGAGGCCTTGCTGCGCTGTCGCAAGCCGATCATCGCGGCGGTTGCCGGGCATGCGCTGGGTGGCGGCTGCGAATTGGCGATGATGTGCGATTTCATCATTGCCGGTGACAATGCGAAATTCGGCCAGCCCGAGATCAACCTTGGCGTCATCGCCGGGATCGGCGGCACCCAGCGGCTGACACGGTTTGTCGGCAAGTCGAAATCAATGGAAATGCAACTGACCGGGCGCATGATGGATGCCGAAGAGGCCGAGCGTTCCGGCCTTGTTTCGCGCATCGTGCCGGTGAAGAAACTGGTCGAGGACGCGATGGCCACCGCCACCAAGATCGCCGAAAAGTCGCTGCTGACCACGATGGCGGTAAAAGAGGCGGTGAACCGGTCCTACGAGACCAGCCTGCGCGAAGGCGTGTTGTTCGAGCGCCGCCTGTTCCATTCGCTGTTCGCCACCGAAGATCAGGCCGAAGGCATGTCCGCCTTCCTGGAAAAGCGCACGCCGCAATTTCGCGGCAAATAGGGGGCGGCAAGCCCTTGTAAGTCTGCCGAACTCGCATGGCATCCGCGCTGGCGATCTGTCCGGCATTGCGCTACGGCTAAGGGAATCCACCTTTTCCCGGTTTGGTCCTGTCATGCGCCAGCCCAAGATCCTGACCACGATGCGCGGTTATTCACTGTCGCTGTTTCTGGCCGACCTGCTGGCCGGTCTGACGGTCGCGCTGGTGGCGCTGCCGTTGAGCCTGGCCATCGCAATTGCCTCGGGTGCCGATCCGGCGCGCGGGCTGGTGACGGCGATTGTCGGCGGCTTCTTCATCTCGTTGCTGGGTGGCAGCCGGGTGCAGATCGGCGGGCCGACCGGTGCGTTCATCGTGGTGGTCTACAGCGTGATTGCCGATCACGGCTATGATGGCCTGATCCTTGCCACCTTCATGGCCGGGGTGATCCTGCTGATGGCGGGGTATTTCCGGCTGGGCCGGCTGGTGGCCTATGTGCCGGGGGCGGTGGTGAACGGCTTTACCATCGGCATCGCCATCGTCATCGCCACCAGCCAGATCAAGGATTTCCTCGGCTTGCAGATGGGCAATGTCCCGGCCGAGTTCATCTCCAAGGTTCAGGCGCTGGCCGGTGCCGCCGATAGTGCCAGCCTGTCTGCCCTGCTGGTGGCAATGGTGACGCTGGTGCTGATCGTCGCGTTCAGGCGGCTGGCGCCGCGCTGGCCGGGGCTGATCGTGGCGATCATCGCCGGTTCGGCGCTGGCCTGGGCGCTGGGCGGCTCGGTGGACACGCTGCATTCACGGTTCGGCGATCTTCCCGCCAACCTGCCGATGCCGATGCTGCCGCAACCCACCTTCGCGAAGGTGGTCGAGTTATTGCCGTCGGCCTTCGTCATCGCCTTCCTTGCGGGAATCGAATCGCTGCTGTCCGCCGTTGTCGCCGACCGGATGATCGAGGGCCACCACCGCCCCAATGCGGAGGTGACGGCGCAGGGCGTTGCCAATATCGCCTCGGCCATGTTCGGCGGCATGCCCGCCACCGGCGCGATTGCGCGAACCGCCACCAATATCCGCGCCGGCGGCAAGACGCCGGTGGCCGGGCTGGTGCATGCGCTGGCGATCTGGCTGATGATGGCGGCCTTCGCGCCACTGGTCGGCCAACTGGCGCTGCCGGCGCTGGCGGCCCTGCTGGTCATGGTGGCCTGGAACATGAGCGAGCCGCACAAATGGCGCAGCTACCTGGCCGAGCGGCGTTCGGATCAGGTTCTGCTGGTGCTGACGCTGGTTCTGACCGTCGTCGTGGACCTGACAATCGCCATCGGCACCGGCGTGGCGCTGGGTCTCGCCCTGCGGATCGAGCGTAACCGGTTGCGCCCCGGCAGGTGGACCGGCCTCAGCCGCGAGGACATGCATTCGGACCAGGACGAAAAACAGCCCTGAGCCCCGTTGACTTGCCCCGGACTCGCGTCTAGAAGCGCGGTTCATCTTTCGTGACACGACAAGACCGGAATTACAGATATGGCCAATTCGCCGCAATCCAAGAAACGCGCGCGCCAGCTGGTGCGCCGTACTGCCGTGAACAAGAACCGCCGCACCCGCATCCGCACCTTCATCCGCAAGGTTGAAGAGGCGATCCTGGGTGGCGACGTGACCGTCGCGGCCAACGCCCTGAAAGCGGCCCAGCCGGAAATCATGCGTGGCGTGACCAAGGGCATCCTGCACAAGAACACCGCCAGCCGGAAAATCTCCAGGTTGTCGGCGCGGGTGAAGGCGCTGGGCGCCTGACACGGCCTTCCGGCCTGCAAGGCCGGGATTCGGAATTGAGGGACGCAGCCTGCCAGGCCTGCGTCCTTTTCGCGTTGTGCGGTCGTGATCCGACGCCGCCTATGGGGCAGACACCCCCCGAACCATAGATTTAGCGGTGCGCCGTTCTGCCTCAGATTCGGTGTCGGGGAATGTTTCTGTCAAGCGTGAAGATCAGTTGTCGGGGCGGTTGCGGGCCTGCTAGCGTCGTCAGGTGATTCAGTTTGTCTGGGGGGACAGATGGTCGCGGACGACAACACGTTTGTCACCGAAGTGCTGCCGCACGAAGCCTGGGAAAGCCTGAAAACCGAACCGAACTCGGTTCTGGTCGATGTGCGTACCAAGGCGGAATGGTCTTATGTCGGCTGTCCGAATCTGGACAGCATCGACCGAGAGCTTATCCGCGTCGAGTGGCTTGCCTTTCCGGACATGTCCGTGAACCCGGAGTTTACCGGCGAGCTGTTCTCACATTTTGGCGACAGGTTTCCCGCCAGGATTTTCTTCATCTGCCGCTCGGGCGTGCGCTCGCTGGATGCGGCGGAATATGTGGCGGATATCCTGCGGGAAATAGGGCGGAAGGCCGTTTGTGTGAACGTGGAAGAAGGTTTTGAAGGTGATCTTGACGAGTCCCGGCACCGTGGAAACCAGAACGGCTGGAAGCAACGCGGGCTGCCCTGGCGGCAGACCTGAAACAATAACAAGAACGAAAAAACAAGAACGGACGAAGAATGACCAAGGACACCTGGGGGCGTGTGCGTGATGATCTTATGCAAACGATGGGGCGGGACGCCTTCAACAACTGGATAAAGCCGCTGGAACTTCTGTCCGATTCGGATGGTGTTGTCGGGTTCGCGGTGCCAACCAATTTCTTTGGCGACTGGGTCAACCGCAATTACGGCGATCGCATCCTTCAGGGCCTGCGCACGGCGGGACGCGCGGTTGAGCGGATCGAATTCACCGTGCCTGCCCGCGAATCCGTGGCACCTGACGCGCCGGCACCCGCGCCACGGGCAAGGGCCAGCGCGATGGCGCAGCCGCGCTCATCCGCCGGACAGCCCGAGATTGATCTGCCCGGCTCGCCGCTGGACCAGCGTTTCACCTTTGACCGCTTCGTCGTCGGCAAGCCCAACGAGCTGGCCCATGCCGCCGCCCGCCGGGTGGCCGAAGGCGGGCCGGTGACGTTCAATCCCCTGTTCCTTTACGGCGGGGTGGGCCTTGGCAAGACGCATCTGATGCATGCCATCGCCTGGGAAATCCAGACCCGCCAGCCCGGGGCGCGGGTGCTGTACCTGTCGGCGGAGCAGTTCATGTACCGCTTCGTGCAATCGCTCAGGTTCAAGGACATGATGGGCTTCAAGGAAATGTTCCGCTCGGTGGATGTGCTGATGGTGGATGACGTGCAGTTCATCGCCGGCAAGGAAAGCACCCAGGACGAGTTTTTCCACACCTTCAACGCGCTGATCGACCAGAACAAGCAGATCGTCATTTCCGCCGATCGTGCGCCCGGCGAGATCAACGGCCTGGAAGAGCGCATCAAGTCGCGCCTGCAATGGGGGCTGGTGGTTGATCTGCACCCGGCGGATTACGAATTGCGTCTTGGCATCCTGCAATCGAAATCCGAGGCGCAGGCGGCGCTTTACCCCGATGTGCGCATCGCCAAGGGGGTGCTGGAGTTCCTGGCGCACCGGATATCCACCAATGTGCGGGTGCTGGAAGGGGCGTTGAACCGGCTATATGCCTTTGCCTCGCTGGTCGGGCGCGAGGTGACGCTGGAAATCGCCCAGGAATGTCTGGCCGATATCCTGCGCGCCAGTGACCGCAAGGTGACGATCGACGAAATCATCCGCAAGGTGGCCGATCACTACAATCTGCGCCTGAGCGACATGCTGTCGCCGCGCCGGGCCCGCTCGGTCGCGCGGCCGCGTCAGGTGGCGATGTTCCTGGCCAAGACGCTGACCTCGAAATCCCTGCCCGAGATCGGGCGGCGGTTTGGCGGGCGCGACCATACGACGGTGATCCACGCGGTGCGCAAGATCGAGGAATTGCGCGCGGTGGACAACCAGATTGCCGAGGATGTCGAATTGCTGCGCCGGATGCTGGAAGCCTGAGGCGGAAGGCCGGGCGCAACGGCTTGATCCGGCGGGCAGAATAGGCGCTGCACAAATAAAAAAACCGCGCCCGGATCGCCCCGGTCGCGGTCTTCCAATGTGTCAGGACTGCCTTAGCGGCGGATACCCAGACGCTGGATCAGCGACTGATACCGCGCTTCATCCCTGGCCTTGGTGTAGTCCAGCAGTTTGCGGCGCTGGGCGACCATCATCAGAAGGCCACGACGCGAGTGGTTGTCCTTCTTGTGGGTCTTGAAATGCTCGGTCAGCGTGGTGATGCGGCTGGTCAGGATGGCAACCTGCACTTCCGGCGAACCGGTATCGCCTTCCTTGGTGGCGTATTCCTTGATCAGCTGTTCTTTCAGCTCGGGCGTAATCGACATCGGGGTCTCCTTTACGGTTGGTGTGGATGGCACAAGCCGGGATGTCGTCCAGCAAGGCCCGTGGAGCACCGCCTGTTCTGGCGGATGGGCGCGTATAGGAGATATCGGCGCGGATGAAAAGCGGTATTTCGCTGTTCGCTTAGGGATTAACCCTTGCGCAGATCCTTGCTCAGCCGCAGTTCCGGCACCTTGCCGCTGATACGCGCCCGGTAGACATGCAGCGATTCCATCACCCGCATGACGTAATTGCGGGTCTCGCGGAAGGGGATATGTTCGATCCAGTCCACCTGATCGACACCGCTGCCGCGCGGATCGCCGTAACGTTCGATCCATTGCCGCGCCCGGCTGGGACCGGCATTATAGGCCACGAAGGCCAGGATGTAGGAGCCGCCGAAATCCTGCAATTGCTGCGCCAGATAGGCCGAACCGAGCGTGGCGTTATAGGACCAGTCATCCGTCAGCGCCGCCACGGAATAGGTCAGGCCCAGTTCCTTGGACATCTTGCGCGCCGTGCCCGGCATCAGTTGCATCAGCCCGCGCGCGCCCGCAGGCGAGATCACCTGCTGATCCAGCTCGCTTTCGCGCCGGGCAATCGACATCGCCACTTCGGGATCAACCGGCAACCTGCGCCGCGCCAGATCAGTGACAGGGAAATAAGTCTTCGGCAGGACATACCCCATCCCCGCCGCCTGTTTCGACAGCCTGACGGCGATTTGCGGGCGGCCAATCTCGATCGCCAGTTCCGCCAGTTGTTGCAGGCCGGTGCGGTCCTGGCTCTCGGCGAAATGGCGGATGAAGCGTTCGGTCTGCCAGGGCTGGTCGGCATAATGGAACAGCATTGCCGCCCGCAGCACCGGATGGCCGACGAAACCGGCCGTGCGCCAGTCCGGCGATGCCTCGCGCCCGCTCAATGTCAGGTCCGCGCCGGCATTGATCTTTTCGGCGGCAAGCTGGCCATAGAAACTGGTCTGGTTCACCGCGCCATAGGTATAGGCCAGCTTCGCCTTTTCCGCGTCGCCCAGGGCCTCGTAAGCGCGGCCCAGCCAGTAGCCGGCGCGGCCATCGCTGATCGGGGTGCCGACAGCCGTCTGGAACAGGTGGAAATGCTTCAGCGCCAGCGCCGGATCGTTCAGCTTGCGCAGCGCGATATAGCCCGCCAACCATTCCAGATCGGCGTAATCCGACCCTTCGGTCAGGAAATGCCGCGTGGCAAGCTGATAGGCGCGGGCGTTGTTGCCGTCGCGCATTTCCTGGCGGGCATAGGCGCGGCGGCGTTCGGACCATTCCTCGGGCCGCCCGAGCGCGGCAGCCGAGGTCGAGCGTTCCAGCATCAGATCGCGCGCGGAATCGTACAGCCCCTTGCGCGACCGCCACAGGAAGCGTTCGTAATTCAGCCCAGGATCATCCTTCAGCGCCGCCGGAACCGCCGCGATCAGCCCGTCGACCCCGGCCACCCGCGCCCTAAGGCCGAGCCGCGCCTTGGCCAGCGCCGGATAGCCTTCGGGCACCAGTTCGTACAGGGCCTCGGCCTGATCGCCCAGATCGCGCCATAACAGCATGTCCAGCCGTTCGACATTGTGCTTTTCCAGGGTCTTCTCGAAGCGGCCATATAATTGCACCCGCTCGTCCTTGGTCATCGAGAACGTGGTCCAGGTGGCGATGGCCAGCTTGATCGCCTCGTCCTTGCGCCCGGTGGCCTGATAGGCCTCGATCAGGCGCAGCGCGCCGATGCCGGTATCGGGCGGGCGGGTCTCGAAGAAGGTCAGGATATCGGCGGGGCGGGAATTGGCCGGCAAGGCCGCCTCGGCCCGGCTGCGGATCAATTCCAGCCCCGGCCAGTCGGCGTGATCGGCCAGGAAGCGGCGGTAATCGGACCAGGGGGCCTCGACCCCGCCGTCGCGCAGGCGGATCCATTCGATGATATCACCGGCCACAGGATCGGGAATGCGCCCGGCGATGGCCTTGGCACCATCCCAGTCGCCAAGGCTGGTTTTGGCCAGCGCCTCGGCCATCGTGGCACCGTTTTCGGCTTCGGATTGGGCAAGGGATGGCGTGGCTGCAAGCAGCAACCAGACCAGCGCGGCAATGGATAGACGCAAATACTTGAACACGATGAAATTCCGGACTGCTCTTTGGCGGCATTTTAGCCGAGCGAGGGGCGGAATCAAAGCACCCCGCGCAAATGTGATCCGGGGGATACCCAATCACCGGCGAGCCTGCTAAACGGACGACTGATTCACCGCAACCAGACAGGAAAGGAGCGTGTCATGTTCAAAGGGTCGATGCCAGCATTGGTAACCCCGTTCAAGAACGGCGAAGTGGATACCGATACGCTGAAACATCTGGTTGAATGGCATATCGCCGAAGGCAGCCACGGGCTGGTGCCGGTCGGCACCACCGGCGAAAGCCCGACGCTCAGCCATGACGAGCATGAAATGGTGGTTGAACTGGTCGTCAGGACTGCGGCGGGCCGGGTGCCGGTGATCGCAGGGGCAGGATCGAACAACACGATTGAATCGATCCGCCTTATCAACCACGCCAAAAAGGTCGGGGCCGACGCGGCGCTGGTGGTGACACCCTATTACAACAAGCCGACGCAGCGTGGCCTGATCGCGCATTACACCGCGCTGAACGAATGCGGCCTGCCGATCGTGATTTACAACATCCCCGGACGCTCGGTCGTGGACATGAGCCCCGAGACGATGGGCGAACTGGCGAAACTGCCGAACATCATCGGCGTCAAGGATGCCACAGGCAAGATCGAGCGTGTGTCGATGCAGCGCGATACCTGCGGCAAGGGCTTCGTCCAGCTTTCGGGCGAGGACGCCACCGCGCTCGGCTTCAACGCGCATGGCGGGGTTGGCTGCATCTCGGTCACCGCAAATGTGGCCCCGAAGCTCTGTGCGGAGTTTCAGGAGGCAACGCTGGCGGGCGACTACGCCAAAGCGCTGGATTATCAGGACCGCCTGATGCCGCTTCATACCGCGATCTTCATCGAACCGGGTCTGGTCGGTGCCAAATACGCATTGTCGGTGCTGGGCAGATGCGGCCCCGAGGTTCGCTCGCCCCTGACCGAGGCATTGCCGGACACCAAGGCCGCCATCGAAGCCGCGATGCGCCACGCCGGCATTCTGAACTGATCGGCAGCGCGGCGCGCCATTGCTGCGCCGCGCTTCGGAGGAGCCATGAAAACCCCTGTTCACATGATCACCGGCCTGACCGGGGCCGGCAAATCGACCTATGCCGAGGCACTGGCCCGCGATATTTCCGGCGTCCGCATGTCGATCGACGACTGGATGGCGAACATGTTCTTCATGGAACGCAGCCCCACCAGCGATTTCGACTGGTTTTACGAACGCGTGCAGCGGTGCTGTGCGCAGATGCGTGCCACCGCCGAACAGGTGCTGGAGGCCGGCCGCCCGGTGGTGTTCGATTGCGGCTTCACCAATGCCCATGAACGGGAAATTTTCTACGATTGGGCTGATGGGCTTGGACATGGCGTCTGCCTGCATTATCTGGATGTCAGCCCCGAGATCCGCTGGCGCCGGGTCGAACGGCGCAACGCCGAACGCGGCCCGACATTCGCGCTGGAAGTCACCCGCGAGATGTTCGATTTCATGGCCGGGATCTGGCAGGCCCCGACGCTACGGGAAATGGCCGAACGCAACGGACAGCATGTGAACTGAGATGGCCGCGAAACCGAAAACCGATCCGAATTTCAAGCTGATCGCCGACAACCGCAAGGCGCGGTACAATTTCGCCATCGAGGACGATATCGAATGCGGCATCGTGCTGGAAGGGTCCGAAGTGAAAAGCCTGCGCGACGGCAAGGGCATGATCACCGAAAGTTACGCCAATGTCGAAGGCGGCGAATTGTGGCTGATCAACGCCTATATCCCGGCCTATGCACAGGCGAAATCCTTTCCCCATGACGAACGCCGCCGCCGCAAGCTGCTGGTCAGCAAGCGCGAACTGGCGAAGCTCTGGCAGGGGATCGGGCGCGAGGGCATGACGCTGGTGCCGCTGGCGATGTATTTCAACGCCAAGGGCCGGGTGAAGGTGAAACTGGGCATCGCCAAGGGCAAGAAGATGGCCGACAAGCGCGAGACCGAGAAGGCCCGCGACTGGCAGCGCCAGAAGGCGCGTATCCTGCGGGAGCGTGGCTGATGGGCGGGTTTGCTCTGTCGCAACTGCTGATCGGTGCGCTCTGCGGCAATTTCGGTGCGGTGCTGGTGCGGGCGTTCAATCTCGGGCTGTTCTGGAACACTGTGCTGGGCCTTGTCGGCGGGGCGGGCGTCGCCTTTGCCCCCGGCTGGCTGAACCTGGCGATTGACTGGCCCTGGTATCTCGGGCTGCTGGCAGCCGGCGGGGCGGGAATGGCCCTGATGCTGGTGGCCGGGGCACTGGTGGCCTGGCGCTATGCCCGGATGTAGCACCGGGCGCGTGAAATCGCCGCTGAACCTTGCCCGATCCCGCCGCACCCCTTGAAACCTCCGACCCCCGGCGATAAGCCGATTGTGGTTTTTCAGAACACAGGACCTTCCCATGCCGCATAGCGACCCGAAGACCCTCGTTTCCACCGAATGGCTGGCGCAGCACCTGGCCAGCCCGGATATCAGGATTGTCGATGCTTCCTGGTATCTGCCGCAGGCGAACCGCGATCCGAAAGCGGAATACCATGCCGCGCATATCCCCGGTGCCCGGTTCTTCGATATCGACGATATCGCCGACAGCCAGTCCGACCTGCCGCATATGGCACCCCAGCCGGAAAAGTTCGTGTCGCGCTGCCGGGCGATGGGAATTGGCGATGGCCATCAGGTGGTGGTCTATGACGGGGCCGGCCTTGTGTCGGCGGCGCGGGTCTGGTGGCTGTTCCGCCTTATGGGAAAGACCGATATCGCGGTGCTGGATGGCGGCCTGCCGAAATGGATCGCCGAGGGCCGCGAGGTGGAGGACATGCCGCCGATCCTGCGCGACCGCCACATGACCGTCAGCCGCAACGCGCAACTGATCCGCGACGTCACGCAGGTCGCCGCCGCATCGAAGCTGAAAGAGGCCCAGATCCTCGACGCCCGCTCGGAAGGCCGGTTCAAGGGAACCGAGGACGAGCCGCGCGAGGGCCTGCGCCGGGGCCATATCCCCAATTCCACGAATATCCCGTTCCAGACCCTGCTGAATCCCGATGGTACGATGCTGCCCGACGATGCCCTGCGCAAGGTGTTCGATGCCGCCGGGGTCGATCTGCGCCGCCCGGTCATCACCACCTGCGGCTCGGGCGTGACGGCGGCGATCATCAACCTGGCGCTGGAACGCCTCGGCCACAAGCATCACAGCCTTTATGACGGCTCCTGGGCCGAATGGGGCATGTATAACGATCTGAACGTCGCACAGGGCTGAGCGCCCGAACAAGGACCACCATCATGCTGAACAAGCTGAACAAGCAACCCGAAGACAAGATCCTGCAACTGATGCAGTGGTACAAGGACGACACGCGCGACAACAAGATCGACCTCGGCGTCGGCGTCTACAAGGATGCAACGGGCCTGACACCGGTGATGCGGGCGGTCAAGAATGCGGAGCAAAGGCTCTGGGCGGAAGAAACCACCAAGACCTATACCGCGCTGGCCGGCGATGCCGGGTTCCACAAGGTCATGGCCGATCTGGTGCTGGCCGAATCCGTGCCGCGCAACCGGGTGGCGGCGGCGGCCACGCCGGGCGGCACCGGCGCGATCCACATGGTGCTGGAACTGGCGAAAATGGCCAACCCGGATGTCACCGTCTGGCTGAGCGCGCCGACCTGGCCGAACCATCCCTCGATCGTTCGCCATCTCGGCATGAAGATGACCGAATACCGCTATTTCGACGAAGCGACGCTGGCAGTCGATTTCGACGGCATGATGGCGGACCTGGACAAGGTGAAGGCCGGCGATCTGGTGTTGCTGCACGGCTGCTGCCACAACCCGACCGGGGCCAATCTGAACCTGACCCAATGGGACAAGGTGGCCGACAAGCTGCTGGAAAAAGGTGCTGTGCCGTTTGTAGACATCGCCTATCAGGGCTTCGGCGACGGGCTGGACGAGGACGCGGCGGCGGTGCGGCTGCTGGCGGCCCGGATGCCCGAAATGCTGATCGCGGCCAGTTGTTCGAAGAATTTCGGCATCTACCGCGAACGCACCGGCATCGTGCTGGCGATCTGCCCGGATGCCGAAACCCAGCCGGTGACCCAGGGCAACCTGGCATTCCTGAACCGGCAGAACTTCTCGTTCCCGCCGGATCACGGGGCGCGGCTGGTGACGATCATCCTGTCGGACCCGGAATTGCGCGCCGAATGGATGGCCGAACTGGAAGACGTTCGCCTGGGCATGCTGGCGCTGCGCCAGCAACTGGCGGATGAATTGCAGCGGCTTTCCGGATCGGACCGCTTCGGCTTCATCGCCCAGCATCGCGGCATGTTCAGCCGCATGGGCGCAACCCCGGAACAGGTGGCGGCCCTGCGTGAAAAGCATGGCGTCTACATGGTCGGCGACAGCCGGATCAACATTGCCGGGCTGAACAGGAAAACCGTTCCGGTACTGGCGAAAGCACTGATCGACGTCGGCGTCTGAGGGTTTTGCAGAACCGCAACCCCGCCACGCCGGGATGCGCCGGTCTGCATTTCGCCCAGCACGGCGTACCGCGCAGCGCAAGGTCGAACGCCAAGTCAGGTATCCGAAGGTCTTTCGCTTTGCCTGTGCGCTGGCCACGAGCGTCATGCCCCGGCTGGAAATACCGAGCCGGCGAAGCAGTTCGCCGGCGGTAGCCAAATCAAGAACAATAACGCAAAATCATTATCTTAAGCTGCGAAACTCATCCATTGCCTTAACCAGTTCGGCGGTAATTCCCGGCTCCGACAGCGCATGCCCCGCCGATCCGACCATCACCAGCCGGCCCTTGTCCCAGCCAGCCGCCAGCGCATAGGCACGCGACGGCGGGCAGATCATGTCGTATCGTCCTTGCACGATCACACCGGGAATGCCGGCCAGCTTGTCCAGATTGCGCAGGATCGCCTGGCCGTCGCTCAGGAACAGGCGGTTGCTGAAGTAATGGTTTTCCAGCCGCGCAAAGGCCCGGGCATATTCCGACGGCCCGAGATGGCCGCGTGTCTCGCCCGGTTCCAGCACCGCCAGGGCGTTTTCCCAACTGGCCCATATCCGCGCAAAGGCCAGTTGTTCCGCCAGGTCCGAGGCGAACAGCCGCCGGTTATAGGCGGCGATCAGATCGCCGCGCTCGGCCTCGGGGATGGGGGCCACGAAAGCCGCCCATTGCTCGGGCCAGAATTGCGCGGCACCGCCGCCGTAAAACCAGTCCAGTTCTTCGCCGGTGCCCAGGAAAACCCCCCGCAGAACCAGCCCCCGCACCCTATCGGGATGCGCCTGTGCATAGATCAGCGCCAGCGTCGCCCCCCAGGAGCCGCCAAAAACGATCCAGGCGTCGATGCCCAGCAGATCGCGGATGATCTCGATATCCGCCACCAGGTCCCAGGTGGTGTTGTTATTCACCGAGGCATGCGGCTTCGAGCGTCCGCAACCGCGCTGATCGAACAGGATCACGCGATAGATCGCTGGATCGAAGAACCGCCGCATCGCCGGGCTGCATCCGCCACCGGGACCGCCATGCAGCACGATCACCGGCAGACCGGTCGGATTGCCGCACTGCTCGACATAGATGCTGTGGCCGCCCGGCACATCCAGCATCCGCTGATCGAAAGGCGTGGTCGCCGGATACAGCATTTCCGATGCGTTGTTCTGGGTTGCGGACTTGTGCATGGACCTTCAGTTATGGCTTAATCCCGTGACCCCATCCTTGGCAGGTTGATCTGGAGAGTGCAATGCCGTCCGCCAATACCATCGACACCGCCGAAGTTGCCAAGTTCGAGGCGATGGCCGCCGAATGGTGGGACGCAGGCGGCAAGTTCAAGCCCTTGCACATGATGAATCCCTGCCGTCTGGATTACATCACCCGCCAGATCGCCGCCGAGTTTGGCCGCGACCTGACGGCGGACCGCCCGTTCGATGGCCTGCGCCTTCTGGATATCGGCTGCGGCGGCGGCTTGCTTGCGGAACCTATGGCGCGGCTCGGGGCTTTGGTTGTCGGGGCGGATGCGGCGGCGGGCAATATTCATGTGGCGGACATCCATGCGCGGCAATCCGCATTGGACATTGACTACCGCAACACCACGGCGGAGGCGCTGGCCGCCGATGGCGAACGCTTCGATGTGGTGTTGAACATGGAAGTGATCGAGCATGTCGCCAACCCCGAAGCCTATCTGCGCGCCTGCTTTGAATTGCTGAAACCGGGTGGCCTGATGATCTGCTCCACCATCAACCGTAACGCCAAAAGCTTCATGGTGGCCATTGTCGGGGCGGAACAGGTGATGCGCTGGCTGCCGCGCGGCACGCATGACTGGGCGAAATTCATCACCCCGGACGAGCTGGTGGACATGATCGGCCATGCCGGGCTGAAACCGGTGGATCGCAAGGGCTTCGTGTTCAACCCGCTCCTGTGGTCATGGTCGATCTCGGATCGTGACCTGAGCGTGAATTACGTGACCGCCAGCACCAAACCGGAAATGCCGTAGCGCGGCGTTCAGTCGTCGCGGTCCAGTTGCTGACGCAGATCGCGCAGAAGCGGCAGGGCGGAACGGATGCGCTCGGCCCCCAGCACCGCCACCACGTTGTCGAAGACCGGCGCGATGGCACGCACCGCCTCGTCGCGGGCGTGTTCACCGGCGGGCGAGATGGCCACGAATTTGCGGCGGGCATCGTCCCAATCAGGGCGGATATGGATGTAACCGGCGGCCTCCAGCTTGCCCAGGGTGTTGGTCATCGCGCCCTTGGTCAGATGGAACAGACGCGCCAGTTGCGCCGGGGTGCGTTCGCCTCGGTCATGCGCCAGATGGTTCAGAACCGAGAAATGCGATAATTCCATCCCCTTCGGCAGCACTTTCGACAGCCGTGCGCGGGCCAGTTGATCGGCCATTGCAATCTCGGAGAACAGCGCGATGGCAAGGGGATCGTTCCTGGCCGTCATGCCGGGCCCCGATAGGGGCGATCATGGCTCAGCGAGGGGATGCGTTTGCGGGCCTTGGCCACCTCGGCCAGGTCCAGGTTAACCAGCGTCACGCCGGGTTCGGTGCCGCCATCGGCGATGATCGCGCCCCAGGGGTCCACCGCAAGCGAATGGCCATAGGTGCGTCGCGCCTTGCCGGTGGAAATCGCGTGATCGCCGCATTGCGCCGGGGCCAGGATATAGGCACCGGTCTCGATCGCCCGCGCCCGCAGCAGCACATGCCAGTGCGCGGCACCGGAAACCGGCGAAAAGGCCGCCGGCTGGGTGATGATGTCGGCCCCGGCCCTGGCCAGGTCGCGATGCAGATGCGGAAACCGCAGGTCATAGCAGATCGTCAGGCCGACAGTGCCGAAGGCGGTTTTCGCCAGCACGGCCTGATTGCCGGGCCGGAACCCATCGGATTCAGCGAAGGTTTCAGTGGCATCTATCGCCACGTCGAACATGTGAATCTTGTCGTACCTCGCCACCACCTTGCCATCGGGGGCGATCAGGAACGAGCGGTTGGCGAAGCGCCCGTCCGCATCGCCGGTTTTCAGCGCCAGCGAGCCGATCAGCAGCCAGATGCCCAACTCGTCCGCCACCTCGCGCAGCCGCGCCAGGGTCGGGTCATCCGCCTCGGGATGCAGCACCTCGTTCTGGTGCCTGCGGCTGGTGGATATGATATTGGTCACTTCCGGCGTCAGCACGAACCCGGCCCCGCCCGAAGCGGCCTGCCGGATCAGACCCTCGGTCACGACAAGGTTTTCCAGCGGCTGATCGCTGGCGCAAAGTTGGACAAGACCCGCCCGCATCGCCTCAGGCCGCCAGAATGCCGTCGAGCTTGCCCGAGCGTTCCAGTTCATACAATTCGTCGCAACCGCCGATATGCCGCCCGCCGATGAAGATCTGCGGCACGGTGCGCCCGCCATCGGCGCGCTGGATCATCTCGGCGCGGCGCTCAGGCTCGCGGCCGACGTCGATTTCGGCGTATTCGGCCCCCTTGTCGCGCAAAAGGCGCTTGGCGGCAGCGCAATAGCCGCAGAAGGCGCTGGTATATATCTCGACCTGTTTCATGGCTCACCTGCTTGTTTGCCGGGGTTTACACCCATTTAGGCATCTCTGGCAACGCGTGCCAGTACCACCACGTCGACCAAAGCCGCACCGGCGGCAAAACAGGCCTCCGCCGCCGCCGAAAGCGTGGCCCCCGAGGTCATCACGTCATCGACGATCAGGATATCACGGCCCGCCACAAGCTGCTGGCGGTTTGGCGGCACCTCCAGCGCCGCTTTCTGATTGGCATAGCGTTCCTCGCGGCTCATGCCGTCCTGCGTTCTGGTGGCGCGGCGGCGCTGCAGCAGATCGGGGCACCAGTCCACCTGCAGCAGCTTCGCCATCGCGCCCGCCATCAGCGCCGACTGGTTGAAACGCCGCTTCAGGAACCGCCAGCGATGCAGCGGCACCGGCGCGATCAACGTATTGGCGGTGCAAAGCGGGCGGGCGCGATCGACCATCCAGCGGGCAATCGGCGGCACCAGGTCCTGGCGGTCGCCATGTTTCAGCCCCAGCACCAGCCGCCTTGCGGTGCCGTCATAGCGCATCACCGCGCGGCCCCGCGCCCAGGGCCTCGGCGCGATCAGGCAGGCATCGCAATGCACCACCTCGCCCGCCACGCCCGGCAGAGGCGCATTGCAGGCATCGCAGGCCAGCCCGGTGATGAACGGCGCATCACGCCAGCAGGCCGCACAAAGCGCGAAATCCGTGGTGGTTTCCGCCCCGCAGCACAGGCATTGCGGCGGATAAAGCAGCCTTATGGCGGATTGTAATTTCAAGCGCGTCTCCGTAACTAGCGACCATGCCCGCGACACAAGACAACATGACCGGACCGCTTTTCGATATGGATGCCCTGGCGCAGAACCGCGCCCGGGCCAGACGTGCCGGAAACCGCGCGATGTTCCTGCAGGAAATGGCGGCGGATCAGCTTCTAGAAAGACTGGCCGAGGTTAACAGAACGTTTACATCGCCCGCCGTGATCACCGCATTTCCCGATCTGTGGCGGGATCGCCTGCCCGATGCGCGGATCGTGGCCGAGGCCGATATGCTGGACCTGCCGCCGCAATCCCATGATCTGGTGCTGCATGTTCTGTCGATGCACTGGGCCAATGATCCGGTCGGCCAGTTGATCCAGAGCCGCCGCGCCCTGCGCCCCGATGGCCTGTTCCTGGGCGTGATCTATGGCGGGCGCACGCTGAACGAATTGCGCAGCGCCCTGGCCGAGGCGGAAAGCCGTATCCGTGGCGGGTTGTCGCCGCGCGTGGCCCCGATGGCGGAGCTGCGCGATCTGGGCGGTCTGCTGCAACGCGCCGGATATGCCCTGCCGGTGGCCGACAGCGACATCCTGAATGTCAGCTATGCGGACCTGCCCGCGCTGATCCGCGATTTACGGGCGATGGGCGAGACCAGCGCGCTGGCCGCCCGGCCCCGGCATTTCGCGCGGCGCGCGCTGTTCGAGGCGGCGGCGGATTTGTACCGCAAGCATTTTCCGAGCGCCGATAACCGGCTGTCCGCGACGTTCGAGATGATCTACCTGACCGGCTGGGCCCCTGACGAAAGCCAGCAAAAGCCGCTGCGCCCCGGTTCCGCCACCACAAGGCTGGCCGAGGCGCTGGGCACGGCTGAATTCACCACCGGCGATCCGACCGGGCCGAAGCCCGACCATGACTGAAAAGCGATATCCGATGCCTGATTCCAACCCTCACCGCCCCGCCGATCATCCGCCCGCGCCACATGGCCGGATCGGGGTGCTGATCGCCAATCTCGGCACGCCGGACGGCACCTCGTACTGGCCGATGCGGCGTTATCTGAACGAGTTCCTGTCGGATCGCCGGGTGATCGACTATCCGCGCTGGAAATGGCAGCCGTTGTTGCAGGCGATCATCCTGACGAAACGCCCGTTTACCTCGGGTGCCGCCTACCGCGAGGTCTGGGACATCGAGCGCGATGAAGGCCCGTTACTGTTTATTACCCGCGAACAGACGCAGGCGCTGGGCGAGGCGCTGACGGCGGAATATGGCGACAAGGTGATGGTGGATTTCTGCATGCGCTACGGCAATCCTTCGACCGCCGCGAAGGTGCAGGCGATGCTGGATGCCGGATGCGACCGTATCCTGTTCTTCCCGCTTTATCCGCAATATGCAGGGGCCACCACCGCCACCGCCAACGATCAGTTCTTCCGTGTGTTGATGGGGGCGAAATGGCAACCGGCGGTGCGCACCGTGCCCGCCTATCACGACCACCCCGCCTATATCGAGGCGCTGGCCGCTTCCATCGAGGCCGCCTATGGTGGGCTGGAGCATCGCCCCGATGTGCTGATCGCGTCCTATCACGGCATGCCCGAGCGCTATCTGGCCGAGGGCGATCCCTATTACTGCCAATGTCTGAAAACCTCCCGCCTGCTGCGCGAACGGCTGGGCTGGGACGAAGGTGCGCTGGTATCGGCCTTCCAGTCGAAATTCGGCCCCGAGGAATGGCTGAAACCCGCCACGCTGGACGAAGTTGCCCGCCAGGCGCAGGCCGGGAACAAGCGGATCGCGGTGATCGCACCGGCATTTTCGGCGGATTGTCTGGAAACGCTGGAAGAAATCCGGGGTGAAATCCGCGAGGCGTATCTGGAAGCAGGCGGGGCCGAGTTCACCTATATCCCCTGCCTGAACGCGGATCGCGCGCATATCGCCATGATGGCCGATATCGTGCGGGCCAATCTGGCCGGGTGGGTCTAGCGGACGGCTGGCGCTAGAGCCGGGCGCATTGCCTCTGGATGCGTTTCAGGCGGGTCTGATAATCAAGGTTGTCCTTGTTATGCAGCTTCTTGTGGATCGCCATGCAATCGTTGAACTTGGTCGATTGCGCCTCGACCCCGTTCCAGGTGGTGATGACCGCTGCAATACCGATCCCGGCAATGGCGGCGACCAGGACCACGAAATCAACCGATACCGCCGCGTTCTCGTCCTCGACGAAGACGGTCTTGCCCAGTTTTCCGGGAAATCGTCGGATTTCGATCTTCATTGTCTCAGCCCTTCCTCGCAGTAACAACGTCAGGTTGTCTTGCACGATAAGGGATGAGTAATCGGCAAATCTGTTCGCAGTTAGACTAAAACTGGAAACAATTGTGCTGGTTGGAGCATGTCGCGTCTGAATGGTCGAATCCAGTCAGACGCGACATGCCCTACAGCCAGTCGCGCAGCACCGCGATCAGCGGGATATCGGCAGGCGGCATCGGATAGTCGCGTAAATCGCCCACCCGCACCCATTTCAGCGCCTGCCCCTCGCGCGGCCTTGGCGTGCCCTGCCATTTGCGACAGGCGAAGACCGGCATCAGCAGATGAAAATCCTCGTAGGAATGGCTGGCGAAGGTCAGCGGGGCCAGGCAGGAGGCCCAGGTGTCGATGCCCAGTTCCTCGTGCAATTCGCGGATCAGCGCGGCTTCGGGGGTTTCGCCGGGTTCGACCTTGCCGCCGGGAAATTCCCAAAGGCCGGCCATCGAACGCCCCTCGGGGCGCTGCGCAAGCAAAACCCGCCCGTCCGGATCGATCAGCGCAACGGCAGAGACCAGAACCGTGTTCACGACCGGTAATCGGCGTTGATCTCGATATACCGCTTGGTCAGATCGCAGGTCCAGACGGTGGCCTGCCCGCTGCCCAGCCCCATATCGACGGCGATTTTCAGATCCTGCTGTTGCATATGGGCGGCACCGTCTTCCTCGCGGTAATCGGGCGAGACCCAGCCGTTTTTCGCCACCAGAACCTCGCCAAAGCGGATCGTCAGCTTGTCGCGGTCGGCCCGCGCGCCGGATTTGCCGACCGCCATGACGATACGGCCCCAGTTCGGGTCTTCCCCGGCGATGGCGGTCTTGACCAAGGGCGAATTGGCGATGGCCATCGCCACCTTGTGCGCGGCGGCTTGCGTGGTTGCGCCGGTCACCGCGACCTCGACAAATTTCGTGGCCCCCTCGCCGTCTTTCACCACCTGATGCGCCAGGTCCTGCATCACGCCGCCCAGCGCCTCGGCAAAGGCCTTGCCGCTGGCGGAACCGGCACCGCCGATCTGCACACCGGATTTGCCGGTGGCGGCGATCATCAGGCTGTCCGAGGTGGAGGTGTCGCTGTCCACCGTGATGGCGTTGAAGGTGGTGCGGTTCAGCGACGAGACGCATTTCTGCAAATCCGGCTGGCTGATTGCCGCGTCGGTGAAGATATAGACCAGCATCGTCGCCATATCGGGCGCGATCATGCCCGAGCCCTTGGCGAAACCGGCGATCCGTATCGTCTTGCCGTCGATCTTCACTTCGGCCACCGCACCCTTGGCAAAGGTGTCGGTGGTCATGATCGCCCGCGCCGCGCGGTCGCCGGCCATATCCGACAATTCCGCCTTCATCTGGTCCAGCACGGCGGTTATGCGCTCGGCCGGCAGGGGCACGCCGATCACCCCGGTCGAGGCGGTGAAGACATGGCTTTCGGGGAGTTTCAGCACCTTGGCGGCGGCCTTGCAGATGGTCTGCACCGCCTCAACCCCGACCGCGCCGGTGAAGGCGTTCGAGTTGCCGGAATTGACCAGAATGGCAAAGCCCCTGTCGCCCGCACCCTCTGCCGCCAGTTTCGCCAGCTTGTCCTGGCAATCCAGCACCGGGGCCGAGCGGGTGGACGACCGGGTGAACACTCCGGCAATGGCGCTGCCGGGGGCGATCCGGGCCAGCATCACATCCAGCCGGCCCTGATATTTCACCCCCGCCTCGGCGGCGGCAAATTCCACCCCGGCGATGACCGGCAGGACGGGGAAGCCGCCCTTGGGGGCAAGGGGCGATACCTGCGGCGCGGCGGGCGGCGGGGTGACGGCGAGGGCCAGTTTGCGGCGCAGCTTCTTCAGCTTTTTCTTCAGCTTGCCGATGGCCTTGTCGGCCTTCTTGTTGCCCTTGGATTTCTTCGCCATGCCAACCCCCGCCGTTACCGATCAATCGTTGAATATGGATACATCGCGGATGATCGCCGGATCAATGACAAGTTCGGTGCGCTCGATCTTTGCCGCAGCCGTCAGGGCGGTGATTTCCTCTTCGACCGCCTTTTCCTGAAGCTCCAGCGTCAGGTCGGCGCGCACGTCGTCCAGCGTCGGCACGGCGGTATCGCGCATTTCGTTCAGTTTGACGACATGCCAGCCGAACTGCGTTTCCACCGGCGGCGAAATCTCGCCCACGGCCAGCGCCAGCACGGCATCCTCGAACTCCTTGACCATCTGGTTCTTCCCGAACCAGCCCAGTGCGCCGCCATTCGGCCCCGACGGCCCGGTCGAGCGTTCCTTGGCCACGGTGGCGAATTCGGCGCCGTCTTCCAGCAGCTTGATGATTTCCTCGGCCTCTTCGCGGGTTTCGATCAGGATATGCGAGGCGTTGTATTCCTGTTCCGGGATCGCGCCGTCATAGCGTTCGGCATAGGTGGATTTCAGGACGTCTTCGGAGACTTCGGTTTCGGAAATGCGGATCATCATTTCCGATGCCAGATAGGCGCGTTTCTCGTTTTCCAGGCCCAGCGCGGTGCGGTTGTCCAGTTTGCCCTTGATGGCGTTCATCAGCACGGTCTGCTGGATCAACTGCTCGACAATGGCGTCCATCAGCACCTGATCGGGCAATTGCTGGTATTGGTCAGGCAGCCGCCCGCGCAGCGCCACCACATGGCCCAGCGTGACATTCACGCCATCGACGCTGGCCAGTACAGTATTGGCATCCAGCTTTTCTTCTGCATTGGCGCTGACGGCCAGCAGAACGGCGCAGACAGTGCCGGCAAGGAAGGTGGTCAAACGGGTCATTTCAGTCTCCTGTTGGGGCGCGCGCCGGGCGGGCCTTGATCGTGCGGTTGCGACGCCGGTTCAGGGGCGACGTTGACACCTGACGGGCATCCCCTTACATGCCTTTGACCATCGTGCAAAGGCTGGCAGGGCACCCTTGGGTTCCCGGCGTTCTAGGTCCGAATGCCGGGACGGGCAAGGCAAGGTTTTTCACGGTTGCGTAAATGAACCGCCAATATCGGCGACAGGACTCGAACGGAACGTAAATGCTGGGCTTTGGAAAGATCGCCAAGAAGGTTTTTGGCACACCGAATGATCGCAAGATCAAGGCGACAAAGCCGATTGTCGAGCGGATCAACGCGCTGGAGGACCAGTTCAAGGCCCTGACCGACGACGGGATCAAGGAAAAGACCGCCGAATTCAAGGCCCGGCTGGAAGGCGGCGAAAGTCTGGACGCGCTGCTGCCCGAAGCCTTCGCCAATGCCCGCGAAGCCGCTGTGCGCACGCTGGGCCTGCGCCCTTTCGATGTGCAGCTGATGGGCGGGATTTTCCTGCATCAGGGTAACATTTCCGAGATGAAGACCGGCGAAGGCAAGACGCTGATGGCGACGCTGCCGGTCTATCTGAACGCGCTGACCGGGCGCGGGGTGCATGTTGTCACCGTCAACGATTATCTGGCGCGGCGCGATGCGGAATGGATGGGCCAGGTCTACGAGGCTTTGGGCATGACCACCGGCGTGGTGGTTCCCGGCCAGAACGATGCCGACAAGCAGGCCGCCTATGCCGCCGACGTGACCTATGCCACCAATAACGAACTGGGCTTCGATTACCTGCGCGACAACATGAAATCCGAACTGAAGGACATGTACCAGCGCGACCATTACTTCGCCATCGTGGACGAGGTCGATTCGATCCTGATCGACGAGGCGCGCACGCCCCTGATCATTTCCGGCCCGTCGGATGACCGCAGCGCGCTCTATCAGTCGATCAACACCCTGATCCCCGACGTTCAGCCCGAGCATTTCAATCTGGATGAGAAAACCCGCAACGTCACCTATACCGATGCCGGCAACGATTTCATCGAACAGCGCCTGCATGCCGAAGGTATCCTCGATTCCGAGGCGACGCTTTATGATCCCGAAAGCACCACGCTGGTGCATCACGTCACGCAAGGTCTGCGTGCGCATGTCCTGTTCAAGAAGGACAAGGATTACATCGTGCGCAATGGCGAGATCGTGCTGATCGACGAATTCACCGGCCGCATGATGCCGGGCCGCCGCCTGTCGGACGGGCTGCATCAGGCGATCGAGGCCAAGGAAGGTGTCAAGATCCAGCCGGAAAACGTGACCTATGCCAGCGTCACCTTCCAGAATTATTTCCGCCTCTATGAAAAACTGGCCGGCATGACCGGCACGGCCCAGACCGAGGCCGAGGAATTCATGGAGATTTACAAGCTGGGCGTGGTCGAAGTGCCGACCAATCAGCCAGTGGCGCGGGTGGACGAGCACGATCAGGTCTACCGCACCGCGCGTGAAAAATACGAAGCGGTGGTGAAGGCGATCAAGGAAGGCCATGAAAAGGGCCAGCCGATGCTGGTCGGCACCACCTCGATCGAGAAATCCGAGACGCTGTCGGAGATGCTGAAGGCGGAAGGCGTGCCGCATAACGTGCTGAACGCCCGCCACCACGAACAGGAAGCCAAGATCGTCGGCGATGCCGGGCGGTTCGGCTCGGTCACCATCGCAACCAACATGGCCGGTCGCGGCACCGACATTCAGCTTGGCGGCAATGTCGAAATGAAGGTGATGGAAGAGATCGAGGCCAACCCCGATGCCGATCCCGTGGAAATCCGCACCCGGATCGAGGCCGAACATGCCGAAGAGAAAAAGAAGGTGATCGCCGCCGGGGGGTTGTACGTTCTGGCCACGGAACGCCACGAAAGCCGGCGCATCGACAACCAGTTGCGCGGGCGGTCGGGCCGTCAGGGCGATCCGGGGCGGTCGTCGTTCTTCCTCAGCCTGGAAGACGATCTGATGCGGATTTTCGGCTCGGAACGGCTGGACAAGGTGCTGAACACCTTGGGCATGAAGGAAGGCGAGGCGATCATTCATCCCTGGGTGAACAAGAGCCTGGAAAAGGCGCAGGCCAAGGTCGAGGGGCGCAACTTCGACATCCGCAAGCATCTGCTGAAATACGACGACGTGATGAACGACCAGCGCAAGGCGATCTTCAGCCAGCGCCGCGAGATCATGGAAACCAGCGATCTGTCAGACGTGGTTGCCGACATGCGGCATCAGGTGATCGACGATCTGGTGGAACAGCATATGCCGCCGAAAACCTATGCCGATCAATGGGATATGCCGGGGCTTTACGCCGATGTGCTGCGCTTTATCGGGGTGGACGAGAAAATCCTTGAATGGGCCGATGAAGAAGGCGTTGACGACGAGGTGGTGCGCGAGCGCCTGTACAAGGCCAGCGATGAATTCATGGCGAAAAAGGCCGTCGATTTCGGTGCCGAGACCATGCGCAACATCGAAAAGTCGCTGTTGCTGCAGACCATCGACACCAAGTGGCGCGAACATATCGTGACGCTGGAGCATCTGCGTTCGGTGGTGGGCTTCCGCGGCTATGCCCAGCGCGATCCCCTGAACGAGTTCAAGTCCGAAGGCTTCACCCTGTTTGAAAGCCTGCTGAACGCGCTGCGCAGCCAGGTCTCCGAGCAATTGTCGCAGATCCGCCCGCTGAGCGAGGAGGAGCAACGCGCCATGATCGCCCAGATGATGGCGCAGCAGCAGGCTGCGGGCGGGGCGGTGGCGGCACCGGATGGCGCGGACAGCGCGGCCGAGGTCAACCCCGACAATCCCGCCACCTGGGGCACGCCATCGCGCAATGCGCCCTGCCCTTGTGGATCGGGCAAGAAATACAAGCATTGCCACGGCGCGGTCTGAACCGGACCGGATTGGCCTGAAACGTGCAGCGCGGGGCCGCCCCCGCGCCATTTCGCCGCGCCACCTGTACCCGGCGCAATTTTGCGCGAATCCTACAAATGGCCATGTGAATTCGGTATTGTAGCCACAATTGCCGGTAATCATCACACTGAATGGAACCTGCATTACCGGCGGAGCATGCCATGCGGATCAGTGAAAAGATGGGATTGGTCTATACCGCGCTGTTTCTGACAGTGTCGGTGGCGGTGATCACCACCAACTCGGATTCCGTGATGGCGAAATTCCGGGGCGAGGTGAACGTGAAGGCCGTGGACGATATCTTCACCGTCCAGGCCGGACGCGACCAGCGCCTGTTCGTTCTGCGCAACGATGTGAATGCCGGGAAGATACCGGTGGAATCCATCCGCCTGATCAGCCAGCCCGATTGCGGCTCGGTCTCGCAGGCGGGCAGCAGCTTTGTCTATGCCTCGCCAGTCAGTTGCACGGGCCATCAGGTGTTCCGCTACTGCCTGTTCAGCGGCGCGGTCTGCGAAGCCGCCAGCGTCGCCTTGCGTCTGATGGATGGCCGCGATCCGGTCGCCACCATCGAAACCGGCCCGGCGGTCGACGTTCCCGGCCTTGCCGCGCAGGTGGAAATCAATCAGGGCGATCTGGAGATTGCCAATGTGCATCTGGGCCGCACCGCGCCCGGTGAAATCACGGTGCTGCCGGTCTCGGGCGCCAAGCTGGCCCGCGTGGCGGTGGATACCTCGGTTGCCTTCCAGCGCCCGGAACGCCCGGGCGGAGGCGCAGAGGTCAACGGCACCTTCGCGATAGACCGCACACCGCGCAATGCCGCCGCCGCGATCAGCCAGGTTGCCGAGGTCCGCGCCGATGCGGATACCGCCAGCGATATCAGCCCTGAGCCGGAACCCGGCCTGTCGCTGCCGCGCGATCCGGCTGCTGTTGCGCGCGCCGCGGTCTTTCCCGCCCTTGGCGGTGTTGTCCGCGCCGATACCGGCTTTGCCACTCCGCAAACCCAATCGGAGATAGATCAAAGCCCGTTCGGCACGCCCTGCGGCCTGGACCTGTCGGCCCGCGCCGTTCCCGGTGCGATGATCGAACTGACACTGAACGCGCCCTGCCATCCGAATGCGCGGGTGGAGATCAGCCATGCCAGGCTGACCATTGCGGTCTCGTCCGGTCATGCCGGGTTGCTGAAGATCGAAATCCCGGCCTTTGAATCGAAATCCCGCATCGCGGTGCAGGTTGCCGGTGCTCCGGTGCTGTCGACCCGCGTTTCGGTGCCCGACATGGCGGATTTTGAGCGCGTGGCGATCCAGTGGCAGGGCGATTTCGATCTTGGCCTGCATGCGCTGGAATTCGGTGCCTCGGAGGGGTCCGCCGGGCATGTCTGGCAGGGCCGTCGCGGCGGCGGCTATACGATGCGGCTGGGCGATCCGGGCCTTGATGACCGCGCAATGGCCGAGATTTACACCCTGCCGCACAAGAACGCGGCCAGGGCCTCGGGCATCGTCGAATTGCTGGTGGCCGCTGCCGGCAGCGCGGAAACCTGCGGCTCGGGCCAGGTCGTGCGCAGCTTCCATTCGCGCAGCGGCCGGCTGGTCGGGGCGTCGGGCGTGCAGTTCCGCCTGCCCGATTGCGGCAGCGGGCCGCAAAGCTTGGTCTTGAAAAATGCCGTCAGGGACTTGATTATCGCCGCAAGGTAGTGCCAGTGGCACGCTCCGCTCCCGGCTGACCGGCAATTTTCGCGGCAGGTTCGGGAACGGATATCGAGGCGGGGTTGCATGTACGCATTTTTCCGGCGACTGGTCTGCGGTTTCGCCGGAATTTTCCTGGCCGCTGCGCTGCCTCTTTCCGCTCAGGATATCACGCTGCGTTCCGCCGATGGCACGGTCGAGGTTTCCGGCACGCTGCTGGATTACGATGGCGAGTTCTTTCGCCTCGACACCCGTTTCGGCGAGATGACCTTGAATGCGCTCGGCCTGTCCTGCATCGGCCTTGCCTGCCCCGATCCCGGCCAGTTCGCCGCCGATGTCACGCTGTCGGGCAACGATACCGCCATCAGCGGCCTGCTGCCCGGCCTGATCGAGGCGTTCGGATTTTCCCGTGGCATGACCACGCTCCGGCAGGATCACGGGCGCGCGGGCTGGACCTATTTCATTTCGGATGCCGCGCGGGTGCCGCTGGCGCGGCTGCAGGCCAGTGCGGCGGTGTCGGGGCGGGCGATTGGCGACATCATCGCGGATCGCGCCGATATCGCCATCACCACCCGCCTGCCTGCCGAGCCTGAACTGGAACTGGCCAGAACCGCCAGCGCCGGTGATCTGGCCAGCCCCTATCGCCGTCAGGTGCTGGCGATTGACGCGCTGGTCTTCATCGTCTCGCCGCTGAACCCGGTGCGGGCCTTGTCGCTGGAGGATATCGCCGCGATCTATTCCGGGCGGATCAGCAACTGGGCCGATCTTGGCGGTATCGACGCGCCGATTGCGCTCTATCGCCGTCAGGCGGGGTCGGAACTGGCCGGGGCCTTTGCCGCAGCGGTGTTTCCCGATGGCCCGCCTGCCCCGATGCCGGGACGGGCGTTCCAGAATGACCGCGATCTTTCGGATACGCTGGCGCGTGATCCCTTCGGGCTGGGCTATACCGGCTTTGCGGGCGTGCGCAATGCGCGTGCGCTGGCCTTGCGCGGGGCCTGCGGCATCCGGATGCCAGTGTCGATGTTCAATTTGCAGGCGGGCGATTACCCGCTGACGCGCTATTACTACATCCTGCGCCCGGCCCGGCGCCTGCCGGTCTTTGCCCGCAGCTTTCTGACATGGCTGGACGGCGACGCCGCGCAGCTTGCCATCGCCGATCTCGGGTTTGTAGGTCAGGACCTGCACCGCCTGACGCTGGCCGACCAGCCCGAGCGCATCGCCAATGCCATCCGCAATGCCGGCGAGGACGTTGAACTTCCGGCGCTGCAAGGGCTGGTCACCACGCTGGGCGCGGCCGAGCGGCTGTCGGCGACGCTGCGGTTCGATGACAATTCAACAAACATGGACGCGCGTTCGGAACGCAATATCCGGCTGCTGGCCGACATGCTGGAACTGGGCGATTTCGACGGGCGCGAAATCATCATCGCCGGATTTTCCGACGGTGAAGGCAGCGCCACCGGCAACCGCCGCATCTCGCGCGCGCGCGCCGAACAGGTGCAGGCCGCGCTGAGTGCTGCCGCCAGCCGTGCCGACCTGTCGAAAATCCGCTTTCGCACCATTGGCCTGGGCGAGGTTTCGCCATTGGCCTGCGATGACACGCCCGAGGGCCGCCGGATCAACCGGCGGGTGGAAATCTGGCTGCGCTGATCACAGCAACCCGGCACCGCGAAAGCTGAAATCCTGTTCCTTGCCGATCACCAGATGGTCGTGGATGGTAATGCCCAGCACCTGCGCGGCCTCCTGAACCGCGCGCGTCATCGCGATATCCTGATCCGATGGCGACGGGTCGCCGGACGGGTGGTTGTGGACAAGAATCAGCGCCGAGGCATTCAGCTCAAGCGCCCGTTTGACCACCTCGCGCGGATAGACCGGCACATGATCGACGGTGCCCGATTGCTGTTCCTCATCCGCGATCAGAACGTTCTTGCGATCGAGATAGAGGATGCGAAACTGCTCCAGCGGGCGATGCGCCATCGCCGTCTTGCAGTAATCCAGCAGGGCATCCCAGGACGACAGAACCGGCCGTTTCAACACCCTGGCGCGGGCCATGCGATGCGCCGCCGCCTCGACGATCTTCAATTCCTGCACCACGGCATCGCCGACCCCGGCCACCTGGCGCAGCCGTGCCGCCGGTGCCGCCAGCACATGGTTGAAATCGCCAAACTCGTTCAGCAGGGTCTTGGCCAGGGGCTTCACGTCCTGCCGGGGGATGGCGCGGAACAGGACGAGTTCCAGCAATTCGTAATCCGGCATCGCCGCCGCACCGCCCTGCATGAAACGGTCACGCAGGCGGGCGCGGTGGTTCTGGCGAAAATCCTCGATATCCTTGCGCTGGCCCGGTATCACGAAGCCCGGTAACGGGGCTTCGGCAAATTCCAGATGGGGACGTCGGCTGCGCATGGGACGACCTTGCCGCAGGTTCGGTTAACAATTGGTGAATCCGGGTGGTCGGGCAGATGCCTTCGCAGATGGCCTGGGCCGGTGCCGGCAGAGGCGCAGTCCGGGACCAAGCCTTCATCCACAGGCTATTGGCTTTTAATGCCGATTGAACGCCAGCAGACCACCCGCCTTGCCGGATATTCCAATCGACTGGTCGATTTGTCGGGCCTCCGGCACCATTACCGCCAGCGCCCGTTTACGCCACCGGCACGCCGCCAAGTTCGCAGACGATCCGCCATTCCTCGTCGCTGACCGGCTGCACCGAAAGCCGCGTGTTGTTGACCAGAACCATCCCGGCCAGCCGCGCATCCGCCTTGCACATCGCCAGCGTCACCGGTTGCGCCAGCGGACGCACCGCGCGGATATCGACGCAGTCCCAGCGCGGATCGTCGGTGGTGCTGTCTGGATGTGTCGGCGCACAGATCTCGACAATCCCGACCACGGCCTTTTCGCTTTGCGAATGATAGAAAAACCCCAGATCGCCGATCTGCATCAGGCGCATGTTGTTGCGCGCCTGATAATTGCGCACGCCGTCCCATTCCTCGCCGGTATCGCCTTTTTCCACCTGGTCGTCCCAGCTCCAGGTCGAGGGTTCCGATTTGAACAGCCAATGGGCCATGATTTCCCCTATTCCGCTTTCAATGGCCGCGACAGCAGGGCTGCGACCGCCTCGTTGATCGTCAGTGACTTTTCCAGCACGGCGGCAACGATCCCGGCCACCGGCATCTCCACCCCGCGCGGTTCCGCCAGTGTCAGGCTGGCGCGGGCGGTGGCGACACCTTCCAGCGTGCCGTCGCCGATCGCGCCGCCCTGTCCCAGCCGATGGCCAAGCGCGTAGTTGCGCGATTGCAGCGAGGTGCAGGTCAGCGCCAGATCGCCAAATCCGCTGAGGCCCGCCAGCGTCGCCGCACTGGCCCCCATATCGGTGGCCAGGCGCATCATCTCGGCGTAGCCGCGTGTCATCAGCGCGGCGCGCGCGCTTTCGCCAAGACCGGCCCCGATCGAGATACCACAGGCAATGGCAATCACGTTTTTCAGCGCCCCGCCAAGCTGTGCCCCGGTCGGGTCGTTCGACAGATAAAGCCGCAGCGTTGCCGTGGACAACAGCGCCTGAAGCGCCGGATCGCCCGCGCCATCCATCGCCAAGGTCAACGCGGTCGGCAGGCCACGGGCGATTTCCGAGGCAAAGCCCGGGCCGGTCAGAACCGCGCCGCGCACATCCGGCAGGACCGAGGCGAGAATCTGGCTGGGCAGCAGCCCGGTGCCCGACTCGATCCCCTTGCAGCACAAAACGCATGTGGAGCCCTGCAAATGGTCGCCATGCGCCGCCAGAAACCCGCGCAGGCTTTGCGTCGGCACCGCAATCAGCACGGTTTCGGCGGCCAGATCGTCGGCATCGGCGGAGATCAACAGATCGCGGGGAAAACCGGCACCGGGCAGGCGGCTGGCGTTTTGCCGTGCGTCCTGCATGGCGCTGGCGGCATCGGCATCGCGCGACCACAGGCGGGTTGTCCGCCCTTCGCGGGCCAGCGCGATGGCCAGCGCGGTGCCGAATGCGCCTGCACCGGCGATGGTGATGCTGCTCATGCCTTGGCCCCCTTCCTGCCCGATCCCAGCATGGGTTCGGCGCGCGCGTCAAGCGGCCAGCGCGGGCGGGCGGCCAGTGTCATGTCGTCAAACTGCCCGGCGCGGAAGCGTTCCAGCCCGGCCCAGGCGATCATCGCGGCGTTATCGGTGCAGTACCGCTGCGGCGGGGCAACGAAGCGCACGCCTTCGCTGGCGCAAAGCGTTGTCAGGCCGGCGCGGATCGGCCCGTTCGCGGCGACCCCACCGGCCACCGCCAGTACAGGCACGCCCGCCTCGGCCAGCGCACGGCGGGATTTTTCCACCAGCACGTCGCAAACCGCCGACTGAAACCCGGCGCTGAGATCGGCGATATCTGTCGCGGTCAACCCGCCCTGCACGTCCACCAATTCATCGCGGGCGCGGCGCAGCGCGGTTTTCAGACCGGAAAACGACATGTCGCAACCATCGCGATCCAGAAGCGGGCGGGGAAAGCGGAACCGCCTTGCATCGCCTGCAAGCGCCGCCGCCTCCACCGCCGGGCCGCCCGGTTGCGGCAGGCCCAGCAGCTTTGCCGTCTTGTCGAACGCCTCGCCCGGGGCGTCGTCGATCGTGCCGCCCAGCCTTGTGTAATCGTCATGCCCGCGCACGATCAGAAACTGGCAATGCCCGCCCGAGACCAGCAGCGCGAGATAGGGAAAATCCACCTGATCGGTCATCCGCGCGGTCAGGGCATGCCCGGCCAGATGGTTGACCCCGATCAACGGCAGGCCCGCCCCGGCGGCCAGCCCCTTGGCGCACATCACGCCGGACAAGACACCGCCGATCAGCCCCGGCCCGGCCGTCACCGCCACCGCGTCCAGATCGCCAAGCCCGACGCCCGCTTCGGCCAGCGCCTGTTCAACGCAAAGGTCCAGCTTTTCGGCATGGGCGCGGGCGGCGATCTCGGGCACCACGCCGCCGAAATCGGCATGCAGCGCGGTCTGGCCGTAAACTACCGACGACAGGATCTCCGCCGCCCCGCCCGGCGCGTGGCGCAGAATTGCGGCGGCGGTATCGTCGCAACTGCTTTCCAGCCCGAGAATGGTCAGTGCTTGCGTCATGTGATGCTCTTGCCTGGGCGCTGGCTCGCAGGTAACACCTGTCCGCATGGCAAGCAATCCCGGCATCCCGATCCTTCTGACCCGCGCGGCTGACCAATCCACCGCCTATGCGGCGGATTTGCGTGCCGCCTGTGGCGAGGGGCTGCGGATCGAGGTCGCGCCCTTGCTGGAAATCGTGCCGGTTGCCGGTGCGCCCGATCTGAACGACGTGCATCAATTGCTTTTCACCTCGGTCAATGGCGTAGCGGAATATGCGGCGCGAACGGCGCGGCGGGATATTCCCTGCCTCTGCGTCGGGGGCAAAACCGCCGAGACCGCGCGTGCCGCCGGGCTGAGGGCCGAAGCCGCAGAGGGAACGGCGGACGATCTGCTGCAACTGGCCTTGCAACATCCGCCGCCCGAGGGGCAGCATTTCCTTTATCTGCGGGGGCGTCACCGGGCCAGTGCGCTGGCCGAATGGCTGACGGCCCTGGGCCATGCCACGCAAGACCAGATCGTTTACGACCAGCGCCAGCGCCCGCTTGCGCCCGGGGCGCGCGCCCTGTTCGATGGCACGCCCCTGCTGGTGCCCTTGTTTTCGCCGCGCACAGCAAGGCTGTTCGCCGAACAGGCCGCGCAGCTCGACCTGAGCGGGGCCATTGCCATCTGCCTCAGCAACAATGTCGCCGCGCCGCTTGCCGGGCTGGCCTTCCGGGCGGTCCGCATTGTCGATGAGCCTGCCGCCGGGGCGGTTACGCGGGAAATCGCCGGATTCCTGTAACGCACCCCGGGAATCCCTTGTGGGGGTTGGGGCGCTGGCCTATCTTTGACGGGCCGGGCGATTGCCGGCCAGCCTCTGACACCGCAGCAAAGGACCTGAACCGTGGCGACGAAGAAGACGACACCCGCCGGCGGCACCGCAAAGCGGCGCACCCGCGCGAAGACGACAAAATCCGCGCCGGTGGTACTGGACCCGCCGAAGAAACCGGACGCTGCCAAGCCCGCCGCAGCGCCTCAGGTGATCGACGCCAAGGCGGTGGAAGTCGTGAAATCCGAGCCGGTGAAGGATGCTGCGAAGGACGCATCGAAAGAGGGCGCGAAGGAGCCGCCGAAGCCGGTACAGGCACAGGAGCCGCCGAAATCCGAACCGCGCAAAGCTGAGCCACCCAAAGCGGAACCTCCGAAATCCGAACCACCTAAGACAAAAGCCCCCGAACCGCCCCGCAGATCCGGCGGACTTGCCGGGTTTGCCGCCTTGCTGGCCGGTGGTGTGGTGGCGGGTGGTATCGGCTGGTTCGCCAATGATGCGCTGAACCCGCCGCCAAAGGATTACGGCCCGGACCTGGCCCGGATGGACGCGAAGCTGACCGAGACGCTGGCCGCGCTGGATGGCCGGATTGCCACGCTGGAAACCCAGCGGGACAATTCCGCATTGGTGAAACTGGAGGCCGATGTCCGCGCGATGAAGGCGGCGCTGGACGCTGAAATCGCCCGCCTCGGCGAGCGGATGAGCGGCACCGAAACCTCGCTGGACGAGGCCCTTGCCGGGCTGGAGGCCGCGCGCCAGCGGCTGGCCGAAACGGTTGCCGAAACCGGAGGCGAGATCAGCGCCGCCACCTCGGAACTGATGTCGCGCTACGCCGCCGAGATCGACGCGCTGAAGGCGCGGCTGGAAAACCAGACGATCAGCCGGGAGGAACTGGACCAGAAGCTGCAGGCGATCACCGACAAGGCCGAGGCCGGGCTGGACGCCGCCCGCGCCAAGGTGACGGAACTGACCGAAGCGGCGGGCGAGGTTGACCTGGCCTTGGCCCGCGAGCGGCTGAATGCGGCGATTGAAACCGGCCGCGCCTATGGCGATCAACTGGCCGAACTGGCGCGCGCGGCAGCGGTGGATATCCCGGCGGCCCTTGGTGGCCGCGCCGATCAGGGCGTGCCGACCTTGCTGCAATTGCAACAGGGCTATCCCAAGGCGGCGCGCAAGGGGCTGAAAGCCTCGATCCGGGCCGGTGCGGATGACAGCCTGACCGGCAAGCTGGGCGCGTTCCTGGAAGCACAGCTTGGCGCACGCTCGCTTGAGGAACGCGAGGGCGACGATCCCGACGCGATCCTGTCGCGCGCCGAAGCCGCCCTTGGCCGCGCCGAGCTTCAGGCCGCCGCCGATCTGGTGCGCCAATTGCCCGAACCGGGGGTCGAGGCGATGGCGGGTTGGCTGAAAGATGCCGATGCCCTGCTGGCGGTGCAGGCCGGGCTTAAGGAACTCGATCAGGCAATAGACGCCGGGGAGGCCGCGAAATGATCTGGTCCTTGTTCAAGATCGTGCTGTTCGTCGTGCTGGTCGCGGCGGTGACCTATGGCGCCGGCTACGTGATCGAGGCGGGCGGCGAAGTGCGCATCGCCCTTGGCGCGATGGAATTTTCGCTCACACCGCTGGCGGCGATGGTGGTGCTGGTGCTGATCCTGCTGGCCGGCTGGCTCTTGTTTCGCATCTCGGGCCTGCTGGTGGCGACCTTCCGCTTCCTCAACGGCGACGAAACCGCGATTTCCCGCTATTTCGACCGCAACCGCGAACGCCGGGGATTCGAGGCGCTGGCCGATGGCCTGATGGCGCTGGCCTCGGGCGAGGGCAAGGTGGCGATGGCCAAGGCAGCGCGGGCCGAAAAGTATCTGGGCCGCCCGGACCTGACGTTGTTGCTGTCCGCGCAGGCGGCGGAAATGAACGGCGAAACCCAGGCCGCGCAGGCGCATTACAAGAAATTGCTGGGCGATGACCGCACGCGGTTCGTCGGCGTGCAGGGCATCCTGAAGCAGAAACTGGCCGAGGGCGACACCGACACCGCGCTGAAACTGGCGGAAAAGGCCTTTGCCCTGCGACCGCGCCACGAGGGTACGCTGGACACCCTGTTCGGGTTGCAATCGGAAAAGGCCGACTGGAAAGGTGCCCGCGCCACGCTGGCCGCCAAGCTGAAGGCAAAGGTGCTGCCGCGCGATGTCCACACAAGGCGCGATGCGGTGCTGGCCCTGGCCGAGGCGCGCGAAAAGCTGGAGGCCGGCGAGATCGAGAACGGCAAGGTGGCGGCATTGCAGGCCAACCGCCTGTCGCCCGATCTGATCCCGGCGGCGGTGCTGGCGGCGGAGATGTACGGCCTCGATTCCTCCTATCGCAATGCCGCCAAGGTGATCCGCAAGGCCTGGAGCGTGCAGCCGCATCCCGACCTGGCCGCCGCCTTCGCGGAAATCTCGCCCGACGAAACCCCCGAGGCGCGGCTGGCACGGTTCCAGCCCCTGCTGAAACTCAAGCCCGAGGATGCCGAATCACGCCTGCTGGCAGCGGAACTGGCGATTGCCGCAGGCGATTTCGGCGCTGCCCGCGATGGTATCGGCAATCTGGCCGAAACCGGTCCGACGATCCGTTCGCTGACGGTGATGGCGGCGATCGAACGCGGCGAAGGCGCGCCCGACAACGTGGTGCGCGGCTGGCTGGCCCGCGCCCTGTCAGCCCCGCGCGGCAACCAGTGGACCTGCACCAAATGCCGCCATGTCCACAGCACATGGGTGCCGGTCTGCGAGAATTGCGCAGGGTTCGATACCCTGTCCTGGCTGCCCGCCCCGGCCCCGGCGGAAAACGCCCAGGCCGCCGCCGCCATGCTGCCGCTGATCGTCGGTGCCCTGACCGAGCAGAAGGCACCCGAGCCGGAAGAACCTGAGGTGGCCAAGCCTGAAGCGGAGGCCGAAGCGGTACCCGAGGCCGAACCGGCCGAACCCGCCCGCAAGGATTTCGCCGGGCGCATGGCCGAAACCTCGGACGACATGGACGGCATCGTCGGCGATCCCTACGTGATTGCCGATCACGCCGTCAAACAGACGTGATTTTTGGGCTACCCATAGCGCTCGTTCCTTGCTATCAGCACGCCCGATGCCCCAATAGCTCAGTCGGTAGAGCAACTGTTTCGTAAATAGTAGGTCGGCGGTTCGAGTCCGTCTTGGGGCACCATTTCTCAGCACTACAGCAGAGTTTCCGGGTTAACGCCCCCCAACCCGCATTCCCCCATTGATCGCCCCCGCCGCTGCCCCTAACCTGACCTTCAGCGAACCGGGGGGCGAAATGGCGAAGCAGGAACCTGAGACAACGCGGCCGGATATGGATCCCAGCATCAATGTGCTGGGCGAGCCGCTCCAGCCATGCTCGACCAAGCCGATGACCGGGTTTTTCCGCGATGGCTGCTGCAATACCAACGCGCTGGACATTGGCAAGCATACGGTGTGCTGCCAGGTGACGGACGAGTTTCTGGCGATGTCGAAATATCTCGGCAACGATCTGTCCACGCCGCGCCCGGAATACGGCTTTGACGGGCTGAAGGCGGGCGACCGCTGGTGCCTGTGCGTGGATCGCTGGGCGCAGGTACATGCCGAAGGGGCCGCGCCGAAGGTGGTTCTGGCCGCCACGCATCAAAGCGTGCTGGAGACGATCCCTTTGGAAATACTGCGGAAATACGCGCTGGACATGCACTAATCTGAAGCTTGCTGCATTGGCACGAGCTGTCAGAACACCAGGTGGATCATCGCCTGCGACACCACCAGGAACAGCACCGTCATCACCCCGCCGGCCCGCAGGAAATCTACCACCCGATAGCCCGCCGTCCCCATGATCAGCGCGTTCACCTGATGCGTCGGGATGATGAAGGAATTCGAGGTCGAGATTGCCACGGTCAGCGCGAACAGCGCCGGATCGCCCCCGGTCGCCAGCGCGATCGAGATGGCCAGCGGCACCAGCAGTACCGTCGCGCCGACATTCGACATCACCAGCGAGAACGCCGTCGCCAGCACCGCAACGCCGGCCTGCAGCGACCAGACGGGCCAACCCTCCAGCAGCGCAATGACATGCTGCGCGATCCAGGCGGCGGTGCCGGTATTCTGCACCGCCGCGCCCAGCGGGATCAACGAGGCCAGAAGAAACACCGTGCTCCAGCTTACGGCGCGATAGGCTTCGTCCATCGTCAACACGCGGGCGATGATCATGCCCACCGCCCCAGTCATCAGGCACAAGGATACCCGCATGTCGGTGAACAGGATCAGGCCAAGCGCGACGGCGAAGAACAATACGGCCCAGCCAACCTTTTTCGGGCGCAGATCGTCCTGCGGGAAATCGCTGGTGACGATGACAAAATCGCGGTTGGATTTCAGCCGGATCAGCATGTCCCAGGGCGTATGCACCACCAGCGTATCGCCCGCCTGAAGCGGCACCTTGCCGATCCGCACGGCATGGTGATCCTCGGTCTCGACCAGGCTCATCGTGTCGGCGGCGCGGTGGATGGCCAGAAGGCTCATCCCGAAGCTGCCGCGCAGCCTGAGGTCGCGTGCGGTCTTGCCGATCACGGCTGAACCCGGCGGCACCACGATCTCGGCAACACCGGCGCGCACCGGCGAGAAATCCTCGGTAAAGACATCCAGCCGAGGCAGCACCTTCAGGCCGTAGATGTCGCAGATCTGCTCGATCACCTTCTTGCGGCCAAGGATCGCCAGCCGGCAGGGGGTCAGGATTTCGGTATCCAGACGCGGCGCGATCACCTTCTGGCCGGCATATTGCGTGCCGACAATGTAAAGGTGATGTGCGTTCATGATATCGTCGATGGTCTGGCCGACCAGGATATTGCCCGCGGGCACGATCACCTCGACCAGATCGGCCTTCAGCTTGTAGGTGGCTTTCAGGTATTCCGCCATTGATTGGCCGGCGGCGGCGGCGTCGCGCTTGGGCGCAGAGGGCAGCACCCAGCGCCCGAACAATGCGAAATACACGATGCCGGTCGCCACCAGCGTCAGGCCGACCGGAGTCACATCGAACAGATCGAAAGTGCGGATACGGTGCGATTCCGGCAGATCGCCGTTGGAATGCAGGATCAGGTCGTTCAGCAGGATCAGCGGCGACGATCCCACCATCGTTACCGTGCCGCCGAGAATGGCGCAAAAGCCAAGCGGCATCAGCAACCGGCTGAGCGGAAAGCCCGAGCGAACCGAGATCCGGCTGGCCACCGGCATCATCAGCGCCGCCGCGCCGACATTCTGCATGAAGCTCGACACGATCCCCACAGTGCCGGAAATGATTGCCGTGATGCGGATTTCGCGGGCTCCGCCATATTTCAGGATCACGGCCGCCAGCTTGTTCATGATACCGGTCCGGTCCAGGCCCGAACCGATGATCATCACCGCGATAATCGACATGACGGCGTTCGAGGAAAAGCCGCTGAACAGCTTGCCCTCGCTTGCCAGGCTCTCCAGCCCAGGCAACTGGCCGAGGATACCGATGATGACCAGCACCAGGATCGCCACCAGATCGACCCGCAGCACCTCGGCCACGAACATGAACACCGTGAAGCCGAGCAGGGCAAGCACGACGATCATCTCACCCGTAAGCTGGACATTTTCCATGCGGTGCAGGCTCCGGATCGGCGTTCTGACGGATGGAGCCCGGTGGAACGCGCTGGTCATATGCAATTATCACAATGTTTACAGAAACTGTGACAGGAAGATAGGGGGTGTGTCGAAAAGCCTGCGGTTGAACGGATTTGCGGCAGGCATCGGGGCCGGTTCCGGGGTCCAGGCCCGATCACGGGGTTGATTGTTCACGTCCAATGCGCAGAACTTGCATCAAACAGACCGTCGGGCCGATCCCTTGCCCGCTTGACCACAGACAGGACCAGCCATGACCGATTTCGTAATCCCGCCGCCGCCACAGCCTTCGGTCGCGGTGGCCAACAGCGAGGCGCGTTTCCCGGTGCGGCGCATTTTCTGCGTCGGGCGCAACTACGCTGCCCATGCCCGTGAAATGGGCCGCGATCCCGACCGCGAACCGCCCTTCTTCTTCACCAAGCCGGCGGATGCGGTGGTGGATGACGGCGCCATTGTTCCCTATCCGCCGGAAACCGCCAATTTCCATTTCGAGGGCGAACTGGTGGTGGCAATCGGCAAAGGCGGACGCAATATCGCCGAGGCCGACAGCCTGTCGCATGTCTGGGGCTATGCCATCGGCAACGACCTGACCCGCCGCGACCAGCAGTTGGCGGCGCGCGAACTGGGCCGCCCCTGGGATTGGGGCAAGGCGTTCGATAGATCCGCAATCTGCGGGCCGCTGCATCCGGTGGCCGCCATCGGCCATCCTGCCAGCGGCGAAATCCGCACCGAGGTCAACGGCGCGATCCGCCAGCAGGCCGATCTGAAAGACCTGATCTGGTCCATCCCCGAGGTGATCGCGATCCTCTCACGCTCGATGGAGCTTCGCCCTGGCGACCTGATCTATTCCGGCACGCCTGCAGGTGTCGGGGCGTTGCAGTCCGGCGATATCTGCATGGTTGCGATCGAACGGCTGGGCAGCGTGACCACGACAATCGGTCCACCCGAAGACTAGCGCAATACGGATATTATCGGACGTCGCTCCGTTTCGGCCGGTCCTGTGCCCCGGTGCCCGGGCCGGCCTTGCCCTTTGCCTGGCCGATCAATCCGGCGTCAGCATGTACCCCGCGCCGCGGACCGTTTGCAAATAACGCGGAGTTTTCGGATCGGCCTCGATCTTGCGCCGCAGGCGCGTGATCTGCACGTCGATGGCGCGCTCCTGTGCCTGGCCCTTGTCGCGGCCCAGATCCTCGACCAGCCGGTTGCGGCTGACCGGCTGGTGCGGGCTGGCGGCAAAGATGCGCATCAAGGCGCTTTCGGTCGAGGTCAGGCGGATCAGCTCGCTGCCCTGCCACAACTCGCCGCGCGTGATATCATAGCGGAAACCGCCGATCTGCAGCGTCTTGGGCACTTCATGTTCCGGCTGCGGCTTGGGCACGCGGCGCAGGATGGCGTTGATCCGCAGCAGCAATTCCTTCGGCTCGAACGGTTTGGCCAGATAATCGTCGGCCCCGGCTTCCAGCCCGGAAATGCGGTCAGTGGTTTCGCTCTTGGCGGTCAGCAGCAGGATCGGTGTCGCCAATGTCTGGCGCAGGGCGCGGGTCAGGCTGATGCCATCCTCGCCCGGCATCATCACGTCCAGCACGATCAGATCGAACTCCAGCCCCGCCAGCAAACGCCGCGCATGCGCCGCATCGCGCGCCGCACTGACCCAATAGCCGTTGCGGCTGAGGAATTTCTGCAACAGGCCGCGGATGCGTTCGTCATCGTCAACGATCAGGATATGGGCATCGCTGAGTTCCGTCGCCATCAGCCCGCATCCGTCATGGTGTTCAGAAGCTTGCGCATGCCGGGATCCATGATCGCCTCCAGCACCTGGCGAAAGCCCTGCACCGCATCCGGCCCGGCAGCGCGGTAAGCGGCCCGCATCCGCTTGCGCTGCGCCTTGGACAATTCCTGTTCCAGCGCCCGGCCCTTTTCCGTCAGGAACAGATGCCTCTCGCGCTTGTCGCGGTTGCCGATACGGGCCTCGACCAGGCCATCCTCGACCAGGGTGCGTAACACCCGGTTCAGCGATTGCTTGGTGACGCCAAGGATATCCAGCAGGTTGTTCACCGTGGTGCCCGGCGCGCGGTTGATGAAATGCACCGCCCTGTGATGTGCCCGCCCATAGGCGTAGTTTTCCAGGATACGATCCGGATCGGCGGTAAAGCCGCGATAGGCGAAGAACATCGCCTCGATCCCCTTGCGGAGCTGATCGTCCGTCAGGAACAGTAGATTTTCGCTGCTGGTGGCCTGGCCTCGGTCCTGCATGGTCTGCCTGCTTCGGGATGTGGCGTGTTGCTGTATTTTATGTCAGTCTTGTTGACTTTCCAAGAATCAAATGCTAGCAAACTGCCGAATTCACGTAATTAAATGTCCGAAACGGACCTATTCGTGAAATATTCGCAAATCCGGCCTGCGCCGGAGGCCAGAAAGGACAAGACGATGGCTGGAGCCTATGACGACCGTGACGGGCATATCTGGATGGACGGGAAGATGATCGACTGGCGCGATGCCAATGTCCATATCCTGACCCACGCGATGCATTATGCCTCGTCGGTATTCGAGGGCGAACGCTGCTATAACGGCAAGATATTCAAATCCGCCGAACATTCGGCGCGGTTGAAAACCTCGGCCAACCTGATTGATTTCGACATTCCCTATAGTGTCGAGGAAATCGAGAAAGCAAAATACGACATGCTGAAGGCGAACGGCTGGGCCGATGCCTATGTCCGCGCCGTTGCCTGGCGCGGCTCGGGCGAGGATATGGGCGTATCCGCCGCCCGCAACCCGGTCCGCCTGGCCATCGCCGGCTGGGAATGGGGCAATTACTACGGCGACGCCAAGTTCAAGGGCGCGAAGCTGGATATCTCCAAATGGAAACGCCCCAGCCCGGAAACCATCCCCACCGCCGCCAAGGCCGCCGGGCTTTACATGATCTGCACCATGTCCAAGCACGCCGCCGAGGCGAAGGGCTGCTCGGACGCGCTGTTCATGGATTATCGCGGCTTTGTCGCCGAGGCGACGGGGGCCAATATCTTTTTCGTCAAGGATGGCGAGGTGCATACGCCGAAACCCGATTGCTTCCTGAACGGGCTGACCCGGCAGACGGTGATCGGAATGCTGAAGGATCGCCAGATCCCGGTGCATGAACGCCATATCGACCCGTCCGAGATGGAAGGCTTCCAGCAATGCTGGCTGACCGGCACCGCAGCCGAGGTCACGCCGGTGGGCCAGATCGGCGATTTCCGCTTCGAGGTCGGCGCGATGGCGCGCGACATATCGACCGCCTACGAGAAACTGGTGCGGGAATAACACAGTCCCGCGCGGCCATTGTTGAGGACCGGCCCTGCCCGTGCTAACCTGCGCGGCGCAGGGTCCGGCGTCAGGGCCTGTTGATATTGGCGCGCAATGACAGGAGGACATCGTTCTGAGTGAACGTGTTGATGCGGCCGCATCCAAGGCCGCCCCGGACATGGCCCATGCCGTGCCCAATGATGACAAGCCCGGCGGAAAATTGCTGCGGCTGATTCTGGAATCCCTGGAAAAAGACAAGGCCGAGGATGTGATCCCGATCGCGCTGTCCGGCAAGTCGGAGATGGCCGATTACATGGTCATCGCCTCAGGCAGGTCGTCGCGTCAGGTGATTGCCATGTCCGACAAGCTGGCGGAACGGCTGAAGGCCGAAACGGGCCGGTCCTGCCGGGTCGAGGGCAAGGCGAACGGCGATTGGGTTCTCTTGGATTGCGGCGATGTGGTGGTGCATATCTTCCGCCCCGAAGTGCGCGAGTTCTATCAGCTTGAAAAGATGTGGCTGCCGGCAAACGTGACCACGGCCAGCGTCTGAATGCGGGTGCGTATCTGCGCGGTCGGGCGCCTGCGATCCGGCCCGGAACGTCTGCTGGTGGATGATTACCTGAAACGCTTTTGCAAGACCGGGCGGGCCATCGGCCTTGGCCCGGCGGAGGTGCTGGAGGTCGAGGATCGCAAGGGCGGCGGCATGGCTGCCGAGGCGGCGCTGCTGGACCGCGCCTTGCCCGACGGCGCAATCATGGTGGCGCTGGACGAGCGCGGGCGCATGATGACTTCGCCGGAATTTGCCGATCTTCTGGCCGGTTGGCGCGATGCCGGCCGCCGCGACGTGGCCTTCGTGATCGGCGGCGCGGACGGGATTGATCCCGGCCTGCGCAACCGCGCCGATGCCGCCATTTCGTTCGGCGCGATGGTCTGGCCGCATATGCTGGTGCGGGTGATGTTGGCCGAGCAATTGTACCGCGCCGCGGCAATCCTGGCCGGCACGCCCTATCACCGGGCCTGAAGCCCCGGGCCGGTCAGGTCAGCGCGATGACAATCCCGACCAGGATCAGCGCCACGCCCGAGCCGATATTCACCCGCGCCAGCGCCGCCGGGGACGAGATCAGCGCCCGGGCGCGATGCACGAACCCGGCCATCACGATATTGCCGCAGAACGGCACCAGCGCCGACATGCCCGCAATCACCGCCACATCCCAGCCATTGACCCGCGAAATATCGAAAAATCCCGGCAGCACGCCCATGTAGAACAGGATCGCCTTGGGATTGCCGGTGATCACCAGCATCCCCGCCATGAATCCGGCCCATGCACCGGGGGCGGTCAGCCGGCTGTCCTTTTCGATCCGCGCCCCGGCATTGCGGATCAGAAGGAATCCCATCACCACCAGCATCAATGCCCCGCCATAGCGCAGCGCGATCAGGAAATCGCCGTAGAGGTTGACCAGCCATGTCACCCCGAAAATCGCCAGGATCGGCCACAGCACATCGCCCACCGCCACCCCCAGCGCCAGCGGCCATGCGGCGTGGAACCCGCCCGACAGGGACCGCGCGATCAGCGCCGCCCAGACCGGGCCGGGGGTGAAAAACAGGATCAGAAGCGCCCCGGCATAGAGCGTCAGTTCAGCGGCGGTGAGGGTCATTCAAAATACTCGGGCAGGAGATAGTCAAAGTCGATATTGTCCAGCGTCAGGCGCAGGCGCTGCATGTAATCCAGCCGTTCCGCCCCCAGCGGCACCAGCACCGCGCGGGCCAGAACCGCCGCCTGATGTTCGCGGAACGTGTACAGGAGCCTGCTATCGGCCATCGGCTCCAGCGTCACCGCGCCCAGGGGGATACATTCCTCGATCCCGTCGGTGATCTGTTCCATGAAGTCCAGCCGCTCCGGCGTCCGGTTGATCAGCGTCCATTGCCCCGAACAGGCGGCAGAGGGATAGGCAACCTGCGCGCCTTTTTCGGTGATCAGCACTTCGATCGACCAATGGCTGCCATCGGCCTGCCAGCCAACCCCGGAATAACGCGCCTGCGCCAGCATCTGGCCATGCAGATCACCGGCTTGCGCGGCGATGGCGGTGAACAATGCCCCGATCAGGGCCAGTACAAGTTTCATGCGGTTGTGCCCTTTGCGATCTGGCTGCCGTTCCCGCCCTCGCAGACGCGGATCATCTGTGCGCGGTCGCCCAGGGCGGCGAACAGCCCGGCCTCGGTGCCGGTCATCCATGCCTGTGCCCCCAGCGCGCAGATCTCGTCGTAAAGGGCGGCGCGGCGGTGTTCATCAAGATGCGCCGCCACCTCGTCCAGCAGGATGATCGGCGGTGCCCCGAATTCTGATGCCAGGGCACGGGCATTTGCAAGCACCAGCGAGATCAGCAGCGCCTTTTGTTCGCCGGTGGAACATTGCCGCGCCGCCACGCCTTTCGCCGCATAGATCGCCGCCAGGTCAGCGCGGTGCGGCCCGACCAGGGTGCGCCCCGCCGCCAGATCGCGGCTGCGGCTTTCGGCGAAGGCGGTGGCAAGATCATCGGCACTTTCCGGCACCTCGCCTTCCTCCGGCGCGGTGATCGCCAGATCGGCGGTGGGAAAGGCGGTTTCCGCATCGGCCTGCGCCCCGGTCAGCCGCAGCACCGCCTCGGCCCGGTTGGCGATGATGGCGGCCCCGGCCTCGGCCATCCGCCCTTCCAGTGCGCGATACCAGCCCTGATCCGCGATATTGTCCTTCAGCAGGCGATTGCGTTCGCGCATGGCTTTCTCATAGGCCAGCGTGGCCTCGGCATGATCGGGAAAGAACGACAGGGTGATCCGGTCCAGAAACCGCCGCCGCCCGTCGGCCCCTTCCAGCCACAACCGGTCCATCACCGGCACCAGCCAGACCATCCGCGCGATCCGCCCCAGCGCCACCTGCGGCGCGGGTTTGTCATCAATCAGCACCTGTCGCGCACCGCCCGGTTCCGCCCAGGTCTCGATCTGGTGGCGAAGGCCGAGGCTGTCGAGCCCCGCGCTGATCTTCCAGCCCAGATTTTCCGGTGCACGGGACAATTCATCGGCGCTGGCGCGGCGGATGCCACGGCCCGGCGACAGCATCGACACCGCTTCCAGGATATTGGTCTTGCCCGCCCCGTTCGGCCCGAAAATCGCAATGGGCCGCGCGCCGGTTTCCAGATGCGTGGCCTTGTGGGATCGGAAATGCGACAGCCTGAGGTGGGTAAGGGAAAGAGACATGGGTTTCAGATAGCGCCTATTGGGCCGATGAGCCACAATCAAACGATCACCGAACACGTACTCTTGACGACATCAGGCCACAGCTTGTAATCGCCGGAGGGCCTGATGGCCTCTGAAGAGGTCTTAATGCGGATGAAACAGAGCCGCTACCCGCTTGAAATGGGCAATTAGAGGTGCTTTGTCAAGCCCGACAGTCCGAGCCCATGCAGAACACATTTCTGAATTTGGGCCAGTGTATCCTCTGGCAAGGTTGATATTTGATAAATGCGCTGGCCTTTTCCATCCTTTCCAAGTCGCAACAAGTCAACCCTGTGAAACCCGGCCGCGTAGACCATATCGCCCTTGACCCATCGCGTAAGATTTCCCCAAGGCATTGGAATGTCGAAAGGAATATCCAACTTACAGTGATATGGCATGACTACGGTCGGTGCTGTGGTGCTAAGCGGAACGACGGTACACAGGTTTGGTCGAGCTTGAATAGGTTTTGATACGATCACACAAAGTCGAGGTTTAACCATTTCCGGCGCGCGGAAAGCATCGTCAAAACTGACCCGGACAATCGAACCCTGCTTGGGATGATATCGTAGCGCCACAGACCTTGCTTGCCACCTAAACCCGCATCGGCATCACGACATAGACGGCGCTTTCGTCGTTGCCTTCGCGCATCAGCGTGGGATCGCCCGATGAGTTGAACAGGAACACGGCGTTTTCGCGATCCACCTGGCCGGCGATTTCCAGCAGGTACTTGGCGTTGAAACCGATTTCCAGCCGATCGTCACCGTAGGCAACCGCCAGTTCCTCCTCCGCCGCGCCGCTTTCGGGGGCATTGACGCTCAGGATCAGCCGGTCATCGTCCAGCGACATCTTGACCGCCCGCGAGCGTTCCGACGAAATCGTCGACACCCGGTCCACGGCCTGCGCGAACTCGGTCGCGTCCACTTCCAGGCGGCGGGTATTGCCGGTTGGAATGACGCGGGAATAATCCGGGAAGGTGCCGTCGATCACCTTGGAGGTCAGGGTGATCTCGGGCGTGGCAAAGCGGATCTTGGTTTCCGACACCGACACCGCGATGGTCATCTCGTCATCTTCCAGCAACTTGCGCAACTCGCCCACGGTCTTGCGCGGCACGATCACACCCGGCATGTCCTCGGCCCCGGCAGGCAGCGGCGCGTCGATGCGTGCAAGGCGATGGCCATCGGTGGCAACGCAGCGCAGCACCCGCCCGGAGGTGGCATCGGCGGAATGCAGATAGACACCGTTCAGGTAATACCGCGTTTCCTCGGTCGAGATGGCGAATTTCGACTTGTCGAACAGACGCCGCAACACCGGCGCAGGTGCCGAGAAGTTGCAGGAATATTCCGACGAGGCCATCACCGGGAAATCCTCGCGCGGCAGGGTTGCCAGCGAGAAATGCGAGCGCCCGGCCCGCACCTCCATCCGCCCGGATGCGCCGTCGTCGCTCAGTTCCACCATCGCGCCGTCAGGCAACTTGCGCACGATCTCGTGCAGGGTATGGGCGGCCACGGTGGATGCTCCGGCGCGGCTGACCTGCGCGGCGGTCTTGTCCACCACCTCGATATCCAGATCGGTGGCGCGGAAACTGGCGGTGGCACCTTCCGCCTCGATCAGCACATTGGCGAGGATCGGGATCGTGTTGCGACGCTCCACCACCGATTGCGCCTGGCTCATCGCCTTCAATAATGCGCCACGCTCCATGCTGACTTTCATCGCGTCACTCCTGTACCCGCCGGGGAGTGGCAGACTAGCGGAAATACCCCCGGATTCAATCGTTTTCGCGTTCTTTCGGGGAAAGGGCAATGGGGTATGGACAGGCCTGCCCGCAACTTGTGGCAAAGTGTTCCGTGTCGTCAGATTTTTCAGGAACCGGCTTTCCTTGCGGCAATCATTTCGATATATCGTGAATCATGGAAACAACTGATGCCCTGCCCGCCTTTGCCGCCCTCAGCCAGCCGACCCGGCTTGCCGCCTTCCGGCTGCTGGTCAGGGCAGGTGACGTCGGCATCATCGCCGGGGACCTCGCGGATAAGCTTGAGGTTCGCCAGAACACCCTGTCGGCCAACCTGTCAGTGCTCTTGAATGCCGGCCTGGTAACCAACAAGCGCGAGGGCCGGGAAATCCGGTACTTCGCCAACATGCAGACCATGCGCGACCTGCTGGCATTCCTGATGGAGGATTGCTGTGGCGGACGGCCCGAACTGTGCCAGCCATTGCTGGATGAACTTTCCTGTACAAATCGAGATATGCCATGACTGACAAAAGCTTCAACATCCTGTTTTTGTGCAGCGGAAACTCTGCCCGGTCACTGATCGCGGAAGCGATTGTCAATCAGGAGATCGGCGGATCCCTCAAGGCCTATTCTGCCGGATCGGATCCGCGCCCTGAACCGCATCCGCTTACCGTCGATACGCTGAAGCGGCTGAAATTCGATACCGGATTTGCCCGCTCGAAAGACTGGTTCGAGTTTACCGGCGCAGATGCGCCCCGGATGGATTTCGTCATTACGGTCTGCGATCCGGCATCGGCCGAAAGCTGCCCGGTCTGGCCGGGGCACCCCCTGAGCGCCAATTGGGGAGTACCTGATCCGGTGCTGGCGGATGGCAGCGAGGCCGAGCGGCGGCAAGCGTTCGAGGACACTTTCAGAACGCTCAGGTCCCGGATAAAAGCCTTCGCCGCCCTGCCGCTTGCAACGCTCGACCGGGAGGCGCTGAAGCACAAGATGGATGCAATCGGGAACGACCTGAAGGTGGCGAAATGACCAGAAACGAACCAATGCCCGAATCCCCCAAGGCCGCCGCAATGGGGCTGTTCGAGCGGTGGCTGTCGCTCTGGGTGGCGCTGGCGATCCTGGCCGGGCTGGGCCTCGGCAATCTGGCACCGGGCTTGTTCACCGGGCTGGCGGCGCTGGAAGTGGCGGCGATCAACCTTCCGGTGGCGGTGCTGATCTGGGCGATGGTATATCCGATGATGGTGGGCGTGGATTTCAGCGCCGTCAGGGATATCCGCAAGGAACCGCGCGGCCTGATCATCACGCTGGCGGTGAACTGGCTGATCAAGCCGTTCACGATGGCGGCGCTGGGGGTCCTGTTCTTCGAGCATGTCTTTGCCGGGCTGATCGCGCCGGAAAACGCGCAGCAATATCTGGCCGGGGTGATCCTGCTGGGCGCCGCCCCCTGCACCGCGATGGTGTTCGTGTGGTCGAACCTGACGCGCGGCGATGCCACCTATACGCTGGTGCAGGTCAGCGTGAACGACCTGATCATGGTCTTCGCCTTTGCCCCGATCGTGGCGCTGTTGCTGGGGGTAACAGATATCGTGGTGCCGTGGAACACGCTGTTGCTGTCGGTGGTTCTGTATGTGGTGATTCCGCTGCTGGCCGGGCTGGTGACGCGGCACTGGCTGATGCGGCAGGGCGAGGGTGCCATTGACGCCTTCAAGGAGCGCGTGCGCCCGGCCTCGGTTGTGGGGCTGCTGGCGACGGTGGTGCTGCTGTTCGGGTTTCAGGGACAGGTCATTCTGGACCAGCCGCTGGTGATCGCGCTGATCGCGGTGCCTCTGTTGATCCAGACCTACGGGATTTTCGCGCTGGCTTACGGTGCGGCGCGGATATGGCGGGTGCCGTTTCGCATTGCTGCCCCCTGCGCGATGATCGGCACGTCGAATTTCTTCGAGCTGGCGGTGGCGGTGGCAATCAGCCTGTTCGGCCTCGGCTCGGGGGCGGCGCTGGCAACCGTGGTGGGGGTGCTGGTGGAAGTGCCGGTGATGCTGTCGCTGGTGGCCTTCGCCAATCGCACGCGCCACTGGTTTGAGGAATGATGATCGCCTGACAGTCCTGCAGCCCACCGTAGCCGGACATGCCGGGCAGCCAATTGCCGGTGCAATCCTCAGATTGCCACGAACCCGCCCTTGGCTCCGTCATAGGATTCGACTGCGCCCGAGGCGATCTCGTGCCACAAGCCGTGCAGAGTCAGCGATTCGTCTTCCACGCGGGACTTGATGAACGGGAAGGTCATCAGGTTATCCAGCGACACCACCACGCCTTCGCGTTCCAGCGCGGAAATCCGCTCGGCCTCGTCGGAAATATCCTTCACCCGCTCGTATCCCGGTTTCAGGATATCCATCCAGCGACCGACAAAGCTGGATGACTTTTCCAGCTCCGGCGCATGCCCGTTGCACATCGCATGAAAGCCGTGCACGCCGCCGCAATTGGAATGGCCCATGACGATGATATGCGCCACTTTCAGCGCCGTCGCCGCGTATTCGATGGCCGCCGAAGTGCCGTGCGGTTCGCCATCCGCCTCGTAGGGCGGCACAAGATTGGCGACGTTGCGATGGATGAAGAATTCGCCGGTATCCGCCCCGAAGATCGAGGTCACATGCACCCGGCTGTCGCAGCAGGAAATCACCATCGCGCGCGGGCGTTGGCCGTCTTCGGCCAGGCGGCGATACCAGGTCTTGTTCTCGGCATATTGGGTTGCCTTCCAGCCATGATACCGGGTGATCAGATAATTCGGGAGGATCTTAGCGTGCTGCATGCTGGTGCCCTTCTTGTGTCCGCTCGACTTTAACGACAATACCCGCAAACTTCGAGCCAGAAAACCATCGCCGCTAACCGGCTTTTCAGTTCTGTCGCGTATCACGGCTGTCGGGTCGGGCATAGCGGAATGAAGGTGGTTATGGAACGGGTGGTACGGCTGCACATGGCCGAGAACATTTATATTCACCGCGACGCGATCGAACTGATCCGCGCGAATCTGGGGCCTGCCGCCTCGAACGAGGTGATCGGCCGTGCCGCCGACGAAATCGCCGGTACGCTGACCACGGCTGAACATGCGTTGTGCCTAGGCGATACCGGCCAGCTTCGCCGCGCCCTGCGGCATTTGCGATCTGTCGGCGAACAGCTTGGCCTGCTGCAACTGGCCCGCGTTGCCGACGATGCGCTGGCGATGGCGGAGCGCGGCAATGCGGTAGCGCTGCATGCCATTGTCGGGCGGCTGATGCGACTGGGCGATGCCTCGCTCGATGCGGTGATCCGGTCCGCCGGCATGGATGGCTGAAGGCCGCTTGTAACCGGGGCGGATTGCACTAATCTCGGGCCAGACTGCATTCCAGCCCCGGAGACTACTCATGCCGCCGCGTTTCGCCGCCCCGGACCAGACCGCGACCCCTGTTCACGTGCTGGCCTCGGACCGGCTGGAGGCCTGGCTGGACAAGGCCGACCCGCGCAGCCGCGACTGGGTGAATGCCAACGGCTTTCGCGCCAGACTGGGCGAGGTTCTGACCATCCCGTTCAAGACCGGCGCGGTGTCCTCGGTGCTGTTCGGCTGGGGCGATGCCAAGGCGCGCTCGCGCGGGCGGTTCCATTTCGCCGCCGCCGCGGAAAAGCTGCCCGCCGGCATCTACCGGATTGCCGGTGGCCTTGATCCTGCGGAACTGGACGAGGCCGCCCTTGGCTGGCTGCTGGCCGGATACCGGTTCGACCGATACAAGGAAGCCAGCCTACGCGACGCGCAACTGATCGCCCCTGACGGGGTGGATGCCGCCCGGCTGGAGGCTATCGCGGCGGGCGAGTTTCTGACCCGCGATCTGATCAACACCCCCGCCAGCGACATGGGCCCCGAGGCGCTGGAAGAGGCGTTTCACGATCTGGGGGCCGGGTTTGGCGCGGATACCTCGGCCATTGTCGGCTTCGACCTGCTGGCGCGCAATTTTCCGATGATCCACGCGGTGGGCCGCGCGGCAGGGCAGGAGCCGCGCCTGCTGGACCTGAACTGGGGCGATCCCGATCATCTGAAGGTGACGCTGGTCGGCAAGGGCGTCTGTTTCGATACCGGCGGGTTGAACCTGAAGCCCGGATCGTCGATGGCGCTGATGAAAAAGGATATGGGCGGCGCGGCCACGGTGATGGGGCTGGCGCGGATCATCATGGCGCTGAACCTGCCCGTTCGGTTGCGGGTGCTGGTGCCGGCGGTGGAAAACTCGGTTTCCGCCAGCGCGATCCGGCCCGGCGATGTGCTGACCTCGCGCAAGGGGCTGAGCGTCGAGATCAACAATACCGATGCCGAGGGCCGCCTGGTGCTGGCCGACGCGCTGGATCTGGCGGACGAGGACGCGCCCGATTATCTGGTCTGCATGGCCACCCTGACCGGGGCCGCGCGGGTGGCGCTGGGCCCCGATCTGGCGCCGTTCTTCACCGATGATGACGGGCTGGCCCACGCGCTGGCGCGGTCCGGCCGCAAGGTGCGCGATCCGCTGTGGCGGATGCCGTTCTGGGACCCGTACGAAGCGTTGATCGAACCCGATATCGCCGATCTGGACAATGCACCACCCGGAGGCATGGCCGGATCGCTGACCGCCGCCCTGTTCCTGCGGCGGTTCGTCGAACGCGCCGCCAGTTTCGCGCATTTCGATATCTTCGGCTGGAACCCGACCAAGGCACCGGGACGGCCCAAGGGGGCGGCGTTCCTGGGCGCGCGCGCGATACTGGAAATGCTGGAGCGGAAACTGTCCGAATGACCGACCGCCGCCAAACCCCGGCCAATGGCGATGTGGCGCATGTCTCGCTGAAAGGCCTGGTTGCGGCAGATCGCTATGTCGCGGGCGAAATGCGCCATATCGGCACGATCGTTGCCGATCTCTGCCGCGATATCAACGGCCCGCGCGACCGCCAGCTGGTGCGCGGCGAAGGCTTTCGCGCCCTAGAAATCCGCGATGGCTGGGCCTTCGGCTTTGCCGAACGCGACGGCTATGTCGGCTGGCTGCATGCCGCCGATCTGATCGCACCGCCCGATGCAACGACGCACAGGGTGGCGGCGGCGCGGTCATACGCGAAATCCACACCCGGGCTGAAGGCGATGGGCGCGGTCACGCCGCTGCCGTTCGGCGCGCGCCTTGCAATGGCCGATCAGGCCGAGGGCTGGGCGCGGGTGATCTGGTCGCGCGTGTCCAATCCGCGCGCGCTTTACGTGCCGATGCAGCATCTGGCCCCGGTGGGCAAGGTGGAGCCCGACGCGGTTGCGGTGGCCGAACGCTTACTGGGCACGCCCTATCTCTGGGGCGGCAATTCCGCCTTCGGGCTGGATTGCTCCGGCCTGATCCAGACCGCACTTCTGGCCTGCGGCATCGAATGCCCCGGGGATTCCGACCAGCAGGCGGCCATGCTTGGCAATGTACTGGCCGATACCAAACCGCCAAAGCGCGGCGACCTGGTGTTCTGGCAGGGCCATGTCGGGATGATGCGCGATGCCCGGACCCTGATTCACGCCAATGCGCATCACATGGCGGTGGTGATCGAACCCCTGGCCGAGGCGACGGCGCGAATCGCTGCAAGCGGCGGCGGCGACGTGGTGATGCGCCGTCGGATCTGAGCGCCGTTCAGTCGATGGCGCGGATCAGCTTTCGTTCCAGCACGCGCAGCACCGCCTTCAGGTCGTTGCCGCGTTTCAGAACCTGCCCGGCAATGCCGATCACCGCATATTGCCCCTGCCTGCTGCTAAGTTTCGGGCGTTTTTCGATCCGGTAGAGCGGGTTTTCCGCCGTGCGCCGGAAGATCGAGAATACCGCCACCTCGCGCAGGCTGGAAATGCCGTAATCGCGCCATTCGCCAGCCGCGACCATGCGCCCGTAAAGCGGCATGATGAGGTTAAGTTCGCTGCGATGAAAGCCGACCTGTTGCGGAACCGATGGATCGCGGAACAGGGCGGAAGCGTTTTCAACATTCATGGCCCTACTCTGGCCCTGAAATCCCGCCAAAATCAAGCCTGTCCTGAAACCGCCGCGTGAGTGCCGCGAAATCAGCCCCGGCCAACCCTTTTTCCGCCCCGAATCCGGGTCATATCCCGGCCGGTAGCGAGCGAAGGCTCACCCCGGTGTTGCGGTTATCAGCCCCCACCCAGATCCGCGATGCCGGGGGCTGCGAATCTCAGGCGTCGGTGGCGCGTTTCCAGGCCGGGCGGGCGACGGCGCGGTCGATATAGGCGTTGACGTTCGGCTGGCTGATCTCGAAATTCGCGCCCCTGGCCCAGGTTCCGCAATGCGCCGCCACGATATCGGCAATGGTGAAGGTATCGCCCATCAGCCATTCCCGGTCGCCCAGCCGTTCCGCCAGCACATCCATCGAGCGGCCGAATTCCCAGCGCAAAGCCGTCTTGATCTGCGGAATGCGCTTGTCTTCGGGCAGGATGAAGGTGTTGCGCGCCGCCGTCCACAGACAGCCATCCATCTCGTCATTGATGAATTGCGTGAACCCATCCTGCTTGGCGCGTTCGATCGTGCCGGCGGGATAGGTCAGCTTGCCGTGCTTGTCGGCCAGAAACTGGATGATCGCCACCGAATCCAGCAGCACCTCGCCATCGACCAGCAGCGCCGGCACCTTGCCGGACGGGTTTACCGCCCTGATCTCGTCCGAGCGCGGCAGGACCGGCGAAAACTCATACTCCAGTTCCAGTTCCTCCAGCGCCCAAAGCACCCGGAACGCCCGGCTTTTCTTGCTGCCGATCAGTTTGTACATGATGATTTCCCTTTCAGATCAGGTCTTTGCCAGCATGGCGATACGGATGAAGGCGCGTTCCAGAAAGGCCCGCGCCGGAACCTCCTGTGATGAGCGCAGCCCGAGATCGGTGTCGATCAGGATCGCCATCACGGTTTCCAGCTTGTGCATCCCGATTGCCCGCGCCTGCCGCACCATCCGGTCGCGGCGCGGCCCGAAGACCGGCGGGCGGGTCGCCGACAATCCGGCCTCGGGGCCTTTGGGATGGCTGGCGGCCATGTGCAGGGCGCGGAAATGCCTTGTGGCGGCGATGCAGATGGTGGTGGCGGCGATGCCCTGGCCTTCCAGCTTGCGCATCAGCGGCCCGACCTCGGCCTGGCGGCCTTCGGCGATGACATGGATGGCGTCGTCCAGCCCGGCCTCGGTGGTGGCGGGGGCGCATAGGGCCACGTCCTGGCTGCTGATCGGCGTCGGGTCGCGGTATTTGTAGATCGCCAGCTTTTCCATCGTCTGGGTGAAATCGCCGGGATCAATCACCCGCGAAAGGTCCACCAGATCGGTCATCGCGGCGGCCCCGACTACGGTGATACCGGCTTGCGCCAGTGTCGCCTCGATTTCCGCGCGGCTGGGCGGCTCGGCATAAACCGCCGCCGCATAGGCATTGGCATGTGATTCGAACAGTTTGCGAAGCGAGGATCGCGCCGCAAGCTGGCCCGCCGTGACCACGATCACCGCATCGCCGTCCTGCCATTCCGCCAGCGCGGTGGTGATCGCGGCGGTGGCAGCGTCGCCTGCGTCTTCGACAAAGACCGCACGCTGGCCGGGAAAAAAGCCCTGCGCCTTGATGGCATCCGCCAGTTCGCCCGGATTGCGCCTGAGATCGCTGCCCGCCATCCGCGTCAGCCGCATCTCCTGGGCCGCGTCTTCGCCCAGCAGCGCCTTCAGCACCTGCTGGCGGCGGAGCGCGACGCGCATCGCCTCGGGGCCATAGATCAGGAGGCCGGCGCGGCTTGGATCGGGCCGCGCGAAATAGCCAGCGGCATCGCGCGCCGAAAGTTTCATTCCGGCCAGTCCCCGGCGCTTGCTGCCAGCCGGCGGGTGATCTGCTCGGCCAGCGCCTGCATCAGCTTGGCGCGGGCATCGCGTTCGGCGGTGTTGGTGACCAGCGTTTCGGTATTGCTGGTATAGCCGATGGTCTCGCGGAATGATTCGGCAAACATCTGATGGCCGGTCGCCGCCTCGGTCACCGTGACGCTGGCATCGGCCTTCAGCGTGATGCGCGACAGCGAGGTTGCGGCGGTCAGGATCAGTTGCTCCGCCGTGATCGCCAGCGTGATCGCCCCGGCATAGCGCGGATTGGCACCCGGACGGCCCAGTCGGGATTCCAGCGATTCCAGCAATTGAAAGCCTTCGGGGCTTTCGATCAGATCGAATCGGATATCGCCATGCAGCGCCCGCGCCGCACCGCCCTCGGAATAAAGCGGTTTGAAGCCGCAGGCGGCCAGCGGCAGCGCGGCAAGGGTCAGCACAAAGGTGCGGCGGTCAGACAACGACATTGACGATCCGGCCCGGGACAACGATCAGTTTCTTCGGCGGTTTCCCGTCGCAGAACCTGATCACAGCATCGTTGGCCAGCACCAGTTTTTCAACCTCTTCCTTCGGCATGTCCCTGGGAACGGTGATTTCGCTGCGCCGCTTGCCGTTGACCTGGATCGGCAGGGTGACGGTATCGTCAACCAGAAGCGCAGGATCGGCCACCGGCCAGGGCGCCTGTGCCACCAGCCCGTCACCGCCCAGGGTTGCCCAGACTTCTTCCGCCAGATGCGGCGTCATCGGTTGCATCAGTTGCGCCATCACCCGCATCGCGGCGCGTTTCGCACCGGCATCGGCGGGGGATTTCTGCACGATATTTGTGAATTCATAGAGCTTGGCGACCGATTTGTTGAAGGCAAAGCCCTCGATCCCCTTGGTCACCTCGTCAATCGCCCGTGCCGTGGCGCGTTCCAGATCGGAATCAGGCGCGCCGTCGCCGGCATCCGCGATCTCCTCGGTCATCCGCCAGACCCGTTGCAGGTGCCGCCATGCGGCCTCGGCCCCGGCGGCGGTCCATTCCACGTCGCGTTCGGGGGGCGAATCGGACATCACGAACCAGCGCGCGGTATCGGCACCGTATTGATCTATGATGTCCTCGGGATCGACGACGTTCTTTTTCGACTTCGACATCTTGATGATCGGGCCGATCTCCACCGCCTCGCCACTGGCGCGCAGGGTAGCCCCGGCTTCGGTACGCTCCACCTCGTCGGGCGTGCGCCAGACCGGGCGGCCATCCTTGCCGCGCGTGGCATAGGTTTCATGCGTCACCATGCCTTGGGTGAACAGGGCATTGAACGGCTCGATCGCGCTTTTCGGCAGATGCCCGGTCAGGTTCATCGCGCGCGCGAAGAACCGCGAATACAACAGGTGCAGGATCGCGTGTTCGATGCCGCCGATATACTGATCGACATTCATCCAGTATTCCGCATCCGCCAGCACCGTCGGCGTTTCGGCACGCGGCGCGGTGAAACGCGCGTAGTACCAGGACGAATCAACGAAGGTATCCATCGTGTCGGTCTCGCGCCGGGCCGGCTTGCCGCATTTCGGGCAAGGGGCATCGCGCCAGGTCGGGTGACGGTCCAGCGGATTGCCGGGTTTGTCGAAGGTGACATCCCTGGGCAGTTCCACCGGCAGGTTCGCCTTTTTCTCGGCCACCACGCCGCAATCGTCGCAATGCACCACGGGAATCGGACAGCCCCAGTAACGCTGGCGGCTGACGCCCCAGTCGCGTAGGCGGTAATTGGTGACGCCTTTGCCCCAACCATGCTGTTCGGCATAATGAATCGTCGCGTCGATGGCCTCCTGCCCGGTGGAGCGGTCCAGCCCGGCAAAGTGATTGACCCATTGCACCGGTTCGGTTTTCGGCGGCACGAAGGCCTCATCGGCAACCGGCACCGGGTTATCCAGCGCAAAGAAGGTGTCGATCACCGGCAGGCCATATTTGCGGCTGAAATCCAGATCGCGCTGGTCATGCGCCGGGCAGCCGAAAATCGCGCCGGTGCCGTAATCCATCAGGATGAAATTCGCCACCCAGACCGGCAATTCCCAATTGTCATCCAGGGGATGCTTCACCTTCAGGCCGGTATCGAAGCCCTTTTTCTCGGCGGTTTCCAGATCGGCCTCGGAGGTGCCCATGCGGCGGCAATCGGCGTTGAAGGCGGCGAGGTCGGGATTGCCGGCCTCCAAAGCCTTTGCCAGCGGGTGATCGGGCGAAATGCCGATGAAGTTCGCACCCATCAGCGTATCGGGCCGGGTGGTGTAAACGTCGATCCCGTCAACATCGCCGGCAGGGGCTGCCAGCGCGAATCGCATTTGCAGGCCGCGCGACTTGCCGATCCAGTTCTGCTGCATCAGGCGGACCTTTTCCGGCCAATGCTCCAGCCCGTCAATCGCCTCCAGCAATTCGCCCGAGAAATCCGAGATGCGGAAGAACCATTGCGTCAGTTCCTTGCGCTCCACGGGTGCACCCGAGCGCCAGCCCTTGCCGTCGATCACCTGTTCATTGGCCAGAACCGTCATATCCACCGGGTCCCAGTTGACCACGGCGTTCTTGCGATAGACCAGGCCCTTGTCCATCATGTCGATGAACATCGCCTGCTGCTGGCCGTAATATTCCGGATCGCAGGTCGCCAGTTCGCGGCTCCAGTCGATCGACAGGCCCATCGGCTTCAACTGCGTTCGCATGTCGGCGATGTTCTTGTAGGTCCAGTCGCCGGGATGCACGCCTTTCTCCATCGCGGCGTTTTCGGCGGGCATTCCGAAGGCATCCCAGCCCATCGGATGCAGCACGTTGAAATCTGTTGCAGATTTGTAACGCGCGACCACGTCTCCCATCGTATAGTTGCGCACATGACCCATGTGAATGCGCCCCGAAGGGTAGGGAAACATTTCAAGGACATAGTATTTGGCACGCGCCGGATCGCGCCTGGCGCGGAAGACTTCCGCCGCGTCCCAGGCCTGTTGCCACTTCGGTTCGACCACACGGGCGTTGTAACGCGACATCACCTAATCCTTGCCAATAACCTGCGCCGGGCACCCGGTTTGGCCGGGTTCCGGGAGGTTTTAAGTCGTAACCGGGGGGAAGGTCTAGAGCTTGCTGTCCGCGATGCGCAACTGGCGGGCGCGGGTCAGGATCGCATCTTCAAGCGCGCGCACCGTATCCTTGGGCGCAGCCCCCGAACGCGAAACCAGCGCCAGCTTGAGCGAGCGTGCGTCCAGCGCCGGATCCTGGATGTAAACGGTCGCGCGATAGGACCGGCCGGACCCCGGAGGCGTGCCCCAACCCATTACGATCACACCGGAAAACGGATCCGCAGCCTCGACCGGCAGGAAGTTCAGCACATCCAGCGCGGCGTTCCACAGATACTTGTTGACGCCGATCGTTACATTCGGGTCGTCCTTGCCGGTGAAAAGATCGAAAAACGAGCCGGCATCCGTTGCCTTGTCGTCCGGCGCACGGTTATCGACTTCGACCGCCTTGCCGGTGCGATTGCGGAACAGGCCGCTGTTGCCGCAGGCTGTCAGCGATACAATCAGCAGACCACTGAGAATCAAACTTACGAATCTGGACAAGTGCCGTCCCTCCGCCGTGCCGGAAAACCTTGATTGCCAAAGGTGTATCGGCTTGCGTGGAATCCGACAAGCCCCATAAAGGAAGCTGTCGGACAGCGTTGCAAAACCTCACTGTGTCTTCCATGCACCATAAACGCGGACTTTGACTTTTCGCCCCTGACACTTCCTTGACCAAAACACCCGGACCTGTGATTGATCATCGCACTCAATTTGGATTCCCTGAATTGAGGTGCACCTTTAACTTTAACGAGGGAAAACAATGAAAAAGATTCTTCTCACGACCTCGGCTCTGACGCTGCTGGCTGGCGCCGCAGTTGCCGAAGTTAATGTTGGCGTTACCGCCCGTCTCGGTATCTCCCACGTCACTTCCGCTGGTGTGACCACCACGACCACCTTCAACCGTATGCGCATCAACGTTTCGGCTTCGGGCGAAACCGATGGCGGCCTGACCTTCGGCGCGTTCACCCGCTTCCAGTCGGGCCAGGGTGCATTCCTGGGCGCGACCGGTGTCATGAACGGCTCCAACGTCTGGATCTCGAATGGCACGATGACGCTGACCGTTGGTAACACTTCGGGCGCCGTTGGTAACACTGCCGGTGTCTACGGTGTGGGCGGCTGCGGCTTCTCGGCCGACACTTCCTACCTCGAGTATTGCGCCAACGTGATCGGTCGCGCGAACACCTTCCCGGGCTACTCGTCCGGCGGTGCTGGCCCGAACGTTGTCCGTCTGGACTTCTCGCTGGGTTCGGCAACGATCTCCGTGTCGCGTAACCAGTCCGCTGCGGTTGGTGTTGCGAACAACGAAGTCGCCGTCAGCTTCGCGCTGGGTTCGGCAACGATCGGCATCGGTCATGACGACGGTGGCGTCATTGTGGCGGCTACGCCTTCTGGCTTCTCGTCCATTGGCGGTACCTACCTGAACGCGACCATGGATCTGGGCTCGGCCACTGTTGGCCTGTCCTACATCCAGCACAATGGTGCTGCTGCCGGGAACTCCTGGCTGGTCAAAGCTGCCATGGGCGTTGGCTCGGGCCGCATCGGCGTGTTCTTCGCGAACGACTCCGACGACGGTATGGCTGCCGACACGCGCAACCGCTACGGCCTGAACTACTCGCAGAGCCTGGGTGGCGGTGCTACCGCTATCGTCGCTGTGACGAACGTTGCGGCCTTCGGTGCCGTTGCTGCCGTGACCACGATCACCGCGGGCATGACCCTCGGCTTCTGATCCTACCGGATCGGATGATTAGGGAAGAGCGGGCTTCGGCCCGCTCTTTTCCGTTTGGGGCTTCCCCGTCGCCCCGGCCTTTCGTAGACAGGCAGAAACGACGAGGTCAAAGATGTCGCTGGCAGAAATCCAAACCCGAATCACCAAGGCCGAAGCCGATGCCGGACGCGCACCGGGCTCGGTTCACCTGATCGCGGTGTCTAAGGTACAGCCATTGGAGCGCGTGGAGGCGGTTCTGGGCGAAGGCCACCGTTTGTTCGGCGAAAACCGCGTGCAGGAGGCCGCCGGCAAATGGCCGGATTTCCGCGCCCGGTTCGACGGTGTCGCGGTGCATCTGATCGGCCCCTTGCAGACCAACAAGGTGAAACAGGCCTTCGATCTGTTCGAGGCGGTGCATTCGCTGGATCGCGCCAAGCTGGCCCGCAAATTCGCTGACGAGGCCCAGGCGCGCGGCACCTGCCCCGATCTGTTCATTCAGGTCAATACCGGTGCCGAGCCGCAAAAAGCCGGGGTGCTGCCGGGCGACGCGGATGCGTTCATCGCCGAATGCCGGAAGCTCGACCTGCCAATTCAGGGACTGATGGTGATCCCCCCGGTTGACGAGGAACCAAGCCTGCATTTCGCCCTGCTGGCGAAAATCGCCGCCCGCAACGGCCTGACCGGCCTGTCAATGGGGATGAGCGCCGATTTCGCCAGCGCGATTGCCCTTGGGGCGACGCATGTGCGGGTGGGATCGGCGATTTTCGGGGACCGGGTGCCGGGCTGAAACCGGAAACCGGTCAGGCGCCAACCACCACCCGCGCTTCGGGCACCCATGTTTCCAGGATATGGCGCAGGATTGGTGGTGCGAAGGCGATGCAGCCTGCTGTCGGGTGGTGCGGGCTGCGCCAGCAATGCAGGAAGATCGCCGATCCGGCACCGGGCCTGGCCTTTGGCCAGTTGAAATCCAGTATGCCGACCAGATCGTAAAGCGGATCGCCACGAAACATCGCCTCGTGGCTGAAAGGGTGGCGGCGGCTTCGCAGACCGTGGTTATAGGCCGGATCATCCGGGTCGTCCGACCAGATATCCGCCGGGCCGATGGGAATTGGCGGCCATCCGGCGGGCGGGGATATGCGATCGGCGCGGTATTGGACTTCGGCAATGCGCCAGCGCCCGATCGGGGTGATGCCATCGCCCTCGCCGCGTTTATGGCCGATGCCGCCCTTGCCGATGGTGCAAGGCAGGTGCAAGCCGCGATAGCGTGCGCCGCTGCGATTGACGACCAGATCAATCGCGCGGGCGATCACAGAAGATGCCCGCTTTTCGCGGCCTTGGTGTCCAGATAGCCGGTATTGTGCGGATTGCGCCCGACCGCCAGCGGCACCCGCTCGCTGACTTCCAGCCCGGCGCTCTGCATCATCGCCACCTTGTTGGGATTGTTCGTCATCAGCCGCACGGCGCGAAACCCCATACGCTTCAGGATGCTGGCACCGATGTGAAAATCGCGCTCGTCGTCTTCAAAGCCCAGGCGGTGATTCGCCTCGACCGTGTCAAAGCCCTGATCTTGCAGGGAATAGGCGCGCATCTTGTTGGCCAGGCCAATGCCTCGCCCTTCCTGATTGAGGTAGAGAAGGACACCCGCGCCCTCGGCCCCGATCTGCGCCAGTGCGGCGCGCAGCTGCGGGCCGCAATCGCATTTCAGCGAGCCGAGAAGATCGCCGGTGAAACAGGCCGAATGCAGCCGCGCCAGCACCGGCGTGGCGCGGTCCGGGCGGCCGATTTCCACGGCGTAATGCTCCTCGCCGCCGTCATCGGGGCGGAAAACGTGCAGGCGGCCCGCCTCGGACACCGCCAGCGGCAGGCGGGCAGCGGCGACTTCGTAAAGCGCCTGGCTTTCCGTCAGGGCGGCACCGATATCGCTTACATCCAGCAGGTTCAGGTGATGCGTTTTGGCCAGGGCCGGCCCGTCCGCCACCGCCACCAGAAGCGCCGCCGGTAACAGGCGGGACTGCTTGCAGAGCGCAATCGCGGCGCGGTGCAGATCGGCCTTGCCGTCGCGCAGGCTGGCATATGGGCCTTGCAAGGCATGCATCAGATCGCCCGACGGATCGGCCAAAGCCCGGACCCAGGCGGCATCGGCGTCGCGGGGTACGCGGATGCGGGCGACATCGCCGTCATAGGCCCGCGCCCTCAGCGTTTCCGCCCGGCGTTTGGTGATCGCCACCGCCGCGCTGCCGCCGAGCGTTGTCGCCTCGGCAAACCGCGCCGCGGTCAGGGTTTCCGCCGCCAAAACCAGCGCATGATCGCCGCCATGTTGCAGCACGATTGCCAGCCCCATGCGCAGGTCGGCGCGCAGGCGGGCGATGGTCTCGGGCAGGGACGGGGCAAGCGACATAGGCGCATCCTAGGTTACAATATCGACGCCCCCTATATCCCGCACCTGCGGAATATGAAACATTTCCCGCGATTTCGACACGAGCGCGTGAAAGAATGCCCCGGCACCTTGCCGAAACCGCGAGGGGGTCGCATTTCTGTGCAGCAAGTTGACAGGAGAAGCAAATGGCGAACGTCAAGAAAATCCTGATGGTGGACGATGATGAGGACCTGCGCGAGGCGCTGGCCGATCAATTGCTGCTGACCGAGGAATTCGATGTGTTCGAGGCCGACAGCGGTGCCCGTGGCCTGGCGAAGGCGCGCGAGGCGATTTATGATCTGGTGATCCTGGATGTCGGCCTGCCGGATATGGATGGCCGCGAATTGTGCCGCCTGATGCGCAAGCAGGGGGTGAAATGCCCGGTGGTGATGCTGACGGGCCATGATTCGGATGCCGACACGATCCTTGGCCTCGATGCCGGGGCGAATGATTACGTGACCAAGCCGTTCAAGTTCCCGGTATTGCTGGCCCGCATCCGCGCCCAGCTTCGCCAGCATGAGCAATCCGAGGATGCGATTTTCCAGCTTGGGCCATACACGTTCAAGCCCGCCAACAAGATGCTGGTGACGGAAGACGACAAGAAGATCCGCCTGACCGAGAAGGAAACCAATATCCTGAAATTCCTTTACCGCGCCACCGATGGCGTGGTGGCGCGCGATGTGCTGTTGCACGAGGTCTGGGGATATAATGCCGGGGTCACTACGCATACGCTGGAAACCCATATCTACCGCCTGCGGCAGAAGATCGAGCCTGACCCCTCGAACGCGCGGCTGCTGGTGACGGAAAGCGGCGGTTATCGGCTGGTGGCTTAAACCACCCGTTCGGCATAGGGGCGCTCGTTGATCGGCAGATGCACGATGGCCGACAGCGCCCCGACGCCGACGCCAACCCACCAGACGGCGGTGTAATCGCCGTAGATGTCATACATCCGCCCGCCCAGCCAGACGCCCAGGAACGATCCCAGCTGGTGGCTGAAGAACACGATACCGTACAGCGTGCCCATGTAGCGCAGGCCGTAGATATGCGCCACCAGGCCTGAGGTCAGCGGCACCGTCGCCAGCCACAGCGCCCCCATCGCAACCGAGAACACGATCACGCTGGTCGGGGTGATCGGCAGCATGATGAACGCCGCTGCGATCACGGTGCGCCCCAGATAGATCAGCGCCAGCAGGTATTTGCGGGAATAGCGGCTGCCCAGCCAGCCGGCGGTGATGGTGCCGGCGATATTCGCCAGCCCGATCAGCGAGATCGCCGCCGCCCCCAGCGCCGAGGTCGTGGTGACACCGATACTGGCCAGCGTGCCGGTCGGATCAATCGCGCCGCACATCTCGGTGATCATCGCCGGGAAATGCGCGGTGACGAAGGACAATTGGTAGCCGCAGGAAAAGAACCCGATGAAGATCAGGATATAGCTTGGATCGACCAGCGTTTTCTTCAGGATCGCGCCCAGGCTTTCCTCCAGCTCGGCCTTGCTGGCGGGTGGTGGCATCCGCATCACCGGCAGGATCGCCAGCACCGCGATGATCCCGGCAGCAAAAATCAGGAATACCGATTGCCAGGTCATCATCGTCAGAAGCCATTCCGCCAGCGGTGCGCCGATCACCTGCCCGCCCGAGCCTGCGGCGGTGACGATCCCCAGCGCCATCGAGCGGTTCTCGGCAGAGGCGGTTCGCCCGACCACGGCCAGAATCACCCCGAATCCGGTGCCCGCAATGCCGAAGCCCACCAGGATTTCCAGAAACTGATGCGCCCCCGGCGTGACGGCAAAGCTGCTCAGCACCAGCCCGGCAGCATAGACCAGCGCGCCCAGGATCAGGGCGCGGCGATCGCCGAACCTCTCGGCCAATGCGCCGAAAATCGGCTGGCCGATGCCCCAGGCAAGGTTCTGGATGGCAATCGCCATCGAGAAATCCGCCCGCAGCCAGCCGAATTCCTGCGCAATCGGGATCTGGAACACGCCGAACGACGCTCGGATGGAAAAGCTGACCAGAATGATCACGCAGCCGCCGATCAGCACGGGCGTGAACAACGATGCGCGGGGTTCAGTCATGGGAGATTTCCAGGTCGCAGGCCGGGAAAGTGGCCAGATTTTCCGGCAAGGTCAAACGCTTTTCCTGTCGATCTCGGGCGCGTGGCTGGCTATGGTCCGCGCGGCCTGAAATGCAAGGGACAAACGGTGCCGGACGACCTGATCGACAAGTACAACACCCTGATCGCCCGCAGCGATTTCTTCCACGATGCGGCCCAGATGGCGGCGGTGGAAAAGCTGGAGGAATTGCGCCTCTGGCTGGAAAGCCGGGCGACCACCCGCAAGGGCCTGTTCTCGGGCCTGCTGGGGCGCAGGGCGGAAGATGTGCCGCATGGCCTGTATCTGTGGGGCGGGGTCGGGGCCGGCAAGTCGATGCTGATGGACCTGTTTTTCGAGGCAACCAATATCCAGCGCAAGCGCCGCGTGCATTTCCATGCCTTCATGCAGGAGGTCCATGCCGGCCTGCATGAGGCCCGCGCCACGGGCCATGACGACCCGATTGCGCCGGTTGCCGAGGGTATCGCCGAACAGGCGCGGCTGTTGTGTTTTGACGAGATGCAGATCACCGACATCACCGATGCGATGATCGTGGGCCGGCTGTTTGAAAAGCTGATGGCGGCGGGGACCAGCATCGTCACCACCTCGAACCGCGCACCGGATGACCTCTACCGCAACGGGCTGAACCGGCAATTGTTCCTGCCCTTCATCGAATTGATCAAGGCGCGGATGGTGGTGCATCATCTGTTCACCGATGTCGATTACCGCCAGGACCGGCTGCGTGGCCGCCAGACATGGTTCACCCCGGCGGATGCGACGGCGCGCGCGGCGCTGGATGATATCTGGAACAGCCTGACGGAGGGGGTTGAAGCACCGCTTGCCCTGAAGGTCGGTTCGCGCAAGGTCACGCTGCCGCGTTTTCACAACGGTGCGGCGCGCAGCACTTTTGCCGAATTATGCGACCGCCCGCTTGGCCCGGCGGATTTTCTGGCCCTGACCGAGGCGGTGCGGGTGCTGGTGATTGATGATATCCCCCGCCTCAGCCGCGCCCGCAACAACGAGGCCAGGCGTTTCGTCACCCTGATCGACGCCGCTTACGAGGCCGGAACAAGGCTGTTCTGTTCCGCCGAGGCCGAGCCTGAGGAGTTGTACGCAACAGGCCCCGGCGCGTTCGAGTTCGAGCGCACGGCCTCGCGCCTGCGCGAAATGCAATCCGCCGACTGGGCCGGGCCGGATCAGTAACCCTGCATGACAGGCCGCTCAGTTCTGTTGCAGCAGTTTCAGCAGATCGGTGGTGGCATAGCCATCCGGCGTCTTGCCGATGGAAGCCTGAAATGCCCGGATCGCCGCGATGGTGTTCGGCCCGACGATGCCGTCGATCTTCTCCATCTCGAAGCCCTTGCGCCGTAACAGCCGCTGCATCTGCTTTTTCTGCTTGAACGACAGCGCCTTTTCACCGCGCGGCCAGGAATGCTGGATCGGCTTGCCGCCGGCGATCCGGTCGCCGAGATGCCCCACCGCGATCACATAGGCATCGGCGGTGTTGTACCGCTCGATCACGTGGAAATTGTCAAAGATGATGAAGGCCGCGCCCGCCGCGCCCGCCGGCAGCAGGATCGAGGAGCGCCCGTGATCCGGCAGCGGCTTGCCGTCAATCGTGGTCACGCCCAGCTTGCGCCAGTCCGCCACCGATTTCTTCACCCGCTCGCCCGACAGCTTGAAATCAAAGCCGCGCGGCAGGGCCACTTCCAGCCCCCAGGGCTGGCCATAGGTCCAGCCGTGGCGTTTCAGGTAATTCGCGGTCGAGGCCAGGCCGTCTGCGGGATCGTCTTCCCAGATATCGCGCCGCCCGTCGCCGCGAAAATCCTGCGCAAACGCCAGATAGCTGGTCGGAATGAACTGCGTGTGGCCCATCGCCCCGGCCCATGATCCGGTCATGTTGCCGGGCCGCACATCGCCCGACTGGATGATCTGCAGGGCCGCGATCAACTGCGCCTCGAAGAAACTGCCGCGTCGGCTGTCATAGGCCAGCGTTGCCAGGCTTTCGATGATGTTGAGCTTGCCCATATGGCTGCCATAGGCGCTTTCCAGCCCCCAGATCGCCAGCACCACCTCCTTTTCCACCTTGTAGCTGCGTTCGATCTGCTCCAGCAGCGCGCGGTGCTTGCGCAGCGCATCGCGGCCATTGCGGACCCGCATGTCCGATGTGGCGGTGTCCAGATATTCCCAAATCTGCTTGGTAAATTCCGACTGGTTGCGATCCTTCTCGATCACCGAGGCATTGTAACGCACGCCGCGGAAGGCACGATCAAACACCTGTGCCGAAATGCCTTTGGCCAAGGCGCGCTTGCGAAACGCCTTGATCCACAGATCGAACCGGGCATTCGAGGTCGGGGCGCGGGCGGCGGCCTGTACCTGCGGCGCACCGCTGCGTGGCTTGGGCCGGATATCCAGGCTGACCGGCGCATTGGCCAGCGACGGCACCGCCAGCGCCATCAGCGCGAAGGCAAGGCTCAACCATCCTGTCAGGCGGCGCATGAACAACTCCTGCTCGATCATTTTGCGCCAAGCCTACAGGCAAAGCGCGCGTCGCAAAAGGGTGAAGCGCAGGATCGGCAAGGCGGCGCTCAGGCCCGGTTATCTGCCCTGCCGTCGGCGCTCGATCTTGCGTTGCTTGACGCCCTTCTTGCGATGCGCCGTCAGCTTTCTGCCCGGCGCTTTGGCCCCGCGCGGCGACGGGCCGCGCGGCAGGGCATTGCCATCGGCCTCCAGCAATTCAAACATCAGGCCACCGGTCACCGGCACCGCCTCGGCCAGCCGCACCTTGACCGGCATGCCCAGCTTCAGCACCAGCCTTGATTTGTCGCCCGTCAGGGTCTGGGCATCGGCATCGTGGTGGAAATACTCCCGCCCCAGGGTCGAGATCGGCACCAGGCCGTCCGCATGGGTTTCCGTCAGTTTGACGAACAGCCCGAACCGGGCGATGCCGGAAATCTTGCCGTCAAACTCGTTACCCACCCGTTCCGACAGGTAACTGGCCAGATAGCGATCATTGGTGTCACGCTCCGCCATCATCGAGCGCCGCTCGGCCTGGCTGATCAACTCGCCGGTTTCCTCCAGCCGTTCGATATCGAAACCGCTCAGCCCGTCATTTCCCCAGCCATGCGCCGAAATCAGCGCGCGGTGGACCACCAGATCGGCGTAGCGGCGGATCGGCGAGGTGAAATGCGCATAGCGCTTCAGGTTCAGCCCGAAATGCCCGAAATTGACCGGCGCATAATAGGCCTGCGTCATCGAGCGAAGCACCGACATGTTGATGATCTCGGAATTGTCCGTGCCGGCGGCGGCATCCAGCAGCCGGTTGAAATGCGCCGTTTTCAGCACCTGCCCCTTGGCCAGCACCAGCCCCGCCGCATGGGCGACATCGCGCAAGCCGTCCAGCTTTTCGGGGCTTGGTTCCTCGTGCACCCGGTACAACAGCGGACGGCGTTTGGCCTCAAGTGTTTCGGCGGCACAGACATTGGCCAGAATCATGAATTCCTCGATCAGCTTATGCGCCTCGAAGCGATCGCGGAAGGCAACCGAGGTGACATGCCCGTCATCCGACAATTCGATCCGCCGTTCCGGCAGGTCCAGATGCAAGGGCTGGCGGGCATTGCGCGCCTTCGCGGCGGCCTCGTAGGCGGCATAAAGCGGGCGAATCACCGAATCGAGGATCGGTGTGCAATCTTCGTCCGGCGCACCATCCGCCGCCGCCTGCACCTGCACATAATTCAGCGTTGCGTGCGAATGCATCATGGCCCGGGTGAAGCGGTGCGAGATTTTCTGCCCGGCGGCGTTCAGCACCATCCGCACGGCCATGCAGGGGCGATCCACCCCGTCATGCAGCGAACACAACTCACCCGACAGCTTGTCCGGCAGCATCGGCACCACGCGATCCGGGAAATAGGTGGAATTGCCGCGCTTGCGGGCCTCGCGGTCCAGTTCGGAGCCCGGCGTGACGTAATGCGCGACATCGGCGATGGCCACCCAGACGACATGGCCGCCGTCATTCTTCGCATCGTCATCGGCATGGGCGTAAACCGCATCGTCATGGTCGCGGGCATCGGCGGGATCAATGGTGATCAGCGGCAGATGCCTCAGATCCTCGCGCTTGCCCAGCCGCACCGGTTCGCCGCGTTCCGCCTCAAGGATAACCTCGTCGGGAAACTCGTCGGGAATGCCATGCTGGTGGATCGCGTAAAGCGAGACGGATCGCGGCGCCATCGGATCGCCCAGCACCGAGATTACCTTGGCGCGCGCCAGCCCCAGGCGGCCACCCGACCCGGATTGTTCCGCCTCGACCAGTTCGCCGTCCTTCGCGCCGCCATTATCGGCGTCGGATACCAGCCATTCGCGGTCGGCCTTCTTGTCGATCGGCACGATTCGCCCGCCTTCCGAGCCTTTGCGGTAAAGGCCCAGCAGCCGCGTCGGCCCGGCCCCGATCCGCCGGATGATCCGCGCCTCATAGGCATGATCGGCCCCGGACACCGCCGCCAGCCGCGCCAGGATGCGATCACCTTCGCCCACCGCGCGGTCGCCCTTACCGGCAACGATCAGGATGCGCGGCGCATCGCCCTCGCCCTGCCAGTCAACCGGGCGTGCGAACAGATCGCCATCGGCGTCCGGTGCCAGCACAGACAGAACCGAGACCGGCGGCAGGCTGTTTGGATCGCGGTAGCTGCGCCGACGCTTTTCCACCAGCCCTTCGTCGGCCAGTTCCTTCAGCATCCGCTTCAGATCAATCCGCGCCGCCCCCTTGATGCCAAAGGCCCGCGCGATGTCGCGCTTGTTGGTCTTGTCGGGATTATCCTCGATCCAGCGCAGCAGATCGGCCTTGTTCGGAAGCTGTGTCATTGCTGTCGCATATCACGGGGCCGGGCGGTCGTCACCGCTATTGCCGGTTTTGGCCAAGAAATACTCGAATCCCGACCCACATCTAAAGGCCAAAGCTGCCATAGGGCAGGAACCTGACCGGATCGCCCGGCGCGATTTCCGCCGCCGCATCGTCCAGTTCCACCAGCCCTTCGGCCCAGCTCAGCCCCGAAATCCGCCCCGACCCTTCGGATCGGAACACCTCGGCCCGCCCGTCGCCATCCAGCCGCGCCCTGAGATACTCGCGGCGTCCCGGCTTCTTCGACTTGGCAAATCCCGCCGGCACCATCATGCCCACCGGTTCCGGCCAATCGGCACCATTCATGATCGCCAGTGCCGGTCGCGCGAAGATCAGCGCACAGACAAAGGCCGCCACCGGATTGCCTGGCAGGCCGAACACCGGCACCCCCTGCCACTGGCCCAGCGCCAGCGGTCGCCCCGGTTTGACCGCGATGCGCCAGGAATGCACCCTGCCTTCGGCGTTCAGCAATGCGGACAGATGATCCTCGTCCCCTGCCGAAACCCCGCCCGAGGTCAGGATCGCATCCACCTCGTCCGCCGCCCGGTCCAGCCGCGCGCGCAGCAAATCACGGTCATCGCGCACATGCCCAAGATCGACCGCCGCCATGCCCCAGCGCGCCAGCAGGGCCAGCAGCATGGGCCGGTTGGCATCGTAAATCTGCCCAGGCCCGATATCCGCGCCCGCCGGGCGGATTTCATCGCCGGTGGACAGAACCCCGACCCTGAGGCGGGACTGCACCGCGACCTCCGCCACCCCGACCGCCGCCAGCAAGGCCAGATCATGCGGCTGCAACACCCGGCCCGCCCGCAGCACGATATCGCCTGCCGCCACGTCCTCGCCCGCGCGGCGGGTATTCGCGCCGCGCTTCAGGCCGGAATGAAAGGCGATGCTGGCCTCGCCCTCGGTCACGTCTTCTTCCAGGATCACGGTATCCACGCCGTCCGGTATCTGCGCCCCGGTCAGGATACGGATGGCGAAGCCTTCCGGCACCACGCCGCCAAATGCCTGCCCGGCTGCCGCGCGGCCATCGACCAGCGGCAATTCCTGCACCGCGCCGCGCCCGAGCGATGCATGGGCAAAGCCGAACCCGTCCACCGCCGAATTTGCCGTCGGCGGGTTCGAGCGCCGTGCGGCGACATCCTCGCCCAGCACCCGCCCCGCTGCCTGGCCTACCTCCAGCCGCTCGCTGGCCGTCACCACCGACAGGCGTTCGCGCAAGAGGCCAAGGGCGGTGTCAACCGGGGTCCAGTCGATCCCCGGCGGCAGGGCAAAGCAATCGTTTTTCAAACGGGGCGGCTGCATCAGGCCAGTCCTACATGCGTCAGCACGAAATCCGCAATCGCGCTGGTATCGTTCAGGGCAAACACTGGCCGGTCAATCCCCGGCAGCGCGACATCGCTGGCAATCGCCACCACACTTGCATCGCCCGGCGCGATCAGCGGTTGCGCGGTGACGGCGCGATGCGCTTCGATCTTGGGATGCGGATCGCGTTTATAGCCTTCGATCAGCACCAGATCGACCGGTGCCAACCGCGCCAGCAATGCCGTCAGCGGTTGTTCCGGTTCGTCGCGCATTTCATGCATCAAGGCCCAGCGGTTGCGCGATGACAACAAGACCTCCGAGGCCCCGGCCTCGCGGTGGCGGAAACTGTCCTTGCCGTCGTGATCGATGTCGAAGGAATGATGCGCGTGCTTGACGGTTGAAACCGAGATGCCGCGCCCGGCGATCTCGCGCACCAGCCGCTCCATCAGCCCGGTCTTGCCGTTGTTCTTCCAGCCGACCACCCCGAAAATCCTCAAATCCGCGCTCCTGCCAGCAAATCCTCGGCCACCTGCATATCCGCCGGCGTGTTGACGTTAAAGAACGGATCGAACGGCGTGCTGGTAAATTCCGCCGCAGCGCAGCCATGCGGATCGGTCCAGGCCACCACCTTGCGCGTGCCTGCCGCCAGGGCGGACCTCAGATCCTCTCGCAAATCCACCGGCCACAGGCCGAAGGTCGGATGCCGCGACATGCCACGCTCCGGATCGGCCGAGGCGGCGAGGGCAATCGGCACGCCTTCGCGCCTTGCCGCCGCGTCCAGCCTTGCCACCAGATCGCCCGGAAAGAACGGCGTATCGGCGGCCACGGTGACGATCCGGTCCACGCCTTGCGCCGCCGCCCAGTCCAGCCCGGCCAGAACCCCGGCCAGCGGCCCGGCGAAGCCATCCACCGAATCGGCGATCACCGGCAGGCCGCAATCTGCAAACCGCGCCGGATCGCCATTGGCGTTGATCGCCATCGCATCCACCTGCGGTGCCAGTTGCGCCATCACCCGCGCCAGCAGGGTCTGCCCGCCGAGTTGCAGCAAGGTCTTGTCGCCGCCGCCCATCCGGCGCGACAGGCCGCCGGCCAGGATCACCCCGAACGGTTTGCTCATGCCTCGGCCCCCTTGCGCCGCTGCCGCGATGGTTCATCCGCCACCGCATCAGGATCGGCATCGCGGATCAGCCGGTCCTCGCCGGAAAGGCAGACGAACCGCCGCCCCTTCATCCGCCCGATCAGCGTCAGCCCGACCTCGCGTGCGATCTCCACCCCCCAGGCGGTGAAGCCCGAACGCGAGGCCAGCACCGGAATGCCCATCATCGCCGTCTTGATCACCATTTCCGAGGTCAGCCGCCCGGTCGTGTACAGGATCTTGTCATCCGCTACCGCAGCCTCCGACAGCATCCAGCCGGCGATCTTGTCCACCGCATTGTGGCGGCCGACATCCTCCATATAGACCAGCGGGCGATCCTTGCAGCACAGCACCGTACCGTGAATGGCCCCGGCCTCCAGATAAAGGCTGGGCGTGGTGTTGATCTTGTGCGCCAGCGCATAAAGCCACGATGTGCGCACCTCGCCACCGGGCAGGCGCACCCCCTGCAATCCCTCCATCATGTCGCCGAACACCGTGCCGACAGCGCAGCCCGAGGTTCGGGTCTTCTTCTTCATCTTGTCTTCAAAATTCGTCTGGCGGGCGGTGCGCACCACCACGGTTTCCAGATCCTCGTCGTAATCGACGCGGGTGATCTCGTCCGCCGCCGACAGCATCCCCTGATTGCGCAGGAACCCGAGCGCCAGATATTGCGGATAATCCCCGATCGTCATCGCGGTCACGATCTCCTGACCGTTCAGGAAAATCGTCAGGGGGCGTTCCTCGACCACGGCAATCTCGGTTTCGGCGCCGGTGTGATCGCGCCCGGCGATCCGCCGCGTCAGCCGCGCCGCGCCGGGATCGGGTGCGATCAGGTAATCCGAAATGTCTGTCTGCTTTGCCAATTGAATCTCCGAACCCGCCAGCCTAGGCATACGCGGCGCAAGTTAGAGGCAAGCCATGCCGGGTACCAACCCAAAATCCTTTTTTCTGGCCGGTTTCCGCGATTGCAGCCCGTTCATCCTGATCGTGGTGCCGTTCGGCACCCTGTTTGGCGTGGTCGCGGTCGAGGCCGGTCTGGACCTGATCGAGGCGATGGCCATGACCATGCTGGTGATCGCCGGGGCGGCGCAATTCACCGCGATCAGCCTGATGCAGGAGCAAGCCCCGGTTGCCATCGTGCTGCTGACGGCCTTCGCGGTCAATTTCCGCATGGCGATGTATTCCGCCGGGCTGGTGCCGCATCTGGGGCGTGCGCCGGGCTGGCAGCGGGTGTTGATGTCGTATTTCCTGGTCGATCAGGCCTTTGCCGTGTCGCTGGCGAAGTTCGAGCGTGAACCGGCCCTGACCATGCCGCAGAAGGTGGCCTATTACATCGGCACGGCGGTGCCGATTGCCTCGCTCTGGGTGCTGTTCTCGCTGATCGGGGCGGTGGTGGGGCGGGCGATTCCACCGGAATATTCGCTGGATTTCGCGCTGCCGGTCTGTTTCATCGCGCTGTCCGCCCCGGCGATGCGCAGCCTGCCGCATTTCGTTGCCGGGCTGGTATCGGTGATCGGCGCGCTGGCGCTTGGCTGGGTGCCGTGGTCGATGGGCCTGATCATCGCGGCGCTGCTGGCGATGATGGCGGGGGCCGAGACCGAACGCCGCCTGAAGCGGGGTGTGGCATGATCACCGACAAGACCACCCTCTGGATTGTCATTGTCCTGCTCGGGATTGGCACCTTCCTGATCCGGTTTTCGTTTCTCGGGCTGATCGGCGGGCGCGACCTGCCGCCCTGGCTGTTGCGGCATCTGCGCTATACCGCCGTTGCGGTGATGCCCGGGCTGATCGCGCCGCTGGTGGTCTGGCCGGCGGCAACCGGTGGCATCCCGGATGCGCCCCGCCTGATTGCCGCGCTGATCGCCTTTGCCATCGGCATCGGCACCCGCAGCGTGGTCGGCACCATCATCGGCGGCATGGCTGCGCTTTACCTGTTCCAGTACCTGTTGGCCTGAGAAACGGCCTAAAGCGGCAGCGCCGTGGTCTTGAACACGGTGCGCAAGGCAAATGACGAATGCATCTGCGCCACGCCGGGCAGCCGCGCCAGATAGCGGCGGTGGATACGCGCGAAATCATCGGTATCGCGCGCCACCACCTTCAGCAGGTAATCCGCCGATCCCGCCATCAAATGGCATTCCAGCACATCCGGGATCAGCGCCACTTCCTTCTCGAACGCCTCCAGCACCTCGTCGGTCTGCCCGGACAGGGTGATCTCGACAAACACGGTGGAGCGCCGGTCAACCTCGCGCGGGTCCAGCAATGCCACGTAGCCGGTGATGATGGCGGATTTTTCCAGCCGCTGCACCCGGCGGTGACAGGCCGAAGCAGACAGGTTGATCCGCTCGGCCAGGTCGGCATTCGACATCCGCCCATGTTTTTGCAGAACCATCAGAATGCGGCGATCTGTAGCGTCGATTTCCATTATTCGCACGATCCTTGCGTATTGGTGGCCAGTAACAGAGATTTCTACCACATCCCGGCCTTCGCGGAACCCCCTTTGCAAGCCAATTCCGTTTTCCCGGCTGCATAATCGCGCGAAACAGGACCGGCAGACAGGGGAGAATTGCAATGCTGATCGGGTGCCCGAAGGAAATCAAGAACCAGGAATACCGGGTCGGCATGACCCCGGCAGCCGCGCAGGAAGCCATCGCCCACGGCCACAAGGTAATCATCGAAACCAATGCCGGTACAGGGGCCGGGTTCGTGGATGACGCCTATACCGCGATCGGCGCGGAAATCGTCGGCAGTGCGGCGGATGTGTTCGCGCGGGCCGACATGGTCGTCAAGGTCAAGGAACCCCAGCCGATCGAACGCAAGCAATTGCGCGAGGGCCAGATCCTGTTCACCTATCTTCACCTCGCACCCGACCCCGAGCAAACCCGCGACCTGCTGGCCTCCGGCGTCACCGCCATCGCCTATGAAACCGTGACCGACCGCAATGGCGGCCTGCCGTTGCTGGCGCCGATGTCCGAGGTGGCCGGCCGGCTTGCCCCGCAAAGCGGTGCCTGGGCGCTGCAGAAGGCCAATGGCGGCAGCGGCGTGCTGCTGGGCGGCGTGCCCGGCGTGCGCCCGGCCAATGTGGCGATCATCAGCGGCGGCGTGGTGGGCACCGCAGCGGCCCGCGTGGCGGTGGGGATGGGCGCGAATGTCACGGTGCTGGACCGTTCGGTGCCGCGCCTGTCCTATCTGGATGACGTGTTCATGGGGCGGCTGACCACGCAATATTCCGACAAGGGCGCGGTTGCGGAACTGCTGGAGCGTATGGACATGGTGATCGGCGCGGTGCTGATCCCCGGTGCCGCCGCGCCCAAGCTGGTGTCGCGTGACCAGTTGGGGCTGATGAAGCCAGGCTCGGTGCTGGTGGATGTCGCCATCGACCAGGGCGGGTGCTTCGAGACCTCGAAGGCCACCACCCATGACGATCCGATCTACGAGGTTGACGGCATCATCCATTATTGCGTCGCCAACATGCCCGGCGCGGTTGCCCGCACCTCGACCATTGCGCTTGGCAATGCCACCATGCCGTTTATGCTGGCGCTGGCCGACAAGGGCTGGAAACAGGCCTGCGAGGATGACGAGAACCTGCTGAACGGCCTGAATACCCATGCCGGCAAGCTGACCTATTACGCCGTCGGCAAGGCGCTGGGAATTGATGTTGTCAGCCCGAAAATGGCGCTGAAGATGTGATTTGCACTTGCCACACAGGCCCTGGGCTTGTGTGGCAAGCCCCTACTTGGCCAGGCCCGCCTGTTTCTTCAGCGCATCGCGGATTTCCATCAGCACGTCCAATTCGCTCGGCCCTTTCGGGGCGGGCGGTGGCGGCGGGTCCTTCCTGTCGGCCAGATCGCGCACCTTGTTGACGTAGCGCACCAGCACGAACACCACCCAGGCGATGATCAGGAAATTGAGAACCGCCATCAGGAACGAGCCATAGGCGAATACCGCGGCCCCGGCCTCGTTCGCTTCGGCCAACGTGGCGTAATCGCCCGATCCCAGCACCACGAACAGGTTGGTAAAGTCGAACCCGCCGATGACCAGCCCTATGATGGGGTTGATCAGGTCATCGACCATGCTTTTGACAATCGCGGTAAAGGCCGCCCCGATGATGATGCCGACGGCCATGTCCATGACATTGCCCCGCGCGATGAATGCCTTGAATTCCTTCAGCATGATCCCTCCGTTTTCCGCACCCTGCCGCTGAACCCGCCGGATGCCCACCCGATCATTCGACCAGTCGACTGGTCGATCAGTCGAGTTTGCCCAGCAACATTGCAGAAATCAACAATTCCGCCACCGGCCCTGTAAATCCGCCGTCACCGGCCTTAACTTCACGTCGGACCAAAGAACCGAACGAAAGGCGCATATCATGCCCGACCTCTCCGCTTTCCCGATCACCCGCCGCTGGCCGCCGCAACATGCCGACCGTATCCAGCTTTATTCGCTGACCACGCCGAACGGCATCAAGGTTTCGACCGCGCTGGAGGAACTGGGCCTGCCCTATGACGCGCATTTCGTCGATTTCGCCGCGCAGGAGCAGATGAGCCCGGAATTCCTGTCGCTGAACCCCAACAACAAGATCCCCGCGATCATTGATCCCGACGGGCCGGGCGGCAAGCCGCTGGCGCTGTTTGAAAGCGGCGCGATCCTGATCTATCTGGCGGAAAAGACCGGCAAGCTGATGTCCACCGATCCGGCCAGACGCTACCAGACGATCCAGTGGCTGATGTGGCAGATGGGCGGCCTCGGGCCGATGTTCGGGCAACTCGGCTGGCTGGTGAAATTCGCCGGCAAGGAGATCGAAGACCCCCGCCCCCGCCAGCGCTTCCTTGACGAGGCCGAACGCCTGCTGGGTGTGCTGGACGACCGCCTTGCCGGGCGCGACTACGTGATGGACGAGTATTCCATCGCCGATATCGCCATCTTCCCCTGGCTCAGGACCCTGCGCGACATGTACGGCGTCGGCGATCAGGTGGATTGGGACGGCCTGGAGAACGTGCCTGCCTATCTTGATCGCTGCCTTGCGCGACCGGCCTCGCAAAAGGGCATCACCAGCCCGGCGAAACCGGCCTAAAGCCTGCCGTCGATCACATAGGCCAGTATCCGCACCACCTCGGCCGGGGTTTCGACAACGGCCAGGGCGGCGGCGTCCACCTCTTTCAGCGGATGCTGGATGTCCGGCCCGTGCATCACGATCAGCGACTTGCCCAGCGCCGCCGCGAAACCGGCATCGAATGCCGCGTTCCATTGCCGGTATTTGTCGGCGAACCGCACCACCACGATATCGGCATCCGCAATCGCCTTGCGGGTGCGGATGGCGTTCAGCTTCGCGCCCTTGTGGTCGTGCCAGACCTTGTCCGCCTCGGGCCCCATGATGGTGACACCGCAATCGTCCGAGGCGGCGTGATCGGTCACCGGCGCGGAAAACGTCACCGCCAGACCGGCGGCACCGGCGATGATCTCGTCGCGCCAGCCGGTGTGGATTTCCCCCGACAGATAGACATTCAACTGCATCTTTCCCTCCATCACGTCGCCAACATCTCCCCGACATGCCGGGCAATCGCCAGACAGGCGGTCAGGCCCGGCGATTCGAACCCGAACAATTGCACCAAACCCGGCAGGCCATGTATGTCCGCGCCCTGAAACTCGAACTCACGCTTGGCCATGCCCGGCCCCCAGATGCGCGGGCGGATACCGGCGCCATCGGGATGCAGCGCGCCCGCCGGCAAATCCGGCCAGTATTCCCGGATCGCCGCCTCGAACATCGCCTGCTTGCCGGTGTCCACGGAATACTCGACCTTGTCGATCCACTCCATGTCCGGCCCGAACCGCACGCCGCCGCCCAGATCCTGCACCGAATGCACGCCGAGCGAGCCGACCAGCGGCATCGGATAGATCAGCGCCGAAAACGGCGATTTTCCTGAGATCGAGAAATAACTGCCCTTGGCCAGGTTGCAGGGCGGGATTGATCCCAGCGCGAGGCCTTCGATGCCGCGCGCCACATCCCAGGCCCCCAAAGCCGCCGCGTTGATCAGATTGGTGCAACTGACCTCGGCACCATCGCCAAAGCGCACCGCAAACCCCGCCGGATGCGGCGCTGCCGCCACGAACCGCGTTGCCAGCGCCAGCATCGCGCCCGCGCCCTCGGCCTCGCCCAGCAGCGACAGCATCAGCCCCGGCGCGTCGACAATACCGCTGGAGGGCGACACCATCGCGCCCGCCCCGGCCACCGCCGGTTCACGTTCGCGCAATTCATCCGCCCCGATCACATACAGATCGTCCAGCCCGTTCGCCGCCCCCCGCGCCTGCAACTGGTGCAACTCGGGCACCCGCTCCGCATTCGGGGCCACCGTCAGCTTGCCGCACCGCGCATGGCCGACATGGCGCGTGGCGCAATAATCATAGAGCATCGCCTTGCCGGCCAGGCATAATCGCTGCTGGTCCGAGCCTGGGGGATAGTAAATCCCGGCATGGATCACCCCGGAATTGCGCGATGATGTGTGCTGGCCGATTGCGCCTTCGGCCTCGGCAATCAGCACCTCATGCCCGCGCAAGGCCAGATGCCGGGCAATCGCCAGCCCGATCACCCCGGCACCGATCACCAGCGTCTGAACGTGATCCAAGCCCTCGCCCTTCTTTTTGGCAAAAATACTCCCGCCGGAGGCCTCGTGCGGCCGGATTACCCGCGCAGGGTTCCGCCGGTCGCTGCCGTCACCTTGGTGATGATCTTCGCCGACACCGCCTCGATCTCCTTGTCGGTCAGTGTCGCCGCAACCGGCTGCAGATGCACCGTGATGGCGACGGATTTCTTGCCCGCCCCCATCTGCGCCTCGGCCTTTGCGCCGGTGAACTGATCGAACACCGCAACCTCGCCGATCAGCACCTTGTCGGCGCTGCGCGCGGCATTCAGGATCGCCTCGGCCTCGACCTCCTTGTCGACGACGAAGGCGAAATCGCGGTCAACCGCCTGAAGCGCGGACAATTCCAGCGCCGGTCTTGTGGCGGATTTCGCCTTCGGGAACGGCAGGTTGGCGATATGGATAGCAAAGCCCACCACCGGCCCCTTCACGCCCAAAGCGTCCAGAACTTTCGGATGCAATTCACCGAACGCGCCCAGCACGATCTTCGGGCCTAGCGTCACAAGCGCCGAGCGCCCGGGATGCCACCAGCCGCTGCATCCGCGCCGGATCATCAGTTTGGCCGGGGCACCGATGGCCGCCAGTACCGCCTCGGCATCCGCCTTGGCGTCGTACAGATCGACCGGACGGCGCGAGCCATGCGCGTCGCGCGGCACGGTATGGCCAACCGAAATGCCGGTCAGCATCATTTCCTGATCCTCAGGCTCGCCGCCGTGAAATACCGGGCCAACCTCGAACAGCGCCAGATCGGCGCTGCCGCGCGCCTGATTGCGCGATGCCGCCTGCAACAGGCCGGGCAACAGCGAGGGGCGCATATGGCTCATCTCGCTGGAAATCGGATTGGCCAGCATGGTGGCATCGCTGCCACCGCCGAACATCGCCGCCGAGGCCTGATCGACGAATGAATAGGTCACGCATTCATTATAGCCAAGCGCCGCCGTGGTCCGCCGCGCCACCGCTTCGCGCCGCTGCATCGGCGTCAGCACCGGGCGGGTGACGCCGGTTTCAACCCGCGGCATCGGCGCGCCCTGCAGGCCGGTCAGGCTGGCGATGCGGGCGATTTCCTCGACCAGATCGGCCGGGCCCTGCACATCGGGGCGCCAAGTGGGGGGTGATACGTCCATGCCGTCCAGCGTGAAGCCCAGCGCCTTCAGCGTCTGCAACTGCGTTTCGGCGGCAATATCCATGCCCACCAGCGAGGATACCCGCGCGGTGTCCAGCCGATAGCTGCGTGCAGTATCCGGCACCGCCCCGGCAACCACCATGTCGGACGCCTCGCCGCCGCAGAGATCGAGGATCATCGCAACCGCCAGGTCCAGCCCGACCGGCGTGAAGGCCGGATCGACGCCGCGTTCAAACCGGTAGCGGGCATCGGAATTGATCTTCAGCCGCCGTCCGGTGGCAGCAATCGTCACCGGGTCCCAATAGGCGCTTTCGACGAAGACATCGGTGGTCTCGGCGGTACAGCCGGTGGCCAGCCCTCCCATCACCCCGGCAATGCTTTCAACACCGTTGTCATCGCTGATCGCCATCATGCCCGGCTCGAAGGTATATTCCTTGTCGTCCAGCGCCACCAAGGTCTCGCCGCCCTCGGCCCAATGCACCCGCAGATCGCCGCTCACGCGGGCCACGTCGAACACATGCAGCGGGCGGTTGCGATCGAATGTGAAGAAGTTGGTGATATCGACCAGCGCCGAGATCGGGCGCAGGCCGATGGCTTTCAAGCGATCCTGCAACCAGCGCGGCGAGGGGCCGTTCTTGACGCCCCGGATCACCCGGCCACAGAAAACCGGGCAGCCCTTTTCCTGCACATCGGCATCAATCGAGACATTGACCGGGCTGGCAAAACCGCCCTTGATCGCCGCCGGTGCCTTGGCCTTCAGCACCCCCAGCCCACGCGCCGCCAGATCGCGCGCGATACCCTCGACGCCCAGCGCATCCGGGCGGTTCGGGGTGATGGCAATGTCGATCACCGGATCGTTCTGCCTGGCATAGTCGATGAAACGCATACCCATCGGCGCATCGGCGGGCAGATCAATGATCCCGTCATGATCGTCCGACAGCATCAATTCGCGTTCCGAACACAGCATCCCGTTGGATTCCACCCCCCGGATCACGCCCGGTTTCAGATCGACCCCGGTGCCCGGAATATGCGTGCCGACCGGCGCGAACACGCCAACCAGCCCGGTGCGCGCATTCGGCGCGCCGCAAACCACCTGCACCTCTTCGCTGGGCTTGTCCGGCCCGTTCGGCCAGACCTCGACCCGGCATTGCCGCAAGCGATCGGCGTTGGGATGCGGCAGCGCCTCGATCACCCGGCAGATGCGGAACGCGCCAAGGGCTTCGGCGGGGTTCTCCACGCCTTCCACTTCCATCCCCAGATCGGTCAGGGCATAGGTGATGTCGTCCAGCGTCGCCTCGGTTTCGAGGTGCTCTTTCAGCCAGGAGAGGGTGAATTTCATGTGCTGTTGCCTTCGTCGGAATGTCCGGGCGTCAATAGCGCAAGGAATGCCGCAGGGAAAGGCGGATTTCGGGTGCCGGGGCGGTGTGCCGTCGCGCATCGCGGCAGGGCGGAGGACAGATTGACGCGGTTTCAACTTGTTTGAAAGGGTGGTTCGGCCTACATCCCCTCAGGTGTCGTTGACCGAAGGAAAGCTCATGGACAAGTCGATGGCCTTGCGCCGGGCCTTCGGAAAGTTTGCCACCGGCGTTGCCGTCGTTACCACAACGGATGGCAACGATGCGCCGGTCGGGCTGACGATCAATTCGTTCACCTCCGTCTCGCTGGAGCCGCCGCTGGTTCTGTGGTCGCTGGTCACGCGCTCGCCCAATCTGGAGGTGTTCCGCAATGCCAGCCATTTCGCCATCAACATCCTGGCCAGCGACCAGCGCGCCATTTCCGATTGCTTTGCCAACCCGTCCGAGGACCGTTTCGCCGGTATCGACTGGTTTCGCGGCCTTGCCGGGCTGCCGGTGATCCGCAACACCATCGCTACGTTTGAATGCCGCCGCACCATGATTGTCGAGGCGGGCGATCACGTGGTGTTTTTCGGCGCGGTCGAGGATTGCGAGCAATGCGATCTGGAACCGCTGGTGTTTTTCGCCGGGCAATACGGAACGGCCAGGCCCGGAGACTGAGCCGCTCAGCGCCCTTCGGCGATCCGCACAAGATACTGGCCGTACTGGGTTTTCAGGTAAGGTTCGGCCTGCGCCATCAGCTCGGCGCGGGTGATCCAGCCGTTCAGAAAGGCGATTTCCTCGGGGCAGGACACTTTCAGGTTCTGCCGCTTCTCGATCGTGCGGATGAAATCGGCGGCTTCCAGCAGGCTGTCATGGGTGCCGGTATCCAGCCAGGCATAGCCACGGCCCAGCTTTTCCACGTTCAGCCGGCCGGCCTCGCGGTAGATGTTCAGAAGATCGGTGATTTCCAGTTCACCCCGTGGCGAGGGCTTCACCTGCCGCGCCAGCGCCGGGGCCTCGCCGTCCAGAAAATAGATGCCGGTGACGGCAAAGGATGATTTCGGCTTTTGCGGTTTTTCGACAATCGACATCACCCGGTTGTCGCCGTCAAACTCCACCACGCCATAGCGTTCCGGATCGCTGACCTGATAGCCAAACACCGTGCCGCCCTCGGCGCGTGCATCCGCCGCCTTCAGCTTGCCCGACAGGCCTTCGCCGAAGAACACGTTATCGCCCAGAACCAGCGTCGATGGCGCGCCGTCCAGAAACTTTTCCGCCAGCAGATAGGCCTGTGCCAGACCGTCGGGATTGGGCTGCTCGATATAGTCAAACGCCATGCCCCATTGCGAGCCATCCCCCAGCAGCGCCTTGTACAAGGGCAGGTCGCGCGGGGTCGAGATGATGGCAACCTCGCGGATATGGGTCAGCATCAGCACCGACAGGGGATAATAGACCATCGGCTTGTCGTAAAGCGGCAGAAGCTGTTTGGAGACCATATGCGTGATCGGATAAAGCCGCGTGCCCGAGCCGCCCGCCAGAATGATCCCCTTGCGCCGTCTGATGCTCATCTCTCTGCCTCCAACTGCTTGAGAACCCTCGCCAGCCCCTGCCGCCAGTCGGGTTGGGCAATGCCGTAGGTGTCCGCGATCTTGCGGCAATCCAGCACCGAATTTGCCGGGCGTCGCGCCGGGGTCGGGAACAGGCGGGTCGGGATGCGGTTGATCCTGGGCGCGTCCGGGCGGGCGGCAAAGATCGCCTCGGCGAAATCCGCCCAGGTGGTGGCGGGCGCACCGGCAAAATGGAACACGCCGGACACGCCCCCGCCGGCATGAAACGCCCGCGCCATCGTCACCAGCGCCGATGCGATGGCCGCTGCCGGGGTCGGCCCACCGGACTGATCCTCGACGATATTCAGGGCATCGCGCTCTGCCCCGAGGCGCAGCATGGTCTTGACGAAATTCGCGCCATAGGGGGAAAACACCCAGGCCGTGCGCAGGATCGCATGCGCGCCCGCGGATTCCGCCACGCCGCGCTCGCCTGCCAGCTTGGTTTCGCCGTAGACCGATTGCGGCGCGGTCGGATCGTCTTCCGCCCAGGGCCGGTCGCCGGAGCCGTCAAACACGTAATCGGTCGAGATATGCAAAAACGGCATCGCCCGCAAATGCGCCATCGCCGCCATCGCGGCGGGGGCTTCGGCGTTGATGGTGCGGGCCAGTTCGGGTTCGGTTTCCGCCCGGTCTACCGCCGTATAGGCGGCGGCGTTGATGACGATATCCGCCTCGGCACTGGCGATCCGCGCGGCACATTGCACCGGATTGGCCAGATCGGCCACCTCGCGGCCCAGAAACTCGGCTTGTACGCCCTCCGCCCGGCACAGATCGGCCAGTTCGCGCGCCACCTGTCCGGTCTTGCCGAATACCAGAAGCCGCATCTAGCCCGCCTTTCCAAGGCCCAGCCGCTCGGGGCGGTGGCCGCGTGCCAGGATCGCCTGCCACCAGTCACGATTGTCGAGATACCAGCGGACAGTATGGCGCAGCCCCTGATCCAGCGTCACCGAAGGCTGCCAGCCCAGATCGTCGCGGATTTTCGTGGCATCAATGGCATAGCGCAGGTCATGGCCGGGCCGGTCGGCGACAAAGGTAATCAGCCGCTCGTAAGGCGCATCGCTGGGCGCTTCGGCATCGAGGATCGCGCAGAGGCGGCGCACCAGATCAATATTCGTCGCCTCGGCATTGCCGCCGATATTGTAGGTCTCGCCGATCCTGCCCTTGGCTGCCACCAGCAACAGGGCCGCCGCGTGATCTTCGACGAACAGCCAGTCGCGCACGTTCACGCCCTGTCCGTAAACCGGGATCGCGCGGCCTGCCAGCGCATTCAGGATCACCACCGGGATCAGCTTTTCGGGGAAATGGAACGGGCCGTAATTGTTTGAACAATTGGTCACCAGCACCGGCAATCCATAGGTTTCGCCCCAGGCACGGACCAGATGATCGCTGGCCGCCTTGGACGCCGAATAGGGCGAATTCGGCGCGTAAGGCGTGGCCTCGGTAAACAGGCCGGTAGGTCCGAGCGTGCCGTAAACCTCGTCCGTCGAGACATGGTGAAAGCGGAAATCATCCCGCCCGTTGGCATCGCGGTAGGCCCTTGCGGCGTCCAGCAGGGTAAAGGTGCCGGTCACATTGGTGCGGATGAACTCGCCCGGTCCGTCGATCGACCGGTCCACATGGCTTTCCGCCGCCAGATGCATCACCACGTCCGGGCGATGGCTGGCGAATACCCGGTCCACCGCCTCGCGGTCGCAGATATCCTCATGTTCAAAGCGATAGGCCGGATTGTCACTGACCGAGGCCACGTTGGACAGGGACGCCGCATAGGTCAGCTTGTCGAGATTGACCACCTGATGGCCATCCGCAATCGCCCGGCGCACCACGGCGGACCCGATGAAGCCCGCACCGCCTGTCACCAGCAGCTTCATGCCGCGCCCTCGTATACGAACGGCGATTGCCAGTCGGCCAGTCGCGGCGCCACCGCATCCTTGGCCGACAGGATCACCGAATCAGGATCAATGCCCCATTTGATGGCGATATCGGGATCGTTCCAGATCACCGCGCCGTCGGCCTCGGCATTGTAGAAATTGTCCACCTTGTAGATCACATGGGTTGCCGACTCCAATGTCAGGAAGCCGTGCAGGAATCCCCTTGGCACCAGCAATTGATGGCCGTTCTCCGCCGACAGCAGAAACGCCACCGATTGCCCGAAATGCGGCGAGCCGACGCGCACGTCAACCGCCACGTCCAGCACCGATCCGGCCACCACGCGCACCAGCTTGGTCTGGGCATAGGGCGGGGCCTGGTAGTGCAACCCGCGCAAGGTGCCGGCATCGCGCGACAGGCTTTCGTTATCCTGCACGAATGGGAAATCGAGGCCCGCTTCGGCAAATCCCCGCTGGTTCCACGTTTCCGCGAAGAACCCGCGCTCGTCGCCGAACCGCCTGGTTCTGATCAGCCGGACATCCGGCAATGCCGTCGGTTCTGCCTGCATCTTTCCCACCCAACTGCGCCCCGGGGTCGTTTTTATTGCCCGTTTCGGCCACTATGCCATTGAAGGCGCATGCCGGTAAAGGCTGCACCGGCCATCGTATCGCCCCGCTGGCCTGTCTGCGTGGCAATCCCGCCGAATTTCGGGTGGATTTGTGCGGATATTACGGCTTTTTGCCGGGGTCGGGAAACCGGTAGCGGAAGGTGCAGCAGGGGCTGCCGGTCAGGATCGTTTCATCGCGGGTAAGCGCGGCATCGGCATTGAAGCCCTCGACCATCGCGTAATCGCGGTTGCACGACAGGACCTTGCCCAGATCGGCAATGCCAAGGGCGCGGTACATCTCGGCATAGCGGCAGCGCGTCACGTCGAAATCGAGCCTTGTCGCGGAATGTTCCAGCACCTCGATCTCCAGCGCGCCGCCCTTGGTCCAGAATTGCAGCGTTTCCAGAAACGCATCGGCGCCGTCACCGTATTCCGCCGCAAGCGAGGACCCCTGTTCACGCGCCAGCCGCACGATCGCGTCGCGCACCACCGCTACCACGGCATCGCGCCCGAAGGTATCGGCCAGCGCGTCGATCACCGGGGCCAGCACTCGCGCCTCGGTCTCGCGCCGAAGCAATACGCCGATCGTCTGCGTCAGGGTGTCGGGGAAATCATCGGACATGGAAGCCTCCTGTTGCACGGCCACCGTAGCAAGGCCGCGTCAGAACGGGCAAGGGCATTTGAAAAGTAGCCGCGCGCCATCCGCCGGGTGATGCAGCTCAAGGCTTTCGGCATGCAGCATCAGGCGCGGTGCCGATCCGGTATCGCCGTAAAACCGGTCCCCCAGGATCGGATGGCCAAGCGCCTGCAAATGCACCCGCAACTGGTGGCTGCGCCCCGTGCGGGGCCATAATCCGAGCCGGGTTTCACCATCGCCCCGCGCCAGCACCTGCCAGGCGGTTTGGGCTGGCTTGCCGGTCTCGTGGCAGACCTTCTGCAACGGGCGGTTCGGCCAGTCCACGATCAGCGGCAGGTCGATCAGGCCTTCGTCACCCACGACAAGACCGCTGACAATTGCGATATAGCTTTTGGCGATCCTGCGCCGCTCGAACTGCAGCCCCAGATGCCGCTGCGCGCGCTTGTTCATCGCGAATACCATCAGCCCGGAAGTATCCAGATCCAGCCGATGCACCAGCAAGGCACCTTCAAATGCCGCCTTCACCCGAGTTTCCAGACAATCGCGATGCGCCATGTCCTTTCCGGGCACCGACAACAGGCCGGACGGCTTGTCCACCAGCAACAGGTCATCGTCGCGGTGAACCACGCGAACCGGCCCGTCGGGGGGAACATAATGCAGCTTGTCCAGTACCATCTTGCCCTTTTTCCATAAGCCTTGCCCCGGTTCGGCGAAAGCCGCTAGATACCGCCACATCATTGAAAGGCCGCACATGCACCCCACCATCACCCGAATGCAAGAGATCGTCGCCTCGGGCGACGCCGCCGCGATTGAAACCATCCTGGCTGAAAATGTCCGCTTCATGCCGCCGACCTACTGGAAAACCTGGACCGGGCGCGCGCCTGTCGCTGCTGTTCTGGGCCATGTCGGGCAGGTGTTCAGCGATTTCCGCTACCGCCGGGTGATTGGCAGCGGCAAAGACTGGGCGCTGGAATTTCAATGCCGGATCGGCGATCTGGACGCGGTCGGCGTCGATCTGATCACGCTGGACGAGGACGGCCTGATCGCGGAGTTCGAGGTGGTGATGCGCCCGCACAAATCCATCGGCGCGCTGCGCGATGCGATGAACGCGCGGGTGATGACCGATCCGCGTTTCCTGAAGTTCCGCGACGCCCTGACCTGATACGAGTTTGTTCCGGAAATACTCCGGCAGTCGAGGGGGCTGGCCCCCCGCCGCCGATTGCGTAAAACCCCAAAATCTTGTGTCCTGCGCGTGACATTGCCCGCCGGGCACAGTATATGTTGCGGGCAAAACAACAGGCAGGACCGATGGCGGAAAACGATCAGAACCCGGAAGAATACGGCGCGGAATCCATCAAGGTTCTCAAGGGCCTGGAGGCCGTGCGCAAGCGCCCGGGCATGTATATCGGCGATACCGACGACGGCTCGGGCCTGCATCACATGGTCTACGAGGTGGTCGATAACGGCATCGACGAGGCGCTGGCGGGCCATTGCGATACCGTGACGGTGATCCTGCATGCCGACAATTCGGTCTCGGTGTCCGATAACGGCCGTGGCATCCCGGTCGATATCCACAAGGGCGAGGGGGTTTCGGCGGCCGAGGTCATCATGACCCAGCTTCACGCCGGCGGCAAATTCGACCAGAATTCCTACAAGGTATCGGGTGGTCTGCACGGCGTCGGCGTATCGGTGGTGAACGCGCTGTCGGAATGGCTGGAACTGCGCATCTGGCGGGGTGGCAAGGCCCATTACGCCCGCTTCGAGCATGGTGAAACGGTGGAACATCTGCGTATCACCGGCGATGCCGAGGGCCGCAAGGGCACCGAAGTGCGGTTCCTCGCCTCCACCAAGACCTTTTCCAACCTCGATTACGCGTTCAAGACGCTGGAACACCGCCTGCGCGAGCTTGCCTTCCTGAATTCCGGCGTGCGCATCCGCATCGAGGATCACCGCCCGGCAGAACCCCTGATCTCCGAGATGGTCTATGACGGCGGCGTGCGCGAATTCGTGCGCCATCTCGACCGCTCGAAAACCTCGCTGATCCCCGAGCCGATCTATATCGCTGGCGAACGCGACGGTATCTCGGTTGAAGTGGCGATGTGGTGGAACGACAGCTACCACGAAAACGTGCTGCCGTTCACCAACAACATTCCGCAACGCGACGGCGGCACGCATCTGGCGGGCTTTCGTGGTGCGCTGACACGCTCGATCAACGCCTATGCGCAATCCTCGGGCATCGCCAAACGCGAAAAGGTCAGCTTCACCGGCGACGATGCCCGCGAGGGCCTCACTTGTGTCTTGTCGGTGAAAGTGCCCGATCCGAAATTCTCGTCCCAGACCAAGGACAAGCTGGTCTCGTCCGAGGTCCGCCCGGCGGTGGAAGGCCTGATGAACGAGAAACTGGGCGAATGGTTCGAGGAACATCCCGCCGAGGCACGCCTGGTCGTCGGCAAGATCATCGAAGCCGCCTTCGCGCGCGAAGCCGCCCGCAAGGCCCGTGACCTGACCCGCCGCAAGACCGCGATGGATGTCGCAAGCCTGCCCGGCAAGCTGGCCGATTGCCAGGAAAAGGACCCCGCGAAATCGGAACTTTTCCTGGTCGAGGGCGACAGCGCCGGCGGCTCTGCCAAGCAGGGCCGGTCGCGGCAAAATCAGGCGGTGCTGCCGCTCAGGGGCAAGATCCTGAACGTCGAACGCGCGCGTTTCGACCGGATGCTGGGCAGCCAGGAAATCGGCACGCTGATCACTGCGCTTGGCACCGGCATCGGGCGGGATGAATTCAACATCGACAAGCTCAGATATCACAAGGTCATCATCATGACCGACGCCGATGTCGACGGCGCGCATATCCGCACCCTGCTTCTGACCTTCTTCTTCCGCCAGATGCCGCAACTGATCGAAGGCGGCTACCTCTATATCGCGCAGCCGCCGCTGTACAAGGTGGCGCGCGGCAAGTCCGAGGTCTACCTGAAGGATCAGGCGGCGCTGGACGATTATCTGATCCAGCAGGGCATCGAAGGGGCGATCCTGCGCCTTGGCGACGGCTCGGAAATCGCCGGGGCCGATCTGCTGCGGGTGGTCGAGGAAGCCCGGCAGCTACGCCGCGTGTTGGAGGCTTTCCCGACGCATTATCCCCGCCATATCCTGGAACAGGCCGCCATCGCCGGTGGTTTCGTGCCGGGCGCGGTGGATGACGATCTGCAGGGCGTTGCCGACAAGGTGGCCAGGCGGCTGGACCTGATCGCCCAGGAATACGAACGCGGCTGGCAGGGCCGGATCACCCAGGATCACGGCATCCGCCTCGCGCGCATCCTGCGCGGGGTCGAGGAGGTCCGCACGCTTGACGGCCCGATGCTGCGCTCGGGCGAGGCCCGCAAGACCGGCAGTTTCACGCAAAGCCTGCAGGAGGTTTACGACCTGCCGGCAACGTTGATGCGCAAGGATCGAATGCAGGCGATCTATGGCCCGCTGGATTTGCTGAAGGCGATCCTGGAAGAGGGCGAACGCGGCCTGTCGCTGCAACGCTACAAGGGGCTGGGCGAGATGAATCCAGGGCAATTGTGGGAAACCACGCTGGACCCGGAAGCCCGCACGCTGCTGCAGGTTCGCGTGGAGGATCTGGCGGAGGCCGACGATCTGTTCACCAAGCTGATGGGCGACGTGGTGGAACCGCGCCGCGAATTCATCCAGACCAACGCGCTGTCAGTGGAAAACCTGGATTTCTGATCCCTGCCGCAAGGCCGCGCTCCCGCGCCTTTTCCCGCGCTTCGCCCGAAGAGCGCTGGGCCGATAGCTGCCTGCCCCCGGACACCCGGGGAGTATTTCCTGAACAAAGTCGATATTCCGCTCAGGGGATGCGGCGGATGAAGGCGTCCAGCTTGTCGATGATGATCGGGGCCAGCAGCGGCGTGATGACATGGCCCATGCCATCGATGATATCGAGGGCCGCACCCGGAACAAGCTCGGCGATTTCCCGGCCCTGATCGGGCGGCACCAGGGCGTCGTCCGCGCCGTGGATGACGTAGCAGGGCAGCGCAACGCGGCTCAGCGCCTCGCGCCGGTCCGACAGCGCCATGATCGCCAGGATCTGGCGGTTCTCCGCCTCGTCCGACCAGCCGCGATCCCAGGCCAGTGCGGCTTCAGTGCGCATTTCCGCCTCGGAGACCGGATAGCCGGGCGTGCCCCAGAAGGCGTGTCCGGCAACCCAATTGTCCTGCGCCTGTTCTCGTGTCGCCGGCCAGGACAGCATCTTCTGCAGATTGCCCGGATCGCGCAGCCGCGCCGATGTCATCACCAGGGTCGCACTCAGCAATCGGTCGGCATGTTCGCCGGCCAGAATCTGGCCAATGCCGCCGCCCATCGAAATGCCGAAGATATGCGCCCGCGCGATGCCCAGCGCATCCATCAGGCCAACCACGTCGCGCGCCATATCGTCCAGACCATAGGCCGCCTTCGGGGTTTCCCCGCGCCCCAGCGCGGCGAGGATATCCGTGGCCTTGCCGGACACGCCGGGGGCCGGGCAGCGCTGCGACAGGCCCATATCGCGGTTGTCGAAGATGATCGTGCGGTAGCCGCGCAGACCAAGCCCGCGATAGAAGTTCTGCGGCCAGTGGATCAACTGGCTGCCGAGGCCACGGATCAGGATCAGGGGAATGCCGTCCTTTGGCCCGAACTCCTCGACCTCCAGCATGATGCCATTGGCTTTGATCTGCATTGCAGCGCCTCCTTGTTCGTCGCTCTCAGGCGGTTTCGCCGGTGCCGGAACCGGCCGGCCAGATCACCGGGAACCAGTCCTCGCGCAGCTTCTGGCCTTCGCGCATGTCATGGCCGGGGAAAGGCGGCGAGGTGCGGCCCGGGCGCTGCACGTAACGCGCATCGTCGCCGACCCATCGAAGCGACAGGGCGCGGCGGCGCGACGGGGTGAAATTGCCACGAGCACCATGCACGGTGCGGAAATCGAACAGCACCGCATCGCCGGGCTGCATCACCCATTCCAGCACCCGCATATCCCTGGGATCGCTGTCAGGATCGGGAACCTCGATCCATTCCTGCCCGGATTCGTAGAAATCGCTGTCATCGGCCCACGACACAGGGCGAACCGGTTTGTCCCAGCGATGCGACCCGGCGATGAAGCGCAGGGTTGCCGCCTCGACCTTTTCCGCCGGAATCCAGAAACTGACGGTCTGCTCGCCGGTGACGAAGTAATAGGGGCCGTCCTGATGCCAGGGTGTCGGCTTGGGCGTGCCGGGTTCCTTGACCAGCACGTGATCGTGGAAGAACTGCGCGGTCTGCGAGCGCATGGCACGCGCGGCAACCTCGGCCACCGGGCTTTCGCGGATGATACGCTCAAACTCCGGGATGCGGGTCCAGTTGACGTAATCGTCAAAGAACCGCCCTTCGGTCACCGCGTTTTCCGATGCGTATTGCGAGGGTTCGGCCATGTTGCGCTCGATCCCGTCGCGCAGCAGCTCCATCCAGCCGGTCAGCACGCCGGGCACCATGACGGCACCGTCGCGCTGGAAATCTTCGATCTGTTGAGCGGTAATCATCGGCAAACTTCCCTGATATGGGCGGCAATCATCAGGTCAAGATGCGCACCGCCGCCGTTCTTGTGAAGGGTTATCTCATCGCTGGAACTACGCGCAAACCGCCCCGATGGCAAATCGTGAAAATCCGCGAGGATATCGTCGCGGCTGATCGTGCCGTTGCGGATCGGGTCGATCAATTCGCCGATCTGCTCCACGGTGGTCTCGTAACTGTCGACGAAAATTCGCGCCCGGCGCATCGCCTCGTCATCGGCCTCGCGCATGTCCGGCAGGTAAGCCCCGATCAGATCGACATGCTGGCCGGGTTGCAGCCAGGCCCCGCGCAGGAACGGCTGATTGGCCATCGTGCCCGAGGTGACGATATCGGCGGCGCGGACGGCGTGTTCCAGATCCTCGGCAATGGTGATGTCATGGCCCGGAAAGGCCTGCACCAGCGCCGGCAGTTTCGCTGCGGTGCGGTTCCAGAGCGTGAAACGGGCATCGGGGAAACCGGCGGAATAGGCCTCGATCAACGATCGCGCGACGGTGCCCGCCCCCAGCACCAGGATGTTGCGGCTGTCCGGGCGGGCGAGTTTCAGCGCCGCCAGCAGCGAATCACCGGCGGTTTTCCATTTCGTGACCAGCGCGAAATCCAAAGTGGCGGTCAGGCAGCCATCCGCATCGCCGTAAAGCGCGACGTTGCCGTTGAGGTTGGCCCGCCCGTAGCGCTGCATGTTCTCAGGGAAGATCATCGCGGTCTTGACCAGTGCGCCCAGCCCGTCGATCCAGGCGTGGCGCGACAGCATCACATCCTCGCCGCGTTCAAGGATCACGTCCTGCATCTGCGCCTTCGGCAGATCATGCCCGGCTTCCAACGCGGCAGCGACCGCCAGCCAATCCAGACGCGGTTCCGCTGCCTCGGCGGTGATGTGGGGAATGTTCATGGCTCCTCGCTTGCGGTCTCAAAGCTCAGAAGGCCGTGGCGGACAAGGGCATCGGCCCAGCCTTCGGACGATTGGAACAGGTGGGTCTGCCAGCCCCGCGCCGCCGCCGCCGCGATATTGTCGGCGCGGTCGTCGGTGAACAGCAGGCGGTCAGGCGGCAGGCCGCAATCAGCCTCGACCATCTCGTAAATCTCGGCCTCCGGCTTGATCACACCCATATGGCCAGACAGGTAGTGGCGATCGAACTCGGCCAGGAACGGGTAGCGGGTGGCGGCCAGATCATAGGTGTCGCGCCCGATATTGCTGAGGATGCAGGTGGTGATCCCTTCCCGGCGCAGCGCCCGCGACAGCGCAACGCTTCGGGGAATGGCCGGGCTGGCAAGGTCCAGCCAGTGATCGTGCCAATGCATGATCTTGTCGGCGAATGCGGGATTGGCGCGGGCGGTTTCGGCGATGATGGCGCGGAAATCGCCGCCGCGATCAATCCGGTCGTTCATCGCGTGCAGATCGACCGAGGCGAACATGCGCGCGCGATCAGCAGGCGGCATCACGGTGTCGAAATACCGTTCCGGGTGCCATTCGATCAGGACATTGCCGATATCGAAAATCACGGCTTCGGGGCGTTGGGGCATGGGGCCTCGTATCGGATTGCAGCTCAGCGGCGGGCGGGCTGGTCGATGGTGACCCGGCGGTGCTGCACGCTTTCGCGCCAGACGGTATAGAGGCCGCCGATGATGATCAACGATATCCCGATCCAGGCGACGGCATCGGGCCATTCGCCAAACACCACGACCCCCCAGGCAATCGCCATCGGCATCGCGATATATTCAAACGGTGCCGCCAGCCCCGCCTCGGCCAGCCGATAGGCCTGGCTGATCAGATAGCCGCCTAGGGCCGAGCAGGTACCGATCACGGTGAACAGAAGGAAATCCGTACTCGCCGGCATCGACCAGGCCCGGAACAGGAAATCCAGCGACGGATCGTCGGACCCGGCAAACTGGCCATTGCCGAAGGCCAGTCCCATTGCCGCGCTGACGGTGATGAAGGTGACCTGAATGTAAAACGACATCGTCGCCGCCTTTTCCGCAATTCCGATCTTGCGGGTCAGGATATGCAGCATGGCATAGGCGACAGCGGCGACCAGCGGCAACAGGGCGGCCGGCTGAAACGCCGAACTGCCCGGGCGCAGCATGACCAGCACCCCGATCAGCCCGACCCCGACCGCCGCCCAGCGATGCGGCCCGACCTTCTCGCCGAGAAAAATCACCGAAAAGGCGGTGATCACCAAAGGCGCAATGAAGAAGATCGCCACCGCTTCCGCCAGCGGCATCGCGGCCAGGCCCAGAAAGAACGTCATGTTGGCGAAGACCACGCAGAGGCCACGCGCCAGATGGATTACGGGGCGTCTGGTTTTCAGCGCCTGAAACCCGCCTTCCAGCGGAATGATGAAGGCCATGAGGATCACCATGCCGATCGTTGAACGGATCAGTATCACCTGATGCAGCGCGTAATCGCCGCTCAGGAACTTGATCGCCATATCGTTGACGGAAAAGAAGACCGAGGCCCCGATGGCGCAGAAAATGCCGATCAGGTTGGCCCTCTGGGTGGCTTGGGTCACGGGCGGTCAGGCTCCTGCTTGGGTCGGGCGGTTCGCGGCAAGCCTGCGGGGCGGGGATAGGCGGGTCTGTCCGGTTTGCGACATCACCCGCCCGCTTCGCGCAGGGCGGCGCGGACATCGCGTTCCAGTGCTTCCAGAAACCGCGAGCGATCCGCCTTGCTGAACGACTTGCCGCCGCCCTGGCGGAACGGATCGGCGGCGCGCAGATCGCTCATCAGATCGCGGGTGGCAAGGACATTGCCGATATTGGCCGGTGTCAGCGCCTCGCCGTTATGGCGCAGCACGCGGGCACCCGCGGCGACGCATTTTGCCGCCAGCGGTATGTCGCCAGTAATCACCACATCGCCCCTGCCGGCGCGTTCGGCGATCCAGCGGTCGGCCTCGTCCGGGCCATCGGGCACGATGATGGTCTGCACCAGCGGATGCGGGTTGGGCCGGATGCCGCCATTGCAGACGATGAACACCGGCAGATTGTGGCGGGCGGCGACGCGCAGCGCCTCGTCCTTCACCGGGCAGGCATCGGCATCGACGTAAAGCGCGCTCATGCCAGCCACCCTGGCAGGCTGGCCGGCTCAGGCCGGGGTGCTGCCCCGGACCCCGGATTATTTCTGGACCAAAGTTGGCGCATCACTCCAGCAGGGCGTCGGCGTGGAAGGCGACATGATCGGGCATGAAGGTGGAGACGAAGAAATACGAGTGGTCGTAGCCCCTTTGCATCCGGAAAACACCATCCTGACGGCGGGCCGCCATCGCCTGCGACAGCGCCTCGGGGCGCAGATTGTTCAGGAACTGGTCGTCGCTGCCCTGATCGATCAGGATCGGGCCGTCAAAACCGGCCTCAACCATCTGCAAGGTGGCGTCGTGGCGTGCCCAGGTGCTGCGGTCGGGGCCGAGATAGGCTTCAAGCTGCACCTGCCCCCAATCGGTTTCGGTCGGGTTGGCGATCGGCGCGAAGGCGGAGACCGAGCGGAACCGCCCCGGATGCGCCATTGCCAGCGTCAGCGCGCCATGCCCGCCCATCGAGTGGCCGGTAATGCCCTGCGCGTCCTCGTCCAGTGCGAAATTGTTGAACAACAGGGCGGGCAGGTCATTGGCGATGTAATCCCACATGCGGAAATGCGGTGCCCAGGGTTTTTCCGTGGCATTGACATAGAACCCGGCCCCCTGGCCCAGCGCGAAATCGTCGTCATCGGCGACGCCCTTGCCGCGTGGCGAGGTATCGGGGAAGACCAGCGCGATACCGTGATCCGCCGCCCAGGCCTGCGCACCGGCCTTGACCATCGCGTTTTCATGCGTGCAGGTCAGCCCGGCGAGAAACCACAACACCGGCACTTTCCCGGTTTCCGCCTGTGGTGGCAGGAACAGGCCAAAGGTCATGTCGCAGGCGCAGGCTGCGGAAGCGTGGGAATAGACACCCTGAACGCCGCCGAAGCATCTGTTTTCCGATATGGTTTTCATCTGCCCTCAGGCCTTTCGCTTGTCGTCAGTCAACCCGGCGGACCAGCAACTGGTTGCCCTGCTTGGAGGTCTCGAACCGCTTCAGCTTGCGCACCAGATCGCTGAGCTTGGCGCAGCCATAGGTACGGCTGTCGAAATCCGGGTGCGCGGCAACCAGATGCTGGCCGATCTGGCCCAGCGAATACCAGTCCTCGTCCTGAGGAATGGTCGCCATCGCCTTCAGGATCAGCGGGATCGCCTTGGTCGGGTCCTCGCGCTTGGACGTGCTCTGCCGCCCGCCGGTGCCGGTATCGGCGGGTTCATCGACGATGTTTTCGATCATGATGAAGCGGTTGCAGACATTCCTGAGCGATTCCGGGGTCTTAGCCTCGCCCACGCCAATCACCTCCAGCCCCTGTTCGCGGATGCGGTTGGCCAGCGCGGTGAAATCGCTGTCGGACGAGACCAGCACGAAGCCGTCGAACCGCCCGGTATGCAGGATATCCATCGCGTCGATCACAAGGCCGATATCGCTGGCATTCTTGCCGGTGGTATTGGCGGATTCCTGATGCGCCACCATGCCCAGCGCGCGCACCTGATCGGACCATTTCGCCAGCCGCCCCGAGGACCAGTCGCCATAGACGCGCCGCAGGGCCGGCTCGCCGATGGCGGCAATCTCCTTCAGGATCGCCTCGGCGTGGCGGGCGGGAATATTGTCGGCGTCGATCAGGACGGCGAATAACGGGCGATCGTTACGGGAGGCCAATCAGAACTCCACCACTGCGCGGATGCTTTCACCGGAATGCATCAGATCGAACCCCTTGTTGATATCCTCAAGCTTCAGCTTGTGGGTGATCATCGGGTCGATCTCGATCTTGCCCTGCATGTACCAGTCCACGATCTTCGGCACATCGGTGCGGCCACGCGCGCCGCCAAATGCGGTGCCACGCCAGACCCGCCCGGTGACCAACTGGAACGGGCGGGTGGAAATCTCGGCCCCCGCCGGTGCCACGCCGATGATCACGCTTTCGCCCCAGCCCTTGTGGGCGCTTTCCAGCGCCGTGCGCATGACATTGACATTGCCGGTGGCATCGAAGGTGTAATCCGCGCCGCCGCGTGTCAGTTCCACCAGATGGCCGACCAGATCGCCCTTCACCTCGGAGGGGTTGACGAAATCGGTCATGCCGAATTTCCGCGCCATCACGGCCTTGTCGTTGTTGAGATCGACCCCGACGATCTGATCCGCGCCCGCCAGCCGCAGCCCCTGCACCACGTTGAGGCCGATACCGCCCAGCCCGAACACGATGGCGCGCGCGCCAAGTTCCACCTTGGCGGTGTTGATCACCGCGCCGATGCCGGTGGTGACACCGCAGCCGATATAGCAGACCTTGTCGAACGGCGCGTCCGGGCGGATTTTCGCCAGCGCGATTTCCGGCAGGACGGTGTGGTTGGCGAAGGTCGAACAGCCCATGTAATGCAGGATCGGCGTGCCATCCGGCATCGAGAACCGCGAGGTTCCGTCCGGCATCAGCCCCTGGCCCTGCGTCATGCGGATCGACTGGCAGAGATTGGTCTTCGGGTTCAGGCAATACTCGCATTCGCGGCATTCCGGGGTATACAGCGGAATGACGTGATCGCCGGGTTTCAGCGAGGTCACGCCCGCACCCACCTCCAGCACCACGCCCGCCCCTTCATGGCCAAGAATGGCGGGAAACAGGCCCTCGGGATCGGCACCGGAACGGGTGAACTCGTCCGTGTGGCAGATGCCGGTCGCCCTGATCTCGACCAGCACTTCACCGGCGCGCGGGCCTTCCAGGTTCACATCCATGATTTCAAGCGGTTTGCCGGCCTCAAGGGCCACGGCGGCGCGGGTTTTCATCGCATTTCTCCCTCGGTCTTTCGCTGTGCCCACCCTAAGACGTTCCGGGCCGGGTTAAAACCTGAATAGCGACCGATTGCGCGGCTTTTGAACCTCGCACAAATCTTTTTCAGCCACCCCGGCGACCCCCTTGTAAGGCCATCCGCGCAGCACTAAATTTCACGCAAGAGGTACCGGCCGAGTCGGGATCAAAACCAAGGAACCGGTTCGCACGGGCCTCTGTCCGGCAGATCATCGCCCTGGGCGATACCCAGGCAACCCTGATTTTCCTGATCGAATGACCGTATTGCATAAGCAATCCGGAATCTCTTTGCAGGAGTTATCCATGCGCTACGCAACCAAACCCTCCGCCCCCGCGAAACCCGGCTCGAAACCCGGCCCCAAGAAGTAGTCGCGCGATCCGATCCACACGCGAGCTGAACATCCCGCAACCTGAAGGAGAGGTACGTCATGGCAAAGGGCAACAACCAGCGCGGCAACCGCGAAGCGAAAAAACCCAAACGTGAGAAGCCGAAAACTCCGGTCGCGGCTGTCAGTCGCGGCGCGGCCGACACCGCGAACATGCTCGGCAAGAAGCCGAAGTAACCCGCCGGCGGCCCGGTCGGCCTGAAAACCGACCGGGCCATCTGCTTTCCATCCGGCACTGACCCCGCGTCGCCCCCGTCAGCGGCATTTGCCGATTGATGTTCGCCGTGGTTCGCCTAATCTGGACCACCTGCGAGCGACGAGGGGTAATGGACACCATCGCGGATATTCTGGTGATCGGCGGCGGCGTCAACGGGGCCGGCATTGCGCGCGATGCTTCGGGGCGCGGCCTGTCGGTGATCCTGTGCGAACAGGGCGATCTGGCAAGCGCCACCTCATCCGCCTCGACCAAGCTGTTCCACGGCGGCCTGCGCTATCTGGAAAGCTACGATTTCCGGCTGGTGCGCAAGGCGCTGATCGAACGCGAGGTATTGCTGGCCAACATGCCGCATATCTCGCACCCCATGCGTTTCGTTCTGCCGCATATGCAGGGCATGCGGCCGAAATGGCTGCTGCGGCTTGGGCTGTTCCTTTATGACCATCTGGGCGGGCGCAAGCGGCTGCCGGGCACGCGCGTGCTGGATCTTCGCCAGGACAAGGCCGGGCGGGCGCTGAAGCCGGGCTTTCGCACGGCGTTTGAATATTCCGACGGCTGGGTCAATGACGCGCGGCTGGTGGTGCTGAACGCCCGCGATGCCGCCGACCGGGGGGCCGATATCCGCACCCGCACCAAGGTGATGTCGGCGCGGCGCGATGGCGGAAACTGGCTGGTGACGCTTCGTCACGGCGATACCGATGAACAGGTGCGCGCGAAGGTGCTGATCAACGCCGCGGGGCCCTGGGTGAATATCGTGATGCAACAGGCACTTGGGGCAACACCACCCGACCCCCTCAGGCTGGTGCGCGGCTCGCATATCGTGGTGCCGAGGCTGTTCGATCACGATCGCGCCTATTTCTTCCAGAACGCCGATGGCAGGATCATGTTCGCCATCCCCTATCATCAGGATTTCACCGTGATCGGCACCACCGATGTCGATCACACCGGCGATCCGTCGCAGGCCGCCTGTTCGGATGCGGAAATCGCCTATCTCTGCTCTGCCGCGTCGGAATATTTCGCCGCCCCGGTCCGCCCGGCGGATGTGGTCTGGACATTTTCCGGGGTGCGCCCGCTGGATGATGCCGGTGGCGGCAAGGCAAGCGCTGCCTCGCGCGATTATCACATCCGCATCGAGTCCGGGCCGCCGCCGCTCCTCACCATCTATGGCGGCAAGATCACCACCTATCGCAAGCTGGCCGAACAGGCGGTCGAGCATCTGGGCCGCTGGCTGGAATTGAGCGGCCATGCCTGGACCGGCCATGCGCCGCTGCCGGGTGGCGATTTCGAATTTGACGGCCGCGCGGCGCTGACGGCGCGGCTGATGGCGGATTACCCGTTCCTTGCAGCAAACAATGCCGCCCGCCTGATCGCGGCTTACGGCACCGATACCTGGCGGATGCTGGGCAATGCCCGATCGGCGGGCGATCTGGGGCGCGATTTCGGCGCGGGCCTGAGCGAGGTTGAAATCCGCTGGATGATCGCCCGCGAATGGGCCGTCACGGCCGAGGATATCCTGTGGCGGCGCAGCAAATGCGGCCTGGCGATGGATGAGGCACAAATCGCCGCGCTGGAGAACTGGCTGAAGGAGACGTGAACATGACCATTCTGGCGATTGATCAGGGAACCACCTCAACCCGCGCGATCCTGTTCGATGATGCCTTGCGCCCGCTGGCGACCGGCCAGCAGGAGTTTTCCCAGCATTTCCCCGAACCGGGCTGGGTGGAGCATGATCCCGATGACATCTGGCAAAGCGTGCTGGCCACCTGCCGCACCGCGCTGGCGGGTGCCGATCCCGCAGACGTGGCGGCCATCGGTATCACCAACCAGCGCGAAACCATCGTCGCCTGGGACCGCCAATCCGGCCAGACCTTCGGCAATGCCATCGTCTGGCAGGACCGCCGCACCGCCGCCCATTGCGCCGCGCTGAAGGCGGACGGGCTGGAGGACATGGTGAACGCCCGAACCGGCCTCTTGCTGGACCCCTACTTTTCCGCCAGCAAGATCGCCTGGATGCTGGAAAACGTCCCCGCCATCCGTGCCGCCGCTGATGCCGGGCGGCTGGCACTTGGCACAATCGACAGCTTCCTGATCTGGCGGCTGACCGGCGGTAAGGTCCATGCCACCGACGCCACCAATGCCGCGCGCACAATGCTTTACGATATCGGGCGCGGAGATTGGGATGCGGACCTTCTGGCGCTGTTCGGCGTGCCCGCCAGCGCCCTGCCCGAAGTCCGCGACAGCGCCGGTGATTTCGGCACCACCGACCCCGCCCTGTTCGGTGCCGCCATCGCCATTCGCGGCGTCGCGGGCGACCAGCAGGCGGCCTCGATCGGGCAGGCCTGTTTCCGCCCGGGCATGCTGAAATCCACCTATGGCACCGGCTGTTTCGCGCTGATGAATACCGGCCAGCGGATGATCCGATCGACCAACCGCCTGCTGACCACCATCGCCAGCCGGTTGAACGGCGAGGTGACTTACGCACTGGAAGGCTCGATCTTCGTCGCCGGGTCAGGCGTGCAATGGCTGCGCGACGGCCTTGGCATCATCGCCGAGGCCGCCGAGGTCAACGCCCTTGCCGCCGCTGCCGATCCCGATCAGCGGGTCTACCTCGTACCCGCCTTCACCGGCCTTGGCGCACCCTATTGGGACGCCGATTGCCGGGGCGCGATCTATGGCCTCAGCCGTGGCACCGGCCGCGCCGAGATCGCCCGCGCCGCCCTGCAAAGCGTCGCCTTCCAGACCCGCGATCTGATCGCCGCGATGCAGGCCGACTGGCCCGAGGCGGGCGAAACCATCCTGCGCGTCGATGGCGGCATGGCTGCCAGCGACTGGGCCATGCAGGCCATCGCCGATCAGCTCGACGCGCCGGTCGATCGCCCGGTCGTCACCGAAACCACCGCATTGGGGGCGGCCTATCTGGCCGGTCTCGGGGCGGGCATCACACCCGGCCCCGAGGCCTTCGCGGCCTCCTGGGCGTTGCAACACCGGTTCACACCGGACATGGATTCCGCAACCCGCGCCAGCGACTATGCCGGATGGCAGGACGCGGTTCGCCGCACCCTTGGCGGCCATCCCTGAAACGGTGGATTTCCGCGGGTTGATGTTTTACATCAAGAACGAAGTATAATCTTGTAATATCAATAAATTATATGTGTTATTTAAGGTAACACTTCACCTCAACCTTGTACCACAAATACTCAATAATCCCCACGCAACGACCCGGCCAAACCTCAGCGATTGGCCCCCGGCACCCATAACACATCCGTCGCCCCGTTATCGTTCGCCACCCGCGCCGCCACGAAAAACCAGTCCGACAGCCGGTTCAGATAGCGCACCACTTCGGGGTTCACCGCTTCAGCAACGGCCAGTTCCACCGCCAGCCGCTCGGCCCGGCGCGAGACTGTCCGGCACAGATGCAGATGCGCCGCCAGCGCCGAGCCGCCCGGCAGGATGAAACTCCTGAGCGTCGCCAGCCCGGCATTCATCGCGTCGATCTCGGCTTCCAGCCGCAGCACCTGCGCCGCCGTCACCCGCAGCGGCGGATATTCCGCCGTCGCGTCCTTGTCCATTTCCGGGCGGCACAGATCTGCACCAAGATCGAACAGATCGTTCTGGATCGCCGCCAGCCGCGCATCCATCTCGCCCGCCGCATGCAACCGTGCCAGCCCCAGCGTGGCGTTGGTTTCGTCCACCGTGCCATAGGCGGCGACGCGCGGCGAATGCTTGGCCACCCGGCTGCCATCGCCAAGGGCCGTGTCGCCCTTGTCACCGGTGCGGGTGTAGATGCGGTTCAGGACCACCATTGCCTCAGCCTCCCCTCGACAGCCAGACGAACAACAGGATCAGCAGCACCGCCACCAACTGCGCCGCGATGCGGTAGCGCATGATCCGGTTGGCGTGTTTGCGGTTGAAATCGCCGCCCCGCATGAAGGTCATCAGACCGAACACCAGTATCGCCAGCACCAGCAGCACCGCCGCCGCCACCACGTAGAACATCGGATTGCCAAGCATGGTCGTTTTCCTTTCAATCGCCCGACAGGATCGCGTCCGCTGCCCGGGTTGGCAAGAGGCGGCGAATCATATTTGCCCCCCAGGTCGGAGTGGTTACGAAATACCGCGCCTTCGGGCGGGGCGATTCCAGCGCATGAATCAGCTTTGCCGTCACCGCCGAGGCCGGCAGTTCGAACCGGTCCGGGGCCTCGCCGGCGGCATTCAGGCGAACCAGCAGGCGGTCGCGGTAGAGATCGGCCAGGGCCGAAGCCTCCCAATCAATCCATTTGTGAAACTGCCCCCGCGCATTGCGGCGAAAATCCGAGGTGATCGGCCCCGGCTCGATCAGCGACACCGAGATGCCGCTGCCACGCAGTTCCATCCGCAAGGTATCGCTCAAACCCTCAAGCGCGAATTTCGACGCCACATAGGCCCCGCGCCACTTCATCGCCACCATCCCCAGAACCGAGGAACATTGCACGATCCGGCCCTGCCCTTGCGCCCGCATCACGGGGATCACCCGGCAGGTCAGGTCGTGCCCGCCGAACAGGTTGGCCTCGAATATCGCACGCATGGCGGCCACCGGCACATCCTCGACCGCGCCGGGTATCGCATAAGCGCCGTTATTATAAAGCGCATCCAGCCGCCCGCCGGTCCGCGCCAGCACTTCGGCCAGCGCCGCCTCGATCGTGGCCGGGTCTTCGTAATCCAGGCGGAAACTCTCCAGCCCCTCACCGCGAAGCCGTTCGCAATCGGCCTCCTTGCGGCAGGTGGCGAATACCCGCCAGCCCCGCGCCGCCAAGGCATGCGCGGCGTCATGGCCGATACCGCCGGAACAGCCGGTGATCAGAACGGATTTCTTCGGCATTTCGCTTGCAGCCCCCCGGTGTTTGGCCCCACTTAGAGCCTGTTGCGGCAGCGCGCAAGCTTTCCACTGGACCCGCCCGAGGCGAGACATTAGACCACGGATATGGCCGACCAATCCGACGACAACAGCATTCCGGACAGCACCGCCGGACTGACGGTTTCCGAACCGCTGGGCCGCGCCATCGGTGAACGCTATCTGCAATATGCCCTGTCCACCATCATGCACCGCGCCCTGCCGGATGCCCGCGACGGCCTGAAGCCGGTGCATCGCCGCATTCTCTATGCGATGCGCGAGCTGAAGCTGGCCTCGACCGGCGGGTTTCGCAAATCCGCCAAGATCACCGGCGACGTGATGGGCAATTACCACCCGCATGGCGATGCCGCGATCTACGATGCGATGGCGCGTCTGGCGCAGGATTTCAATGTCCGTTACCCGCTGGTGGACGGGCAGGGCAATTTCGGCAATATCGACGGCGACAACCCCGCCGCCGCCCGCTATACCGAGGCCCGCATGACCGCCGCCGCCGAGGCGCTGCTGGACGGGCTGGCGGAAAACGCCGTCGATTTCCGCGACAATTACGATGGCAGCCTGCAGGAACCCGTGGTCCTGCCGGCGGCCTTCCCGAACCTTCTGGCCAATGGCTCCAGCGGGATCGCCGTCGGCATGGCGACCAATATTCCGCCGCATAATATCGGCGAATTATGCGATGCCGCCCTGCATCTGATCAGGTTCCCGAACGCCACCGACGACAAGCTGATGGAACTTCTGCCCGGCCCGGACTTCCCCACCGGCGGCATCATCGTGGAACCTCGCGAGAACATCCTGGTCGCCTATCGCACCGGGCGCGGCCCGATCCGCCTGCGCGCCCGCTGGGGGGTCGAGGATCTGGGCCGTGGCCAGTGGCAGATCGTGATCACCGAAATCCCCTATCAGGTGGCGAAATCCAAGCTGATCGAAAAGATCGCCGAGATCATCCAGGCCAGGAAAATCCCGATCCTCGCCGATATCCGCGACGAAAGCGCCGAAGACATCCGCGTCGTGCTGGAACCGCGCTCGCGCAGCGTCGATGCCAATGTGCTGATGGAAACCCTGTTCCGGCAATCCGATCTGGAAACCCGGTTCTCGGTGAACATGAACGTGCTGATCGACGGACTGACGCCGAAGGTCTGCGCCCTGCGCGAAATCCTGCGGGCGTTTCTGGACCATCGGCGCGATGTGCTGCTGCGGCGCTCGCAACACCGGATGGACAAGATCGACCACCGCCTTGAGGTGCTGGAAGGGCTGATCGTGGCCTTCCTGAACCTCGACCGGGTGATCGACATCATCCGCTACGATACCGACCCCAAGGCCGCGCTGATGCGCGAGGACTGGTCGCGTGCCACCCCCCGCGCCGCCAGCGAGCGCGATTACGTCCCGCCACCCCCCGGCGATGGCGAGCTGAGCGAATTGCAGGCCGAATCGATCCTGAACATGCGGCTGCGCAGCCTGCGGCGGCTGGAGGAAATCGAACTTCTGCGCGAACGCGACGCGCTGATGGAAGAACGCGCCGGGCTTGAGGACCTATTGGACGACGAGCGCCTGCAATGGTCGCGCCTGTCCGAACAATTGCGCGATGTGAAAAAGCAATTCGGCAAGGACAGCCCCGGCGGCGCGCGGCGCACCGATCTGGCCGATGCGCCCGATATCGAAGAAGTGCCACTGGAAGCGATGATCGAACGCGAGCCGATCACCGTGGTCTGTTCCGGCATGGGCTGGATCCGCGCGATGAAGGGCCATATCGCGCTGGACAGCGATCTGAAATTCAAGGACGGCGATAACGGGCGCTTCATCTTCCACGCCCAGACCACCGACCGCCTGCTGTTGTTTGCCTCGAACGGGCGCATCTTCACGCTGGCCTGCGCCAACCTGCCCGGCGGGCGCGGCATGGGCGAGCCGGTGCGCCTGATGGTCGATCTGCCGAACGAGGCCGAGATCGTCGATCTGTTCCTGCACCGCCCCGGCGGCAAGCTGCTGGTCGCCTCCAGCGCCGGCGACGGCTTCGTGGTGGCCGAGGACGAGGTGATCGCGCAAACCCGCAACGGCAAGCAGGTGCTGAATGTCCGCGACGCGGTTGCCAAGGTCTGCGTGCCCGCCATCGGCGATCATGTCGCGGTGATCAGCGAGAACAGCAAATTGCTGGCCTTCCCGCTGTCCGACCTGCCGGAAATGGCACGCGGCAAGGGGGTTCGGATGCAGAAATACAAATCCGCCCGCAGCGCCCAGGGCACGCTCGACCTCGATGGCGGCCTGTCGGACGTGACCACCTTCGATCTCGCCAATGGCCTCAGCTGGCCAATGGGCGGCGGCAAGACACGCCATCAGGCGGATATGGGCGAATGGCTCGGCAAACGCGCCACCGCCGGCAAACGCCCGCCCTACGGCTTCCCGCGCAACAACCGCTTCACCTGATCTTCAGGCTTCTTTTTGGCCCAAATACTCCCGCCGGAGTCACGCCGCGCGGCACGCGCGGCACTTTGCGCGAAACGACCCGCCTTGCCCGTCAGGCGGCAGGGCGCTACCGTTCGCATCGCCGGGCTGAAACACTACCCATTGCCGAAACCAAAAGCACTTAGCGAAGGTCATCCATGTTCAAGATCGACGCCGCCACCAACAGTCTGTCACGCCTGAAACAGCGCAGTTTCAGCGAACTTGGCTTTCGGGAGCGCGACAACCTTCAGGAATGGCTGATCAGCTCGCCCGACGCCTTCGGCGAGGAACTGCTGATCATCCAGAAGGAATTCGATGGTTTTGACGAAACCCGCGAACGCCTCGACCTGCTCGCGCTCGACAAGAACGGCCAGCTTGTTCTGATCGAAAACAAGCTCGACGATTCAGGGCGCGATCTGGTGTGGCAGTCGCTAAAATATGCGGCCTATTGTTCAAGCCTCAAGACCAGCCAGATCATCGAGATTTTCCGCTCGTATCTTGATCGGCATATGGGCGGCTCCGGCAGCGAGGCCGCATCGATCATCAGCGAATTCCTCGACGGGGCCGATCTGGAAGAAACCGTCCTGAACGAAGGCAACAGCCAGCGCATCATGCTGGTTGCCGCCAATTTCCGCAAAGAGGTGACGGCCACCGTCATGTGGCTGTTGGGGCACGGCCTGCAGGTTCAGTGTTTCCGGGTCACTCCCTACAGCCTTGGAGAAGAACTGATCCTCGATATGCAACAGATCATCCCCACGCCCGAAGCGGAAGAATTCATGATCGGCATAGCCGGGAAGGAGAAAAGCGAAGCTCAGACAGCGGGCGTCATGCGACGCAGCCATCGGTTGAGGCTGGAATTCTGGACAGAAACCTTGGCTGCCCTGCGTTCGGCAGGCCTGACGCGTTACGCCAATATCAGCCCCACAAGGGACAACTGGATTTCAACAGGGACTGGTGTTTCTGGATGCAACTATTCTCTCGTTCTGCTAAGCACAGGCGTTCGCGTCCAGCTTAACCTGGAAAGCCCGGACCGCGATCAGAACAAGTCCATTTTCGACGCATTGGAGGCAAAGAAAACCAAGATCGAGAATGCGTTCAAGGGACAACTGAACTGGCTTCGGCTTGACGAGAACAAGGCCAGCCGGATTGTCGCATCGCAGGAATTCGATGGCTTCAACAAGGACGATTGGCCCAACATGATCGCGTGGCTGATTGACAACCGGGCGCGGCTGGAAGAGGCGATTTCAGATGACCTGAAAGCCGCTGCGCGTGGACTGAGGACTGTTGCAATCGAAGATTGAACCGGCGCAGACATATGGTCTGTTTGTCGGCCTGCTGGTTGATGACTGTCACCGCGCGTCAGCGCGGCGCCCGGCCCAACCACTGTCGCCCGAAGGGCGTCAGCGGGCGGAAGGACCCCTTCAGCCCAGCGCCGCCTCTGCCGCCGCGCCCAGCCGCAGCAGGCGGTTCTCGGAGCCCGGCGCGGCCAAAAGCATCGCCCCGACCGATGGCGTGCCGGTCGGCAGGCTCAACCCGCACAGGCCCATCAGGTTGCCGATCCGCGTGTTGCGCAGCGCCAGCAGGTTCTCGGAGATGTAGTAATCGCCGTCATCCAGCAGCCGCTGGCGATCGGGTGGCAGGATCGGCGCGGTCGGCAGCAGCACCGCATCATAGCCGGCGGTCCTGGCCAGATATCCCCGGCGCAGATCCCGCAGCCGCGTCCAGCCCTGCACATAGTCGATTCCGCTGAATGCCGCCCCGCTGCGGAAGCGGTCCAGTATCTGGTGATACATCAGCAACGGATCGGCCTCGATCATGTCGCGCCATCTGGCATAGGCATCCACGGTGAACAGGCAGGGCGACAGCGGCATCGCCTCGGACACCTCGTCAATCCGGCCGTGCTCGATCCGCGCTCCGGCATCGCCGAGCCGCGCCACCGCATCCTTGAACGCCGCCTCCACCTCCGGGCGCAAGTCCTCGCAGGCGACATTTTCCAGCACCAGCAATCGCCGCCCGGCCAGGCTGGACCCGGCCAGATCGGGCGCGGATGTTCCGCCCAGCGCCGCCATCAGATGGCCGGCATCCTCGACCGACCGGCAGAGCGGGCCGACCGTGTCGAAGCTTTCGGCCAGCGGCACCACGCCCTCCAGCGACAGCAGGCCATGCGTTGTCTTCAGCCCGGTCAGATCGTTCCACGCCGCCGGAATACGCACCGACCCGCCGGTGTCCGATCCGATCCCCGCCGCCGCCAGCCCGAACGCCACCGAGGCCGCCGCGCCCGAGGATGACCCCCCCGGCACCGCCGCCTCGTCGTTCACGCAAGGCGGGGTGGCGGTGATCGGGTTATAGCCAAGCCCGGAAAATGCCAGTTCCGACATATGCGTCTTGCCAAGGCAGACCAGCCCGGCGGCGGTCGCGTTCTGCACCACCAATGCGTCACGCTCCGGCACCCGGCCCCTGAAATAGGCCGTGCCTGCCTCGGTTCCGATGCCCGCGGTATCGAACAGGTCCTTCCAGCTTATCGGCACCCCGTCCAGCAGCCCCAGCCGCTGGCCCGATGCCGCACGCGCAGATGCCGCCCCGGCCTCGGCCAGGGCGCGGTCATGGGTGACGCGGGCATAGATGCGGTCACGCAGCGGATGGCCGTCAATCGCCTCAAGATACACTTCCGTCAGGCGCAGCGGATCAATCTCGCCCTTGCCGATGAAGCGGCCGAGTTCACTTGCACTCAGGTACAGCCATTCCTGTGACATCGCGGTCTCCTGTCCATGCGTTGCGCGAACGGTAGCGGCGCTTTCAGCGATGGACAATCCCGTTCGCGCCGCGATACTGGAGGCCATGAGAACCGACAGCGACATCCTGATCGCCGGTGGCGGACTGAACGGCCCGGCGCTGGCCCTGGCCCTGGCAAGTGGCGGCTTCAGCGTCACCATCGTCGATGCGCAGCCGCTTGAAACCCTGACGGATTCGGATTTCGATGGCCGCGCCTATGCGCTGGCGCTGGCCTCGACAAGGATGCTGTCGGCCCTTGGCATCTGGGATCGGGTCGCGGCAGACAGCCAGCCGATCCTCGATATCATCGCCAGCGATGGCCGCGCCGGTGAAGGGGCCGCGCCCTGGACCCTGCATTTCGACCACCGCGAGCTAGAGGAAGGCCCGATGGGCCATATGCTGGAAGATCGCTACCTGCGCCGCGCCCTGCTGGCCGCGATTGCCGCGCATCCCCGCATCACGCATCTGAGCGGGGCCAAAGTGGTGGCGCAATCCACCGATGGCGCAGGGGCCGAGATCACGCTGGCCGATGGCCGCGTGCTGCGCGGCAGCCTTCTGGTCGGCTGCGACGGGCGCGACAGCGGCACCGCGCGGCGGGCCGGTATCGGACGCCACGGCTGGGGCTATGACCAGACCGGCCTCGTATCCGCCATCGCCCATGACAAGCCGCATGGCGGCATCGCGCATCAGTTCTTCATGCCGTCCGGCCCCTTGGGCATCCTGCCGCTGCCGGGCAATCGCTGCTCGATCGTCTGGGCGGTCGAGACCGCGCGGGCGGAGCGGATCACCGGGTTGTCGGATGCCGAATATCTGGGCGAACTGCGCCCCGCCTTCGGTGATTTCCTGGGCGGGATCCGGCTGGAAGGCGCGCGCTTTGCCTATCCGCTGAAACTGACCATCGCGGACAGCTTCATTGCGCCACGGCTGGCGCTGGTCGGGGATGCGGCACACGGGATGCACCCGCTGGCCGGTCAGGGCCTGAATATGGGCCTGCGCGATGTCGCGGCCTTGGCCGAGGTGCTGGTGCTGGCGCGTCGGCGCGGCGAGGATGTCGCGTCACCGCTGGTGCTGGAGCGTTACCAGCAATGGCGGCGGTTCGACACATTGGCGATGGCCGGTGCGACCGAGGGTATCAACCGGCTGTTTTCCAACGACAATCCGCTGCTGAGAGCGGGCCGCGATATCGGCCTTGGGCTGGTCAATGCGCTGCCGGGGCTGCGGCGCGGCCTGATGCGGCAGGCTGCCGGGCTGACCGGCGATCTGCCGGTGCTGATGCAGGGCAGGGCGATCTGATCACTGGCGGGGCCGTGATTGTTTCCACATCCCCGACGCAGCGTTTCCCCGAATCCGCGCCTTGCCATGCCGCTGCCCGAAACCGCCCACCTTTGTGCCGCGAACCACCGGCATACCGTTTCCTGTAGCGAGCGAAGGCTCACCCCGGTGTCGCGGTTAATCAGCCCCCACCCAGATCCGCGATACCGGGGACTACAATTGGCCGTAGCCTCGCCCCGGATGGCGGGGCTTTCGCGATTCAGCGTTGCCGACAATACGGGGATTCCGGGGTTCCGGAAAACCCGCTTTCACGTCTTTAATCGAAGGCAATCAACAACCTGCCGGTTATTCATCGACTCCGCAATTTACAGATTCACGCCCCGACTCGGCAAAAGTTCCGGCACGATCTTGGAGTGGCGCCCGATGCCACGCAGGCCGGATGCCTGACCCTATTATTCCCAGGTCGGGTGAAACCTGCCCGCTGGTGACAGGGTGAAAATCTCGGCCCCGTCCGCCGTCACCCCGATTGAATGCTCGAACTGCGCCGACAGCGATTTATCCTTGGTCACAGCCGTCCAGTCATCGCCCAGAACCTTGGTATCGGGACGTCCCAGATTGACCATCGGCTCGATGGTGAAGAACATGCCCTCTTCCAGCACAGGCCCGGTGCCCCAGCGCCCGTAATGCAGCACGTTCGGTGCCGAGTGGAACACCCGCCCCAGCCCGTGACCGCAGAAATCGCGCACCACCGACATCCGCTGCGCCTCGACATAGGCCTGGATCGCCGCGCCGATATCGCCGAACGTATTGCCGGGCTTCACCTGATCAATACCCAGCATCAGCGCATCATGGGTCACCTGGATCAGCCGCTCGGCCTTGCGGTTCAGCCGTCCGGCCACGAACATCCGGCTGGTATCGCCGAACCAGCCGTCCAGAATGCAGGTCACGTCGATATTCAGGATATCGCCGTCCTTCAGCTTCTTGTCGCCGGGAATACCGTGGCAGACCACGTGGTTCAGCGAAATGCACGAGGATTTCGGATAGCCCTTGTAGCCAAGCGTGGCAGGCACCGCGCCGTGTTCAAGCATGAAATCATGGATCAACTGATCCAGCTCACCCGTCGTCACCCCCGGTACGACATGCGGCGCGATCATGTCCAGCGTGCGGGCGGCCAGCGCGCCGGACTTGCGCATGCCGTCGAATTCGTCTGCATCATGTATCTGGATGCCGTCCCTGTTCAGACGGCCCGGGGTCTGACCTTCCACCGTGCTACTCCGTGCTTTCCTGCTGGTCAGCGCCTGAATAGGCCGAAATTGCCGATGATGCCAGTGCTGCGGGCGAAATTGTCACGGATCGGCGAAGGGCAGCGCAGCGCCCAGCGCCAAAGCCTTTGGCGATATCCTGACGCCATGCGCCAGCACCTCCACCCCCGCCGCCCGCGCCGCGCGAAACCCGGCGGCATAGGCGGGATCAATATCGCCTGCCAGCGTCACCCGCGAACAATCGCTGCGCGCCACGACATAAAGCATTACTGCCCGGCTTCCGGCTTCGGCCATCGCCGCCAGTTCATTCAGATGCCTGGTGCCGCGTTTGGTCACGGTATCGGGAAACTCGGCCAGATTGCTGTGGCGGCGCAGCGTCACCGCCTTCACCTCAACATAGGCGTCGCGCCGCCCTCGTGCCGACAGCACGAAATCCACCCGGCTGTTTTCACCGTAAGGCACTTCGCGGCGGATCAGATCATAGCCCGCCAGCCCCGGCACGCGCCCCGCCGCCAGAGCCTCGGCCACCAGCCGGTTGGGCAAGGCGGTATCAATGCAGGCCATGCCATCCTGCGGCAGGTCCACCAGCTTCCACGCCCAATCCAGCTTTTTCTTCGGATCGTCGTTCGGTTCCACCCAGATCGCCGTGCCTTCATCCGCCAGCCCGGTCATCGCCCCGGGATTGGCGCAATGCGCCACTACCTCGCGCCCGTCGTCCAGCACGATATCGGCCAGAAACCGCTTGTAGCGCCGGATCAGCCGGGCCGGGACAAGGGGGGTTTGAAACTGCATGGAACGGTCCTATACCTCGGGCCTGACCGGGGCAATATCAGGTGCGACATGGCCAATCCAACCGCTGCAATGCTGGTGATCGGGGACGAGATCCTGTCGGGCCGCACCAGGGACACCAATACCGGCTACCTGGCCGAGCGCCTGACCGAAACCGGGATTGCCCTGAAAGAAGTCCGCATGGTCACCGACGATCACGATGCGATCATGGCGGCGGTGCGGGCCTTGTCCGGGGCGTGGGATCATGTCTTCACCTCGGGCGGGATCGGGCCGACGCATGACGACATCACCGCCGACGCGATTGCCGCCGCCTTCGGCGTGCCGATTGACGTGCGCGAGGACGCCCGCGCCCTGATGGCGGCGCATTACGAAAAGAACGGGATCGAGCTGAACGAAAGCCGCCTTCGCATGGCGCGCATTCCCGACGGGGCGGTGCTGATCGACAATCCGGTGTCGATTGCACCCGGTTTCACGCTTGGCAATGTGCATGTGATGGCCGGGGTTCCGGCGGTGTTCCAGGCGATGGTGCAATCGGTGCTGGCCACCTTGCAGGGCGGCGATCCGGTGATTTCGCGCACGCTCAGGCTGGATCGCGCCGAGGGCGAGATTGCCGGCCCGCTGGGGGAGGTGGCGAAACGCCACCCGGCGGTGTCCATCGGTTCCTATCCGTTCATCCGGCAGGGGCGGTTCGGGGCCAATCTGGTGTTCCGCGCAACCGATACCGGCCTGTTAAACGAAGCCGTTGCAGAGTTCGCCGCGGCCTTTCCAGATGCGGCCGAGATTTGAGCGGCCTGCCCGACGAGTCCCGCCTGTTGGCGGCGATGGATGCCACCTGGGCACCGGTCGAGATGCGCCGGCTTGGCCCCTGGACGCTTCGGCGCGGCCTTGATGGCGGCAAACGGGTATCGGCGGCCACCACCGACACAGCCGTTACCGGGCCCGAGATCGACGCCGCCGAGGCGGCGATGCGCGAAATGTCGCAGGTGCCGATCTTCATGCTGCGCAGCGGCAATGGCGAACTGGATGCTGCGCTGGCCGCACGCGGGTATCGCGTGGTCGATCCGGTGTTGATCTATGTTGCCGAAACTGCCGGTATCGCGGCGATCAGACCGGAACCGCTGATGGCCATCCCCTGCGAGGAGCCGCTGGCGCTGATGCAGGAATTATGGGCCGAAAACGGCATCAGCGCCGCCCGTATCGCGGTGATGCGGCGCACGAAAGGGCCAAAGACCCATCTTTTCAGCCGCTTCCGCGACAAACCCGCCGGGGCGGCCTTCGTTGCCATCGACGGCGATATCGCCATGCTGCACGCGCTGGTGGTCATCCCCGAAATGCGCCGCGCCGGGCTGGCCCACAAGCTGATGGGCCGCGCCGCGATCTGGGCGGAAGAGAACAATGCAAGCCATCTTTCGGTGGTTACTACCGGCGAAAACCTGCCGGCCCAGAAATTGTTTGCTTCCCTTCCTATGCAGGTTGTGGGTAAGTACCATTACCGAATGAAATGAAGGGGTTGCGTTCATAATGTCAGTCAAGGGCAAGCCCATTCACGCGCTCGACCTGCCGCCGGTTGATCCGTTGCCGCCGGAAACACAGCGATATTTCGATATATGCGTAGAAAAGCTGGGCTTTGTACCAAATGTGCTACAGGCCTATGCGTTCGACATTACCAAGCTGAACGGCTTCACCACGCTCTACAACGACCTGATGCTGGGGCCGAGCGGGCTTTCCAAGCTGGAACGCGAAATGATCGCCGTTGTGGTTTCGTCAATCAATCACTGCTTTTATTGCCTCAGCGCGCATGGCGCAGCGGTGCGGCAATTGTCGGGCGATCCGGCGCTGGGGGAAGTCCTGGTGATGAATTACCGCGCCGCCGACCTGCCCGCCCGCCAGAAGGCGATGCTGGATTTCGCGGTGATGATGACGGAACAATCCCACAAGATCGAGGAACAGCATCGCCAGGCCTTGCGCGACGTTGGATTCACCGACCGCGACATCTGGGATATCGCCTCGGTTGCGGGGTTCTTCAACATGTCGAACCGGGTATCCTCGGCGATAGATAAACAACCGAATATCGAGTATCATTCGCAATACAGATGATCCACCGCAGCATCATATTCTGCCTTCTGGCAAGTGCCGCGCCGATGCTGGCGCAGGCGGGTGATATCCTGGCATTTCCCGATGGCACCATCCGCGATTTCGCCGAAGCGACGCCCGCGGAACGCCTGCTGCTGCCAGTTGGCCCCTATCAGAACGGCAAGATCGACACGGCAACCGCCGAAGGCCCGGTTTTGCGCGAGGTCTGGAAAACCGTGAATCCCAAGGTTGAAACCGCCAGGCTGATCGCGCCCCTGCGCAGCCAGCTTGAGGATGCCGGCTATTCGATCCTTTATGAATGCGAGACGCGCGATTGCGGCGGCTTCGATTTCCGCTTCAAGGCGGATGTGGTGGATGAGCCGATGATGCATGTCGATCTCGGCGATTACCGCTATCTGGCGGCAACGAAGCCGGAAGGCGACAAGGCCGCGTTCATCGGCCTGCTGGTCAGCCGAAGCCCGGAACGCGGCTTCATCCAGGTAACGCGCGTCGGTGCTTTGCCCGAGGGCGAGGCCGAGGTGGCGCTGTCAACCAAGCAGCCAACAGCCGATGCCGCCGATCTGGCGGGCGACGACGGTACATTGGCCGCCAAGCTCGGCCTGAACGGCGCGGCAGTGCTGGAAGGGCTGGAATTCGTGCGCGGCGCATCCGATCTGAGCGGTGAGCCTTCGACGGCATTGCAGGAACTGGCGGATTTCCTGAAGGACAATCCCGACCGCAAGGTGATCCTGGTCGGCCATACCGATGCGTCCGGCTCGTTGGCCGGCAATATCGCCCTGTCGCGCAAGCGGGCAGCGGCGGTGTTGCAGCAACTGGTGGATCAATACGGCGTTACACCTGCGCAGTTAACGGCGGAAGGCATCGGCTATCTGGCACCGCGCGCCAATAACGCCACGCCGGAAGGGCGCGATCGCAACCGCCGGGTTGAGGTGGTTCTGACGGTGAGCGAGTAAGCCCGGCCGCAATACCTCCGTAATGGGATTGATCCGTACAGCCGCCCCGCCCGGCGGAACCGCCGGGCAGCGCCCGACGTCACCCCCCAAAACGGAAAGAACCCGGCCCTGCTTGCGCAGATGCCAGGCCCTTCCGCACCTAAGCGTGAAACTTCAGATCACCATTCTTCCGGTCCGACCGACTTGAAGTGATCGACCAGGAAGTCGATGAACGCACGCAGTTTCGGCTGCGTGTAGCGCCCCGGCGGATAAACCGCGTAGATCCCGCGCTTTTCGACCGGCAGTTCCGGCATGGCCTCCTGCAACAGGCCAAGCTCCAGCTTTTCCCAGTACAGGAAGGCCGGCAGATAGGCGATGCCGATCCCCGAGACCGCCGCATTCAGCAGCGACTGGCCGTCATTCACCGTCAGGCACCCGGTCGTGCGGATCTGGCGCACTTCGCCGGTGGGCGAGGTCAGTTTCCACAGATTGCCGCTGGACTGGTTGGAATAATGCAGCAGCATATGCTCGTTCAGATCGTCGATCTTCTTCGGCATGCCATGTCGCTGGAAATATTCCGGCGCGCCGACCATCTTCATGTTGGTCTCGGTCAGCTTGCGGGCGCGCAGCGTGCTGTCTTCCATCTCGCCGATGCGGATCGCCAGGTCGAACCCTTCCGAGATCAGTTCGACATAGCGGTTGTTCAGCACCAGGTTGACGTTGATTTCCGGATATTGGTGCAGGAACGCGCCCAATGCGCTGGAAATATGGTTAACCCCGAAATCCGTCCCCGCCGACAACCTGAGCGAGCCGGAAGGTGCCGCCTGCATCGAGGTGACCATCGCATCCGCCTCGCCGGCGTCGTTCAGCACCCGCCGCGCCTTGTCGTAATAGGCAAGGCCGATTTCCGTCGGGCTGACCCGCCGCGTGGTGCGGTTCAGCAATCTTGCGCCAAGCCGCGCCTCAAGCGATGAAACGTGTTTTGATACCGCCGATTTGGAGATACCCATTTTCCGCGCTGCATCAGTAAACCCCCCCTGGTCTACCACGCTGGCGAACGCTTCCATTTCTGTTAGCCGATCCATGTTCAATACCCTGTTTACACTCGGAACTGGGGGCATTTAGCGCTGCAAATCAGGCGCGAATTTGGAGACAACCGGACAATTGAAAGCCTTTTTTCGCTACTGTGCGGGATCGGGAAACGCAATTGCCACAATGGTTGACCGATCCGCGACGATCCCCGACAATCCGGCCCATAGTCCATGTTTTGCGGGAGGAACGGCGTGTCGGACATGAAAACCACCGAGAATGACGGCGATGTGATCGGCTTTCTCAATTGTGTCGAAAACAAGCGTCGGGCCGAAGATGCGCGGCTTGTCATGGAGATCATGGAACGGCTTTCCGGTCTGCCGCCCAGAATGTGGGGCGACAGTATCATCGGCTTCGGCAGTTACCGCTACAAACGCAAGGATGGCAGCGCGCATTCCTTCATGCTGACCGGGCTTTCGCCGCGCAAGGCGGCGCTTACCATATATATTATGCCGGGATTTTCGGCCTACGGCGACCTTCTGGCGCAGCTTGGCCCGCACAGGCATTCCAGTTCCTGCCTGTACATCACGCGGCTGGACAAGGTGAATATCGACATTCTGGAAGACCTGATCCGCCGTTCGCTGGATGAGATGCGCCAACGCTACCCGGATGCGCAGGGCTGAGGCAGCGCCCTTGCATTCCGGTTCCGACTCGCCTATATCGCCTTCAACAGCGGCGGCTGGCCTCCACAACCAGCCTCCACCGGAAGTTCAACGGGCCGCGCGCCCGTTTTTTTATGCCTGATGGAAACCATGTCCGATCTCATCGCAAATGCCGCGATCGACAAGCGCCTGGCCCGCATCGTCCAACCCGTGATCGAGGGGATGGGGTTCGAGCTGGTGCGCATCCGCCTGATGTCGGGCAAGTCGACCACGCTGCAGATCATGGCTGAACGCCCCGATGGCGGGATCGAGGTGGATGATTGCGCGAAAATCTCGAACGCCGTATCGGCGATCCTGGATGTCGAAGACCCGATCGAGGCGGAATATACCCTTGAGGTTTCCTCGCCCGGGATCGACCGGCCGCTGACCCGGCTGAAGGATTTCGACACCTGGGCCGATTACGAAGCCAGGATCGAGACCACCGATCTGATCGACGGTCGCCGCCGCTTCAAGGGCCGGCTGGCCGGCACCGAGGGCGATGAAGTGCTGATCGAGATTGCCGAAGGCACGATCGGGCTGAAATTCGACTGGCTGTCGGATGCCAAGCTGGTGCTGACCGACGAATTGATCGCGGAGATGCTGAAGGCGCGCAAGGCGCAGGGCTTCCGCGAGGAAGACTTTGACCAGATTGAAACGGACGAAACCCCTGAAGAGGAATGACCATGAGCATCACCAGTGCCAACAGGCTGGAGCTTTTGCAGATCGCCGATGCGGTCGCGCGGGAAAAACTGATCGAACCGGGCCTCGTGATCGAGGCTATGGAGGAATCGATGGCCAAGGCGGCCAAGTCGCGCTACGGCGCGGAACTTGATATCCGCGCCCATATCGACCGCAAGACCGGCGAGCTGACACTGACCCGCGTGCGCTCGGTGGTGGACGAGGTGGAAAACCATTCCACCGAAATGACCCCGCGCGACGCCCGCGCCTTCCTCGACGATCCCAAGGTCGGTGACCAGATCATCGACAACCTGCCGCCGATGGATTTCGGCCGGATCGCCGCGCAATCGGCCAAGCAGGTGATCCTGCAAAAGGTCCGCGAGGCCGAACGCGCCCGTCAATATGCCGAGTTCAAGGATCGCGTCGGCACCATCATCAACGGTATCGTCAAGCGCGTGGAATACGGCAATGTCATCGTCGATGTCGGCCGGGGCGAGGCGATCCTGCGCCGTGACCAGTTGATCAACCGCGAACCTTACCGCACCGGCGACCGGGTGCGCGCCTATATCCGCGAAGTCCGCGAAGAGGCCCGCGGCCCGCAGATCTTCCTGTCGCGCACCGCGCCGGAATTCATGGCCGAATTGTTCAAGATGGAAGTGCCCGAGATTTACGACGGCATCATCGAGATCAAGGCGGTTGCCCGCGACCCCGGCAGCCGCGCCAAGATCGGCGTCATTTCCTATGACAATTCGATTGATCCGGTCGGTGCCTGCGTCGGTATGCGCGGCAGCCGGGTGCAGGCGGTGGTCAACGAGCTGGGCGGCGAGAAGATCGACATCATCCCCTGGAACGCCGATGCGCCCACGTTCCTCGTGAACGCGCTGCAGCCCGCCGAGGTGACCAAGGTCGTGCTCGACGAAGACGCCTCGCGGATCGAGGTGGTGGTGCCCGACGATCAGTTGTCGCTGGCCATCGGCCGGCGCGGCCAGAACGTGCGGCTGGCCAGCCAGTTGACCGGTTTCGATATCGACATCATGACCGAAGCCGAGGAAAGCGAACGCCGCCAGGCGGAATTTGCCGAACGCTCGCAATTGTTCATGAACACGCTGGATGTCGATGAAATGGTGGCGCAGCTTCTGGTGGCCGAAGGCTTTGCCACGCTGGAAGAGGTTGCCTATATCGACATCGACGAATTGCTGTCCATCGAGGGCTTCGATGCGGAAACCGCCGAGGAGCTTCAGGCCCGCGCCCGCGATTCAATCGAGGAGATGCACGCCAAGGCGCTGGCAAAGGCGCGTGACCTCGGGGTCGAGCAATCGCTGTTCGATTTTGAAGGCCTGACCCCGGACATGTTCGTCGCCCTCGGGCAGGACGGCATCAAGACTCTGGAAGATTTCGCCACCTGCGCGGATTGGGAACTGGCCGGCGGCTACACCACCGACAAGAACGGCGAACGGGTGAAGGATGACGGCATCCTGGAGCCGTTCGATGTGTCGCTTGAGGAAGCGCAGACCCTGATCATGAGCGCCCGCATTCAGCTTGGCTGGGTCGATCCCGCCGATCTGGAGGTTGAGGAGGACGGCGAAGACGGCGAAGATGCCGAGTCCGCCGAACAGGAGGCCGGAGCCTGATCCTTCAGGCTTCGGATCATGCCCGTGACACGCGGCGGCCGGAAAAAGACAGGGGATGATCCCCAACGTCGCTGCATCGCCACCGGGGCGGTGCAGCCGAAGGCTGGCCTTGTGCGCTTCGTGGTCGATCCCGGCGGCACCATCGTGCCCGATATCGCCGGCAAGCTGCCGGGGCGGGGCATCTGGGTGGCGGCGGATCGCGCCGCCTTGGAGCGTGCGGTGGCGAAAAAGCTGTTCGCCCGCGCCGCGCGGCAATCGGTCAGCGTGCCGCCCGATCTGGTGGCCGCTACCGAGGACCTGCTGTTACGGCAGGTGACGGGGCTTCTGGCGCTTGCCCGCAAGGGTGGCAAGGCAATCGCCGGCTACGAGAAGGTACGCGAGGCGGCGGTTGCAGGCTCCGTTGCCGTTCTGCTACAGGCGCGGGACGGGTCAGTGGCGCAAATGGCGCGGATTCGTCCGCCAAAGGGCGAAAATGCCCATATAACGTGCCTTTTTGCCGCCGAATTGGGTTTGGCATTCGGGCGGGAAAATGTGATACATGCGGCGCTTGCCGCTGGTGGTCTCTGCGAACGTATTGTAGAGGAGGCCACGCGGCTGGCAGGTGTGCGCGATGGATGCGTCCCCGGGGGCGCGGACCCATCCGGCCCCGGGCCGGAGCAGATAGGTGTAGAAGACTCATGAGCGATAGCGACAACAAAACCGGCAAACCCCTCGGCCTGCGTGGCGGCGGCGACCGGAGTCATGTCCGCCAGAGTTTCTCGCATGGCCGGACGAAATCGGTCGTGGTCGAAACCAAGCGCAAGCGGGTCGTCGTCCCGAAGCCCGGCACCAAGCCGCCGGCACCCGGAGCCACCCAGAAATCCGTCGCCCAGTCGCGCCCGGACACCACCAAGCGCCCCGCCGGCATCACCGATGCCGAGATGGAGCGCCGTCTGGCCGCGCTGAAGGCGGCCAAGGAACGCGAAACCGAAGAGGCCGCCAAGCGCGAGGAAGAATCGCGCCGCCGCGAGGAAGAACGCGAAGCCAAGCGGGCCGAGATCGACGCCAAGGAACGCGAGGAACAGGAACGCCTGGAGCGCGAAGCCGCCAAGGCCGAGGAAGAAAAACGCGCGCTGGCCGCCGAAGCGGCCGCCAAGGCGACGCCCGATGTTATCGAACCCATCGAAACCCCCGCAGGCGGGCCGAAATCCGATGACCGCGGTGCACCCCGCAACGCCACGCCGCGCCGCGCCACCGAACGCGACAACGACGAAGCCCGCAAGCAGCAGCGCAACAAGGGCGATGACCGCCGCCGCTCGGGCAAGCTGACGATCAATCAGGCGCTGACCGGCGGCGAAGGCGGGCGGCAACGCTCGATGGCTGCGATCAAGCGCGCCCAGGAACGCGAACGCCGCAAGGCGATGGGCGGCACGGGCGAGCGTGAAAAGGTCATGCGCGACGTGCAGGTGCCCGAGGCGATCACGGTGCAGGAACTGGCGAACCGGATGGCCGAACGCGTGGCCGCCGTGGTCAAGGCGCTGATGCAGAACGGCATCATGGCCACCCAGAACCAGACCATCGACGCCGATACCGCGCAACTGATCGTCGAGGAATTCGGCCACCGCGTGGTGCGTGTGTCCGACGCCGATGTCGAAGACGCGATCAATATCGTCGAAGACAAGGATGAGGATCAGTCGCCGCGTGCGCCGGTCATCACCATCATGGGCCATGTCGACCACGGCAAGACCTCGCTTTTGGATGCGATCCGCAAGACCAACGTGGTTTCCGGCGAGGCCGGCGGCATCACCCAGCATATCGGGGCCTACCAGATCACCACCGACAGCGGCCATCTGCTGACATTCCTGGATACGCCCGGCCACGCCGCCTTCACCTCGATGCGGGCACGCGGCGCACAGGTGACCGATATCGTCATCCTGGTTGTCGCGGCGGATGACAGTGTCATGCCGCAGACCATCGAGGCCATCAACCACGCCAAGGCAGCGGGTGTGCCGATGATCGTGGCGATCAACAAGATCGACCGCCCCGGTGCCGATCCGACCCGCGTGCGCACGCAGCTTCTGCAGCACGAGATCGTGGTGGAGAAGATGTCGGGCGACGTGCTGGATGTCGAGGTTTCGGCAGTTACCGGCGACGGCCTGGACGAATTGCTGGAAAACATCGTGCTTCAGGCCGAATTGCTGGACCTGAAGGCCAATCCCGACCGCAATGCCGAAGGCGCTGTGATCGAGGCCAAGCTGGACACCGGACGCGGCCCTGTCGCCACGGTTCTGGTGCAGAAAGGCACGCTGAAAACCGGCGATATCTTCGTGGTCGGCGAACAATGGGGCCGGGTCCGTGCCCTGATCGACGATCAGGGTGAGCGGGTGGCCGAAGCCGGCCCGTCCACCCCGGTCGAGGTTCTGGGCCTGAACGGCACACCCGAAGCCGGCGACGTGCTGAACGTCGTCGCCGACGAGGCAACCGCGCGTGAAATCGCCGATTACCGCCATCAGCTTGCCAAGGACAAGAAGGCCGCCGTCGGTGCCGGCGCAACGCTGGATCAGTTGCTGGCCAAGGCCAAGGCGGATCAGAACGTTTCCGAACTGCCGATCCTTGTGAAGGCGGATGTGCAGGGTTCGGCGGAAGCCATCGTTCAGGCGATGGACAAGGTCGGCAATGACGAGGTGCGCGTGCGCGTGCTGCATTCCGGCGTCGGCGCGATCACCGAAAGCGACGTGACCCTGGCCGAAGCCTCGGGCGCGCCGATCATCGGCTTCAACGTCCGCGCCAACGCCCCGGCCCGCGACGCCGCCCGCCAGAAAGGCGTGGAAATCCGCTATTACTCGATCATCTACGACCTGGTGGATGACGTGAAGGCGGCGGCTTCGGGCCTGCTGTCGGCCGAGATCAAGGAAACCTTCATCGGCTACGCCACCATCAAGGAAGTGTTCAAGATCACCGGCGTCGGCAAGATCGCCGGCTGCGTGATCACCGAAGGCGTGGCACGGCGCTCTGCCGGGGTGCGCCTGCTGCGCGACGACGTGGTGATCCATGAAGGCAAGCTGAAAACCCTGAAACGCTTCAAGGATGAAGTGAAGGAAGTTCAGGGCGGCCAGGAATGCGGCATGGCGTTCGAGAATTACGAAGACATCCGCGAAGGCGATGTGATCGAGATTTTCGAAACGGAAGAGATTGAACGCACCCTGTGATCTGACTAAGGTGGCTCAAAAGCCTCCTGGAAGGGTGCGGACAATCTGATCCGCAAGAAACATATGGCCGAGCAGCCAGAAAAGAACCCAAATCAGGGCCGCATGGCCCCGCGCTGGCTTGCCGAAATGCGCAAAAGCCGCAAGGGCGGCGATCATGTCGGGCGGCCACAGGGATTTTACGTCAACTACAAGACATTCGCCGCGGTGCAGGTGGCGCGCGGCAACGATGTGCTGGTGGTGTCGTTCGACAACCTGTCGGCGGTGAACGACGACAGCCTTGAACGCGAGGCCTGGGGCGACAAGTTCTTTGCCGAAAACAACTGGTCGAGCCTTGGTATCCTGTCCTTCGATGCCAACTGGTACCGCGATGATGTGCTGTTTGATTATCTGGAAGGGCTGCGCGATCAGGGGTTGTTCCGCCAGTACCGCAAGGTGGTGATGACCGGCACCTCGATGGGCGGCTATGCGGCCTGTGCGTTCTGCGGGCTGGCCCCCGGTGCCACGGTAATCTCCTATTCGCCGCAATCGACCCTGAAAAAGGAACTGGTGCCCTGGGAAAAGCGGTTCAACCGCGGCCGCCAGCAGGACTGGTCGGGGCGTTATGCGGATGCGGCGGCGCTGACCGAAAGCGCCTCGAAGGTCTACCTGATCTACGATCCCTATATGGAGGGTGATCGCATCCATGCCCGCCGGTTCTCGGGCGACAACATCGCGCATCTGCATTCCAATTATGTCGGCCACAAGACCGTGGTGTTCCTGCGCCGCGCCGGCATCCTGAAGGACGTGACCGCGAAATGCGTCTCCGGCGAAATGACACCGGCAATGTTCGATGGCCTTTACCGCAATCGGCGCAAATTACCGTGGTATTACATGGGCCTGATGGATATGGCGCTGGAGCGCGGACATTACGGCCTGGCCGAGCGGATCATCCGCGGTGCGAGGGCGGCCTCGGGCAATCCGAACCTGCAGGCTGGGTTGGTACGGCGGCGGCAGGCATTTCTGGACAAGGCCGCCAAGAAAAACAAATAGAAACAAGGACTTTCGCGCATGTCGACCCCCCCTGATCTGAGCCTCGATACCCCTCCGGTCATCCGCGAGGTTCCGCAAGGCATCTTCGTGCCGATCCCGAACGACAATGACGGTATCCAGCCGCTGAATTGCGGCGTGCTGACGCCGGATCATCAGCTTGTCGAGGAAAGCACCACCTGGCGCGACGGGCGGGCCTTTTCGCTGCCGCCGCGCGATCTGACTGCCGCCGAGATCGAGCCCCTGCCCGGCCGGTACATGTTCGGCGGCCTGCTGTTCGGGCATTTCGGGCATTTCCTGGTGGAATCCACTGCCCGGCTCTGGGCTTACGAGGCCTTGCAGGACAAGATCGACGGCATCGTCTATCTGCCGAAAGTGCAGCGCCGCATCGACCATGTGCAGAATGTCTATACCCCGTTCATGAAACTGCTCGGGATCGAGGCACCGATCCACAATATCCCCAGCCCGGCACAGGTGGATATCGCCCATGTCCCGCAGCAGGGCTTCGGCATGTTCGGCATGATCGAGGGCCTGCGCGAGTATCGTGAATTCATGCGCGCCCGGATGGGGGCGAAGATCGCCGATAACGGGGCGAAGCGGCTTTATGTCTCGCGCTCGGAATTGCCGCAGGAACGTGGCGGGCTGCTGGGCGAAACCCTGATCGAGGAGTATCTGCGCGGCGAGGGCTACGAGATTTTCCACCCGCAAAAGCACGATTTCGCCACCCAGCTTGCCGCCTACAAATCCGCCGATTACATCGTGTCGCCCGACGGCTCGCCGTTGCACATGGCGGCGCTGGTGGTGAAGCCGACCACCAAAATCGCGGTGATCGCGCGGCGGCCCGATGTGGCGGCGCAGTTTGAATTGCAGTTCCGCGCCTTCTGCGGCATCGAAACCCTGACCATCGACGCGCTGCGCGACCACTGGATTCCGGTCAACCATGCCCGGCCCAGCCGCCTGTCTTACGGCGAGATCGACTTTGCCGAGGTCTACCGTGCGCTGAAAGGCGGTGGCCTGATCAAGGGCGACAAGCCCTGGCCCGGCATGTCGGATGCCGCGCGGGCCGAGATCATGGCGGTGCTGGAAGAACGCCAGAAGATCGGCTTCAAGCTGTATCAGCCGAAGCCGGTTTAATCATTTGGTTTCATTGTGTTAATCGACAAAGGCTCATCCGGCCTGTGAAGGCTGGAGGGCCTAGACCTTCCAGCCGAACACCCGAACCTGTTCCAGGATCCGATCCGGCGCAAAATCGCGCCCGGCATTGATGCAGTTCAACTGCAGAAACCAGTAGAAGTATTTCGCATAAGCCCTTGTCGGAACAAGGATATTCTTGAACGCTTTGGGCACTCCGTCGCGGGCGACGCTGGCAAACAGGTGGTGAAAATCGGTCTCGCCGAAACAGATCGCCGGCTTGCGGTGCAATATCCCCTTGAAGGCCGCGCTGGAATTTTCCGTCACCACGTAATCGCAATCCTGCAAAAGCTGGTGAATGTTGCCATCGGTGATGATCTCCACCCTCTTGTCGCGGGCAAGGGCGGTCAGGGCCGTCAGTTCGGCACGGTCATGAATCTCGCTCGGATGCAGCTTGATCCTGATCTTGCGGAACCGTTCCTCGGCAATGGTCGTGCGGACCATCTCGATCGGTGACATCGTCTGGCCGTGCCGCTGCTCCAGCAACTTGCCCTGCAACGCCACCAGAACGAAGCCCTTTTCGCTTTCCTGATCCAGCTTTCCCACGAAGGTCTGCCGCCGCCAGAAATTGAAAAACTGCTGGGCCGCTTTCTCGTCTATGGTTTCGGGCCGGAACGGCATCCGGGCCAGGCGATAATCCTCGCGCCAGCGGGCACGTTCGATCCGCCAGAACGGATACATATAGGCCAGCCGCACATCCAGGGATCGCTCATGCGTCGAGGTTTCCAGGTGGAACATCGTGTATCCGGGCCGGTCCGCCGATCTCAGCCGTTCCTCGGGCGTGTTGGGATAAAGCGTCACCTCGAAATCCCGGTCCGCAAAGGTTTTCATCAGGATCGTGAAGAAATTGTGCCGCCCGGCCTCGACATCGCCGCGAATGCCGTCGTTGAGGTAAATGCCGAGTTTTCGATCAATGTCCATGTCAGCACCTTTTTGCTGCAAGCTATGCGCAAGCCACTGAACACGCAAGAAGCCCGGTTGTTTCCGCCGCGTCCAGCTTCCATATAGGGCGCAGAACTACGGAGGGCGGCATGACCGACAGCACCAGGTTCCCCGGCTGGCACGGGACCACCATAATCGGCGTGAAAAAGGCCGGCAAGGTTGCCATCGTCGGCGACGGGCAGGTCAGCCTTGGCCAGACGGTAATCAAGGGCACCGCCCGCAAGGTGCGGCGCATCTCGCCGGGCGGGTTTGACGTGGTCTGCGGGTTCGCCGGGTCAACCGCCGATGCCTTCACCCTGCTGGAGCGGCTGGAGGCCAAGCTGGAGGCGGCACCGGGGCAACTGGCCCGCGCCTCGGTCGAACTGGCGAAGGACTGGCGGATGGACAAATACCTGCGCAATCTGGAAGCGATGCTGATCGTGACCGATGGCAAGGATCTGTTCGTGATCACCGGCGCAGGTGATGTGCTGGAGCCTGAACATGGCATCGCCGCCATCGGTTCGGGCGGAAATTTCGCACTGGCCGCCGCCCGCGCCCTGATTGATGGCGACCAGAGCGCCGAACAGATCGGCCGCCGCGCGCTGGAAATCGCCGCCGATATCTGCGTCTACACCAACGGCAACGTAACGGTCGAGGTGATTGATGGCTGATCTGTCCACCGACGATCTGCGCGCCGCCGTCGCTGCCGGTGTGGTGTCCGAAGCACAGGCCGCCCGCCTTTTGGTAATCAGCCAGCAACGCGGCGGCTTTCGCAGCAACATGGCGGATGAAGACGAACCGTTCGAGCTGTTCAAAGGCTTTTCCGAGATTTTCGTCACCGTCGGCCTTGCCCTGCTGACCAGCGGCATCGTCGCCCTGTCGCTGATGCTGGGCAATCCCTTTCTGCTGCCGCTGGTTGCCGCCGGGGTTTCGGCGTTGTTCGCCAGCTATTTCACCCTGAAGCGCCGCATGACCCTACCGTCGATATTCCTGGCCGGGACGTTCGGCTTTTCGGTCTTCGTGTTCTTCGCGATCATGCTCGGCGGCTCGGCCATGCCGGATGCGGGCAGCTTCGCGCTGGTCTTCATCGCCACCGCCGCCGCCCTGCTGGGCTATTTCCGCATGTTCCGGGTGCCGTTCGTGATGTTCCTGACCGGGCTTTGCGGTGTCGGGCTGGCCTATTCGCTGGCCGGTTTCTTGCTGCCGGAACGCTTCATCGGCGAAAGCATCGGCGGCTCGCTGGCGGAATATCTGGACCTTGGCACCAGCCCGACGCTGGCGCTCACATTGCTGGGCTTCGGCCTTGTCGCCTTCACCGGCGCAATGGTGTTCGATCTGCGCGATCCGCACCGGATTTCGCGCAACGCCGCCAGCGCCTTCTGGCTGCATATCCTGGCCGCGCCCGCCATCGTCAATGTCGTGGTGGTCAGCCTGCTGGGGATCGGCGGCGCGTCCGGCTACCTTCTGGCCGCCTTCGCCCTGGCGCTAATCACCATCGCCGCGCTGATCATCGACCGCCGCTCGTTCCTGACGGCCGGCATCATCTATATCGGCACGATCCTCACCTGGGCGATCTCGTCCACCGACATGGATACCGGCTGGGGCGTGATCTGGACGCTGCTGCTGATGGGCGGCTTCATCACCTGGATCGGTGCCGCCTGGGTGCCGCTGCGTGCCGCGCTGATGCGCTCCCTGCCCGACTTTGCCCTGAAATCGAAACTTCCGCCCTATCCCGAGGCAACATGACCGACCTGACCCCCCGCGAGATCGTATCCGAGCTTGACCGCTTCATCATCGGCCAGAACGACGCCAAGCGCGCGGTGGCGGTCGCGCTCAGAAATCGCTGGCGGCGCAAGCAGTTGGGCGACGATCTTCGCGAAGAGGTTTACCCCAAGAACATCCTGATGATCGGCCCCACAGGCGTCGGCAAGACCGAGATTTCCCGCCGCCTGGCGCGGCTGGCCAAGGCCCCCTTTCTGAAGGTCGAGGCCACCAAGTTCACCGAGGTCGGATATGTCGGGCGCGATGTCGAACAGATCATCCGCGATCTGGTGGACAGCGCCATCGTGATGGTGCGCGAAACCAAGCGCGAGGCCGTCAAGGCCGGTGCCCATGCCGCCGCCGAAGAAAGGGTGATCGACGCGCTGGCCGGATCGGATGCCCGCGAACAGACCCGCGAGATGTTCCGCAAGAAACTGCGCGACGGCCTGCTGGACGACAAGATGATCGAACTTGAGGTCGCCGATACCGCGAACCCGATGCAGATGTTCGATATCCCCGGCCAGCCTGGCGGCGGCATGGGGATGATGAATCTCGGCGATCTGTTCGGCAAGGCGTTTTCCGGGCGCACCCAGCGGCGCAAATTATCGGTGGCGGACTCGTACAATCTGCTGATCAGCGAGGAGGCCGACAAGCTGGTCGATCAGGACAGTGTCACCCGCGAGGCGGTGAAAGCGGTCGAGGAAAGCGGCATCGTGTTTCTGGATGAGATCGACAAGGTCTGCGCCCGCGCCGATGCCCGCGGTGCCGATGTCAGCCGCGAAGGCGTGCAGCGCGATCTGTTGCCGCTGATCGAAGGCACCACGGTCTCCACCAAACACGGCCCGGTGCGCACCGATCATATCCTGTTCATCGCCTCGGGCGCGTTCCACATTGCCAAACCGTCGGATTTGCTGCCGGAATTGCAGGGCCGCCTGCCGATCCGGGTGGAACTGCGCGCCCTGACCGAGGCCGATTTCATCCGCATCCTGACGGAAACCGACAACGCCCTGACCCGGCAATATACCGCATTGATGCAGACCGAGGCGGTGGAGATGTCCTTCACCGAAGACGGCATCGCGGCGCTGGCGAAAATCGCCGCCGAGGTCAACCAGTCGGTGGAAAATATCGGCGCAAGGCGGCTTTATACCGTGCTGGAGCGGGTGTTCGAGGAATTGAGCTTCACCGCCCCGGACCGCGGCGGCGACAAGGTGGTTGTCGATGCCGCGTTCGTCGAAAAGAACCTTGGCGAATTGTCCCGCTCGGCCGATCTCAGCCGCTACGTGCTGTAAACCGCCCGGGCTTCTTTTTGGCAGAAATACTCCCCGGGGGTCCGGGGGCGGGAAGACCCCGGCATTTTAGCAATGGCGTCCGCGCGATTTCCGTCGCAAGGTCGCGCCCATGCGGATGTTCGACTTCCTGTTTCTGAACAAGCGCTGGCTGCTGGCGGGCGGGTTGATTTCGCTGTCGTCGTCTTATGGCCAGACCTTTTTCATCTCGATCTTCGCGGGCGAGATCATGGCCGAGTTCGGCCTGTCCGATGGCCAATGGGGCGGATATTATTCCGCCGGAACAACAGCTTCGGCAATTGTCATGCTATGGGGCGGCATCCTGAGCGACCGGTTCCGCGCCGGAACCCTGGCCGCCATCGTGCTGGTCGGGCTGGCGATTGCCTGCCTGTTCATGGCCAACCTGCCCGGGGCCTGGGCCTTGCCGCTGGCGATTTTCGCGCTCCGGTTCACCGGGCAGGGCATGCTCAGCCATATCGCGGTGGTTGCCATCGCCCGATGGTTCCAGGCGGCACGCGGCAAGGCGCTGGCGATTTCCACCCTTGGCTTTTCCGTTGGCGAGGCGTTCCTGCCGATGCTGTTCGTTTTCCTGCTGGCATTCGCCGAGTGGCGGTCGCTCTGGCTGATTGCGGCGCTGGCCTCGGTGCTGATGATCCCGGTCCTTCTGATCCTGTTACAACGCGAACGCACGCCGCAATCCATTGCCGAACAGGATAGCAGCGCCGGCATGAACGGCATCCACTGGACACGGCATCAGGCGCTGTCGCATTGGCTGTTCTGGATGATCCTGCCGACGATGAGCGCGCCGGGCATATTCTCCACCGCCTTGTTTTTCCAGCAGGTGCATCTCAGCACCGGCAAGGGCTGGGAACATGCGCATTTCGTGGCCTTGTTTCCGCTGTTCACCGTCACCACCATCGCCTCGATGTTCGCCTATGGCTGGGCGATTGACCGCTTCGGCTGCGCGAAGCTGATCGCGTGGTTCCAGGTGCCGATGGCGCTGGCTTATGTGGTGTTCGGGCTGGGCGATACCATCGCAGCCGCGATGCTTGGTTTCGTGCTGATGGGGCTGATGCAGGGCGGCGGGGCGACGTTGTTCGGGGCGTTCTGGCCGGAATTTTACGGCACCCGCAACCTTGGCGCGGTGAAATCGCTGGCGACCTCGCTGATGGTGCTGGGATCGGCGCTTGGGCCGGGGCTGACCGGGGCGCTGATTGATCTTGGCTATCCCTTCGCCGATCAGATGGTGTTTTTTGCCGTCTATATTCTGGCCGCCTGTACGCTGACACATCTGGCGATGCGCCGGGCCGCACCTTTGCTGCCTAACGCTGCCGCCTGAGGTAAACGTAGATCGCCCCGGCGCCGCCATGTTTGCGCGTGGCCTGTGTCACCTGCAAAACCAACGGGGCAAGGGGCTGCATCGCCAGCCATTGCGGCACCTGATGTTTCAGCACGCCTTGCCGCGCCGGCATCACCCAATCGTCGCGCCCGGCCTTGCCCTTGCCGGTGATCACCAGAAGCAGGCGTTTTCCGGCATGATGCGCCTCGCGCACGAAACCGATCAGGGCGGGATGCGCCTCGGCCAGGGTCATGCCGTGCAGATCAATACGGCCATCCACCGCCATCTTGCCCTTCTTCAGGCGGTCGAAATTCCGCTTGTCCATGTTGGACGAGACATTTGCATAATGATCGTCAAGGCTTGGTTGCAAACGGTTCACCGGGGTGTATTTCGCCGCCTTCTCGCCCAGGCGGAACCTCGGCAACGGGGCCGGGCGGGCCGGGGCGGGGGTGCTGGCAGAGGCCACCGCCTGCCGCAGGGTTTCGATCATCGGCGGCCTGCGATCATGCAGCGGTTCGGCCTGTTCCACCACCTTTTGCCACAGCGCCCGTTCCTCGGCATCGATTCCGCGTCCGTTGCGCCGCCTGCCTGCCAATGTTCAGCCCTCGGGTGCCAGGCGAAGCGCCAGCGCGTTCGGCATCAAGACCACCATGCGCCCGCCATTGCGGGTTTCACCGGCCAGTTTCCCGGCATGTGCGCCGGTGCCAAAGAAGATATCCGCCCGCTGCGGCCCCTTGATGGCGGAACCGACATCCTGCGCCACCATCAACCGGCGCATCGCGTTGCGCCCGCCTTTTTCGATCCAGACCGGCGCGCCAAGCTGCACATGCCTTGGATCAACCGCAATGGAGCGCAGCGGCGTTATCGGGCGCTCCAATGCGCCGTAGGGGCCGGAATCCTCGGTCAATGTCTCGACCTTGCGGAAGAACACGTAAGACGCGTTGAAATCCAGCGCCGCCTGCGCCTTGTCGGGATTGGCCTTGGCCCAGGCCTTTATGCCTTCGATCGAGGCCTGATCCGGCGTCACCTCACCCATGCGGATCAATTCGCGCGGGGCCGAGCGGTAGACATGGCCGTTCTCGGCCGCATAGCCGACCCGCACGACATTGCCATTGGTCAGCCTGATGCGGCCCGAACCTTGAATATGCAGGAAATACGCCTCGACCGGATCATCGACATAGGCGATTTCCAGCCCCTTGTAGCGCAGCGCCCCGGCGCTGATCGCGGCACGGGTCAGGTTCGGGTCCTTCGGGGTCAGATCGGCGGGTTTTTCATAGATCGGGTATTGATACGGCCCGACCTTGTACAATGATCCGTTCAGAACCGGCTCATAATAGCCGGTGAACAGCGCCTCGGTGCCGGGGCGAACCTCGACCGGGGTGAAGAAGGTTTCAAAAAACGTCTTTGCATGGGGGCGGGTTTCGGCCATCCGGCAAAGCGGCTTCCATTCCTTTGCCTTGATATCCATGCAGGACTTCAGGAAGGAGTCCAGCGCCTCCTGATGATTGTCGCCCGACCATCCCAGCAATTGCGCATACGGGACGGCGCGGTATCGCGGCGCGGACTGCCCCGCATTGGCCAGCGGTAACGCCAATGCCAACAGGGCCAGAATACGCGCCGCCCGGATCATCCGCCCGTGGCAACCAGAAGCCAGTTCGGATCCTTGCTGCCCATGATGCGCGCAAAGGTCCAGACATCTTTCTGGCGCTTGATTTCCTCGGGGTTGCCTTCGATGATCTCGCCGGCGCGGTCGCGCACCACCGAGGTCAGCTCGCCGACAAAGCGGATGGTGATTTCCGCCTCGCCGGTGGTGGCATCGTAATCGGCATCGGTCAGCTTGATTTCGCGGATGCCGATGAAATTGGCGTCCACGCGCAGGCCCTCGGCCTCGCGGGTTTGCACCACCGCCTCGAAGCTTTCGTAGACATCGGGTGACAGGAAGGGGCGCAGGCCCTCGATCTCGCCGCTTTCAAAGGCGGTCAGGATCATTTCATAGGCACCGCGCGCGCCGCCCAGGAAATCGGTCACGCCGAATTCCGGCTCGGCCTGCTTCATCGCCGCCAGCGCCTGCCCGGCCTTGCCGTCGGCATCAATGTTGTCGGAAATGTCGCGGTCCGGGCCGCCCTCGATCACCGCGAAATCGCGTTTGACGGGTTTCTGCACCGCCTTCGGTGCGCCGCTGATCGGCGGTTTTTCAAATCCGTCGCGGGTGCCCAGCACGTTTTTCAGCCTGAGGATGAGGAAAAGCGCGATCCCGGCCAGAACGAGAAGCTGTATGACAGCAGAACTCATGCGGTAGACTCCTGAAAATTGCAGCCCGTTCATGGTATCGGGGCCGGTTAGCACATATGTAAGTCACACCCGGCGGCAAGTCTACCAGCCGCAGGGCAAGAGTTTGCGAGGAAATCATCATGTGGCTGTTTTTGTTGTTCGTGGCCGTGCCGATCATCGAGATTGCGCTGTTCATCCAGGTGGGCGGGGCGATCGGGCTGTGGCCGACGCTGGCCATCGTGATCCTGACGGCACTTGCCGGCACCACGCTGATGCGCGCGCAAGGGTTGTCCACGCTGAACCGCTTGCAGCGCTCGCTGGCCGAGGGCGGCAACCCTGCCGATCCGATGGCGCAGGGCGCGATGATCCTGGTGGCGGGCGTGTTGCTGCTGACGCCGGGGTTTTTCACCGATGCGGTGGGCTTTGCCCTGTTGCTGCCGCCGGTACGGGCGGTTCTGATCCGCTGGGCGGCGTCGCGGATCACCACCAGCGGCGTGGTTTACACCTCGTCCACCGTCAGGCCCGCACCGGACCGCGGTGACGGTACAACCATTGATGGCGATTATACCGTGGTGGACGAGGGTGCGGCGAACCGCCCCGACAAGCCCTCGGGTTGGACAAAGCATTGATATCGCACCGCCTTTCCCCGATTGCCGTCATTGGCCCGACCTGCTAATCATGGCGCAGATCAATTTCAGATATTCAGGAGTCCCAAATGGCCGATGAGAAGAAACCGGCGGCCCAGCCGCAACCGACCCCGGCACCGCAATTGCAGGTTCTCGGGCAGTTCATCCGCGACATGAGCTTTGAAAACCTCGCCGCGCAGCGCGGTTTCGCCGGCAATGTGCAGCCCGATATTCAGGTGCAGGTGAACCTGGATGCCCGCAAGCGCGAACAGGACGGGAATTACGAAGTCGTGCTGAAGCTGAACATCGAATCCAAGGCCAAGGAGGGCGACGACAAGCTGTTCATCCTTGAGCTGGAATATGCCGGTGTGTTCCATGTCTCGAACGTGCCCGAGGATCAGATGCATCCGTTCCTGCTGATCGAATGCCCGCGCATGATCTTCCCCTATGTGCGCCGGATCGTCGGAGACATCACCCGCGACGGCGGTTATCCGCCGCTGAACCTGGAAAACATCGATTTCCTGCAATTGTACCGCCAGGAATTGCAGCGCCGGGCTGACGCGGAAAAGGGCGGCAAGCCGGTTTCCTGACCGCGCAACAGCGCGTTTGACAAGGCCCCGGAGTTCATCCGGGGTCTTTTTCGTTCAGCGTCGCCATGAAATGGGCGTGGCGGGCAATCTCGGCCTCGCTCGGGCGCGGGGGCAGCTTGTTCGGGCGGGGCATCGGCTTCCAGCCACCTTCGATCTCCACATCGTGGCCCTGCCGCCCGTTGCCGCCCGCGGCCAGCACCAGATCGGGCTGGCGGCCGCCGATCAGTTCCAGATAAATCTCGGCCAGCAATTCGGAATCCAGCAACGCGCCGTGTTTTTCGCGCGCGGAATTGTCCACCGCGAAGCGACGGCACAAGGCATCCAGCGAGTTCTGCGCCCCGGGAAAGCGGCGGCGGGCGATTTCCAGCGTGTCAATCGCCTGATCCATCGGCAGGCCCGGCAATTCGGCCCATTTCAGCTCGGCATTGAGGAATTTCATGTCGAACGAGGCGTTATGGATGACCAGCTTGGCCGATCCGACAAAGGCAACAAAATCCCGCGCGATACTGGCGAAAACCGGCTTGTCGGCCAGGAAATCATCGCCCAGCCCGTGCACCGCGAAGGCATCCGCCGGCATTGCGCGTTCGGGGTTGATATATTGGTGATATACGTTTCCGGTCGGCAGGTGGTTCAGCAACTCGATCGCGCCGATCTCGACGATCCGGTCACCGGAATCAGGATCGAAGCCGGTGGTTTCGGTATCCAGCACAATTTCACGCATCATCCAGCCTTTCACGGATCGCTGTCAGCACATCCTGAACCGCGTTTTCCGCCGCTTCAAGGCCGGTGGTTTCGATCACAAAATCGGCGCGGGCGCGTTTTTCGGCATCGGGCATCTGACTGGCCAGGATACGCTCGAAATGCGCCGGGTCCATGCCGGGGCGATCCAGCACGCGGGCTTTCTGCACCTCGGGCGGGGCGGAAACCACGACCACCGCATCGACATGCGCATCGCCGCCGGTTTCATACAGAAGCGGCACATCGACCACCACGATCCTGTGGCCGCCGGCCGCGGATTGCGCGATAAATTCCGCACGATCCGCCGCCACCAAAGGATGCACCAGCGCGTTGAGGGCCGTCAGGGCAGCGGAATCGCGGGCGATCCAGGCACGCAGGGCGGCGCGGTCCACGCCGCCTTCCCCCACCGCCTCGGGGC
>JAIOJF010000024.1 GCA_019911965.1 Paracoccaceae bacterium | reverse complement strand
CCCTACCCTCCCCGCAGAGACTTCTGAACCGAGGCACAAGCCCCCATGCTGAACTACACGCTCAGACGCCTGATGTTCGCCGTACCGGTGCTTTTGTTCATCAGTTTCATCATCTTCCTGCTGCTCGATCTGGCCCCCAACGATCCGACCGGCAACCTGCCGATGACGATCCCGCCGGAAGTGCGCGCGAAGATCAAGGAAAGCCTGGGGCTGGGCCAGCCGATCCACATCCGTTACCTCTTGTGGTGCAACCAGTTCTTCATCAACGAGCCGCTGAACATTTTCGAGCAATGGTGGGATGTCTGCATCGGCGATTGCGAGAACCGCCTTCGGGTATCGAGCTGGTCCACCCGCTCGCCGGTGGTCGATCTGATCGTCGAGCGGATGCCGCAGACCCTGTGGGTGATCGGCATGGCCTATGTCGTCGGCATCCTGATTGCGCTGCCGATCGGCATCTATTCCGCCTACCGGCAATATTCCTGGTTCGATCAGGCCGGTACCTTCGTGTCGATGGTCGGCTTTTCGGTGCCGCCGTTCTTTTCCGGGGTGCTGGTGATCGTGATCTTCTCGGTGCAGCTTGGCTGGTTCCCGTCGATCTATGACACCACGTTGCGGGTGGTGGACTGGGACACCTTCGTGATGCAATTGAAGCAGATGGTGTTGCCGGTGATGGTGCTGGCGCTGCAGGTGACAGCACTTCTGAGCCGCTTCATGCGTGCCTCGATGCTGGACAATCTGCATCAGGACTACGTGCGTACCGCCCGTGCCAAGGGCCTGTCCGAGCGGGTGGTGCTGCTGGTGCATGTGCTCAGAAACTCGCTGATCCCGGTGGTGACCGTGATCGCGCTGAACGTGCCGCAGATTTTCTCGGGCGCGATCATCACCGAACAGGTGTTCAAGGTGAACGGCCTCGGGCATCTGCTGATCATCGGCATTCAGGGCGCGGATATTCCGCTGGTGCAGACCCTGACCTTCATCTTCGCCGTGCTGATCGTGTTGTTCAACCTGATCGCCGATATCCTGTACGGCATTCTGGACCCGAGGATTCGCTATGACTGATCTCGGCCTGACCGACGTCACCCCGCAGCGCAGCCAGTGGCTGGATGTCTGGGACCAGTTCAAGACCCACAAGGGCGCGGTGGTGGGAATGGCGTTCTTCGTGAGCGTCTGCCTGATCGTCGCCATCGGGCCCTGGCTGTGGACGCTGGAGCCGAATTATATCGACATCCGCGCCAAGAATCAGGGGCCGAGCCTCGCGCATCCTATGGGCACCGACCAATTGGGCCGCGATACCTTCGCGCAGGTGCTGGCCGGTGGACAAGTATCGCTGCTGGTGGGCGTGGTGGCGATGTCGCTGTCGCTGTTTCTGGGCACCTTCATCGGCGTGCTGGCGGGCTATTTCCGCCGGCTGGACGGGCCGTTGATGCGGTTCACCGATCTGTTCCTGGCGCTGCCGCTTCTGCCGCTGCTCCTGGTCATGATCATGCTGTTCCGCGATACGCTGCGCGCCGCCTTCGGGCCGGAAACCGGTATTTTCCTGCTGATCGTGGTGGCGATCGGCATCACAAGCTGGATGAACACCGCGCGGATCGTGCGCGGCGATGTGCTGGCGCTGAAGGAACAGGAATTCGTGCTGGCGGCCCGCAGCATCGGCACGCCGCCGCACCGCATGATCACGCGGCATATCCTGCCGAACGTGATGTCGCCGATCATGGTGTCGGCAACGCTGGGCATCGCCAATGCGATCATCACCGAAAGCGCGCTCAGCTTCCTCGGCCTCGGCTTTCCGTCGGATTTCCCGACCTGGGGGCGGTTGTTGTTTGACTCGACCTATTTCATGACGCTGGCACCGGCGCGGGTGATCTGGCCGGGGCTGGCCATCTCGCTGACGGTGCTGTCGGTCAATTACATGGGCGACGGTTTGCGCGACGCGCTCGATCCGCGCATTCGCGGGCGCTAAGGGGGGGGCTGCGCCCCCATCGCCCTCAGGCCGGCTCCAGCACCCGGCGGTAAAGATGCCAGGTGGCGTGGCCCAGCACCGGCAGCACGATCAGCAGGCCAAGGAACATCGGCAGCATCGCCAGCACCGTCAGCGCAGCGACGATGGCGGCCCAGACTATCATCACCGCGAAATTCTGCACCACCGCCGAGACCGAGGTGATCATGCCGGTCACGAAATCAAGCTCGCGATCCATCAGCAACGGAAACGACACGACCGAGATCGAGAACAGCAGGAACGCCAGCGCCCCGCCGACGGCGGAACCGGCCAGCAGCATCATCAATCCGTTCGGAGTCAGCAGCAACTGGTACGAGGTCGAGATATTGGTCATCGCCGACAGGCCGAAAAACAGCGCGAAGACCAGATGCGCCATGTAAAACCAGATGCCGAAGAAGAAGGTGACGATGAAGGCGATGGAGGGGATCTGCCGGTCCTTCTGGCGGAATATCCGGTTCAGCACGCCGTTCCAGTCGGGCCGCCTGCCCTCTTCAAGCTGATGGCTGACCTCGTACAGCCCGACCACCACGAAAGGCCCGATCAGCGGAAAGCCCACCGCCACCGGCAGGATCAGCCACGAGCTTTCCCAGACCGTCAGTTGCAGGAAGATGATGATGCCGCCCAAGACGAACAACCCGGCAATCACCAGCCCGAAAACCGGCGCGGTGCGAAAATCGCGCCAGCCCATCGCCAGCGCGCCGCCGAGATCACCATATCCGATTGTCCGCACCACCGGCATGGCGGGCGTGGTCGGGGCATTGTCCTGCATGTTTTACTCCCATTTCGCTGTGGCGCCCTGCAACATTGAGTGTCAGGTGCCCTGGCCAAGTCTGTGCGGGTTTGCCCGGTGAAATCAAGAATTTGTTCTGCGCGGCCCCGTCCTTCGGGCATCCAGCCCCGTCCAAACCCGCAAAATCGGCCTAAAAACACCGTCACGACGCATCACCCTATTGAGGCAGCCGGGATGCTGGTTTACCAGTCAGGGTAATGCGTTGCGGGTCCTGAAAGGATTCGCAGACAAGGGAAGACGTGTCAGGAGAATAAAAATGGCCGACGCAGCCGCACATGCCCATGACGATCACGCGCCGAAAGGGTTCTTTACCCGCTGGTTCATGTCCACGAACCACAAGGATATCGGCATCCTCTATATTTTCACCGCAGGGATCGTCGGGTTCATCTCGGTCCTGATGACGGTCTATATGCGCCTCGAGCTGATGGAGCCGGGCGTGCAGTACATGTGCCTGGAAGGCGCGCGCTTCATCGCCGATGCCAGCCAGCATTGTACGCCGAACGGCCATGTCTGGAACGTCATGATCACCTATCACGGCGTCCTGATGATGTTCTTCGTGGTCATCCCCGCCCTGTTCGGCGGTTTCGGCAACTATTTCATGCCGCTGATGATCGGCGCGCCCGACATGGCGTTTCCGCGGATGAACAACCTCAGCTACTGGATGTATGTCACCGGCGTGACGCTGGGCGTCATCTCGCTGCTGTCGCCCGGCGGCAACGATCAGCTTGGCTCGGGCGTTGGCTGGGTGCTCTATGCGCCGCTGTCGACCACCGAGGGCGGCATGTCGATGGATTTCGCGATCTTCGCGGTGCATGTCTCGGGTGCCTCGTCGATCCTTGGTGCGATCAACATGATCACCACCTTCCTGAACATGCGCGCACCGGGCATGACGCTGCACAAGACGCCGCTGTTCGCCTGGTCGATCTTTGTCACCGCCGTGATGATCCTGCTCAGCCTGCCGGTACTGGCGGGCGCGATCACCATGCTGCTGACCGACCGCAATTTCGGCACCACCTTCTTTGATCCCTCGGGCGGCGGCGATCCGATCCTGTATCAGCATCTGCTGTGGTTCTTCGGGCATCCGGAAGTCTACATGATCATCGTGCCGGGCTTCGGCATCATCTCCCATGTCATCGCGACCTTCTCCAAGAAGCCGATCTTCGGCTATCTGCCGATGGTCTACGCGATGGTCGCCATCGGGGGCCTGGGCTTCATCGTCTGGGCGCACCACATGTACACGGTGGGCATGTCGCTGACGCAGCAAAGCTACTTCATGCTGGCCACGATGGTGATCGCGGTGCCGACAGGCATCAAGGTGTTCTCGTGGATCGCCACCATGTGGGGCGGATCGGTCGAGCTGAAAACCCCGATGCTCTGGGCCTTCGGCTTCTTGTTCCTGTTCACCGTCGGCGGCGTTACCGGCGTGGTGCTGAGCCAGGCCGGGATCGACCGCGCCTATCACGACACCTATTACGTGGTGGCGCATTTCCACTACGTGATGAGCCTCGGCGCGGTGTTCTGCATCTTTGCCGCGGTCTATTACTGGATCGGCAAGATGTCGGGCCGGCAATACCCGGAATGGGCAGGCCAGTTGCATTTCTGGATGATGTTCATCGGCGCCAACCTGACCTTCTTCCCGCAGCATTTCGTGGGCCGTCAGGGCATGCCGCGCCGGATCATCGACTATCCCGAGCAGTTCGCCTACTGGAACTACATCTCGTCGATCGGTGCCTTCATCACTTTCGCCTCGTTCGTGTTCTTCATCGGCATCATGGCCTATACGCTTCTGGCCGGCCGCCGCGTGACCGAGAACAATTACTGGAACGAATACGCCGATACGCTGGAATGGACCCTGCCGTCGCCGCCGCCGGAGCACACGTTTGAAACGCTGCCGACGCCGGATATGTGGGACCACGCCAAGCATCACTGATGCCGGTCATCTGGAACGAGATCGAAAGGGCCCCGGCGCAATCCGGGGCCTTTTCTGATTCAACGCCGGTTCTGCGGCTGGTGCTGACGCCGCACCGGTCGCTGCCGCGCCGGGGCTTCGCGTGGTTCCTGCTGATCCTCTGGGGGCTGCTGACGGTGCCGCTTCTGCCGCTGCTGGGCACGGTCGTGGTCTGGGTGATGCTGCCGTTTGCGCTGGCCGCGCTGGCGCTGATCTGGGCCTTCGTGGAACGCAATTACCGCGACGGCAATCTCAGCGAGGAATTGCTGCTCTGGGCCGACCGGATCGAGGTGACACGCACCAACCCGCGCCGCGCATCGCAGCACTGGCAGGCCAACCCCTACTGGACCAGCCTGCATCTGCGCGCAACCGGCGGGCCGGTGGAGGATTACCTGACGCTGAAAGGCAATGGCCGCGAGATCGAGCTTGGGGCCTTCCTCAGCCCCGACGAGCGCCGGGACCTGCATGACCGCCTGCAACGCGCGCTGGCACGGGCCAATGCGCCTGGCCTGGGCGACTTGTCGGATTGATTGCGATTGCAGGCCGTCTTCCAGCCAGCGCTACGGATTGCCGGCGCTTTACCCCAGCAATTCCTTCACGGCGCTGCCCGCCTTGCCGAAATCCATCTGGCCGGCATATTTCTCTTTCAGCGCCGCCATCACGCGGCCCATGTCGCGGATCGATTCTGCGCCGATCTCGCTGACGACCGCCTTTACTGCCGCCTTGGCCTCGGCCTCGTCCATCTGGCGCGGCATGAATTCGCGGATCACCTCGATTTCCGCCAGTTCCTTTTCTGCCAGTTCCAGACGCCCGGCCTCTTCATAGGTGGTGGCGCTTTCCTGGCGTTGCTTGATCATCTTGACCAGGATCGCCAGAATCTCGGCATCCGCCACCCCGGCATCGTTGCCGTCGCTGCGCACGGCGATGTCGCGGTCCTTGATCGCGGCATTGATCAGCCGCAAGGTGGACAGGCGCGGCGCGTCCTTGGCCTTCATCGCCTCTTTCAGGCTGGTATTGATACGATCACGCATTCCGAAGACCCTTTGCCGCTTCAAGACCTGTCGGTCGGGGTCCGACAATAACCCTGGACCAGGCCTGTGACAATGGCGGTGTTGAAAGCCAAGCTGCTGATATCGCACGGCTTTGTAAATTTCCTTTTCCCTTGACCCTGCCCCGGCCAGACCTTAGGTTCCGCCCCGAACCACACTTGCCCGAGTCCGGGAAATCCTGCATGTCCGATACTTCCAATTCCCCCGCAAAACCAACGGGTTGCGTCGTTCTGGCGGACGGAACCGCGTTCTATGGCAAAGGCTTCGGGGCCACCGGCGGGGCCGAGGCGGAATTGTGCTTCAACACCGCGATGACCGGTTACCAGGAAATCATGACCGATCCCAGCTATGCCGGACAGGTCGTGACCTTCACTTTCCCGCATATCGGCAATACCGGCACCAATGCAGAAGATGACGAGGCCACCCACCCGGTTGCCCGTGGCATGGTGGTGAAATGGGACCCGACCGCGCCGTCGAACTGGCGCAATAGCGAACGCCTGACCGACTGGCTGGCCCGGCATGGCCGTATCGGCGTCGGCGGGGTCGATACCCGCCGGCTGACCCGCGCCATCCGTCAGCAGGGCGCACCGCATGTCGCCATCGCGCATGACCCGGACGGCAATTTCGACCTGGCGGCGCTGGTTGCCAGGGCCCGCGCCTTTCCCGGGCTGGAGGGGCTTGACCTGGCCAAGGATGTCACCTGCGCGCAATCCTATCGCTGGGATGAAATGCGCTGGGCCTGGCCCGAAGGCTATTCGCGCCGCACCACGCCGGGCCACAAGGTGGTGGCGGTGGATTACGGTGCCAAGCGCAATATCCTGCGCTGCCTTGCCAGTGCCGGCTGCGACGTGATCGTGCTGCCGGCCAGCGCCACGGCGGACGAGGTTCTGGCGCATGATCCCGACGGCGTGTTCCTGTCGAACGGGCCGGGCGATCCGGCGGCAACCGGTGCCTATGCGGTGCCGATGATCCGCGAAATCCTGGAACGTACCAACCTGCCGGTCTTCGGCATCTGCCTTGGTCATCAGATGCTGGCGCTGGCGCTGGGCGGCAAGACGCTGAAGATGAACCACGGCCATCACGGCGCGAACCACCCGGTCAAGGAACTGGCCACCGGCAAGGTCGAGATCACCTCGATGAATCACGGTTTCGCGGTCGATGCCGACAGCCTGCCAGATGGCGTGATCGAAACCCATGTCAGCCTGTTTGACGGCTCCAATTGCGGTATCCGAATGCAGGACCGCCCGGTCTTTTCCGTCCAGCAGCACCCCGAGGCCAGCCCCGGCCCGCAGGACAGCTATTACCTGTTCGAGCGCTTCGTAGCGTCGATGCAACAGGCGGGCTGACGCGCGTCATCGCTTAACCATTTGTTAACCGGCCCGGCCAAGGCTGAGGGCACCGCGCGAACGCGGTTACTCATGCCGAAAGCCTCATGACGCTGCCTGTCCTCAGACTTGCCGATCCGATGCCCGAGGTTATCGGCACGGCGCGCGCCGATCCAAGGCGGCTGGGGGAAATCCTTCAGGATCGCGGCTGGCTGGAGGGGGGCGATCTGATCGCCGCAATGGTTCGCCAGCGCCAGACCGGCGTGCCGCTGGGGCGCATCCTGATGGTCGACGATCTGATTGGCGAGGCCGGTCTGACGGCGGCGCTGTCGCAGCAATTCGCCGCGCCGATGGCGGATCTGGACCGGATGCCGCCGGATCCGCATCTTGCCCGCCTGATGCCGCCCGAAACCTGCCTGGCGCTCGGCGCAGTACCGTGGCGGCAACTGGGCGGCACGATTTTCATCGCGGTTTCCGAGCCCGGACGCTTTGGCGAAATTCGCCGCCATCTGCCCGCCCTCTGGGCCGATGCACGCCCGGCAATCGCGCCCCTTGGCATGATCGAACGCCATATCAGCCTGGCCAATGCCGACACGCTGTCGGCACAGGCCGAGCAGCGCTGCCCGGCAGAGCTGAGCTGCCGAAGCTGGGCCAGACCGCTGCGCCGGCCGCTGGTGCTGGCGATCATGGTGGCGCTGGTTGCCGCCGGTATCACCTTCCCCACCACCGCGATCTGGCTGTTATATCTCTGGCTGATGCTCAACCTCGCCGCGATGAGCCTGCTGCGGCTGACCGCGCTCTACCAGCAGGGGCGGACCTGGCTCGCCCGGTCCGCGCCCGCGCCTGACATCCGCGCCACGCTGGCGCATTGCGCGGCGCTGCCCGCGGTATCGGTGCTGGTGCCGCTTTACCGCGAGGCGGCGATGCTGCCGATGCTGGTCCAGCGGCTGCAACGGCTTGATTATCCCAAGGAGCTTCTGGATATCTGCCTGGTGCTGGAAGCCAGCGACAGCGAGACACTGGCTGCCGCCGCAGACCTGCACTTGCCGCACTGGATCAGGGTGATCGCGGTGCCCGCGTCGAACCTCAAGACCAAGCCTCGGGCAATGAACTATGCGCTGGATTTCTGCCGGGGCGAGATTATTGGCATTTACGATGCCGAAGACGCGCCGGAACCCGACCAGATATCGCGCATGGTTGCGCGTTTTTTGCGCGAAGGGCCGGAAGTGGCCTGCATTCAGGGCTATCTGGACTACTACAATCCCCGGCAGAACTGGCTGGCGCGGTGCTTTTCCATCGAATACGCGGTCTGGTTCCGTCTGGTCCTGCAGGGGGTGGAGCGGATGCGCCTGCCGGTTCCCCTGGGCGGCACCGGCGTGTTCTTTCGGCGCGACGCGCTTGAAGCCCTCGGCGGCTGGGATGCCCATAACGTCACCGAGGATGCCGATCTGGGCATGCGGCTGGCACGCGCGGGCTATCGCTGCGCCTTCGAGCCGACCACCACCTTCGAGGAAGCCAATTGCCATGTCCTGCCCTGGATCAAGCAGCGTTCGCGCTGGCTGAAGGGCTATGCGATGACCTGGATCACACATATCCGCAAACCCCGGACATTATGGCGCGATCTGGGGCCAAGGGGCTTTCTGACCTTCCACATCATCCTGCTGGGAACCTTGTCGAATTTCCTGCTGGCCCCGGCGATCTGGTCGTTCTGGCTGATCGCCTTCGGGTTCCGGCCGGAATTTGTCGGCTACCTGCCCGCCAGTGCCTGGACGCTGATGGCCACGGCCTATCTTCTGTCCGAAGGGCTGATGGCGGTGCTTGGCTTCGTGGCGGTATCGGGGCGCGATCACCGGCACCTGTTACCTTGGGTGCTGACGATGCCGTTCTACTGGCCGCTGGGCACCGCGGCGGCCTTCAAGGCGCTCTATGAATTGCTGCTGGCGCCGTTCTACTGGGACAAGACCAATCACGGCATCAGCGCCGAGCCTGCCGGCACTAGCGCCGCGCCGAGCCTTTCGCCGCCACCTCGCCGGCATCGAGTTTGAGCCGGGTTTCAAAGGCAAAGGACAGGTGGCGCTTCAGGGCCTCGGCGGCGGCATCGCCATCGCTTGCCTCGATGGCACGCACGATGGCGCGGTGTTCCTCCAGCGCCTGCACGCCGCGCCCGTCGGCGGCCAGCGATGTCGTGGCCAGAAGCGCCATCGAGCGATGCACCAGATCGAGCTGGTCGATCAGGTAGCGGTTGTGGCTGGCCAGATGAAGCTGCTTGTGAAACCGCCGGTTCGCCCGGCTGAGGCGCTGCGGATCGTCGACCAGCCCCATATCGTGGTCGACCATGCCGTAAAGCACCCGCACCTCTTCCGGGCTGGCATGCTGCGCCGCCAGCCTGGCCGCCAGCCCCTCCAGTTCCGAACGCACGACATAGAGTTCCGCCAACTGGTTGTGATCCAGCGACGCCACGATCAGGCTGCGCCCGGTGCGGGTCAGCATGGATTGGGTTTCCAGCCGCTGCAGCGCCTCGCGGATCGGGGTGCGCGACACGCCGAAGCGATCCGCCAGCTCGCTTTCCACCAGCCGGTCGCCGGGAACGTAAAGCCCGGTATCAATCGCGTCCAGAATCAGCGCATAGGCATCTTTCTGGGCTTCCTTCGGTGCCGACATGTCCCTCTCCCGGTATGCGATGGTCCACACTAAAAGCCAGATCGCGCCGTCATTCAAGCAAATGCGCCCGGGCGGGCGGGATTGGCAAGCAATTCCGCTTTCCACCCGGGCCGGGGTTTCGTAGCTTCGGGGCATGGTCAGAAACGCCTTCACACATGTCCGCGCCTGGGTATTCGATCTGGATAACACGCTTTATCCGGTCTCCGCCCGGCTGTTCGACCAGATCGAAGTGCGGATGACCGATTACGTGATGCAGGCCCTTGGCGTCGATCGCGCCCGCGCCGATCATCTGCGCAAGCATTACTGGCACACCTACGGCACCACCCTGGCCGGGCTGATGCGCGAACATGATGTCGATCCCGCGCCCTATCTCGATCATGTCCACGACATTTCGCTGGACCGGTTGCGCCCCGATCCCGACCTGCGCGCACGCATCATGGCGCTGCCCGGGCGCAAGGTGATCTATACCAACGGGCCGCAAATCCATGCCGAACGGGTGACCGAGGCGCGCGGCCTGTCAGGGATTTTCGATGCGGTCTATGGCGTTGAACATGCCGGGTTCCGTCCCAAGCCCGAACGCGCCGCCTTCGAGACGATATTCGCCGCCGACGGGCTGGATCCCGCAAGAGCCGCGATGTTCGAGGACGATCACCGCAACCTGCTGGCGCCGCACGAGATGGGCATGGCCTGCGTGCTGGTCGGCCCGGAACACGGCGACCGGCAGGACCATATCCACCACCAGACCGATGATCTGTCGGCCTTTCTGTCGCGGCTGACCGACTGACCCTTTCGCCGCCTTCCACTTGCAGGTAATCCTTAATCCATGCGCAAGACCGATACCGATATCCTGATTTCCGGCGGCGGTATCGCCGGGCTGACCGCGGCTTGCGCCTTTGGTACGGCGGGGTTCTCGGTGCTCTGCGTCGATCCGGCCCCTCCGGTCACCGATGAGGGCGAGGCCGGGGCCGATCTCAGAACCACCGCCTTTTTGCAACCGGCACGGACGCTGCTGGAACGCGCCGGATTGTGGGACCGGCTGGCCCCGCATGCCGCACCGCTGCAGGTGATGCGGATTGTCGATGCCGGCGGTGAAAGCCATGATGCCCGCGATATCGCCGATTTCGATGCCTCCGATATTTCCGAGGCCCCGTTCGGCTGGAATTTCCCCAACTGGCTGCTTCGCCGTGAATTGCTGGCGCGGATTGCCGAATTGCCGCGCGTCACCTTCCGCCCGGGGACTGCAACAACGACCCTGACCACCCGCGAGGGCGAGGCCCTGCTGGGCTTGTCCGACGGCACCGCGCAGCGCTGCCGGTTACTGGTCGCGGCGGACGGGCGCAACTCGGATATCCGCCGCCAGCTTGGCATCGGTGTCACAACCTGGCGCTATGGCCAGAAGGCGCTGGCGTTTTCGGTACAGCACGGCAAGCCGCACAACAATGTCTCGACCGAGATTCACCGCACCGGCGGGCCGTTCACCTTCGTACCGCTGCCCGATCTGGACGGCCGCCCGCGCTCGGCCATCGTCTGGATGGAGACCGGCCCGCGTGTCGCTGAATTGCAGGCGCTGCCGGTGGCGGCATTCGAGGCCGCGATCACCGAGCGTTCGGCAAATCTGTTCGGACCGCTGAAGCTGATCGGTCGGCGCAGCGTCTGGCCGATCATCAGCCAGCACGCCCACCGCCTGAGCGGCCAGCGCAGCGCCCTGATCGGCGAGGCCGCGCATGTCGTGCCGCCAATCGGCGCGCAGGGATTGAACATGAGTCTCGCCGATATCCGTGAGTTGCTGGACCTGGCGATCGCAGCGCCGGGTGATCTTGGCAGCGCGGCTATGCTGGATCGCTACCAGCGGGCGCGCTGGCTGGATATCAGGTTGCGGGTGACCGGCATTGACCTTCTGAACCGCGCCGCGATGGCGGAAAACCCGATGCTGCGCGACCTCAGGCGTTTCGGCCTGAAGACGCTCTACGATGTCCGCCCCCTGCGCCACGCGGTGATGCGCGCCGGGCTTGGCGCTGTCTAAAGCACCTTGTCCAGCGCCGCCTCCAGCCGCGCCAGTGCCGCATCAACATCCTGCAGCTTGTCGAGGCCGAACAGGCCCAGCCGGAAGCTGGAATAATCATCGCCCTCGTCGCACATCAGCGGCACACCGGCGGCGATCTGCACGCCTTCAGCGGCGAATTTGCTGCCGTTCTGCAGGCCGGGATCGCTGGTATAGGAGACCACCACGCCGGGCGCGCCGAAGCCATCCGCGGCCACCGATTTCAGGCCCCGCGCCGCCAGCGCCGCGCGTACCTTGGTGCCCAGCTCCCATTGCGCATCGCGCAACCTGTCAAAGCCGTAAGCCTTTGTTTCCAGCATGATGTCGCGCAAGCGGCTCAGCGCATCGGTAGGCATGGTGGCGTGATAGGCATGGCCGCCGTTTTCATAGGCCTGCATGATCGCCAGCCATTTCTTCAGATCAATCGCGAACGAGGTTGAATTGTTCGCTTCAACCCGCGCCCTGGCCGCGTCGTTCAGCATCACCATGCCGGCAGAGGGCGAGGCGCTCCACCCTTTCTGCGGGGCCGAGATCAGCACATCGACGCCCAGCGCCTTCATGTCGACCCAGGCACAGCCCGAGGCGATGCAATCCAGCACGAACAAGCCGCCGACCGCATGCACCGCATCGGCCACCGCCTTCAGGTAATCATCCGGCAGGATCATGCCGCTGGCGGTTTCCACATGCGGTGCGAACACGACCCCCGGGGCTTCGGCGGCGATTTTGGCGGTCACCTCGGCAATCGGGGCGGGCGCGAAGGGGGCGGTGTTGGCGTTGCCGCTGCGCCGGGCCTTCATCACGGTCGTTTCCGCCGGGATTGCGCCCATGTCGAGGATCTGGCTCCAGCGGTAGGAGAAGAAGCCGTTGCGGATCACCAATGCCTTGCTGCCGGTGGCCAGTTGGCGGGCCACCGCCTCCATCGCGTAGGTGCCGCCGCCGGGAACCAGGGCGACGTGATCGGCGTTGTAGACCTCCTTCAGCACGGCGGAGATATCGCGCATCACGCCCTGAAAGCTTTTGGACATGTGATTCAGCGAGCGGTCGGTGAAGACGACCGAAAATTCGAGCAATCCATCGGGATCGATATCGGGCAGCAGGGCTGGCATGGCATTCCTCGTTCATGGTTCGCCAGACAGCTATCGCGGGCGGTGCTGGAAAGCAAGCCGGGGGAACGGGAACGACGGGCAATGGCCCGAGGGGTGACCGGATGCCGAATGCTCGGCTGGCTATCGTCGCGGCGTTTCGGATCTCCGGAAACAAGGGAACACCGGGAATCCGGGCATCCCAGGCTGGCCGGTTCCGGGCCCCTCAGAACCCCTTGATCATGCCTTCCAGCGCCTGGTTTTCCATCGCCATTTCCGAAAGTCGTGCCAGCACCACGTCGCCGATCGAGATCAGGCCGATCATCTTGCCATCTTCCATCACCGGCAGGTGGCGGAACCGCCCGGTGGTCATCTGCTGCAATACCTGATCGGCATTGTCGCTTTTGGTGCAGGTCGAGATATCGGTTGTCATGTAGTCGCGGATGCACTCGCTCATGCAGCCAACGCCGCGATTGCCAAGTTCGCGCACGATGTCGCGTTCCGAAAACATGCCGGCCACCGAGGTGCCGTCATCCGACACAACCAGCGCGCCGATCCGCTTTTCCGCCAGCAACTGCGCCGCCTGCGAGACCGTGGCCGATGACTTGATCGTCGCGATCGCCTGGCTGGGTTTGTTTTTCAGGATTTGTTGAACCAGCATGATCTTCCCATTCGATAATTATTTGTCGTCCAGAGTGACCGCCGCGCAAGTTTCTGTCAAGAATTAGCCTCCAGCCGCGCCACCTCGCGCCGCAGTTTTTCGGCCAATTGGTCGGCAAAGCGGTTGAGCCGGTCCACACGGCGGTCATCGGCATGGCGGATCAGGTAGAAACTGCGTTTCAGCGAGACCTGTTCGGTCAGGATTTTCACAAGGTCGGGAAATGTCGGGATGGCAAAATCATGCATGATGCAGATCCCCGCGCCCCGCCGCGCCCAGTTCAGTTGTACCGAAAAGGAATTCGAGGTCAGATGTGCCCGCGCCCCCTCGCCCAGCACATCCATGTAGTCCAGTTCCGGGTCGAATATCATGTCGGGGATATAGCCGATCAGCCGGTGATGGCGCAGGTCCTCGCGCCGCTTGATGGGTGGATGCGCCGCCAGGTAATCGGCGGTTGCCGCCAGATGCAGATGGTAATCGGTCAGCCGCTGTACCGTCAGCCGCCCGGTCTGGGGCGGTGATACGGTGATCGCCATGTCGGCCTCGCGTTTGGACAGGTTGAATACGCGCGGCAGGGCCACGATCTGCACTTCCAGCCCGGGATTGGCATCGCAGATATCGGCGGTGATCTGCGGCAACAGGTAATTCGCCACCCCGTCCGGTGCGCCGATGCGGATGTTGCCGCTCAGGCCCTCGGCCTGGCCGCGGTTTTCCTCCTGCGCGGCGATCACCGCGCGTTCGGCGGCGCTGGCATGGTCCACCAGCCCTTGGCCGGCCTCGGTCAGCGCATAGCCCTGCGGCGATTTCACGAACAGGCGGACATCCAGATGTTCCTCCAGCCGGGCGATGCGCCGGCCCACCGTGGCTGGGTCGAGCTTCAGGGCGCGGCCGGCATTGGACAGGCTGTCCAGCCGCGCCACCGCCAGGAAAACCTTCAGATCGTCCCATTTGAGCGGCATGGCCCTGCCTTTCACCATTTTGCAGAAATGCAAGATGCTTTTGGGATATTTGCCCTCCCAAACACAAAAACGCAAGACTAAGATGCCGCCAGCTTCACCAGACCAGATCAGGAGACCCGCCATGCAGGAACTTTCGCATTACATCGACGGCAAACATGTCAAGGGCAAGTCCGGGCGGTTCGCCGATGTCTACAACCCCGCCACCGGCGAGGTGCAGGCGCGGGTGCCGCTGGCCAATGCCGAGGAAATGGATCACGCGGTGAAGATCGCCGCCGCCGCGCAGGTGGCCTGGGGCGCGACCAATCCGCAGCGCCGCGCCCGGGTGATGATGAAGTTCGTCGACCTGCTGAACCGCGACATGGACAAGCTGGCCGAGGCCCTGAGCCGTGAGCATGGCAAGACCTTCCCCGATGCCAAGGGCGACGTGCAGCGCGGCCTGGAAGTGGTGGAATATTGCATCGGTGCGCCGCAGATGCTGAAGGGCGAGTTTACCGACAGCGCCGGCCCCGGCATCGACATGTATTCGATGCGCCAGCCGCTCGGCGTATCCGCCGGCATCACGCCGTTCAACTTTCCCGCCATGATCCCGATGTGGATGTTTGCCCCGGCGCTTGCCTGCGGCAATGCCTTCATCCTGAAACCGTCCGAGCGTGATCCCTCCGTGCCGATGATGCTGGCGGAATTGCTGGAAGAGGCCGGCCTGCCGAAAGGCGTGTTGCAGGTTGTCAACGGCGACAAGGAAGCGGTGGACGCGATCCTCGATCATCCGGTGATCCAGTCGATCGGCTTTGTCGGCTCGACCCCGATCGCGCAATATATCTATTCGCGCGGCTGCGACAATGCCAAGCGCGTGCAATGCTTTGGCGGTGCCAAGAACCACATGATCATCATGCCCGATGCCGATATGGATCAGGCGGTGGATGCGCTGATCGGTGCCGGTTATGGCGCGGCGGGCGAACGCTGCATGGCGATCTCGGTTGCCGTGCCGGTGGGCGAGGAAACCGCTGACCGGCTGATCGCCAAGCTGGCACCGCGCGTCGAGAGCCTGAAGATCGGGCCTTATACCGCAGGAGACGATGTCGATTTCGGACCCGTCGTGACGGCGCAGGCCAAGGAAAAAATCCTCGGGCTGGTGGAAACCGGCATCGAACAGGGCGCGAAACTGGTTGTCGATGGCCGTGATTTCAAGATGCAGGGCTATGAGGACGGCTTTTTCGTCGGCGCGCATCTGTTCGACCACGTGACCACCGACATGGAAATCTACAAGCAGGAGATTTTCGGCCCGGTCCTTTCGACGGTGCGCGCACAATCCTACGAGGAAGCCCTGGCGATGGCGATGGATCACGAATACGGCAACGGCACCGCGATCTTCACCCGCGACGGCGACACCGCCCGCGATTTCGCCAACCGGATCAATATCGGCATGGTCGGCATCAACGTGCCGATCCCGGTGCCGCTGGCTTATCACACTTTCGGCGGCTGGAAGAAATCGGCCTTCGGCGATCTCAACCAGCACGGCCCGGATGCGTTCAAGTTCTACACCCGCACCAAGACCGTGACCGCGCGCTGGCCCTCGGGCACAAAGGAAGGTGCCGATTTCTCGATCCCGACGATGGATTGAGAATCTGCAACCGGATTTACTGCCAAAGCCGGGGGGCTGTCTGCCCCCCGGGTTCAGAATGAAGGCATTCTGAACCGCCCCCCGAGAGTATTTTGACCAAAAAGAAACCGGCATGGACGGGCTGATCCGGGGTCGGGCTTGTCCGGGCGGTGGTTTTGCGGCATTCCTGAAACCTGACCAGCCGGAGGAAGCCCATGTCCGATCCATCCTTCACCCTAGGCATCGAGGAGGAATATCTTCTGGTCGATGTCGAAACCCTGGATCTGGCGGTGGCCCCGGATCAGTTGATGGAAGACTGCAAGGCGGAACTTGAGGGTCAGGTCTCCCCGGAATTCCTGCAATGCCAGATCGAGATCGGCACGCGGGTCTGCCAGAATATCTCGGACGCGCGCAAGGACCTGAAGCGGCTGCGCGAATGCATTCACCGCGTCGCTGCGCGCTACGGGCTGGCCCCGATTGCCGCGTCAACGCATCCCTTTGCCGATTACAATCTCCAGAGCCATACCGACAAGGACCGCTACAACGCGCTGAAGCGCGATCTGGCGGGGGTGGCACGGCGGATGCTGATCTGTGGCCAGCATGTGCATGTCGGCATTGAAGATGCCGAAACCCGCATCGACCTGATGGCGCAATTTGCCTATTTCCTGCCGCATCTGCTGGCGCTGTCGACATCCTCGCCGTTCTGGGGCGGGCAGGATAGCGGGCTGGCAAGTTACCGCCTGACGGTATTTGACAATCTGCCGCGCACCGGCCTGCCGCCGGTATTCAATTCCTGGCCGGAATACGAACGCTCGGTCGGGATCATCGTCGATAGCGGCGCGATCGAGGATTCATCGAAAATCTGGTGGGATGTGCGCCCGTCCTCGCGGTTTCCGACGCTTGAAAGCCGGATTTGCGATGTCTCGCCGCGCCTTGAAGATACGCTGATGATCGCGGCCCTGACGCAATGTATCATGCGGATGCTGTGGCGCCTCAGAACCAACAACCAGCGCTGGCGCATCTATGACCGCTTTCTGATCGGGGAAAACCGCTGGCGGGCGCAGCGATACGGCATGGAGGACGGGCTGATTGATTTCGGCGCGGGCGCGGTCAAGCCGTTTGGCGAATTGATGCATGAATTGCTGGACCTGATCGCTGAGGACGCGCATGCCCTTGGCTGCGAGGCCGAGGTGGCGCGGGTGCAAGACGTGATCCGCGATGGTGCCTCATCCTCGCGCCAGCGGCATGTCCACGCCCGCACGCTGGAGGCCGGTGGCGACAAGCCGGCGGCCTTGCGCGCGGTGGTCGATGCGTTGATCGGCGAGTTCAGCGAGGGGCTTCAGCATTGAGGCGGGGCTTTGCAAAACTCTCGCAACATTTAAGAATTAAACGCATGTTCAATTCCTGAACGAACCGGAGACACGACATGGATTTTGCCCTTTCAGACGAACAGAGCGCGATTTTCGACATGGCCTACGGGTTCGGACAGGATGAAATCGCCCCCTTCGCCCGCGACTGGGAGGCCCTGGGCACCATCCCCAAGGATCTTTGGCCGAAGATCGGTGCGCTGGGGCTGGGCGGCATTTACGTATCCGAGGAACATGGCGGCTCGGGCCTCAGCCGGCTGGATGCCACGCTGGTTTTCGAGGCACTGGCAATGGCCTGTCCCTCGGTCGGATCCTTCCTGTCAATCCACAACATGTGCGCCGGCATGATCGACAAATTCGCCAGTGCCGAGGTCAAGGCCGAATGGCTGCCACGGCTCTGCACGATGCAAACCGTGATTTCCTATTGCCTGACCGAACCGGGATCAGGCTCGGACGCGGCGGCGCTGAAGACGCGCGCGGAAAAAACCAATGAGGGTTACCGGCTGAACGGCACCAAGGCGTTCATTTCCGGTGGCGGCTATTCCGATGCTTACGTGGTGATGGTCAGGAGCGGCGAGGACGGGCCGAAAGGCATTTCCACCGTGATCGTGGAAGACGGCACGCCGGGCCTGTCCTTCGGGGCCAGGGAAAAGAAGATGGGCTGGCTGTCGCAACCCACGGCGCAGGTGCAGTTCGATGATTGCATGGTGCCGCTGGACAACCGCATCGGCGAAGAGGGCAAGGGCTTTACCTATGCGATGGCGGGACTGGATGGCGGGCGTCTGAATATCTCGGCCGGGGCCTTGGGCGGGGCGCAGGCGGCGCTGGATGCGACGCTGATCTATATGGGCGAGCGCAAGGCCTTCGGGCGCAGCATAGATCAGTTTCAGGCGCTGCAATTCCGCCTGGCCGATATGGAAACCGAATTGCAGGCGGCGCGGACTTTCCTCAGGCAGGCGGCGTGGAAACTGGACAACGCCGCCCCCGATGCCACCAAGTTCTGCGCGATGGCCAAGCGGTTTGTCACCGACACCGCCTTCAAGGTGGCGAACGATTGCCTGCAGATGCATGGCGGCTACGGCTATCTGGCGGATTACGGCATCGAGAAGATCGTGCGCGATCTGCGCGTGCATCAGATCCTGGAAGGCACCAACGAGATCATGCGCCTGATCACCGCACGCGCCATGCTGGCGGAGCGCGGCTGATGGGCGATATAGACATCCGCATCGTCGGCCATGCCGGGCGGATCACCCTGACCCGGCCCAAGGCACTGAATGCGCTGACCTACGAGATGTGCCGGCAGATCGAGGCAGCCCTGGTGGCCTGGCGCGATGATCCGGCGGTGGCGCTGGTGGTGATCGACGGGCAAGGCGAACGCGCCTTTTGCGCCGGTGGCGATATTCAGGAAATGTACGATACCGGCACCGTGGGCGATCTGGCCTATGGACGGCAATTCTGGCGCGACGAGTACCGCCTGAACGCGCGGGTTGCGGAATATCCCAAGCCCTACATGGCGCTGATGCAGGGCTTCACGATGGGCGGTGGCGTTGGCGTGTCCTGCCACGGCTCGCACCGGATCGTCGGCGAGTCCAGCCAGATCGCCATGCCGGAATGCGGCATTGGCCTGGTGCCGGATGTCGGCGGGTCGTATCTGCTGGCGCGCGCGCCGGGGCGGCTGGGCGATTACCTAGGCCTGTCATCGGATCGCATGGGGCCGGAAGATGCGATTTATGCCGGTTTTGCAGATACTTACATCCCGCAAGCAAAGTGGCCCGAGGTGATTGCCGCGCTGGAAAACAGCGGCGATGCCGGTGTGATCACAAAATACGCGACCACCCCGCCTGCGGGCCATCTGACCGGCCATCAGGCCGAGATTGACGCGGCTTTTGCCGGCGCGACACTGGCCGAGGTGGTGGCCTCGCTGCAAGCCAGCGCCAGCCCTTTCGCGGCGACGGCGCTGAAGGCGGTGGCGCGCAATTCGCCCCTGTCGATGGCGGTGACGATCGAGATTTTGCGGCAATTGCGCGAGGATCTGAACCTCCGCCACGCGCTGCATCTGGAATATCGCTACACCTATAACGCGATGGAGAAGGGCGATTTCCTGGAAGGCATCCGCGCCGCGATCATCGACAAGGACCGCGCGCCGAAATGGAAACACCGCCTCGATGGCGTAAGTGCTGCGGATGTGGCGGCGATCCTTGCGCCGCTGGGGCAACACGGGCTTGATCTGGAAGGACAACTGGCATGAAAATCGGCTTTATCGGACTTGGCAATATGGGCGCGCCGATGGCGGCAAATCTGGTGGCGGCGGGGCATCAGGTGACGGGTTTCGATCTGGCCGCCCCCTGCCCTGACGGCGTGGCCAGTGCCGCCAGCGCGGCGGAATGCGCCGCTGGCCAGGACGTTGTGATCACAATGCTGCCAAACGGCGCGATCCTGCGCAGCGTGGCCGCCGAGATCATCCCGGCGATGGGCGCCGGTGCCGGATTTGTCGATTGCTCTACCGTCGATGTGGAAAGTGCCCGCGCCGTGGCCGCGGATGCCGAAGCGGCAGGATTATTGCCGGTGGATGCACCGGTTTCCGGCGGTATCGGCGGCGCGGCGGCAGGCACCCTGACCTTCATGGCGGGCGGCTCGGACGCGGCCTTCGCCAAGGCCGCACCCTTGTTCGAGGTGATGGGCCAGAAGGCGGTGCATTGCGGGCCGTCAGGCAACGGCCAGGCGGCGAAAATCTGCAACAACATGATCCTCGGCGTCACCATGATCGCCACCTGCGAGGCTTTCGCGCTGGCCGACAAGCTGGGGCTGGACCGCCAGAAGATGTTCGACGTGGTATCCACCTCGTCGGGCTATTCCTGGTCGATGAACGCCTATTGCCCGGCCCCCGGCGTCGGGCCGAAATCGCCCGCCGACAATGGCTACAAGCCCGGCTTTGCCGCCGATCTGATGCTGAAGGATTTGCGCCTCAGCCAGCAGGCGGCGGAAGCGGCGGATGCCGACACGCCGCTCGGCCGCCACGCCACCGACCTTTACCGAAGCTTTGTCGAGGATGAAGACGGCAGCGGCCGGGACTTTTCCGCCATGCTGCCACGGTTTGAAAAACGCCACCGCGACGGCTGATCACCGGCCTGTCCCGCCGCGCGAACCCAATATCACGGGCATTTCCACAACTTCTGGTGTCAGCCTGCGGGCTGTGACACCATTACTGATGACAAATGCGTTTTTTTCGATTAATGGTTGACACGCAGCGAGCCCGATCAACGGGACGAATACAGGTGGAAGGAATCTCTCATGTTCAAGAACAATGTCGGCTCGGCCGATCGTGTCATCCGGGCAATCCTCGGAATCGTGCTGGTCGCGGTATTCTTCATGCAGCCCGATCTGGCCTGGAAATGGGTCGTGCTGTTCGTCGGTCTGATCCTGTTGTTCACATCGGTGATGTCGACCTGCTTCATCTACACGGTTCTCGGCAAAAGCACCAACAAGTCGACCGACGCCTGACATTCCTGATCGGGCTTCAGTGACATGGGCCAGGGGGCAGATCGCCCCCTGTAACCACGACGCATTGTTGAAGGACGTCGAAAGCGCATCGGGTTTGACGTGAAATATCGGTCACCGGCTATCGCGCTTGCCTAACGGGCGAGGCCGCGATTATCCGATCCGGGCTTGATCCGAAATGCTCGCATCTTGTACGCAGATTTGCGTCGGCATGTCCGATGCCGATGCCCTTTTGCTATTCCGCTGCCACCCGCCGCCGGGCGGACAGGATATCCTTCAGATACTGCCCGGTATGGCTTTCGCCCACCTCTGCCACCTCTTCCGGCGTGCCGGTGGCGACGATCCGCCCGCCGCCATCGCCGCCTTCGGGGCCGATGTCGATGATATGGTCGGCGGTCTTGATCACGTCCAGATTATGTTCGATCACCAGCACCGAATTGCCCTGATCGACCAGTTCGTGCAGCACCTCCAGCAGCTTGCGCACATCCTCGAAATGCAGCCCGGTGGTCGGCTCGTCCAGGATATAGAGCGTGCGCCCGGTCGAGCGTTTGCTGAGTTCCTTTGACAGCTTCACCCGCTGCGCCTCGCCGCCCGATAGCGTGGTCGCCTGCTGGCCGACCTTGATATAGCCAAGGCCGACCTGCATCAGCGCCGTCATCTTCTCGCGGATCGACGGCACCGCCTTGAAGAAGGTTTCCGCATCCTCGACATTCATCTCAAGAACGTCGGCTATGCTCTTGCCCTTGAACCTTATTTCCAGGGTTTCGCGGTTGTAGCGATGGCCCTTGCAGCTTTCGCAGGTGACATAGACATCGGGCAGGAAATGCATCTCGATCTTGATCACGCCATCGCCCTGACAGGCCTCGCAGCGCCCGCCCTTGACGTTGAACGAGAACCGCCCGGGCTTGTAGCCGCGTGCCAGGCTTTCCGGCAGACCGGCGAACCAGTCGCGGATCGGGGTGAACGCGCCGGTATAGGTGGCGGGGTTGGACCGGGGCGTGCGACCGATCGGGCGCTGGTCAATGTCGATCACCTTGTCGAGATATTCCAGCCCGTGCACCGCCTCGCAGGGTGCCGGGGTCTGGCGGGCACCGTTCAGCCGCATCGAGGCGGTCTTGAACAGGGTCTCGATGGTCAGGGTGGATTTGCCGCCGCCCGACACACCGGTGATGCAGGTGAAGGTGCCCAGCGGAAATTCCGCCGTCACATTCTTCAGATTGTTGCCGGTGGCCCCTTCCACCACCAGTTTCTTGCCATTGCCCTTGCGCCGCTCGCCGGGAATGGCGATCCGGCGGCTGCCGGTCAGGTATTGCCCGGTGACCGAGGCCGGATCGGCGGCAATCTCGTCCGGCGTGCCCTGCGCCACGATCTGGCCGCCATGCACACCCGCGCCGGGGCCGATATCCAGCACGAAATCGGCGGTGCGGATCGCTTCCTCGTCATGTTCGACCACGATCACGGTATTGCCCTGGTCGCGCAGGTTGCGAAGCGTCTGCAACAGGCGGCCATTGTCGCGCTGGTGCAACCCGATCGAGGGTTCATCCAGCACGTACAAAACGCCCGTCAGGCCCGAGCCGATCTGGCTGGCCAGCCGGATGCGCTGCGATTCCCCGCCCGACAACGTGCCGGAATTGCGGCTGAGCGTCAGGTAATCCAGCCCGACATTGACAAGGAAACCAAGGCGTTCGCGGATTTCCTTCAGGATGGCGCGGGCGATCTCGTTCTTCTGGTCGGTCAGGCTGGCGGGCACCTGTTCCACCCAGTCCAGCGCCTGACGGATGGACATCTGCACCACCTCGCCGGCATGCAGCCCGGCAATACGCACCGCCAGCGCTTCGGGGCGCAGGCGGAAGCCGTCACAGGCACCGCAATGGCGGTTGTTCTGGTAGCGCTCGAATTCCTCGCGGATCCAGTTGGAATCGGTCTCGCGGTAGCGGCGTTCCATATTGGGAATGACGCCTTCAAAGGCGCGCGTCACCTCGTAGACCCGCCCGCCTTCATCGTAGCGGAAGCGGATTTCATCCTTGCCCGAGCCGTACAACATCACCTGCTGCGCCGCTTCCGGCAGATCGCGCCAGGCGGCATCGCGTTCAAAACCGTAATGCTGCGACAAGGCCTCGATGGTTTGCAGGAAATAGGGCGATTTGCCCTTGCGCCAGGGCGCCAGCGCGCCGTCATAAAGCGAGATCGTCTGATCCGGCACGACAAGGCGTTCATCGAAGAACAATTCCACCCCCAGCCCGTCGCAATCCGGGCAGGCCCCGAACGGCGCGTTGAAGGAAAACAGGCGCGGCTCGATCTCGGGGATGGTGAAGCCGGAAACCGGGCAGGCGAAGTTTTCCGAGAACGTGATGCGTTCGCTGTCGCCCTCGGTCGGGGCGGTTTCCAGGATGGCGATGCCGTCGGCCAGGTTCAGCGCGGTGCGGAAACTGTCGGCCAGCCGGGTTTCCAGCCCCTCGCGCACCACGATCCGGTCCACCACCACGTCGATATCGTGGCGGAACTTCTTGTCCAGCTTCGGGGCTTCGTCGATTTCATAGAACGCGCCATCCACCTTGACGCGCTGGAAGCCCTGCTTTTGCAGGTCCAGAAATTCCTTGCGGTACTCGCCCTTGCGGTCGCGCACGATCGGGGCCAGCAGATAGGCACGGGTTCCCGCCTCCATCGTCATCACCCGGTCCACCATCTCCGAGACCTGCTGAGCCTCGATCGGCAGGCCGGTGGCGGGGCTGTAGGGCGTGCCGACGCGGGCAAACAACAGGCGCAGGTAGTCGTAAATCTCGGTCACCGTCCCGACGGTGGAACGCGGGTTTTTCGAGGTGGTCTTCTGTTCGATGGAAATCGCCGGGCTGAGGCCGGAAATATGATCCAGATCGGGCTTTTGCATCATGTCGAGGAATTGCCGCGCATAGGCACTGAGCGATTCGACATAGCGGCGCTGACCCTCGGCATAGATCGTGTCAAAAGCCAGGCTGGACTTGCCCGACCCGGACAGGCCGGTAATCACCACCAGCCGGTCGCGCGGAATATCGACGTCGATATTCTTCAGATTATGTTCGCGCGCACCCCGGATCGAGATGCATTTCAGCTCGGTCATGCCCAGTCACCCTGTATCGTGCCCATTGTCGGGAAGTTCGAGAATGGAACAAAACGTGATCGTTCTCAAGCGGAATCCGGTTAACGGACCATCCGGCGGCGACAAGGCCACCCCTTCGCCCAAGGATCAATGCCGACCTATGCATCGGACCGGGCTGGGTCAAGCCAGCATCGGCGTACCGCTGCCTGCGACAGGCCTAGATAATGTTTCCCGGGCAAGGGCACCGGTGGCGGATGAGGATCAGTGGCGGTAAAACCACAATGGCAGACCCGGCAAAGCCGGTGCGCGCGGATTGCTATCTTTTCATTGCCTGCGGGCTGGTCTACACCTACCGCAAGGTCAGTCCATCACCGGACAAGTGCCGGAAAGGTTGATGGCCGGTCGTTGTGCCCTGCTAAAAGACGTCTGGTTTCATGCGGTTTCTATTTGATCCAACATTGGCGCGAGACAACGGCCCGGTCATGCGCGGGGTCGCCATTCAGGCGATGGCGGTTTCTGGAGATGCCGCTGTAGTTGCCCGGAATAGTTGCGAGTTACATACGTAAAGGTTTTACCGTGCCTGATTTGATCAAATTCCTTGCAGGTCTGCGCCGACGTCAAAAGATCGCCGTGCAACTGGTCCTGGACAGCATATTGATCGCGCTTTCCTTCGTGGGCGCGATGGCGTTTCGCCTTGAAAGCTTCGGGTTTCTGGACAGACCGCAGGTATATCCTGCGATTCTCATCACCGTCGCCGTAACCCTGATCGCGTTTCATTTTCTGGGGCTTTACCGCGCCCTGGTGCGTTACGTGACTGGCAGGGTTTTGATTCTGGTCGGTGAGGGCGCGGTGTTCTCCGCCGCCACGCTGTTTCTTGCCGGGGTTGTCCTGGATGCCGGTCTGCCGCGATCGGTGCCGTTCATTCACACGATGTTCGTATTCCTGTCGGTTGGCGGTCTGCGCTTTGTTGCGCGGCAGATTTTCCGCAACCCGACCCAGTTGAAGAAACGCCCGGTGATCATCTACGGCGCCGGCGAGGCGGGCCTTCAGGTGCTGAATTCGCTGTTTCACGGGCGCGATTACCGGCCGGTGGCACTTGTCGATGACGATCCTTCGCTTCAGAGCCTGACAATCGGCGGGCTGGGCGTGTTTTCACCTGCCGACATTCCGCGACTGGTGCGCGACAGCGGAGCCCAGGTTATCCTGCTGGCGGCTCCGAGCATGAGCCGCTCGCGCCGGCGCGAAGTGGTGGCGGGGCTCGAAGACCTGCATGTCGAGATCAAGCGTATCCCCGGCATGTCGGAAATCATCAGCGGCAAGGCAAAGATATCCGAATTGCGTACCGTTACCGCCGAAGACCTTTTGGGGCGCGACCCGGTCATTCCGGACCTCGATCTGCTGCGCAGGAACATCGCCGGCAAGGTGGTGATGATATCGGGTGCCGGCGGCTCGATCGGCAGCGAGCTTTGCCGCCAGGTCCTCGGCCAGCAGCCGGTGGCGCTGATATTGTACGAAGTTTCCGAATTCGCGCTCTATACGATCGAGGCGGAACTCACCGCCCGATCCGAGCGCATGCAATACCAGACCCGCATCTATCCCATTCTCGGCTCGATCCAGAACCAGAGCAGCCTTGAGGCGGTGATCGACGCATTTGGCGTGCAGACGATCTATCATGCCGCCGCCTACAAGCATGTGCCGCTGGTCGAAGAAAACGTTATCGAGGGCGTGCGCAATAACGTATTCGGAACATTGGCGATCACGTCGGCGGCCCGGAAACTGGGCGTAGAAAACTTCATCCAGATTTCAACAGACAAGGCGGTGCGTCCGACCAATATCATGGGGGCCAGCAAGCGCATCGCCGAACTGATCTGTCAGGCACAGGCCCGCGAACGCTCGAACACCGTGTTTTCCATGGTACGGTTCGGCAATGTGCTGGGATCGTCGGGATCGGTCATCCCGCTTTTCCGCGCCCAGATCGAAAGCGGCGGCCCCGTCACGGTGACACATTACGACATCAACCGGTATTTCATGACCATCCCGGAGGCCGCGCAACTGGTGATCCAGGCCGGCGCAATGGCCCGGGGCGGCGATGTCTTCGTGCTGGACATGGGCGAGCCGGTCCGTATCATGGACCTGGCAATCTCGATGGTGAAACTGCACGGCCTGACGCCTTATGTGGTCGATCATCCGGATCAGGTCTTCCCGGAAAAGGGTGACATCCCTGTCTGCGTGACAGGCCTGCGCAAGGGCGAGAAACTGTACGAGGAATTGCTGATCGGCAACAATCCGGAACCAACGAAGCATCCGCGCATCATGAGCGCCTCCGAAGTCTCGCTGCCTTTCCGCGAGCTGATGGCGGTGCTGGATCGTCTGCATGCAGCCGCTGAAAGTTTCGATGTGCCCGCCATGATCGCCATCCTGCACGAATTGCCGCTGGAATACGCACCACGCAGCACGGAAATGTCCGATCTGCTGTGGATCGAAGGGGCAACGGGGCGCAAAAACCCGGATCGCGCCGTCGCCGGAGGCTTGCCTTAGTGACCCTTGCACCGAATACACAATCCGGCCTGGGCCGAAAGGTATTCAATCGCCTGCTTCACAGTTATTTCCAGGCGACGCGCGGGCTGACCATCGGGGTGCGTGCGGTGGTTCGGTTCGAGGACGGCAATTTCCTGCTGGTGCGCCATACCTATATCCCGGGATGGCACTTTCCCGGCGGCGGCGTGGAAAAGGGCCGGACATCGCGGCACACGCTGGACAAGGAACTGCGCCAGGAGACCGGTCTGGAACTGACGGGAAAACCGAAACTCCACGGCGTTTTCTTCAATTCGGCGGTCAGCAGGCGGGATCATATCCTGGTCTATCTTTGCGATTTCAAGGGCGAGCTTACGGACCGGCCCACCAGTATGGAAATCGCCGAGGTCGGTCTGTTCGGCCTCGATGATCTGCCCGCCGGAACCGATCCCGGAACCGCGCGCCGGATGCGGGAAATCGTCGAAGGAACCGAACCGCATGACGAGTGGTGAGAGCGGGATTTGGCTGTAGCGATCCGCATTTGTTGACCACATTCCGGGCCGCGGATAGTCTCGGCACGATGAAAAATCCGGCAGGGCTCCAGCCCATTTGCCGGGCCGGGGCGCGAGCGGGGAAATCATGCCAAAACACCAGAGTACCACCTTCAGCGGGCACGAGCTGAGCGCCCTTCAGGCCCATGAGGTTGTCGATCTACTGAAGCGCCGCGAGGTTGCGCCGCAGGACCTGCTGAACATCGCGTTCGAGCGGATCGCGCAGGTCGAAGGGGCGGTGAATGCGATGCCGACAACCTGCCCGGAGCGTGCCGCAAACATGGCCGCGAACCTTTCGGACGAGGCAAGGGATCACCCGGGCTGGCTGGCCGGTCTGCCGGTCGGGATCAAGGACCTCACGCCGGTTGCGGGCGTGCGCACTACCTGGGGCACCAGGGCGCTGGCCGATTTCGTACCCGAGGCCTCCGATCCGCTGGTGCTGCGGCTGGAAGATCGCGGGGCCATCGTGGTTGGCAAGACCAATACGCCGGAATTCGGCGCCGGCGGCAACACGTTCAACGATGTCTTCGGCAAGACCCGCAATCCTTACGACACCAGATTGAACGCCGCCGGTTCCAGCGGCGGCGCGGCGGTGTCGCTGGCCACCGGCGAGGTCTGGCTGTCGCATGGCTCGGATCACGGCGGCTCGCTGCGCACGCCAGCAGCCTATAACGGCATCGTCGGGCTGCGTCCCAGCCCCGGCATCGCCGCCTCCGACAGCGAATCCGGCTTCATGATCGAAGGCCAGCAAGGGCCGATGGCGCGGTCGGTGCGCGATTGTGCGCTGTTTCTGGATGCAATGGCCGGATGGCAGCCACGCCTGCCCGCCAGCTATCCGCCGCCCGACAGGCCCTATCAGCAGGCGGTGATCGAGGCTGACGGCAAGGTCCGCATCGCCTTCGCGCCGGACCTGAACGGCTTTTCCCCGGTCGAGCCGGAGATCGACCAGCACCTGCGCGCCGCCCTTGCAGCGGTGGAACAGAACGGCGGCATGGTGGACGAGGCCTGCCCCGACCTGCCCGCGCTTGAACGCACCTATCACAGCCTGCGCGGCCTTCTCTGGGCCGCCGCGTTTCGCCGCGCGCCTGAAAGCCTGACCCGGCATTTCAAGCCGACCCTGGCCGGGAACCTCGCATTTGGCCGCAGCCTGACGATGGACGACATGGCGGATGCCGAACTGGACCGCACGGTGATTTTCCGCAACATGGTGGATTTCCTGCAGGATTTCGATGTGCTGGCCTGCCCGACGGTCGGAAACATGCCGCGCCCGGTGGATGTGGAATGGGTGGATCAGGTGAACAATGTGCGTTTCCCGGGTTACATGGACTGGCTGCGCTTTGCCTTTCTGGCGACCACGGCGGGGCTGCCGGCGATCTCGGTTCCCGTGGGCCTGTCGCAGGGCGGCATTCCGGTCGGCATCCAGTTGATTGGCAAGCCGCGCGGCGAGGCGCGCCTGCTGGCGGTGGCCCGCGCGGTCGAACTCGCGGTTGGCGGGCCGTTCGGCCCGATTGATCCCAACGTCACCCATATCTGAGGTTATGATGGCCGAGCGTCGCTTCCTGAACGATCTGTTTGGCCGCATGGTGTCGGCGCGGCGGCGGCTGGACAAGGGCGTCGGGCGCAATGCCAGCGCCATTGACCTGTTCGACCGGTTGCTGGGCGATGCCGGCGAGGCCTCGGGCCTGATGACGGCAATGCTGGCGATGGACCGCTTCGATGCCGCCGATGCCAAAGGCAAGCGGCAGATTTTCCGCGATATGGCGATGCGCTATGGCGTCGATACAGACAAGCTGGATGCCGCCATCGCCAACTGGACATCCGGCGATGACAGCGCCGCGCGGCGCATCCATTTCGCGGCTGAACCGAAGAGTCAGGAGCTGATCCGCCGCCTCAACCGGGTGCCGGGGGCGACGGCGCGGCTGGTGGCCATGCGCGCCCAATTGCTGGACGCGGCACGGGATAACCCGGACCTTGCCGGGCTGGATCAGGATTTCCAGCACCTGTTCACAAGCTGGTTCAACCGCGGATTCCTCGAAATCCGGCAGATCGACTGGTCCACCCCGGCGGCCATTCTGGAAAAGATCATCGCCTATGAGGCGGTGCATGAAATCACCGGCTGGGACGATCTGCGCCAGCGCGTCGCCGATCCCGACCGCCGCCTGTTCGCCTTCTTCCACCCTGCCATGCCGAGCGATCCCCTGATCTTCGTCGAAGTGGCGCTGACCACCGCAATCCCCGGTGCCATCGCCCCGATCATCGCCACCGCCCGCGACTACGTTGACCCTGACGAGGCCAGCGTGGCGGTGTTCTATTCGATCTCGAACTGCCAGCGCGGCCTGCGCGGCATTTCCTTCGGCAATTTCCTGATCAAGCAGGTGGTATCGGAATTGCAGGCGGAACTGCCACGGCTGAAAACCTTTGTCACGCTGTCGCCGGTGCCGGGATTGCGCGGCTGGGCGGCCTCCGCGCCCGACGATGTGCTGGGCGATGCTGACCGCGCCGCGATTGCCTCGACAACCGGCCCGACGCCGGAACACGCCGCCGCCATTGCCGCGCGATACCTTACGAAGGCGCGGCGCAAGCAGGGTACGGCGTTTGATTCAGTGGCGCATTTCCACCTGGGCAATGGCGCGGAACTCTACCGCGTGCATGCCAGCGCCGATCTGAGCGCGAACGGCATGGCCAATGCCTGGGGCGTGATGGTGAATTACCTCTACGATGGCGACAAGATCGAGGCGAACCACCAGGCCTATGCCACCGAACAGAAAATCGTGGCGTCCGCCAGGGTCCGCGCGCTGGCGACGAAATGACAAAGGGTCAAGCGATGTACGAACAAAATTACCTGGCCCGCCGGTTGCGCGCCGCAAGTATCGGGCGCGACGATGCGCCATTCCTGAAGGACCACCGCACCGGTGCCAGCCTGAGCTATGGCGCGTTTTTCGCCAATGCCGAACGGATGGCTGCGGTGCTGGCGGCCAACGGTGTCAGGCCCGGCGACCGGATCGCCGTGCAGGCCCCGAAAACACAGGCCATGCTGGAGCTTTATGTCGGCGCGGTGCTGGCGGGGGCGGTGTTCTTGCCGCTGAACACTGCCTATACCGGCGCGGAACTGGCCTATTTTCTGGGCGATGCCGAACCGGCGCTTCTGGTCTGCGATCCGGCCAATCTGGCGGCGTTGGAGCCGATAGCTGCCAAGGCTCAGGTGCCGGTGATCCTGACGCTGGCGGCGGATGAAACGGGCACTCTGACAGAGGCCCGCGATGCCGCTTCTCCGGGGTTTCAAGCGGTGGTGCGCGAGGCCGGCGATCTGGCGGCGATCCTGTACACATCCGGTACCACCGGGCGTTCCAAGGGCGCGATGCTCAGCCATCTGGCGCTGGCCTCGAATTCCGAAACCCTCAAGGATTACTGGCGCTTCACCGCCGATGACGTGCTGATCCACGCGCTGCCGATCTTCCACACGCATGGCCTGTTCGTGGCCACCAATATCGCGGCGATGGCCGGAGCCTCGTGTATTTTCATGGCCGGTTTCGATGCCGAAGCCATCGTCGCGGCGATGCCCGAGGCCACCGCACTGATGGGGGTGCCGACGTTTTATGTGCGCCTGCTGGAAACCCCCGGCCTGGCTGACGCGGCGCGCAACATGCGGCTGTTCGTGTCCGGCTCCGCCCCGTTGCTGGCGGAGACCCATGAGCGCTGGCACCGCTTGACCTGTCACGCCATCCTGGAACGCTACGGCATGACCGAGACCAACATGAACACCTCCAACCCTTACGACGGCGAGCGCCGCGCCGGGACGGTCGGCTTTCCCCTGCCCGGCGTCGAGGTGATCGTGACCGATCCCGATACTGGCGCGGAGGTGCCCGCCGGGCAGGTCGGCATTCTGGAGGTGCGTGGCGAGAACCTGTTTTCCGGCTATTGGCGAATGCCGGAGAAAACCGCCGAGGAATTGCGCGAGAACGGCTTTTTCATCACCGGCGACATGGCCGAGATCAGCGCCGACGGCTATATCAGCATCGTCGGGCGGGCCAAGGATCTGATCATCACCGGCGGCTACAATGTCTACCCCAAGGAAATCGAATTGTTGATCGACGCGGTGGAGGGCGTGGTGGAAAGCGCGGTGATCGGCGTGCCGCACAAGGATTTCGGCGAGGCGGTGGTGGCGCTGGTGGTGGCGGAACCGGGCGCGGATGTCTCCGAGGCGTCCATCATGGCCGCCATCGGCCCCGACCTCGCCCGCTTCAAACAGCCCAAGCGGGTCATTATTGTCGACGCGTTGATCCGCAACACGATGGGCAAGGTGCAGAAAAAGGAATTGCGCGCGGCCTGGAAGGATTTGTTCGCCTGATTCCGGGTGATTTTCGTTCACTCCATTCTGAACGTTATGGACAGGCTCGGGCGGATTTCGTAGGGTCGGCCAATGGCGACGCAGGGGCAGGCAGGCATGGACGAACCGGACGATATCGCGCAGATCCGCGAGGATTTCATCGAACGCATCGGCGTCATGGTACAGGGCGAAGGCTTTCCGCGCATCGCCGGGCGGGTGCTGGCAACGCTGGTGTTCGATGGCGAGCGCGCGTCGTTCGGCGATCTGGCTGAAAACCTCGCTGTCAGCCGCGGTTCGATCTCGTCCAGCGTGCGCCTGCTGGAAGACCGCGAGATCATCCGCCGCGTGGCGAAACCCGGTGATCGCCAGGATTATTTCGAGATGTCCGAGGACGCGTTTGTCAACCTGATCGAAAACTCGGCCAACCGCGCCCGCCGCGCCGGCAAGGAAATCGCCACAACGCTGAACCGCCTGCCGCAATCTCAATCCGGTGCCCATGCCAGGCTGGCAACTTACGCGGATTTTTACGACGAGATTGCAGTCGCGCTCAGCGACGCGGCAGAACGGATGCGCCATCGTGGGCAGGCCTGATCCGCGTTTTCGCTGGCTGATCGCGATTGCAGCCCTGTTGCTGATTGCCGCCTGCGCCCCGCGCGGGCAACTGGCATTCTCCGACTCTCCGGCCGGAACCCCGCATGATATCCTGCTGGCAACCTCGCGCACCGCGATTGCCGGGACGCCGGATTTCGGCACCGGGCGCGCGGCAGAGATGTCATTCGCGCAATACACCGTATCGGTGCCACCGGCGCACCAGGTGGGCCAGATCGAATGGCCGGGTGCCCGCCCCGACGCGGACAAGGATTTCGTGACGACCGGCTATCAGGGCCTGGCCGATGCGCGGGCCTTCGCCAATGCGGTTTCGGCGCGCGCGCGGGCCCTGCCGCAAGGCCACCGCGAGGCGGTGATTTTCGTGCATGGCTACAACACCAACATGGCCGAGGGCCTGTATCGCTTCGCCCAGATCAATCACGATTTCGAGGCCCGCTCGATCCCGATCCTGTATTCCTGGCCTTCGGCGGCATCACCGCGCGATTACCTGTATGACCGCGACAGCATCCTGTTCGCACGCAGCGATCTGGAAGACCTGATCGACCAGGTCAGCCGCACGCCGGTGGAACGCATCCTGCTGGTCGGCCATTCGATGGGCGGGCAATTGGTGATGGAGGTCCTGCGCCAGCGCGCCATCAGGCAAGGCAAGTTGTGGCCCAAGCTGGACATGGTGGCGCTGATCGCGCCCGATCTCGATATCGAGGTGTTTCGCTCGCAGGCCCGCGAGATCGGCCCCCTGCCCCAGCCTTTCGTGGTATTCGCCTCGCGCCGCGACTGGACCCTGCGCCTGTCGGAATGGCTGAGCGGCAGCACTGGCAAGCTGGGCACGATCGAGGATCTGGCCGGTCTGTCGGCGCTGGATGTGACGGTGATCGACACCACGGCAGTTCAGGGCCGCGGGGTGGATTGGCACCTGTCCGCGGCCACCTCGCCCTTCATGATTTCCCTGCTGAAAGGCTTGCAGCAGGGCGATGACGGGCTGGCGGTGCAGGCACCGCGCACCGCTCTGCCTTCGGTGCGGATCGTGGCCGACGACGATGCCAACGGGCTGGTGATCCGCTCGTGGTAGCTCGCGGTCGCATGGCCCAAGTCGCGTCGGATCGGATTCAACCTTTGCCCCGAGCGCATGTAGCTCTCGCATAGGCTGACTTGTGACACCTGCCGAAGTGTCAAATCTGGCCAGATGCGGCGTTTTCTGAATCCACAGCTTTTCGTCGGCAAGGTCTATGCATCACCGTAAATGAACGACATGTCTGTCGAAGCCTGTGCGATAGGTCGGATATATCCGAGCCTGTTGAAGCATCGCAGCGTCGTAGCGCAGACCCGACGGGCTTCTAAGACGCAGGCGATCAGGAGATTTCACATGGGTTGCAGGGGATGACCCGCCCTTGCCTTCACGGCCCTGTCGCATCCCCGCCGGTTTCGGATGTTTCACCGTCTGGCCGGATCGGGCAGCGCGGGCCTGGCTTTCCTTACCCTGCAGGATGCGACCGACCAATCCGATGGCGTTCTGGTGCACCATCTGCGCGAGATGGAGCGCTGCGGCCTGATCACCCGCCGGGGCAAGGGCCCGGATGTTGTATACTTGGCAACGCCTGTGTCCTGACGATGGCAATGAAAGCTGCCGACCGGCTGCGCCAGGACGCAAGCTGCCCGCCTGACGCGCCGCTTACAGCGGCCCGGTGCGGCGTTCCTCGCTCAGCAACACATTCGCTTCGACATTGCCGACCCCCGGCAGCGTCATGATCCGCCGCCGCAGCACCCGCTCGAAATCCGCCAGATCGCGCGCCACCACCCGCAGGCGGTAATCGTAGAGACCCAGCACATGCTGGACCAGTTGCACCTCGGGGATGGCGATGACGGCACGCTCGAAATCCTCAAGGCTGATCCGCCCCTTGGTCGCCAGCTTGATGCCCAGGAACACCGTCACACCAAATCCCAGCGCCTCGGGATTCAGCCGGACGCGCCGCCCCTTCAGGATACCGGCATCTTCCAGCCGGCGCACCCGCCGCCAGGTGGCGGGCTGCGACAGGCCCAGACGCCGCCCCAGCGCGCCGGCGGACAAGCGCCCGTCTTCCGCCAGGGCCTTCAGGATGGCGCGATCCATGTCGTCCAGATCGCTCATAATGCCAGGCTTTCGCTGTTCTTGACATCCGCCACCAGCATCAGCGCCTCGATATCGGCGATATGCGGCAGGGTCAGGATATTCGTGCGGTAAATATGCTGATAATGCGCCATGTCGCGGGCCAGCACGTTCAGCCTGAGATCGACCCGGCCGAGGAATGTCTGGATCTCGTCCACCTCGGCGATCATGCGGGCAGCCGCCAGAAACTCGTCAAACGCACGCGGCTGCGTCTTGTCCAGCGTCACCCGCAGCGAAACCGCCACCGCATAGCCCAGCGCCCGCCAGTCGATCACCGCGCCATAGCCCAGGATCACGCCGTCGCGTTCCATCCGCTCGATCCGGCGCGCCACCTGCGCCGGGCTGAGGCCGACACGCTCGGCCAGATCGGCCGTGGTCAGCGAGGCTTCGGCCTGCAATTGCCGGAGCAGGCGGCGATCGGTGGCATCGGCCTTTTGCATGAAATCTCTCGTTGTTACGCAATTCACGAATAGTTTCTTTGTTCTGGCCTGTAAATACCCAAGCCGCACCAGCAGATTTCCCCAGAAACCTTGCTATGGTCGCGCCAGTTCAAACCCGAGACGGAGAAAATCATGCGCGTATATTACGACCGCGATTGCGACATCAACCTGATCAAGGACATGAAGGTGGCGATCCTTGGCTATGGCAGCCAGGGCCATGCCCATGCCCTGAACCTTCGCGATTCCGGTGCCAAGAACCTGGCCGTGGCGCTGCGCGAAGGCTCGCCCAGTGCGAAAAAGGCCGAGGCCGAGGGGCTGAAGGTGATGGGTATCGCCGAAGCCGCCGCCTGGTGCGATCTGATCATGTTCACCATGCCCGACGAATTGCAGGCGGAAACCTACCGCAAACATGTCCACGACAACCTGAAGGACGGCGCCGCGATTGCCTTCGCCCACGGCCTGAACGTGCATTTCGGCCTGATCGAGCCCAAACCCGGCGTCGATGTCATCATGATGGCCCCGAAAGGTCCCGGCCACACGGTGCGCGGCGAATTCGTCAAGGGCGGCGGCGTGCCTTGCCTGGTGGCGGTGCATAACGATGCCTCCGGCAAGGCGATGGAGATCGGCCTGTCTTATTGCTCGGCCATCGGCGGCGGGCGTTCCGGCATCATCGAAACCAATTTCCGCCAGGAATGCGAGACCGACCTGTTCGGCGAGCAGGCGGTGCTGTGCGGCGGGCTGGTCGAACTGATCCGCATGGGTTTTGAAACCCTGGTCGAGGCTGGCTACGAGCCGGAAATGGCCTATTTCGAGTGCCTGCACGAGGTCAAGCTGATCGTCGATCTGATCTATGAAGGCGGCATCGCCAACATGAACTACTCGATCTCGAACACCGCGGAATACGGCGAATATGTCTCCGGCCCGCGGGTCCTGCCCTATGACGAGACCAAGGCCCGCATGAAGGCGATCCTGACCGATATCCAGACCGGCAAGTTCGTGCGCGATTTCATGCAGGAAAACGCGGTTGGCCAGCCCTTCTTCAAGGCGACTCGGCGGATCAACGACGAACACCAGATCGAAAAGGTCGGCGAAACGCTCCGCGGCATGATGCCGTGGATTTCCGCCGGGCGGATGGTCGACAAGTCCAAGAACTGATCGCGCGATCAGGCGTGGCCCGGGCAGGTTCCGGGCCGCGCCGTCAAATCACATGAAACGCCGCCTGCCGCGCCCGATCGGCGATATCGCGGCGGCTCAGGCCATGTGCCGCCAGCTCGGCATTGCTTTGCGATGCCAGTCGGCAATAAGATTGCCGATAGGCGTCGCGCCGCGCCAGCCCCAGGCGCAGATTGTCACGCTCCCGCATCAGCAAGGCGCGGGCCTTGCGCAAAGGTGCGGTCAGGCGCTGGATCAGGCTGGACATCTCGGAACACTCGTCATTCTGCGTTGCGGCGTAAATGCTGCGTTGCAGTATTTCCGACAGACCGACATACAGCAAGGGAAAAACCAGCGACCTTGCGTCGCAAGCGGGTCCTAGTACCGTCCGATCCCTATGCTGATCTTTTCCAGCACCTTGTTGTCGGCATCCAGCGCCTTCACATCGGCGCTGTAGCGATTGCCCTTGCCACCGGAACAAGGCGGCAGATAGCCCGGCGAGGCATAGCGCCCGCTGGACCGCGCCTTGGCCACCACCACCGCGCCGCCGGGCAATTTGGCGGTCATTCCGGGCACTGACGGAAGGGTCGCCGACGCGCCGGATACCGGAAAACCGATCTTCCCGTGGCCGCCATTGGTGGATAGCGGCGTATAGGATTTGTCATTGAACTCGACCACGATCCAGCGCGTCCCGGCGGGCAGTCCCGTCACCTTGATCGGTGGAGTGGCACCATTTCCGCCATGCAGCTTGCATTGCTGACCGGTGGGCACGGTCTTGCCATCCCACGGCGGCAGAACGCTGGCCTTCATCGCCGCCAGTGCCGGGGACACCGGCAGCAGCATCAGGGCCAACAGCGCGAATGTCGGGGTTTTCATGGCAATCTCCTTGGCAAGCTGTAACAATGCCACAGCATCGCGCAGCCAGAGCCGTCGCGCAACCCCGCCTCAGATCGCCTTTTCAATTGCCTTCACGATATCGCCAACCGCCGAGCGCATCACCGCCTCGTCCTCGCATTCTGCCATCACCCGGATCAGCGGTTCGGTGCCGGACTTGCGTATCAACAGCCGGCCCCTTGCCTTCAGGCGGCCCTCGGCGTTCTCGATGGCCTTTTTCACCTTGTCGTCGCTTAACGGATCGCTGTCGCCACCGAAGCGCACATTGCGCAGCAATTGCGGCACCGGGGTAAAGACATTGGTCAGCGCACTGGCCTTTTCGCCGGTTTCCACCATCGCGGCGAGAAATTGCAGCCCCGCGATCAGCCCGTCGCCGGTGGTGGTGTAATCGGTCATCACGATATGGCCCGATTGTTCGCCGCCAAGGTTGAAACCACCGGCGCGCATCGCCTCGACCACGTAGCGATCGCCCACGCCGGTGCGGCGCATCTTGATGTTCTGCCCGGCCAGGAACCGCTCCAGCCCGAGATTGGACATCACCGTCGTCACCAGCGTGCCGCCGATCAACCGCCCTTCACGGGCCCAGCGGCTGGCGATCAGGCCCATGATCTGATCGCCATCGGCCACCTTGCCGGTCTCGTCGATAATCATCACCCGGTCGGCATCGCCGTCAAGGCAGATCCCGACATCGGCCTTTTCCGCCAGCACCGCCTGTGCCGCCGCTGCGGGATTGGTCGACCCGCAGCCCTCGTTGATGTTGAAGCCGTTCGGCGACACGCCGATCTTCACCACTTCCGCCCCGAGTTCCCACAGCACTTCCGGCGCGGCCTTGTAGGCGGCCCCGTTGGCGCAGTCGATCACCACTTTCAGGCCTTCCAGTTGCCGCCTCCCCGGAAAGGTGGTCTTGGCAAATTCGACATAGCGATCCAGCCCGCCGTCTATCCGCTGGGCGCGTCCGATTTCTTCCGGAGCACAGAGCGGGATGTTGCTTCTGAGGATACGCTCGATGGCAATCTCGGCCTCGTCGGACAGTTTGAAGCCGTCCGGGCCGAAGAACTTGATGCCATTGTCATGATGCGGGTTATGCGAAGCCGAGATCATCACGCCAAGATCGGCGCGCATCGAATGCGTGAGCAGGCCCACCGCCGGGGTCGGCACCGGCCCCAGCAGGAAGACATTCATGCCGGTCGAGGTCAGTCCCGCCGTCAGCGCGTTTTCCAGCATGTAGCCCGAGCGCCGCGTGTCCTTGCCGATCACCACGCGATGTTCGTGTTTATCCTTGCGGAAATACCGCCCCACGGCGGCCCCCAGCCGCATCGCCACTTCGGGCGTCATCGGGTAAGTATTGGCGCGTCCGCGCACACCGTCGGTGCCGAAAAGGTTCCGTGTCATTCCGTGCAATTCCCAGCCGTTTCATCACCGTGCCGCCTGCCACAAGGCGATGGCCTGCCGAGTCTCGGCTATATCATGGACACGGAGCAGTTGAACACCCTGCCTGATACCCTCCAGCCCCAGGGCAATCGACCCCGGTGCGCGGAATTTCGCCTGCGGTTCCTGGCCGATCCTGCCGATGAAGCCCTTGCGCGAGACCCCCAGCAGGATAGCGCAGCCAAGGCCGTGCAACAGGCTGAGGCCACGGATCAGCGCAAGGTTATGGTCCTGGTTCTTGGCGAAACCGATGCCGGGATCGACCATGATGCGCCGGCGCGGGATACCGGCGGCGATGGCGGTGGCAATGCTTGCCTCCAGATCGTCGAACACATCCAGCAGGACATTGTCGTAGCTGGGCGCGTCCTGCATGGTCTTGGGATCGCCCCGGCTGTGCATCAGGCAGACCGGCGCGCCGTGCCCGGCGATCAGGGCCGCCATGCCGGGATCATGGGTCAGCGCCGAGACGTCATTGACCATCACCGCCCCCGCCGCAAGCGCCGCCGCGGCAACGCCGGCCTTGCGGGTGTCGATGGAGATCGGCACCGGTGCGGCCTGCAAGGCGGCTTCGATCACCGGCAGGACGCGGGATATCTCGACGCTGCCCTCGACCACATCCGCGCCGGGCCGGGTGCTTTCGCCACCGATATCCAGGATATCCGCGCCTTGGGCAATCAGCGCCTGCGCTTGCGCCGCAGCGGCGGCAAAGGTGTCAAAGTTTCCGCCATCGGAAAAGCTGTCCGGGGTCACGTTCAGCACCGCCATCAGGCGCGGGCGATCAAGGTCCAGCCCGGCAATGGGCGGGCGCGGGGCGGTGATCGCCTCCAGCACCCCGGTCGGCACTTCGGACAGGGGCACCAGTTCAGGCGGCGCATCGCGGCTGAGGCGTTCGGCCCTGGCGAACCAGCTTTGCCCCCCGGCCAGCGGCAGGGCATCTTTCGGGCGATGCGCATCGGTTTCGGCGATGGGGCGCCAGTAGGTGGGCCTTGTCATGGTGTCAGAGGTCGCCCGGATCCGCCGCCAACCTCAGATCCGGCGCGGTGGCGGCATCGCCAAAGCCTTCCGCCACCACCAGCGTATCGGCGGAGAACTCGGCGGCGAACCATTTCGCCAGCACCAGCGGTGCCTGCCCTTTCGGGCCATGTACCGCGTCCAGCACGATCTTTGAGGGTGCCCAGACCGACAATTGCCCGTGTTTCATCGCCCAATCAAGCTCGGTGCGGCTGTTGACCACGACGCAGCGCCGGTCCTTGCCCGCCAGCACCCAGGCGTTCTGCTCGATCGCCAGCAGCGCGATCCGCCGGTTGGCGGCGGCAACGGCGGCCTCGGGCGGGGCGGTTTCGGGCGCTTCGACACAGATGATCGCCGGCAGGCGGTGTCCGGCAATGGCATCCAGCCAGGCCGACAGCCGCGCCGAATGCAGCACAGTGTTCGGCAGGAACACCACCAGCGGATGCGGCACCTCCGGCATGGGTTGTTGCGGCGTGACCGGGCGCACGACATTCGCGCCTTCGATCCGCGAGCGCACGATTTCCACGCCCAGCGTGCCGGGAATGCGATCCAGCTTCTCGATCCGCACGAAGACGCGCACCGCCTTGGGGTTCACCAGCACCCGCTCGGCGATCCGTTCGGCCAGCGTTTCCAGAAGGTTGATGCGTTCGGCGCGCAACTGGGCGTCGATGGCCTCGGTAATGGTGTCGTAAGACAGCACCTGATCGACATCGTCCGACTGCGCCGCGGCATGGCGCGACACTTCCAGCACCACGTTCAGGCGGATATGCTGGGTAACGCCGCGTTCGGCCTGAAACGCGCCGATCTCGACCTCGCGCAGGTAGTCGCGTACCGATATGCGGTCCAGTGGATCGCCACCGGCACTGGCCAGCGAGCGCAGGTAAGGGCGTTCAAACGCCAGGCTGGTTTCGTCCATTCACCCCCCTCGCAGCCCGCTTCGCAGGCCACACCCGATGCCGGATTACCGGTGCCTAATATATAGCCGGGCGTTGCCGAACAATGCCGTTTTACGGCATTGCCTGCACCAAAGGCGAAAGCGACCGGATTCTAGTTCGAGGAAACCTGCCGGTTGTCGCGGTAGAACTTGTGCACGCCGATCTTCGCGGTATTGACGAATTTGCGCGCCCAGGAGGGATTGACCGCCGTGGTGTGGTAATAGGTGGCCCCCTTGGTCAGCACCCGCGCCTCGCCGTTCAGCATGAGGCGCGCCACCTTGCCGACCTGCTCGTATGCGGCCTGTTCGCTGATCGTCTCGGAGCGCCCGTCGCAATTATACGAGAACTGGCAGGCATAGCGCCCGTTGCCGGTGCCCTGCCCGACCACGCCGCAGACCGAATTGGGAAAGCTGGAGGAATCGGCGCGGTTCAGGATCACTTCAGCCACCGCGAACTGGCCCTCGACGCTTTCACCGCGGGCCTCGAAATACAGCGCTTCGGACAGGCATTGCCATTCCGATCCACCGCTGGCGGTGGACATCCGCGCCAGCGAGGCCTCGGTATGGGGGAATGTCTGGACCGGGTCCTTCTTGCGCCCGAACAGCCAGCCACGGTTGACGGCCTTCGGTTCGGCACTGGCAAGTTCGCCGAGGCGCGCACCCGAAGCCCGGCGCAGGGCCGATACTTCCTGGCCCAGCATCGTCACGATCTGTACGTTGACTTCATCATTGGGATTGTTGGACGAACTGAACGCGCCTTCGGCAAACGCGCCGCTGAACCCGCCCAGTGCAATTCCGAGCGCAAGAGATACGCCAAGAGAAAGCTTCATCAGCCTTACCTCGTTTTTTCCATTGGCGCCCCCATCGGAACGCATATCTACCGAATCCAGTTCAAAATAGATAGTTGGCGGGATTGTCCAGCCTCAACTAGTGACGATTCGGCAACAAATAATGCATATTTTCAAGACAATGTAGCGAATCATAAACGATTCGCACATCGGAAAGAATCAAGATATTGCGGCCACTTGCGGCGTCTGTCTCATTTCACCCCAACATCTTCCGCTTCTTTCAATGTGCCACGCACCGCATGCTGGGCCGCGGCCAATCGGGCAATCGGCACACGAAATGGCGAGCAGGAGACATAATCGAACCCCGCCGCACGGCAAAATCCGATCGAGGCCGGATCGCCGCCATGCTCGCCGCAGACCGATAAAACGACATCCGGCCTGGCCGCGCGACCCCGTTCCGAGGCCAGCAACAGCAATTCGCCGACACCGTCGCGGTCCAGCGTGTGGAACGGATCTTCGGAGAAAACGTTCTCGTTGACATAGGCGCTCATGAAGCGGCCGGCATCGTCGCGGCTGAGACCATAGGTCATCTGCGTCAGATCGTTGGTGCCGAAGCTCAGGAAGGCGCAATAACCGGCCATGTCGCCGGCGCGCAGCGCCGCCCGCGGGGTTTCCAGCATCGCGCCCAGGCGGTAGGTGAACTCGACCCCGGTTTCCACCTGCACCGCCGCCGCCACCGCGTCGATCCGGGCCTTGACCAGTTCCACCTCGCGCGCGGCGGACACCATCGGGATCATGATTTCCGGCACCACGGTTTCGCCCTTGCGCGCCACCTGCACGGTGGCCTCGAAAATCGCGCGGGCCTGCATTTCGTAAATCTCGGGCACGGTGATGCCAAGGCGCACGCCGCGCATGCCCAGCATCGGGTTGAACTCGGCCAGGCTTTCTCGCCGCGCGATCACCTTGCTGACCGGCAGGTCAATGGCATCGGCAAGCTCCTGCATCGCCTCGCGCGAATGCGGCAGGAATTCGTGCAGCGGCAGATCGAACAGACGCACGCAGACCGGCAGGCCACGCATCGCCTCGAACAATTCGACAAAATCGCCGCGCTGCATCGGCAACAGCAGTTCCAGCGCGGTGCGCCGGTCATTGCGATCATCGGCGAACAGCATTTCGCGCATCACTGTCAGGCGGTCTTCGTTGAAGAACATGTGCTCGGTGCGGCACAGCCCGATGCCCTCCACCCCGAAGCCACGCGCCACCAGCGCATCGGCCGCGGAATCGGCATTGGCGCGGATGCCGATATCGCGGAACTCGTCGGCCCAGAGCATCAACTGCGCGAAGGCCCCGTCAAGGTCCGGGCGCAGCATCTCGACGGCACCGGCAATGGCCAGTCCATTGGTGCCGTCAACGGTAATCAGATCGCCCTCGTGGAACACCTGCCCGCTGCTGGTGGTCAGGGTTTTCTTTCTGTAATTCAAACGGATACCGGACGCGCCGACAACGCAAGGCACGCCCAGGCCGCGCGCGATCACAGCCGCATGGCTGGTCATGCCGCCGCGTTCGGTCAGCACGCCCTTGGCGGAATGCATGCCGCGAATATCCTCGGGGCTGGTTTCCGGGCGGACAAGGATGCAGGGTTCCTCGCGCGCCGCACTGGCCTGCGCGGCCCCGGCGGAAAACACGATCCGCCCCGACGCGGCACCTGGGCTGGCGGCAAGTCCGCTGGCGAACACCTCGTGCGGGGCATCGAGATCGACCTGCGGATGCAGCAATTGCTGCAGGTTCTGCGGCTCCACCCGGATCAAAGCGGTCTTGCGGCTGATCGCGCCATCCAGCGCCAGATCGACCGCGATCCTGACCGCCGCACGCGGGCTGCGCCGGGCGGGTGCTGCGTCCAGCAGCCAGGTCTTGCCGTTTTCGATGGTGAATTCAAAGCTCAGGACATCGCGGCAGCCCATCCGTGCGATCTGGGCGTATTTCTTCAGCGCCTCCAGCGCCTCGGGATGCTGTTCTTCCAGCGAAATGCCGCGCTTGTCGGTGGCGATATACGAGGCCTGCTTGCCCGCGCGCATCGCATCGCGCCCTTGCCCGCGCGGCAGATACCGCCCCGAAACCGCCGCCGCGCCGGTGGAGGGCTTGACGAACTGCACCACGCCGGCGCCGCTTTCGCCATGCCCCAGCCCCAGCGCCATCCTTTGCACGATCAGGCCCAGCCCGGCATCCGCCGGCGCACCACGCGCCTGCCGCAGGATACGCGCGGTGGTGCCTTCCCAGGCCCGCGCCATCGAGCGCAGGACCTGGCCCAATTGATGCACCGGGTCTTGCGGAAACGGCTCGTCCATTTCCGCCTCGTAGATCGCAAGTGCCTCGCGCAGCACATGCGCCTCGCCGCAGGAGCCATCGCCGATCGCCTCGAACGCATCATCGTCCAGCCGCGCGACATTGATCGAGTAATCCTGCACGAACCGGCAATAAAGCGCATTCGCCCCCGCCTCGCCCAGCCGGTGGCGCAGTTTGCTGTGGATATCGTCGTTCAGGCCGATATTCAGCAGGGTTTCCGGGCCACCCCATTCGCGATCCCCGGGGCTGGAGCGCACCGAGACGATGCCGCGATCCCCGAACCGCGCCAGCAGCCCGGCAATATCGGGCATCTGCCCGGCGGTGATGGCGTGGACGGCGCGGATCGACAGGCCGAACGCCAGCGGTACCGGCAGGCCAAGGCTGCTAAGCTTGGCCAGACGGTTGGCACGCGCGCCATAAAGCGCCACCGGCACGTCGGCGGGGCGCTGCAAAGCCTGGATATTCGGATAATCGGTCATGGAGGCCGCCTGAGGTTGTTGCGGCAGAATAGGCCGATTAATCGCGCTGGCAAGGAAAATTGCTGCGCTGCGGCATGGCTGTTGCGATTTCGCACGGGCCGAAGGGCTACTGTGCCGGGCGCAGACGGCCCGGTTTGCCCCTAGCCTTCGATGGCCGAGAATTGCGCGGCCTGGCCCATCACCTCGCGGATGCGATTGAGCAGACACAGCCGGTTGCGCCGCACGATCTGGTTGTCGGCATTGATCTGGACCGCCTCGAAAAACGCATCAATCGGGGCGCGAAGCGCGGCCATCGCGGCCATTGCGGCGGCGAAATCCTCGGCCTCCAGATAGGCGGCGATGGCGGGTTCGGCGGCATCCAGTGCGCCAAACAGCGCGGTCTCGGTCGCGTCCTCGGCAAACCGCACCTCGGGCGCGCCTTCGTAGGACACGCCATCGCGGGCTTCGGCCTGGGCCAGAATGTTGTTGGCACGCTTGTAGCCCTGCAACAGGTTCTCGCCGTCATCGGTTTTCAGGAATGCGGCCAGTGCGGTGGCGCGGTTGACCAGCAGGGTCAGGTCGTCATTGCCGGGCATGGCGAGGCAGGCGTCGATCACGTCATGGCGGATGCCCTGATCCTTCAGGTGGACCTTCAAGCGGTCGTGGAGGAAGGCGAGGAGGTCGTTCGCATCACAGTTGTTGCGGGCTTCAGCAATAGTATGAACAAGTCCCGCTCTAACTTGGTTTGCAAGAACTAACCGAATTACCCCCAGCGCCGCCCGCCTGAGCGCAAACGGGTCTTTTGAACCTGTGGGTTTCTCGTCAATCGCCCAGAACCCGGTCAGGGTGTCGATCTTGTCGGCCAGCGCCACCGCCACCGAAACCGGGGCGCTTGGCACGTTGTCGTTCGGCCCCAGCGGGGCGTAATGTTCCGCGCAAGCCTCGGGCACGCCGTCATTGTGGTAGGCCTCGCGGGCGTAATACATGCCCATCAGGCCCTGCAGTTCGGGAAACTCCGCCACCATTTCCGATTGCAGATCGGCCTTCGCGATCCGCGCCGCTTCTGCCGCCAGATCGGGGGCGGCGCCGACAAGGGGGGCGATTTCGCGGGCCAGGGCCTCGATCCGTTTTACCCGATCCGCCTGACTGCCCAGCTTGTTGTGGAAGGTGACATCGGCCAGCCCCTGGCCCATGCCTTCCAGCCCGACCGCGCGCACCGTTCGCAGATCGTTTTCCCAGAAGAACCGCGCATCCGACAGCCGCGCGAACAGCACTTTCCGGTTGCCCGCCAGGATGGTTGCGCCGTGATCGGCGGTCTCGCGGTTGGCGACGGTGATGAATTTCTCGATCCCGCCGGTTTTCGGATTGCGCACCGAGAAGAATTTCTGATGCGCCTTCATCGAGGTTTGCAGCACCTTCGCCGGCAGGCCGAAGAAATCGGGCGCAATGTCGCCCATCAGCACCACCGGCCATTCCACCAGCCCGGCAACCTCGGCCAGAAGCCCGGCATCCTCGACCAGGTCCATTCCTTGCGCGAAGGCCAGATTGCGCGCGTCAGCCTCGATCATCGCGGCACGGTCCTCGGCATCGAGGATCACGTGATTGCGTTTCAGCCGGGCGGCATAATCGTCAAACGAGGTGACGGCGAAGCGCCCGCCCCCCATGAAGCGATGGCCCTCGGTGGTGTCACCGGCCTTGATGCCGTCCACCTCCAGCGCCACGTTTTCCACGCCTGCCGCGTCCGACAGGATGCACAGGATCGAATGCAAGGGCCTGACCCAGCGCAGGCTGCCCGCCCCCCAGCGCATGGATTTCGGCCAGGGGAAATTGCGGATGGTGGCCTCGATCACCTCGGCAGCGACCTCGCCCGCCGCACGGCCCGGCTTTTCGATCACCGCGAAATAGGTCTGGCCCTTCTTGTCGTCGCGGATCTCCAACTGCTCCCTGGCAAGGCCGGTCGCCCGCAAAAACCCCGCCAGCGCCTGTTCCGGCGCATCCACGCGCGGGCCTTTACGTTCTTCGCGCAAGGCTGGCGAGGCGGCCAAGAGGCCGGTCACGCTCAGCGCCAGACGGCGCGGCGTGGCGAAGGCGGCGGCGGCTTCATAGGTGATGCCGGCATCGACCAGCCCTTGCGTGACAAGGCGTTTCAGGTCGGCGCTGGCGCGGTCCTGCATCCGGGCCGGGATTTCTTCGGAGAACAGTTCCAACAACAGATCGGGCATGGCCTATCTTTCCGGTTTCGGCGGGCAGCCTTCGGGCAGGTCCACGCCGGAAAACGCGGCTTGGCCGCATTGGTTGAGCTGGTGCCAGGCAAAGGCCCGGCCATCGTCGAATACCGCGATCACGCGATCAACGCCGTAATGGATATTGGCCTCGCCGAGAAAGGCGACCGCCCCGCCGGTGTCCAGCGCATCCGCAATCTCGCGGTGGCGATAGCAGGAAAACCAGGCGGGCGCTTTCAGGGGCGTGGCGTCGTCATAGATCACGTAGGTTTCCGTCAGCATCGGAATCGAGTTTCCGGCGCGAAAACAGGCCTTGAACTTCAGCGGGCTGGTCGGGGCGTCGATGCCCTCGAACGCCTCGGCCAGCATCGGCTCGGGCATGTTGTCCATCACCCGTGTCAGGCGGATCGACACGAGGCCGGGAAGCGAAGCGATATCAATATCGCTGTCAGGCGTGGCAATTGCGGGCGTGGTGGCGGCATCCGGGCTGGCCGGGGTTGCGCCATCAATCGCAGCTTCGGCATCAGGGGCGGCATCGGTGGCCGGGGTGGTGGTTTCTGGTGGTGTGGTCTCGGCAGCGGGGCGGTCCGTGACGCTTGTATCCAGCGCGGCACTGTCGGTTGCGCCCGGGGCATCCAGGCTGCCGGGCACCGGCGGCTGGCCAACATCGGCGGTATCGGCAGGCAGCACCGCCTGCCCGACCGGTGCCGCCACCGCAACCGGCTGCGCCGCCTCAACCTGCGGCGCTTGCGGCGGGGCCAGTTGCACGCGTTCGTAATAGGCGTAGGTCTGGAAATACCAAAGCGCCGCGCCGAAGATCACGGCAAAGCCCAGCAATCCGCCGATCAGCACCTTGCCTTTCATGCCGCCCCTGCCCCGCCATCGCTGGTGGCGACATAGGCATCGGCGCAGAGCTTGGCCAGCGCCCGCACCCGCCCGATATAGGCCTGCCGCTCGGTCACCGAGATCACGCCGCGCGCATCCAGCAGGTTGAACAGATGACTGGCCTTGATGCATTGATCATAGGCCGGTTGTGCCATGACGATGCGCTTGCCGGTTTTCGGATCGTCCACCGGGCTGGACAGGATCGCCTGACACTCGGCCTCGGCATCCTCGAAATGGCCCAGCAGCTTGCCAGTATCGGCGATATCGAAGTTGAAGCGGGAATATTCCTGTTCGGCCTGGCGGAACACGTCGCCATAGGTCAGCGGAATGGGCGCATCGGGGGCGTTGAACGGCATGTCCATGACGTGATCGACGCCAAGAACATACATCGCCAGCCGTTCCAGACCATAGGTCAACTCGCCCGAGACCGGGGCGCAATCATGGCCACCGACCTGCTGGAAATAGGTGAACTGGCTGACTTCCATGCCGTCGCACCAGACCTCCCAGCCCAGCCCCCAGGCCCCCAGCGTCGGGCTTTCCCAATCATCCTCGACAAAGCGGATATCGTGCAGGGACATGTCGATGCCGATCGCTTCAAGGGAACCGAGATAGAGCGCCTGCAGATCCGGCGGCGAGGGTTTGATCAGCACCTGGTATTGATAATAGTGCTGAAGTCGGTTCGGGTTCTCGCCATAGCGCCCGTCGCTCGGGCGGCGCGAGGGCTGCACATAGGCCGCCGCCCAGGGCCTGACCCCCAGCGAGCGCAGGGTGGTGGCGGGATGGAAGGTGCCGGCGCCGACTTCCATGTCGTAAGGTTGCAGGATGGCGCAGCCCTTGCCGGCCCAATAGGCCTGAAGGCGCAGAATCACCTCCTGAAAGCAGGTCGGTCGGGTTGCAGGTTGCATTGCGCGGTCCTTGCCTTTTCAGGGCCGGGTCGGGCGGTATCCGACGGCCCGGCGGGAAGTCGCGTTCTCAATAGGCAACAGGGCCGAAAGCGTCAATCGCCGAACCAAATGCGGGGGTGCAATTCATCGGCGATTTGCTAAGGTGCCGGTTCAGTAAATGTCCTAACCGGCCAAGGTGTTGAAAAGTGGGTAAACTAGCAATGTTGAAAAACGTGTTCCGGATGCGGCTGGCGATGATCGCCGTGTTGCTGGCGATGGTGGTCGGTGCGGGGGCCGGACAGGTGGCGGCCCAGGATGCGCACTGGATCCAGATCGAAGCCCAGAAAAGCATCCGCGACACCCGTGCGCGTGCGCAATTCTACGCACAGCGGTTCCCCGACACCCACGCCTTCCTGACCCCGAGCGGCTGGTACGCCATCACCATCGGCCCGATGAGCGAAGACGAGGCCAACCGCCAGGTAAACGAACTGAAGGCCAGCGGGCGCATCCCGTCCGACAGCCTGGTCACAGACGGGCGCAATCACCTCAGCCAGCTATGGCCGATCTCCGTCGGCACCGGCGCGGTTCCGGCAACCGGCAGCGCTGACAGCGATGCGCAGGCGGATATCGAAACCGCCGCTGCCGACGAAACGCCGGAAGAAACCGCCGAAGCCCCGGCCGAACCGGAGGCCGAACCGGAGATCGTGCCGATCGAGGACCGCGATCTGCGCGGCACCCAGCAGGCCGAACGCGGCTGGAGCCGCGCACAGAAGATGGAATATCAGGAATATCTGCGGTGGACAGGTGACTACGACGCAGCGATTGACGGGGCCTATGGCCGTGGCACCCGCAGCGCCATTTCCGCCTTTCAGGAGCGCGAGGGCTATCAGCCGACCGGCTATCTGACGACGGGCCAGATCATCGTTCTGCGCCAGCGTTACCGCGCGCTGGTGGCGCCGCTGGGTGTTGCCACGCTGCGCGACGAACAGGCGGGGATCGAAATGCTCTACCCGTCTTTCCTGGTGCAAAAGGGCAAGGTCGAGCCGCCCTTCATCGAATACGACACGCGCGGGGATCGCGATGTGCGTATGATCCTGATCAGCCAGCCGGGCGGCGATGATGTCATGGAAAGCCTCTACGACATCATCGAGACCTTCGATTATGTCCCGGCGGAAGGCTATCGCGCGAAAAACCGTGGCTGGTTCGTGCTGTCCGGTGCGGATGAAAATATCGTCTCTTACACCTATGCCCGCACCGATAACGGGCTGGTCAAGGGCTTCACCATCATCTGGCCACCGAAGATGAACAAGGTGATGCAGAAATTCGCGGTAGAGATGTATGAAAGCTTCACGCCGCTGCCCGAATACGTACTGGACGAATCCATCGGCTATGGCGACGGCCCGGATGAGCCGACCGACCTGAGCGAGGGGCTGGATACGCCGCTGCCGGCCTCCTCGGCCTCGGGCTTCGTGGTCAATGGCGAGGGGGTGGTGATCACCGATACCGCCAATATCGAGGGCTGTTCGCGCATCACGCTGGCCGAAGACGGTGTCGAACTGGAATTGCTGGCGCAAAATCCCGGCCTGGAACTGGCGGTACTGCGCCCCAAGGATGCCTTCACGCCGGCCTCTTACGCGCTGTTTTCATCAGAGGCACCCGAGATTGGCGCAGAGGTGACGGTATCGGGTTTCTCGTTCCCTGAAGTGATGGAAATCGCCACGCTGAACTACGGCACCCTGACTGACCTCAAAGGCGCAGACGGCGACGAACGCGCCCTGCGGGTCTCGGTCTTTGCGGAACGCGGCGATGTCGGCGGGCCGGTGCTGGATGATCGTGGCGCGGTGATCGGCATGCAGATGCTGCGCCCGGCGAAAGAGGGCGAGCCGGAATACGTGAACTTCGCCCTGCGCGTGGCGGAATTGCGCGAGATGCTGGACCGCCACGGCATCACTTACGGTCTGGCCACCGGATTCGATGCGGCGGCGGCCGAGGATGTGGCCTTCATGGCCGGGGACTTCACGGTGAAGGTCTCGTGCTGGAAGTGATCGCGCGCGCCGTCAGGTGATCCAACCGCGCAACAAAAAAGCCCCGGCCAGTCGACCGGGGCTTTTTTCATTTCGGACCTTGTGGCCGGTTCAGGTGATGCGGGTCAGCAGATCGTCCAGCGACTTCTTGGCATCGCCGTAGAACATGCGCGTATTCTCCTTGAAGAACAGCGGGTTCTCGATCCCCGAATAGCCGGTGCCCTGCCCGCGCTTGGACACGAAGACCTGCTTGGCTTTCCACACTTCCAGCACCGGCATGCCGGCGATGGGGGAATTGGGGTCTTCCTGCGCGGCGGGGTTCACGATGTCGTTGGACCCGATGATGATCGCCACGTCGGTGGACGGGAAATCGTCGTTGATCTCGTCCATCTCCAGCACGATATCGTAGGGAACCTTGGCCTCGGCCAGCAGCACGTTCATATGCCCCGGCAGACGCCCGGCCACCGGGTGAATGCCGAACCGGACGGTCTTGCCCTTGGCACGCAGCCGGCGGGTCAGCTCGCTCACCGATTGCTGCGCCTGGGCCACCGCCATGCCGTAGCCCGGCACGATGATGATCGAATCCGCGTCATCCAGCGCCGCCGCCACGCCATCGGCATCAATCGCGATCTGTTCGCCCTCGATATCCATTGCCGGGCCGGTGGTATTGCCGAACCCGCCCAGAATGACGCTGAGGAAATGCCGGTTCATCGCCTTGCACATGATGTAGGACAGGATCGCACCGCTGGAGCCGACCAGTGCACCGGTCACGATCAGAAGGTCATTGCCCAACAGGAACCCTGTCGCCGCCGCCGCCCAGCCGGAATAGCTGTTCAGCATCGACACCACGACGGGCATGTCCGCGCCACCGATGGCCATCACCAGATGTGCACCGATCACGAAGGCGATCAGCGTCATCAGGTACAGCGTCCACGATCCGGCACCCTGCATATACATCGCCAGCAGCACCAGCGAGGCCGCCACCATCACGATATTCCAGACATGCCGCCCGGGCAGGATCATCGCCTGTCCGCCGATCCGCCCCGCCAGCTTGCCATAGGCGATGATCGAGCCGGTGAAGGTGATGGCCCCGATGAACACGCCAAGGAAAATCTCGACCTCGTGGATCACCTCTTCGGCATGGGTCGGGAAATGATGCGCCGTCAGGTCGGAATTGAGGCCGATGAACACAGCCGCAAGCCCGACGAAGGAATGCAAGGCCGCCACAAGCTGCGGCATGCCGGTCATTTCCACCCGCATCGCCACCATCGCGCCGATCACGGCCCCGATGGCGATGGTGATGATCAGCACCGCGCCGATGGCGACACCGGGGCCGAAGATCGTGGCGAACACGGCAATCGCCATGCCGATGATGCCGAACCAGACACCCCGCTTGGCGCTTTCCTGGTCCTTCAGGCCGCCAAGCGACAGGATGAACAGGACCGTTGCCGCGATATAGGCGGCGGTTTGAAGCTCTGCTGTCAGCAGGTCAGAAGCGTTCATGATTTTCTCCGCCTATCAGGATTTCTGGAACATCTGGAGCATCCGGCGCGTCACCATGAAGCCGCCGACGACGTTGATGGTGGCGATCAGCACCGAGATACCGGCCAGCAGCGTGACCACCCAGTTGCCCGAGCCAAGCTGCAGCAACGCGCCCAGGATGATGATCCCCGAGATTGCGTTGGTCACCGCCATCAAGGGCGTGTGCAGCGCATGCGCGACACCCCAGATCACCTGGAAGCCGACAAAGACCGCCAGCGCGAAGACGATGAAATGCTGCATGAAACTGGCCGGCGCATACATGCCGATCAGCGCCATCAGCAGGCCGCCCAGCACCAGCAATGTCACCTGCTGGCGGCCGGCCTTGCGGGCGGCGGCGGCCTCGGCGGCGGCTTTCTCGGCCGGGGTCTTTTCCGGGGCTTTCGGTTTTGCCGCGGCAATCGCCTTCACCTTGGGCGGTGGTGGCGGGAAGGTGATCGCGCCGTCAAAGGCCACGGTGGCCCCCCGGATCACGTCATCTTCCATGTCATGCTCGATCTTGCCGTCCTTGGCCGGGGTCAGATCGCTCAGCATGTGGCGGATATTGGTGGCGTAAAGCTCGGATGCCTGGGTCGCCATGCGGCTGGGGAAATCGGTATAGCCGATGATGGTGACGCCGTTCTTGCTTTCGATCTTCTCGTCCATCACCGTCAGATCGCAATTGCCGCCGCGTTCTGCAGCAAGGTCAACCACCACCGAGCCGGGCTTTTGCATCGCCACCATGTCTTCCAGCCACAGCTTGGGCGCATCGCGTCCGGGGATCAGCGCGGTGCAGATGACGATATCCATGTCGGGTGCCAGTTCGCGGAACTTCGCCAGTTGCGCCTCGCGGAATTCCGGGCTTGATGGCGCAGCGTAACCACCGGTGGCGGCGCCGTCCTGGGTCTCGTCGGTGAAGTCGAGATAGACGAACTCGGCCCCCATCGATTCGATCTGTTCGGCCACTTCGGGGCGCACGTCGAAGGCATAGACCTGCGCACCCAGCGAGGTGGCGGCACCGATCGCGGCCAGTCCGGCGACACCGGCACCGACGATCAGCACCTTGGCCGGCGGCACCTTGCCCGCAGCGGTAATCTGGCCGGTGAAGAAGCGTCCGAAATTGTTGCCCGCCTCGATCACCGCCCGATACCCGGCGATATTGGCCATCGACGACAGCGCGTCCATCTTCTGTGCGCGGCTGATACGCGGCACCATCTCCATCGCGATGACATTGGTGCCCTTGGCCTTTGCGGCCTCCATGCCTTCGTCATTCCCGGCGGGATTGAAAAACGAAATCAGGGTCTTGTCCTTGGTCAGCCGCTTCATCTCGGCCTCGGTCGGGATGCGGACCTTGGCGATGATATCGGCCTCCTTCCAAAGTGCGGCGGCGGTTTTCACCACCTTGACCCCGGCTTTTTCGTAATCCGCATCCGAATAGCGCGCGGCAACGCCCGCACCGGCTTCGATCAGGCATTCATGGCCCAGTTTTTGCAATTGCAGGGCCGAGTTCGGCGTCATCGCCACCCGGTTTTCACCTGCTGCAACTTCTTTCGGTGTCCCGATTTTCAACGTCAATCCCCTTGTCCACGGGGGCCCGCCGCACAGGCGGGCCTCGGCGCGGATCAGCCCGCGCCAGTCCTTCTTGCGACTGCGCCAGACGAAACAAGGGCAAATCTGCCCCCGTGCGCCTGCCTGTCAGGCTAGGCACTTAGCGGTATTCCGGAAATGTTGCAATCTCCGCGGCCGGTTTTCGCCCTGCAACGTCAGGTCGCAATGGCCTGGGTGTCAGAGCCAGCGCCGCGTGCGCATGAAAAACGCCGCCGCCTCGTCGGGAAAGGCGGCGCTCAGCCGGGCTTCCTCGCCCAGAATGAAGCGCCGGGTGATGACCACCATGAAGACCGGCACCAGCAACAGCCCGATCAGGCTGTGCATCACCAAAGCCGCGCCCGCCAGCAACAGCGCATCCGCCAGATAGATCGGATTGCGGCTGAACCGGTAAGGGCCGGAGGTGATGATATTGTCCGGCTTGCGATGCGGCACCACGCTGGTGCGGTGGCGCGGAAACAGCCATGCCGCCCAGGCCATCAGCACAACGCCTTGCGCGACCAGCACCCAGCCGAACGGCGCGACCCAGGCACCGGCAAGGCCGCCGCGCGGCAAGGCCCAGGCCGCCAGGATGAAGGCCAGCAGCCAGACCGGCGGGATATCCAGCCAGCGCAACGCGGATTTGCCGGGCGAATGCGGGGGCGTCACGCCGTTGCAATCCAGTCAGGATCGGCGCGGAAGGCACGCATATGCGCGTTCACCTCCGCTGCCAGCATCCTTGCGGTGCGCCCGGTCGGCGGCAATGGCTCGTCCATGAAGAAGGCGGGCAATTCATCCTGGGCCTCGGTGAACCCGGCGGCCTCGTTGAATGCAACCTCCAGCCGCAATGTCTCGCGCGCGATGTCGATCAGCCAGTCGGCATCAATCCCGGCATCGAAGGCGTCATTGATCGCATCCGCCAGCAGGAGCCGGTTGGCATCGGTGACGGAGCGCCCGAACACGCAGAGCCCGAAACTGTCGGCCAGCGCGGAATTGACCTGCATCCGGTAGCTTTCCGCCGCCACTTCCTTCACCGACTTGTCGAAACTGGCGAAGGATGGCGCATTGCCGGTGGTGTGATCGGCACCCTGCGCGGTGACCATCATCGACACCGCTGTCACCTCGATGATCCTTGGATCATAGGCGGATATCGTCTGCCGCTTGATCACCGGCACACGCCTGACGCCGAAATGCTCGCCCACCGCCGCCGTGCCGGCCGCATAAAGCTGCCCCTTTTCCGTGCCTTGCGCGATGTCCTTCAGCACCCGGGTCATGAAATCCATATCGCCGAACGCGCCCTGCCCGGCCTCCATCAGCACCCCGATCGTGCCGCCAAGCTCGATCGTGTCGACGCCCAGATCATTGGCGATCTCGTTCATCAGCGCCACTTCGTCGGGGTCGCGCAGCCCGCAATTGGTGCCCAGAAGGCTGATTGTTTCATATTCCAGCGGCGAGACCACCTCGCGCCCGTCGGCACCGACATAGACATTGGAGCATTTGATCATGCAGCCCGGCATGCAGGCATGGCTTGGCTCGCCACCGCGCGACACGTTCAGATCATGGATATAGTCGCCACCCATCCTGTGCGGCCCGCCATCCTTCGGCGTCGACTGCCCGGACGAGAAATTGTCGGTCGGCAGGCCGCCCAGCGTATTGGTCAGATCGCTGACCATCGCGGTGCCCAGTTTCAGCATGTTCTGCACCGCCGGGCTTTCGCCCAGCAGCTTGTTGTAGGCCTTGACCGCGCCCATGTATTTCTTGCGGTCATGCACGGCGGGCATCTTGTTCTTGTCGATCACCACCGCCTTGATCTTTTTCGATCCCATCACCGCGCCCACGCCACCGCGCGCGGCCAGCCGGGTCGGGCGGTTATCGGTATCGGAAAACGCGATACCGGCCAGATTGCCCTGATATTCGCCGACCGGCCCGCAGATGCCGAGGCTGACCTTGTCGCCGAATTTTTCGTGCAGCTTTTTCGCGGTATCGAACACGCCAAGGCCCAGATAGGGGCTGGCATCGTGAAAGGTTATCTCGCCCTCCAGCGGGATATGGATCACCACCCATTCGTCGCTCTGGCCGTGGAAGGTGATGCCGGAAATCTCCAGCTGGCCCATCGCGAAGGCGAAGGTGCCGCCGGAATTGGCCTCCTTGATGCCGCCGGTCAGCGGCGATTTGCAGCCCACCGACAAGCGGTTGGCGTTCGAGAAATTGGTGCCGGCGAACGGCCCGGCGGAAAAGATCAGCGGATTGTCCGGCCCCAGCGCATCCTTGCCGGCAATACCGTCCGCCACCAGCGTTCTGGCGATCAGGTAGCGGCCGCATTCGGCGATTTCGCGCCCTTGCAGTACGCGCCGGTCGATCTTCCGGCTGTTCAGGTCGATGTCGATAAAGCTGCGCATGGCCAGCCCCCTGTTTGATCTTGCCCGCAAGACGGCTTGCTGCGAGGCTAGGCGAGAAGCCGGCAAGGCTCAAATGAAAAGTTGTTTGTATAGAAACAAAAATGGCGAAAACCGGGATATGCCTGATCCTGCTGGCGGCGGGTGGTTCGACGCGGATGCGCGGCGCGGACAAGCTGTTGCAACAGATCGACGGCGAGGCCCTTCTGCGTCGAAGTGCGCGTGCCGCCTGCGACAGCAAGGCGGAGCCCGTGCTGGTGGTGCTGCGCCCGGATGATGCGGCGCGGCTGGCCTGCCTGACGGGCCTTGCGGTTACGCCGGTGATCAGCCTGCAATGGCAGGACGGCCTGTCCGCCTCGATCCGTGCCGGGCTGGCCGCCTGCCCGCCCGATTGTACGGGCGTGTTGCTGGCGCTGGCCGACATGCCGGATATCCGCGCCTGTGATCTGGATGTGCTTGTCGCGGCCTTCCCGGCGGATGATCCGGGCGCGATCTGTCGCGCGGCGATGCCAGACGGCAGCCCCGGCAACCCGGTCCTGTTCGGGCGTGATCACATCCCGGCGCTGGCCGCCCTCAAGGGCGATGCCGGTGCCCGCGACCTTCTGCAACGCCACCGCGACAGGACCCGCCTTGTCGCCCTGCCCGGACAACGCGCGCGCATTGATCTCGACAGCCCGGAAGACTGGGAATCCTGGGTTGGGACGCGGGATTAGGAACCACCGTCAGAGGCTTGTTTTCACGATACCTTTGGCGATCCAGCCATCCAGGATCGCCAGCGCGGTATCGGCGAATTCCTGATCGTTGATATGGGCGTTGATCTCGACCAGTTCGGCGGGTGGTTTGATCGCCTTGCGGAATTCGTCCAGCATCGCCGCCAGCCCTTCGGGATCATGCGCCGCCTCGCCCGCCTTGTCCCATTCCTCGATGCCGCGATTGGGCAGGATCACCGTCACCGGCGCGGTGGCCTGTTCCAGTCGCCCGGCGATATCGCGCACCAGTTCGCGGCGTTCATCGCCGGTCAGCCCGGCCGAGGCGATCAGCCGGTTATGGGCATGGAACGGGCGGTCGGCAAAGCGCGCCGGAACCTCCTGCCAGGCGGCGAAATCGATCAGATCGGTGCAGCCCGGCGCCACGATCTGCGGAATGCCGCGCCTGCCAGCCGACGTCAGCCGGTCCGCCCCGCCATTGGCCACCGAACCGACCATCAGATTGCCCAGTTCCGGCAGCGCGAAATCCATCACCGCGGCAAAGAAGCCTTCGCGCGCGAGGCTTTCAAAAGCCATGCCGCCCATGCCGGTGGCGTGGAACACCGCCACGTCAAATCCCCGGTCTTCAAGCGGTTGGCGCAGTCTTTTCATGTAGTAAAGACAGGAGGAGCCAAGACTGGTCATGCCGATCACGGGCCGCGTGCATCAGCTTTACGGCATGCTTCATGGTGGGGCTTCAGTGGCCTTCGCTGAAACGCTTTGTTCCATGGCGGCTTATGTGCATATTGACGCCGACACGCACTATTGCGTGGGGCTGGAGATCAACGCCAATCATGTGCGCAGTGCTGTGTGGGGCGAAGACCATTTACAGTCGGCTTAGGACTCGAAAACTTAGGTGTGGAACTTGATAAAGCCGGCCGTGTACTGATCGACGAACATACTTTCCGCGTGGGTAAATTTTCGAATATTTATGCTGTTTGCGATGCCGTGCGTGGTCCGATGCTGGCGCACAAGGCGGAGGAAGAAGGCGTGGCGGTGGCGGAAATTATCGCCGGCAAGGCGG